>CATLAL010000001.1 GCA_949878425.1 uncultured Oscillospiraceae bacterium
GAGCGCAATAAAAGAGAACTTCCGATATATCAGGGTGTTTTCTATTGCTGAATAGCCTGGGAAACGGTGTAAAAGGTAGTTGTATTCTCCTGCTTTTTGTGATACTATTTTGATACTAAGAAAATTAACGGCCAAAAATAACAGGTAAAATATTAACAAATTTGCGAATGTTATGCCTGTTAAAGTATAGGAAATACAGCCCCATATAATAGGATTTGTCGAGTGGGAATGAGTTTTTGAAACTTTGAACCCCTTGTGGCACAACGGATAGACGGTTTTGCGCCCCTCTTTTGATAACGATTTGATAACGCTCCCCATAGGCCGTATCATTCTGTATCCCCGGTGGATTGCAGGTGAAAAGTGTTCCTTTGCGGCTTGCGGGTGACAAAAACCATATTACAAAGCCCTTACCGATGGCAACATCGGTAAGGGCTTTTGCCGTCTGTCAATCCTTTCCCAGCCTGTCCTTGAACGCTTCTACAAGGAAGTCGCTCAATTCCTTGGAGGGGACTTTGACCCATTTCCGGGTGGTATCGTACTTGGGGTAGTTGTAGCGCCAGCGGTCATAGTCCTCCCTGGTGATCTCCCCGGCCTCCAGCTTCTTGGCCTGCTCCGCCCAGGCGGACAGCATTTCAAGCATATCAACATAGGTCTTGCCTTTGGACTTGTCCAGCCTTAAACAGATTTCGCCGTCAATCTCCCCGATGGTCAGCCCCCGTATATCCTCCAGGGCAAAGAGGGTGTGCATGAGGCCAATATCGCTGTCTATGTCAGGGACGGTCAGGGCATCGGTGGAGACTTCAAAGAAGCCCGCCAGCGTCCGGGTCAGGTCGGCCTTGGGGGTACGGCTCCCTGTCTCATACTGCGCCATACGCACATCGGCGGAGCGTTCCGGGAACCCCACCACCTGACCGAGATACTTCTCCCAGACCTACCTTAAAACCCTGCACAACCAACTCAGCGCCATTTTCAACCAGACCGCCAATCATTGACGGTCTGCTCTACCCTGGGACGTACCTCTTTGCGGGAGCGCCCAAGGTGGGCAACCCGGTGTTGGAGGCCGTTGCCGCCCTTGTGACGGCGGACAGCCCCACCTGGGGCGGCACCGCCACGGAGCTGGCGGCGGCTATCCAGACCGACATGAAGCCCAACGCCCTGAGAAGATACGTTCCAGTAAGCAGGAAAAGCCGTTCCATGAAATCATCCTGCAAGTAGGGAACAAGGACGACATGAGCGCCGAGGGCGAGGACGGCCAGCTTGCGGCGGCGGTGCTGGACGAGTACATGAGGGGCTTCCAGAAGCGCAATCCCCAGCTTCGGGTGTTCTCCGCCCACCTCCACATGGACGAGGCCACGCCCCATCTGCACATCGACTTCGTGCCGTTCACCACCGGGAGCAAGCGGGGCCTGGACACAAGGGTATCTCTCAAACAGGCATTAGCGGCCCAGGGATTCAAGGGCGGCACAAGGGGCGATACGGAGTGGATCCAGTGGGTACGCTCTGAAAAGGAACAGCTTGCCGCCGTGATGGAGCGCCACGGGATAGAGTGGGAGGACAAGGGCACCCACGATAAGCACCTGTCCGTGATGGACTACAAGAAGGAACAGCGGGCCAAGGAGATTGCCGAGCTGGAGGCGCTCAAGGCCAAAAAGCAGGGGCAGGTGGAGCGGCAGGAACAGCGGCTAAAGGAGCTGGCCCCGGCTGTGAGGAACATGGAGCAGTTGGCGGCGCAGTTCTCCGATGACCCGGAGCGGATATTGCCGGAGCCTGGGCCATTAGAGAGCGCCAAGTCCTACCGGGAGAAAAAGGCAAAGCCCCTACTCGCCAAGATCGTCAAGGTGCTGCGCTCCTTGTATCGGGCCTATGTTGAGCTAAAAGGGAAGTATGAGCGTTTGCAGGGGGACTATGGACGGGCCAGGGAGGGCAACGAGCGGTTGTCCGACCGATTGCAGGAGGTAAAGTTGGAAAACAAGGCCCTGCGAGGGACTGTTGCCGACTTTGAGCGGGTCAAGCGGGCTTTCAGCCCGGAGGAGGTAGAGCGGGCCGTGGAGGACGCAAAACGCCGGGAGGCGCAAGAGCAGGAGCAGAAGAAAGCAAAGCGGAAGTTTAGCCGGGGGGCAAGGTAACAGACAGCAGGAGAGCGCTCTTTAAAGCGCCCTCCTGTTTTTACTTGCCAGCGGGTGCTTTTGCTGATATAATAAAAATGAGAGATTATCAATTTGTGGAGGTACCATATGAGGAAAAATGTCACAACTGTTTTGATAATATGTCTTGCTATTTCCACACTAATATTTGCATTTCTCTGGAATGCAGAAAAAAACAGCAAAGATGATGTAAAAGAGCTTGCCCAGGCAAGCGCAGTTGATGCATACACGCAGTTTGCGATATATCAATCCCATGGTGATATAATCAGGTATTGGGATGGGGTTGCTTCATTTCACTCTTTTCAACAAGCGTACCTTTCCATAGTTCAAGGAACAAATCAATCATACAATAGCCTGATTTGTAACGAAATTTATGGGTATATGATTGCTGAACCAGAAAAATGCCAAAATTTTATTGCGGACATTGTCTCAATAATGGAACTTCTTTCTAAAGATGTTGAAGATTTGACAGGACATGACCAATTGTTCAATCTTCGAAATGCTTTGCGATGAACGATTCGGAAAAAGGCGGGACGGGGAATGTGGTTGCATTCTCTCATCTTTTGTGATATAGTTACAGTCGCAAACCAGCAGAACAAAGAGTAAACCCTCTCTCCCGTTATCACCGCTGATAACAATTTGATAACAGCCCATCGTATAGGCTGGATAATATGGATATATCAAATAATCAAAAGAACAGGGCATCATATTTCTAAAGCAAAATCCGTTAGAATATGATACCCAGCAACGAGTGGGAGTGAGTTCAGCGGGCGGGAAAGACTTGCTATAACTGGGTTTTGTAAGGCTTAGCCCCTTCTGTGGCATCGATTTGGCAACATTTTTTCATGATTCATAGGAAAAGAGCTAACTGGTTTTGTTTGGGCCAGTTAGCTCTTTTTATAGTCTTATATCATACCAAAATAGGCAAACGCATCTTTGATCCGAGGTCTTGGCATAGCGAGTGGCAATCCCTCTCCAGCGCTTCAGGGACAGAAAACAGTTTTCTACCAAATGGCGCAGCTTATAGAGATATTTGTCATAGTCACGTTGTCCTTTGCGGTTCTTTTTCGGCGGAATCACAGGCTCCATCCCTGCCAAAACCGCATAGGACAGGATATCATTTGTGTCATAGCCCCGATCCGCCAGCAGAGCTTCCGCGGAAATACCCTCTATCAGGTGGACAGCTTCTTTACAATCCGATCGGGTACCTTAAATTTGGCGGATTTCCATCTCCGGCACGTTATTTTTGTTTTACGCCCCCTGGTTTTTCCAATGAACAATTATTATTTCTGATTTCTCTCGACTTCCTCCTTTATGTGCAAAAATCCCGCACCGAAGTGCGGGATTTTTGCCTGCATCTTTTTTGTCAATGCAAGTTGGCGGAGATGGAGAGATTCGAACTCTCGATACCCTTTTGAGGTATACACGATTTCCAATCGTGCGCGCTCGACCAGCTACGCGACATCTCCATATAGCTGATTAAGAAGAGCATCTTAATTAATGCTAATTTATTATAGCCAGTTTTTCCTCCAAAGTCAATAGGGAATTCCGCGTTTTTTCTAAAGGGCGAGTTTTATATTGAAAATGGACAGTCGGAAAAAGGAGTCCGGCTGTCCATTTTCATAAAAGCAGGGGACAGGATCCCAGAAGGGGGGGCTCTATATGGGCGAGGAAAAGGTATTCAATGCACAAAACTATACCGCCCGCCTGCCGGGATTTTGGGGCGGGAGGTACAGGCACAGGGCGCTGCAGTCGTCGTCTCCCCGCCTGCGCTCCCGGGCCTCCCGCAGCACCAGGGACACCAGCACGTTGGGGTCGTCCCCCTGCCAGCCCGCCAGCAGATTTTGCAGCCACTGGTCGTCTCCGCTGTCCGCCACGCCGTCGCTGATCATCAGCACAAAGGCGTCCTCCTCCAGGAGGAATTTCGCCTCCGTGGGGGCCGCGCCCGCCTCCTGGAGGCCTGCCGGCAGGGCGCTGCCGGTGAGGCGGCGGACGGTCCCCCGGCGCTTGATGTAGGTGGGGGCCGCGCCGTACTTGTAGAGGGCGGCCTGGCGGTTTACCAGGTTGATGCTCATCAGGTCGATGGTGGTAAAGCCGCCGTCCTCGTCGCTGCGGAGGTTCAGCGCCGCGTTGAGGGTCTTGAGGGCCGGCTCCGCCTCAATACCGGCCTTTAAAAACTGCTCCAGCAGCCGCAGGGTCATCTGACTCTCCCGCTGGGCCTCCCGGCCGCTGCCCATGCCGTCGCTGAGAAGCAGGAAGAGGCTGCTGCCGCTGCCCCGGAAATAGGTCAGGCTGTCGCCGCACAGCCGCTGCCCCTCCTTGGGAGAGGAGCCCATGGCCACGTCGTATTTGAGCTCCTGGCCCGGGGCGGCGGGGACCTCCGCCGGCGCGGCCATGGCCTGGGCCACCAGCTCCCCCAGCTGGGCGTACTGCCCCCGGGTTTTCTGCCGCTCCCGCTCCAGCTGCCGCCGGTACTGGCGGCGCAGCAGCAGGGCGGTTACCTCCGTGTTGATGGCGGAGAGGAGCTGGGGAAAGTGGATGCAGCGGCTGGCAAAGTGGCCGGGGAAGTCCCTCGGCTCCGCCCGTCCCCGCTCCAGCAGGGCCGGAGTAGCGTCGTTGAAGGCGTTGAAGGTGCCTACATACTCCTTGCTCCAGCAGACCTCCCGCAGGGCGCAGCCCCGGCAGACCACCTCCGCCGCCCGGTCGAAGATTACGGCGGGGTTCTCCTCCTTTTTTGGCGGCGGGGTTCCGAAGCTCTCGCACAGGGAGCGCAGGGCCTCGGCGCTCAGCCGCAGCCGCTGGCGGATGCCCTCCGTCTCCCGGGCGGCCTTCCGCCGGGGGATCGCCGTTTCCCGCAGCACCAGGGCGCAGTAGTGGCACAGCACGCCCGCCAGGGCGGTGCAGGCGAACATGCGCAGCACTCCCCCGCCGGTGAGGCCCAGCTGGATGGTGTAGGCCAGCTCCACCGCCAGCGTGGCCCCGGCGGCGGTCAGGGGCCTGAACAGGGGCCTCTGGGACCAGGCGCCGTCCCGAAAGGCGGAGAGAACGGAGTAAATCAGAATCAGAATGCCGCAGCACCGCAGGGCCGGCCCAAAGTCCAGAAAAACCAGGCTGCCCAGGATGCCGCCGCAGAGCGCCGCCAGAGCGTTCCTTCCGGGCCGGCAGGCGGCCAGCAGTCCGGCGGCCAGCGGCGCGCGGCCCTCCAGGCAGCAGGCGGCGGCGCAGAACCCCGCCCCGGCGTAGCCCGCCAGGCGGAGCAGCGCCTCCCGGCCGGGCCGCTCAATGGTAATGCCGGCGATTTTCATAGCTTGTCCCCCTCTTTCCCCCGGTATTGGGAACCATTGTAGCAGGGAGACGAAAAAAAAACTGTCGGGAAATGGGCCTGCCGGCGGGGGCGGTGTCAGGAAAGTTGGCAATGCATGGCGGGAAAAGCCCCGCCCTTTGGGCGTGTTGACATTTTTCAAACAAGCCCTAAGCATTTGGAAAAAGGTATTGCCAGAAGAAGGGAATTAGGGTATAATTTAGAAACTGCCCCAATAGCCGAAGGCGTGTGCGGGGGCTATTGGTGCAGCTTCTTAGGTTAACGTGCGGCTGCTGCCGCGGGGAGGGAAGTGGTTGTTCTGGATGACACCAAAACGCGGATCCTTTTTGCGGCGATGCGGGCTGTGCGGCAATATGGTCTTGAGGGCGTGCGGGTCCAGAACGTGGGCGAGTTCGCGGAGATCTCCCCGGGGGCGATTTACCGCTACTTTGAGAACAAGGAGCAGCTGCTGGCGGAGTGCTTCCTCTATGTGGACAGACAGGCGGCGGCAATTTTTGAGGATCTGGAGCTGAATCCTCGGACCATGCTCGCCGACCCTGTGGGAGCGGTAAAGAGTCTGTGGCTGCCATATTTCCGGTTTTGGACGGCCCACCCGGATGAAACGATTTTCTACCACCGCTTCCGGGACAGCAGCTTCTTTCCCAAATACGATAAGGACCGCGATTTTACCTGCTTTAAGACATTTATTGGAATGGTTCACGCCTTTAAAAGGGCGTTTCCCAATTTGAACAGGATCAATCAAGATCTGCTGTGGCTCCACGTCCTGACGTCCACGGTGCTGTATGCCAAATACGTGGTGGAGGGCACTCTTCCCGATAATCAGGAGACGGAGGACGCCGTATTCCAGCTGCTGACCACCGGACTGAGCGGATATCTGAGGCCAGAGAAGCCAAAAGGAGAGAGCTGGGGAGCAGAAAAATGCACCGGTGAGGCGCAAATTATTTTTTGAACAGACGGGAGAATAAACGTTTATTTACATGCCGTTCCAACCGCTTGCCGTCCTGTCTGCCGGGACGCCCGCAGCCGGGGCGGAGAGACGCTTTCCCCCTTCAGACAATAACAAACCATATGTTGTTACAGGTTGGCTTGAGAAAACAAAACAAGGAGTGCAGATATGGAAAAGATACTGATTGTTGACGACAGTCCCCTGCAGGCGGCTCAACTGAAATCAATTTTGGATAACGAGTATGACGTTACCGTCGCCCAGGCGGCGGAGGACGGGCTGTGCCGGGCAAGCTGCGAGAACTATTCCCTGATCCTGCTGGATGTGGTGATGCCGGGGATGGACGGTTTTACACTGCTGAAAAAATTGCAGGAGGAGATCATTACCCAGAGCATTCCAGTGATCCTGATTACCAGCCTCTCAGATGTGGAGCATGAGCAGCGCGGGCTTGTTCTGGGGGCGGTGGACTATATTACAAAGCCCTTCTATTCCGCAATTGTACAGGCCAGGGTCAATACCCATATCAAGCTGTATAACTACCGCAGGCAGGTGGAGGAGCAGTCCATGACCGACCAGCTGACTGGAATTGCCAACCGGCGCAGGTACGACCGCTACAGCATGGTCAAATGGAACGAGGCCGCCCGGCTCCAGGTCCCGTTTTCCATCTGCATGTTTGATATCGACAATTTCAAAATTTACAACGACACCTTCGGCCACCCGGCCGGGGACAAGGTAATTGCCGCCATAGCAAAGACCGTGTCCTCCCATCTGCAGCGCGGCACGGACTTTTTGGCCCGCTATGGGGGGGAGGAGTTTGTGGCCCTCTTTATGGGCGATCACTCCGATAAGATATTTGAGCACCTGAAAAGAATCCGGCAGGCCATAGAGGATCTCCACATCCCCCATAACCCCTCCGTATCCGAGTGGGTTACGGTCAGCGTAGGCGGCGTCACGGTCGTTCCCACAGCGGAGAGCGCCTACGGGTCCTATTTAAAAGTCGCGGACACCATGCTGTACGACGCGAAAAAGCACGGCCGGAACCGGGTGGTATGGGCTGACGAGCGAATGAAGCAGATGTGGGAAAAATGACGCCTCCTCCGGCAGGGGGGAGCGTAAAAACGCTTGAAAAAGGATGTGTGCTATGAAGCTATTTAACCTGATTGGGCGGCGGGAGAAGGACCGGCCGCCTCAGGAGGTGGAGAAGGCGGGCGGCGATGGGATGGCGGAGGTCTATTCCGGCATGCGGGTTGAGGCGACAACCTTTGACGGACAGCTGCTGTTTGTGGCCAAGCTGCTGGGCCTGCGGGGGAATCAGGCGGAGCTGCACCAGTATTCGGAGACCGCGATTCCCCAGGGCGGCGAGGAGCCGCGCCGCATCCGTATCCGCGGCTACAGCGATCACGAGAGGAAGGCCGTCTATATGGAGGGCGTTATCACGCCTATGCCAAAAAACATATGGCGGGTTGAGGAGCTGACGGTCAGCAAAACTGGAAATGACCGGGCCTTTTTCCGCCTCAGCACAAATCTCGAGGCGACCGCCACCATGTTCAGCGGCCTGGAGATGGGAGAAAAGCCGTGCAGGCTGCTGAATATCAGCGTGGGCGGGGCCAGCGTCAGCTCGGAGCGCCGGTACCACCTGGGCGATAAATTCCTGCTGAAGGTCCGGCTGCTGGAGGACAGGCCCGTGTCCGCGCTTTTCAGCCAGGTTGTGCGCATCACGGACAGGAGCGACGGCAAATTTGAATATGGATGCCAGTTTTTAGAGCTGACGGAGGACGACCAGGAGAAAATCACCCAGAATATCTTCGCGGTCCAGCGCCAGCAGCGCAGCCGCTCCCGGTAGCGCCCGCCGGACGGGCGCTACCGGGAGGGACCGATAGGCCTCCCCCCAGATCCGCATGGCGTCCCCAATAGGCTGCAGCCCAAATCCGTCAAGGCGTATTCCACCCGCAAAGGCGCCTCCGGGTAGACCGTTCGAATCAGCAGACCGCTGCCCTCCATCTGCCGGAGCTGGGCGGTCAGCACCTTAGGGCCTGTTCACATAAGGCGAAACGCGGGCCTTTTCGGCCGCTTTTGCCGTCTGCCGCGTTAAAAAGTTTTGACGTACGACAGTACGCCTGCAACTTTTTGCCGTGCATAGGGCAAAAAGTTCCTCGAAAATCCCCTCCTTTCTCTTATGCGAGGAGACCCTAGGAAGGTCAAGAGCTGTATGTAACAGACCAAACCGGACGGGAAAACCCCGTCCGGTTTGGTCTGTTACGCCTATTTTGCCGCGGAGCACCCCTCTCGATCCAGCAGCTCCACAATATCCGCCAGGGCTCCGTCCAGACAGTGGCAGACCCGCTCCGCTCCGGAGCAAAGCACCTCCGGTATGGCGTTGGCCGGGGCGAAGCCCCGGTCCGCCGCCCGGAGCATGGGGAGGTCGTTGGCGTGGTCCCCCGCGCAGAAAAGCCGGCGGCAGCCGCACAGCGCCTTCAGCCGCAGGGCCATGTCCCCCTTGTTGGCCCCCCTGGCGGTCATCTCCAGCAGGTGGCCGCTGGAGAAGATGAGCTCATAGTCCGCCGCCCAGCCCATGCGGATCATGCGATCCCGGAGCCCCCGCAGCTGCGCGGGCTCCGATACAAAGAGGGCTTTGGCCAGGGGCATGGGCACGGTCTCCCGCTCCAGGCGGTCCACCACCTCATAGCCCAGTCCCGTAAGGAGGGCGTGCTGGTCGTTCCAGGCGGTGGGGCGCATCACCTGGACCAGGTCGTCCTCGTGGTACAGCTCCAGAGACACCCCGGGAAAAGCCTCCATGACTGCGGCGATCCGCTCCAGAGCGCCCTTTGGCAGGTAGTTCTTGACGAGATACCTCCCCGCCGCCAGGTCATAGATCGCCCCGCCGTTGTCGACTACGACCGGCGCGTTGATGGGCAGAGACGCGGCCTGCCGCCGGAAGGCCGCCAGGGCCCGGCCCGTAGCCACGGAGAACAGGCCGCCCTGGTTCGTCCAATACGAAAGGGCCTCCAGATTGCGGGGGCTGATGGGCGGGACCTCCGTCCCGGCCCGAAGGGCGTCCTCGGTGTAGTGCAGGGTGTTGTCGTAGTCGCTGAGCAGCAGCATTCCTTGAAATTTCCCCATAACGGCCTCCCGGCTCTGTTGTATACTAGTATATTTTGTCGTCTTTTCCACAAATCCGTCTCTTTCCACCGCGCTCCCTACCGCAAAAAACGCAGGCCGGACCTCGTCCGGCCTGCAAGGGGCGCTTTTACGCGGCGGGAGCGGCCTCCGCCTCGCTCTCCCCGGGCTCAGCCTCCGGCAGCTCCAGGGGCGTGTCCGTGCGGGGGGTTCTGGTAAAGAAGTTATAGCTGTAGAGGGTGTCGGGCTCCGGCAGCTGACCGTAGTAGTAGGCCATCAGCTCCGTCATGGTCACCAGCTGGTAGCCCTGCTCCTGGAGCCAGGGGACCAGTACCTCTGTAGCGTCAACCGTGCTCTGGTAGATGCTGTGGAGCAATATCACCTGGCCGTCCAGATTCGCCGCGCCCTGAACCGCGGCAATCACCTTTTCGGCGTCCCTGCTGCGCCAGTCCTCGGTGTCAATGCTCCAGGTGACCATGGTCCGGCCCGTCTCGTACTTCAGGGACCGGTTCACCGAGCCGTAGGGGGGCCGCACCAGGTTAGGGGCCCCCACCCCGGCGGCGATAAACGCCTCATCTGCGGCGTCCAGATCCCGGAGAATGGCCGATTTTTTCATCTTGCCCAGATTCTTGTGGGCGTAGGAGTGGCTGCCGATCTCACAGCCCAGCTCCTGCTCCCGCACCACCGCCTCCGGGCAGCGGGCCACGTTGACGCCCACCTCAAAGAAGGTGGCCACAGCGTGGTTGGCCTCCAAAATGTCTAAAATCGCGTCGGTATAGGTCTGATGGGGGCCGTCGTCGAAGGTGAGGGCTACCATGGGCTTGGAGGGGTCGATCACCCGGACATAGGGCTCCTCCGGATCGCCGGCAAAGGGCGCTTCCGGGTCCTCCGGCTCCTCCGGACTTTCCGGACTTTCCGGATTTTCCTGGGTCTGGCCGTCCGCCTCCGGGTCGGAGAGCTGGGCGTCCTCCGCCTCCTGGGAGACAGGGACGCGTGCCTGCACAGGCTGGGCCTCCTCCTGTACGGACGCGGCGCGGCCGACGCAGCCGACAAGGAGGAGCAGCGCGAGGGAAAAAGAGATAAGACGTTTCATGGCAACCGACTTCCTTCGACAGTATTTGACACCTATATTATCGGCTGAGCGGCGAAAAAAAGCAAGGGGGAATTGGTTACAATTTTGCTAAATTTTATGGAGGGAAAAATTGCACAAAAATCGGGGGCAATCTTCCACATTCTGCCCAAAGCGCGGATCTTGAGTTTTGGCGAAAATGGTGGTAGGATGGTCGTGACCGGAGATTCGGGCGGGGCGTTATCCTGCCCGCTCTGAAAATTTGAGGAGGATACACTATAATGAATGCTTACGTAGCCAGCGTGATCGAAACCGTCAAGGCGAAGCACGGCAACGAGCCGGAGTTCGTCCAGACCGTGGAGGAGGTTTTCAGCTCCATCTCCCCGGTGATGGACAAGCACCCCGAGTACGAGAAGGCCGACCTTCTCAACCGCATGGTGGAGCCCGAGCGCATGTTTACCTTCCGTGTTGTCTGGATGGACGACAAGGGCGATTACCACACCAACATTGGCTACCGCTGCCAGTTCAACGGCGCCATTGGCCCCTACAAGGGCGGCCTGCGCTTCCAGAAGAACGTGTATCCCGGCATCATCAAGTTTTTGGGCTTTGAGCAGATCTTCAAAAACAGCCTCACCGGCCTGCCCATCGGCGGCGGCAAGGGCGGAAGCGACTTCGACCCCGCCGGCAAGTCCGAGGGGGAGATTATGCGCTTCTGCCAGAGCTTTATGACCGCCCTCTACCGCTACATTGGGCCGGATATCGACGTGCCCGCCGGCGACATGGGCGTGGGCGGCCGGGAGATCGGCTACCTCTACGGCCAGTACCGCCGCCTGAAGGGCACCTTTGAAAACGGCGTGCTCACCGGCAAGGGCTTCTCCTACGGCGGCAGCCTCACCCGCCCCGAGGCCACCGGCTACGGCGCCATGTACTACCTCCAGGAGGTCCTGGAGCACGAGGGTGAGTCCATTCAGGGCAAGACCATCGCCTGCGCCGGCTTCGGCAACGTCACCTGGGGCATCTGCAAGAAGGCCAACCATCTGGGCGCCAAGGTGGTCACTCTCTCCGGCCCGGACGGCTACATCTACGATCCCGAAGGCGTCTCCTCCTCCCAGGAGAAGATCGACTACCTGGTCACCATGCGCAACTCCGGCCGCAACAAGGTGAAGGACTACGCGGACAAGTTCGGCGTGGAGTTCCATCCCGGCGAGAAGCCCTGGGGCGTCAAGGCTGACGTCATCATGCCCTCCGCCATGCAGAACGACGTGCACATGGAGCACGCCCAGCAGATCGTGGCCAACGGCGTGAAGTACTACATTGAGGTGGCCAATATGCCCACCACCAACGACGCCCTCAGCTTCCTGATGGCGCAGCCCGGCATGATCGTGGCCCCCTCCAAGGCCGTCAACGCCGGCGGCGTGGCCGTCAGCGCCCTGGAGATGAGCCAGAACAGCGAGCGGCTGGTCTGGTCCGCCGAGGAGGTGGACGAGAAGCTCAAGGGCATCATGAAGAACATCCACAAGGTATCCGTGGAGGCCGCCGAGGAGTACGGCCTGGGCTACAACCTGGTGGCAGGAGCCAATATCGCCGGCTTCAAGAAGGTGGCCGAGGCCATGATGGAGCAGGGCGTATTCTAAGAGCCTGTTTATCGGCCTGTGCAGGTAAGAACCTGTATTCACAGTCGAAAATGCTGGCTGGGTGAGGGCTTTTTCGTCGGGCAAGGCAAATTTTCGTGGGAATACTGGCTCTAAAATTTGGAATGCGGGTAAATTCCTCTTGACAGGCCCGCTTTTCCTGTGGTATACTCCCAACCAAGCGATATTTCCAAAATGCGTAGAAGGCGTTAAGCTCCGCTGTGGGGCGCTCGCAGAGAACCGGCGGTTGGTGCAAGCCGGGGAGCGGCGGCGGAGCGGCTGGCGCCGGAGCGGGGTATCCCAACGAGCCGTTCCAGTAGGATGCCACGGGTTTGCCTCCGTTATCCGGGCAGGGGCTTGCTGGAGCCCGCTGAGTGCGCGCTCAGGCGCGAAACCGGGTGGTACCGCGGTAAAAGAATTTTTATCGCCCCGGGAGCAGAGTTCTGCTCCCGGGGCTTTTTTGTCCCCGGGCAGGACTGAGAACCTGTATTCACAGCCGCAGACGCCGTCTGGGCGGCGTTCGGCGGCCAAAGGCCGCCTCAGCCCTAAACGGGCCTTTGGCCCGCCCGCGGGCTCTTTTCCGCCGGAGCCGCGTTAAATTTTCCTGCAATACATCCAGTATGTCTGTGAAAATTTGCCTTGCCCGGCGAAAAAGCCCTCACCCAGCCAGCATTTTCGACTATGAATACAGGATCTAACCCCTCTTGTGCAAAAACGGAAAGGAGTATCCAAGCTATGAGAACCATCCAGATTTCTGATATCACGCTGCGGGAGGCCGGCAGAGGCCGGAGCGCCGCTCTCAGCTTTAAGGAGCGGGTGGAGATCGCCCGCGCCCTGGACCGCCTCCAGGTGGACGCCGTTGAGCTGCCCCCCATCGGGGACGCCAAGAGCGACGCCCTGAGCAACAAGACCATCGCCTCCGTGGTGAACTACGCCCGGGTCTCCGCTGCGGCGGGGCTCACGGAGGAGAGCGTGGAGGCGGCGTGGGAGAGCGTCAAGAGCGCCCGGAAGCCCTCCCTCCACATCCTGCTGCCCGCCTCTGCGGTCCAGATGGAGTACCTGTGCCACAAGAAGGCTCCCGCCATGCTGGAGCTCACAAGGGCCCTGGTGGGGAAGGCCCGCTACCACACGGAGCAGGTGGAGTTCTCCGCCCTGGACGCCACCCGCTCGGAGCCGGAGGTCCTCCGTCAGATGCTGGAGGCGGCGGTGGAGGCCGGCGCGGAGATGGTGACGGTCTGCGACTCCGCCGGCATCATGACCCCCGACGAGTGCGCCGGATTCATCCGGTCCCTGCTGGAGCAGGTCCCGGCTCTGGGGCGGGTGCAGCTGGGGGTGGAGCTGAGCAACAATCTGAAGATGGCCGTGGCCTGCGCCGCCGCCGCCGTGGACGCCGGGGCCCAGGTGGTCAAGACCGCCATTACCCCCATGGACGTACCCACCACCAAGGCCTTTGCCGCCTACATGACCGCCCGTGGGGAGAGCAAGGGCCTGCGCTGCGGCCTGCGGACCACGGAGCTGGCCCGGGCGGCCTCACAGCTCCAGTGGATGCTGCAAACCCAGCGCAGCAGCGGCTCCCCCTTTGACAGTGGCGTGGACGACGGCGCGCCCGCCGTCTGCCTCACCGCCGGGGACGACATCGGCGAGGTGGCGAAGGTGGTGCGCCGCCTGGGCTACGACCTCAGCGAGGAGGACAACGCCAGGGTGTTCGAGTCCTTCCGCCGCATTGCCGCCAAGAAGCACTTTGTCAGCACCCGGGAGCTGGAGGCCATTGTGGCCAGCTCCGCCATGCAGGTGCCCTCGGTCTACCGCATTGTCAGCTACGTCATCACTTGCGGCAACACCACCTCCGCCATGGCGAATCTGGTTTTGGAGAAGGGCGGGGAGCGCCAGCAGGGCGTCTGCGCCGGGGACGGCCCCATCGACGCCGCCTTCCTGGCCATTGAACAGATCATCGGCCACCACTACGAGCTGGCCGACTACCAGATCCAGACCGTCACCGAGGGCCGGGAGGCCATGGGCTCCGCCCTGGTGAAGCTGCGCTCCAATGGGAAGCTCTACTCCGGCAACGGCATCTCCACCGACGTCATCGGGGCCAGCATCCGGGCCTATATCAGCGCCCTGAACAAGATCGTCTACGAGGATGCCTGATGGAGCGGTTCTATTGCTGCCCCGCCTCCCGGGAGGGGCTGGAGCGTATCTGGGAGAAGAACATCGCCCGCTCCCCGGACGACCCCCGCTGGGTGCGCTGGCGGGCGGAGACCCTGGAGAATTTTGACGCCGGGCGGACCGCCCCCTTCCTGGTGTACCGCGATGACGAGCCGGTGGGCGAAGGGACCCTCCTCTTCTCCCCGGAGTGCAGTGCCATCCGCGGACGGACCCGCCTGGCCGACGGGTCCCGGACGGCCAACGTCAACGCCCTCCGCATTGAGCGGGCCTACGAGGGCCAGGGGCACATCTCCGCCCTCATGAAGATGATGGAAGCCCACGCGGCCTCCCTGGGGTACAGCGGACTGACCATCGGCGTGGAGGCGGCGGAGTCCCGGAACCTGGCCGTCTACCTCCACTGGGGATACACGGAATTCGTTATGTCCGAGGTAGAAGATGGAGCGCTGGTGCTCTATTACCGGAAAAAACTGAACTGAGGAAGCTGCTATGAAACTTTCTTTTTCTATTAAATATTGGGACAATTTGGACTGGTCCCGGCTCTGCCGGGCCGCCTCGGACGCCCGGCTGGGCGGTCTGGAGATCGACAGCGTGAAAAACCCCGCCCTCACCGTCCGGAACAGCCCCCTCAATCCGGAGCTGGCTGTCGCCGCCCGGCGGCAGCTGACGGAGCTGGGCCTGAGCGTGCCCTGTGTGGGCGTGGAGGCCGACCTCACCGACCGCTACGCCGCCCAGGAGATCTCCTCCGCCATTGAGACCGCCCACAATCTGCTGGTGCCCTACGTGGTCCTGCACACCGTCCGCAGTGACTGCGCGTCTGTGATTGACCGGCTGGCCCCCTTTGTGGCGATGGCGGAGAAAGCGGACGTGGTGCTCCTGCTGGAGAGCAGCGAGGCCCTCGCGGACACGAAAAAACTGGTGGAAGTCCTGGACCACTTCGCCTGCGACCACCTGGCCGCCTGCTGGAATATGCACGACACCTGCCTCTTCCAGCGGGAGACCCCGGAGCAGACCATCACCAACCTGGGGGCCTATGTCCGCCATGTACGCGTCTATGACAGCACGCCCCTGGAGGGAGCTCCTGATACTGTGTCCTTTGAGCTGCTGGGCGAGGGTGCTCTGCCCCTCCAGGACCTGATGAACGCCCTGCGCAGCGTCAACTACGACGGCTTTGTCTCCCTGGTGTGGAACCCGGCCTGGGTGGAGGGGCTGGAGGATCTGGATATGCTCCTCACCCACTACGGCGTCCTCCTCTCCCGCTTTGACCGGGCCGAGCGGAAAAAGCGGCTCTACTACAACACCGCCGGCACCGGCCAGTACGTCTGGAAGAAGGACACGGTGATCGACTGCACCTTCCCCCAGGTGCTGGACCGGATGGTGGAGGAGTTCCCGGACCAGTACGCCTTCAAGTACACCACCCTGGACTACACCCGGACCTACGCCCAGTTCCGGGACGACGTGGACCGGTTCGCCCGCTCCCTCATCGCTATGGGGGTGGGGCCCGGTGACAAGGTGGCCATCTGGGCCACCAACGTGCCCGCCTGGTTTATCACCTTCTGGGCTGCCACGAAGATCGGCGCGGTGCTGGTGACGGTGAACACGGCCTATAAGATCCACGAGGCGGAGTACCTGCTGCGCCAGTCGGACACCCACACCCTGGTGATGATTGAGAGCTACCGGGACAGCCACTATGCGGAAATTATGGCGGAGCTCTGCCCGGAGCTGGAGACCGCCCAGCCGGGAAAGCCCCTCCACTGCAAGAAGCTGCCCTTCCTTCGCAACATCGTCACCGTGGGCTACCGCCAGGCGGGCTGTCTCACCTGGGAGGAGGCCCTGGCCCTGTCCGGCCGGGTGCCGGTTCAGGAGGTCCGCCGCCGGGCCGCGGCCATCGATGTCCACGACGTGTGCAACATGCAGTACACCTCCGGCACCACCGGCTTCCCCAAGGGCGTGATGCTCACCCACTACAACGTGGTCAACGACGGCAAGTATATCGGGGACCACATGGATCTGTCCACCGCGGAGCGGATGATGATCCAGGTGCCCATGTTCCACTGTTTCGGCATGGTGCTGTCCATGACCGCCTCCATGACCCACGGGGCCACCATGTGCCCCCTGCCCTACTTCTCCCCCAAGAGCGCCCTGGCCTGCATCAACCAGGAGCGGATCACCACCTTTAACGGCGTGCCCACCATGTTCATCGCCATGATGAACCACCCCGACTTCCCCACTACGGACTTCTCCCACATCCGCACCGGCATCATGGCCGGGGCCAACTGCCCGCCGGAGCTGATGCGCAAGGCGGCGGACGTGATGCACATGACCCAGATCATCTCCGTATTCGGACAGACCGAGGCGTCCCCCGGGTGCACCATGAGCAGCTTCGACGACCCCCTGGACGTGCGCACGGAGACAGTGGGCAGCCGCTTTGCCAACGTGGAGTGCAAGGTGATCGACCCGGACACCGGGGAGGAGTGCCCCATCGGCGTCAGCGGCGAGTTTGTGGCCCGGGGCTACAACATCATGAAGGGCTACTACAAGATGCCCGGCGCCACCGCCGAGGCCATTGACGCCGACGGCTGGCTCCACTTCGGGGATCTCTGCTGCGAGGATGAGAACGGCAACTTCAAGGTGACAGGGCGGCTGAAGGACATGATTATCCGGGGCGGGGAGAACATCTATCCCCGGGAGATCGAGGAGTTCATCTACACCAACCCCAAGGTCAGCGACGTGCAGGTGATCGGCGTGCCGGACGAGCAGTACGGCGAGGAGATCATGGCCTGTATCATCCTCAAGGAGGGGGAGTCCATGACCGAGCAGGAGCTGAAGGACTTCGTCCTCTCCCACATGGCCAAGCACAAGGTGCCCCGGTACGTGGACTTTGTGGACGCCTTCCCCATGAACGCGGCGGGGAAGATCCTCAAATACAAGATGCGGGAGGAAGCGGAGACGAAGCTGGGCCTGAAGCGGAAAAAATAAGTGTTCTGGCCGCCGGTTTGGGAAAACCGGCGGCCAGCGTGTCCCTGGCCCCTTTCCAAGGGGCGTTTTTTGTGCTATACTCTTTATGCTTACCGCAGTAAAAAACGGGTGAGTGTTGGGCTCCGCCCAAACCCGCTGGGGCTTTGCCTAGGCGGCCCTGAACTTTACCGCTTTTCAACTGTGACCACTATAAATAAAGTTTTCACCGGCCTTTTTCAAAAGGCTGCGGAGTCCAGAGGCGGAGCCTCTGGCGGGAAGGGGGGACTGTCCGTGTCCAACTGGTGGGGGCATCTAAAGACGATCACCGCCCACAAGGCGCGGGTGATGAAATACTGCTTCCGGGTGGGGCTGTACCGGCAGGGCCTGCTCCACGACCTGAGCAAGTACGGGCCCAAGGAGTTTCTGGTGGGCGCAAAGTACTACCAGGGGAACCGCAGTCCCAACGAGGCGGAGCGGCTGGAGCGGGGGTACTCCTCCGCCTGGCTCCACCACAAGGGCCGCAACAAGCACCACCTGGAGTACTGGACCGACTACGCGCCGGAGC
Source organism: uncultured Oscillospiraceae bacterium (assembly GCA_949878425.1). Taxonomy (GTDB): domain Bacteria; phylum Bacillota; class Clostridia; order Oscillospirales; family Oscillospiraceae; genus Pelethomonas. The sequence goes on from CATLAL010000001.1 coordinate 17,913, forward strand.
TGAACTACCGCATGGGCGGCATGGAGATGCCGGCGCGCTACGTGGCGGAGATGTTCTGCGACCGGGTGGCCGCCAGCCAGACCTATTTAAAGGACAAGTACACCGACGCATCCCCGTGGGCGTACTACGAGCGCTCCAGGGACCACTACCTCCTCCACCCCAACACCCGGGCCCTGCTGGAGAAGCTGCTGGCGATGCTCCGGGACCAGGGGGAGGAGGCGGCGCTGGACTACATCCGGCGGGAGGTACTGGGAAAGAGGGCTACTCCTCGCTCACCCAGTCGCTGACCTCCACCACCGTGTAGGCGGCGGGGCCGGTGCGGATGATCACCCGCTCCAGTCCGGCGTTGATGATGAGCCGGCGGCACATGGCGCAGGAGGTGGCGTCGCTGAGGATCTCGCCGGTGGCGGCGTCCTTTCCCGCCAGGTACAGCGTCCCGCCCACCATGTCCCGGCGGGCGGCGGAGATGATGGCGTTGGCCTCCGCGTGGACGCTGCGGCAGAGCTCGTAGCGCTCCCCCCGGGGCACGTTGAGGGCCTCCCGGGCGCACCGGCCCAGGTCCACGCAGTTCTTCCGGCCCCTGGGGGCCCCGTTGTAGCCGGTGGAGATGATCTCATCGTTTTTGACGATGATGGCCCCGTAGCACCGGCGCAGGCAGGTGGCCCGCCCGATGACGGTCTCCGCGATGTCCAGGTAGTAGTTCTCCTTGCTGATGCGCTCCATAAGCCGCCTCCTCTACCGCTTTTCTCCAGTATGCACGAAATGCGCGAAAATTGCAAGAATAATCCTGGAAAATTCGGGCCCTGCCCGGAAAAAACGCCCGTCTGCCGGGCGGGAAGGAGTGAGCATCATGGCATATACCTTTTCCCGGCCGGCGTACGAAAAGCGCATGGCCTGGTACACTGGGGCCCGGTTCGGCCTGTTCCTCCACTGGGGGCTCTACGCCATCCCGGCCCGGGGGGAGTGGGTGCGCAGCGTGGAGCGGATTCCCAACGGGGCCTACGACCCCTACTTAGAGGAGTTCAACCCAGAGGACTGCGACATGATGGCCTGGATGGGGGCGGCGAAGGCGGCGGGCATGGGCTACGCGGTCCTCACGGCCAAGCACCACGACGGCTTCTGCCTCTTCGACAGCGCCTACACGGACTTCAAGTCCACCAACGCCCCGGCGGGGCGGGACTTCGTCCGGGAGTACCTGGAGGCCGCCCGGGCCCACGGCATCCGGGCGGGGCTCTACTTCTCCCTCATCGACTGGCGCCACCCGGACTTCCCCCACTTCGGCGACCAGAACCACCCCATGCGGGACAACCCCGCCTGCTCCAACGAGGGCCGGGACTTTGACCGCTACCTGGACTACCTGCACGCCCAGGTGCGGGAGCTGTGCACCAACTATGGCAAGCTGGACCTCCTCTGGTTCGACTTCTCCTACGGCGCCCTCCGGGGGGAGGCCTGGCGGGCCTCGGAGCTGGCGGACATGGTCCGCTCCCTCCAGCCGGGGATCATCCTCAATAACCGCCTGGAGGTCAGCGGGGAGGGCTTCGGCTCCCTGGCGGCCTGCAGGCCCACCCCCTACCACGGCGACTTCGTGAGCCCGGAGCAGATTATCCCCCCGGACGGCCTCCGGGACGCGGAGGGGAACCCCCTGGTCTGGGAGAGCTGCGTGACCATGAACAACCACTGGGGCTACTGTGCCGGGGACCGCTGTTACAAGAGCGCCCCCATGCTCATCCGGAAGCTGGTGGAGTGCGTCAGCAAGGGGGGCAACCTGCTGCTGAACGTGGGGCCCGACGCCCGGGGACGCTTTCCCGCGCAGTCCGCGAAGATCCTGGAGGAGATCGGCCAATGGATGGACCGAAACGGGGAGAGCATCCGCGGCTGCGGCCCCTCCGGGCTGGCCAAGCCGGACTACGGCCGCATCACCCGCAGGGGCGACCGGCTCTACTACCATATCTTCGAGAACACCGTGGGCCCCCTGCCCCTCTTCGGCCTCAAAAGGGAGGACATCCTCTCCGTCCGCCGTCTGGCGGACGGCAGCGAGGTCCCCCTCTCCACCAGCTGGGTCCATAGCGACTACCCGGAGACGGTGTTCGCCGACTTGGGACCGGACCCGGAACTGCCCGACCCTGTGGATACCGTGCTGGAGGTCCGGGTTCGGCATACCTGGGGCTCCGCTCCAGGGGCTTTGCCCCTGGACCCCACCGCCCTTTGAAAAGGGCGGCCCGAAACTTTTTGGCGGGAAACTCCGTTTCGCTTATGTTTTATTTATATTGATAGTTGTTTTTAAAGTATAAACACAAGAGCAAAGCGATAGCTTTGCGAACAAAGTTCTTTTTGGTTCCTTTTTCTTTCAAGAAAAAGGAACAAGAAAAATACGGGGAGGACTAGGCAATGGTAAGCATCTGGAAGCAGGAGAACGTATGCTGGCGGATTGGGCTGTGCTCTGGCGGGGAGGCGTTTACTCTGCGCATGGGTGACGGGCCCCGGGAGCTGCTGGCGGAGCTGGGGGAGGCGCCGACGGCGGAGGCGGTCCGCCGGTGCGCCGCCAAGGCGGTAAAGACGGCCCGGGAGCTGGGGGGCGAGAGCGCCCTGCTGGACGCCGCGGCGGCGGTGGAGGCACTGGGGCCGGACGGCCTGAGGGCGCTGGCCTTAGGGGCGGAGCTGGCGCTGTACCGGCAGGAGACCTGGAAGGAGCGCAAGGAGAAGCCCTTTACCCTCTATGTAACTGGAACCGGTACGGCGGACGCCCCGGCGGTTTTAGGGGAGGCGGCGGCGCTGGTGCGGGCGGTGTGCTTTGCCCGGGATCTCACCAACCGTCCGGCCAACAAGCTGACCCCCGCCCTGCTGGCGGAGGAGGTGGCCTCTGCCGCCCGGCGGGCCGGGGTGGAGGTCCAGGTGCTGGAGGAGGGGGAGACCCGTGCTCTGGGCATGGAGGCGTTCCACGCGGTGGGCGACAGCTCCGCCAACCCGCCCCGGCTCATCGTTCTGCGCTACAGGGGCGGCGCGCCGGAGGAGGCCCCCATCGCCCTGGTGGGCAAGGGGGTCACCTTTGACTCCGGCGGCTACTGCCTCAAGCCCGGCAAGGGGCTGCCCGGCATGAACGGGGACATGGCCGGCGGCGCGGCGGTGTGCGGCGCGGTGCTGGCCCTGGCGGAGAACAAGGTCCCGGTCAACGTGACGGCGGTGATTCCGGCGGTGGAAAACCGCATCTCCCGGGAGAGCTTCCTGCCCAGCTACGTCATCGGCTCCCTCTCCGGCAAGACCATCGAGATTGGGAACACCGACGCCGAGGGCCGGCTCATTCTGGCGGATGCCATCACCTACGCCATCCAGAAGGAGAACGCCTGTAAAGTAGTAGACATTGCCACCCTCACCGGGGCCATGGCGGCCATGCTGGGGGGCGTGGCCACCGGCGTCATGAGCAACGACGACGGATTTTACGCCCAGCTGGAGGACGCCTCCCGCCGCAGCGGGGAGCGGGTCTGGCGGGCGCCGGATTTCCCGGAGTACAAAAAGCTGATCGAGACCCCGGCGGCGGATCTGCGCAACACCAGCGACGGGTGCGGGGCCATCGCGGCGGGGATGTTCCTCCGGGCCTTCGCGGAGGAGACCCCCTGGCTGCACCTGGACATCGCCGGCACCGGCTGGGCCTGGACCTCCCCCAAGGAGTACCAGGCCAAGGGGGCCACCGGCGTGGGGGTGACCACCCTCTACGAGCTCTGCAAGAACGGGGCGCGCTGACATGGCGGGCCGCTGGAGTATAGAGGGCCTCTCGGGGGACCGGGAGCGGGCCATGGCCTTTCTGGAGGACCACCTGCCGGAGAGCGACCTGGACTGCTATCCCGCCTCGCTCTTCCTGGCCTTCGCGGACCAGGCCCTGTCCCTCCGGGAGAAGGCCCCCTGGTGCGCCGCGCTGGACTGGGAGATCTTCTGCCACTACGTCCTCTTCCCCCGGGTGAATGACGAGGATCTGTCCTTCCATCGGGACATCTTCTATGAGGAGCTCTGGCCCCGGGTCCGGGACCTGCCCACGGCGGAGGCCCGGGTGCTGGAGGTGAACCGCTGGTGCCATGAGAAGGCCTCCTATGAGATGCAGGATGATCGCACCGCCTCGCCTCTGACAGTGTACCGCTGCGGCAGCGGCCGGTGCGGGGAGGAGTCCGCCTTTCTGGTCTCCGCCCTGCGGAGCGTGGGCGTGGCCGCCCGGCAGGTCTACTGTCCCCGCTGGTCCCACTGCGACGACAACCACGCCTGGGTGGAGGCCCTGTGCGGCGGGCGGTGGCGGTTTCTGGGGGCCTGTGAGCCGGAGCCGGTGCTGGACCGGGGGTGGTTCAATTCCGCCGCCGCCCGGGCCATGCTGGTCCACAGCCGGATCTTCGGGACGGGCAGCTCCCCCCTCCACGGGGACTTTCTCTGCCGGGAGGGGGGCGTGTGCTGGTACAACCAGACGGCCCGGTACGCCCAGGTTCAACCCGATACCTTCCGCGCCCTGCTGCCGGACGGCGGGCCGGCGGCGGGGGCGGTGTTCCGCCTTCAGGTCCTCAACGAGGCGGGCTTTCACACCGTCGCCTCCCTCGCCGCCGACGGGCGGGGGGAGGCCCGGGCCCAACTGGGACTGGGGGACCTCCACGTGCTGGCGGAGCTGGGTGGCCTTGTGGCGGAGGGCGGCTGCAGGGACGGGGAGATCACCCTCACCCTTGCCCCGCCGCCGGCGGGTGACACCGACTGGAGGGAGTTCGACTTCCGCCCCCCCGTGGGACAGACCGCCGCCCCCGTGGGGTTGGACGCCGGGCAGCGGGCCCAACGGGAGCGGATCCGACAAGAGGGAGCCGCCCTGCGGGAGGCCCGGCTGGCCTCCATGGGCCGGCAGGGGCCGGAGAAGTGGGCGGACCTGCTCCGCGCCGCCCGGGGCAGCGCCGGCGCAATCGCCGCCTTTCTGGGACGGGACGCCGACCCCCGCCGGGAGGCCCTGCTGCGGACCCTCACGGACAAGGACCTCCGGGACGCCTCCCCGGAGGTGCTGGAGGACCACCTGAAGAACGCCCCGGACCCGGGGGACCTGCCGCCGGAGGTCTACTTCCCCTACGTCCTCTGCCCCCGGGTGGAGCTGGAGCCCCTGACAGCCTGGCGGGGGGCGCTGGCCCTCTCCCCGGCGGAGCGGGAGGCCTTCCGGGCGGACCCGGCATCCCTGTGGGCCGCCCTGGAGCGCCCGGAGGAGGCGGGCCGAACCTATGCGGGTCTGGTCTGGACGCCGGAGGCGGCCTGGCGGCGGGGCCGGTGGGACCGGCGGAGCCGCCGGCTGCTGTATGTGGCCCTGCTGCGGACCCTTGGGGTTCCGGCCCGGCTGCGGGGCGCGGACGGCGCGCCGGAGTTCTGGCGGCAGGGCCGGTTCTGCCCGGCGGAGCCGGAGGAGACGGGGACGCTCCGGGTCCTCCGGGCGGGCGGCGGGGCTTTTCCCCAGAGCTGGACCCTCTCCCGCCGGGAGGGGGCCCGGTGGCGGCTGCTGTCCGGCCGGTGGGAGGAGGGGGAGGCCATCGTCCTCCCGGCGGGGCAGTACCGGCTCATCACCGCCCTGCGCCTGCCCAACGGGAGCCAGCTGGCTGCCTCTAAGGAGCTGCGCCTCCGGGCCGGGGAGGAGCGACAGGAGGTCCTCCCCCGGCGCACCTGCGCCCTGGAGGATATGCTGCTTGACCAGGAGCTGCCGGTGATGGGCGCCGTAACCCCCGCGGGGGAGGCGGTGCCGGACCTGTGCCGGATGGGAGGCGGACCCCGGCTGCTGCTGTGGCTGGAGGAGGGAGCGGAGCCCACGGAGCACGTCCTCCACGAGCTGGCGGACTGCCGGAGAGCCCTGGAGGCGTCCCGGACGGAGGTGGTGCTCCTCCTCCGGAGCCGGGAGAGCCTGCGCCACCCCGTCCTCTCTGACCTCCTGGCCGGCTGGCCGGAGATTCGGGTGCTGCTGGACGACTGGGCCTACGACCTGGAGACCGCCGCCCGCCGCCTGGGCTGTGACCCGGACACCCCGCCCCTGGCCGTGGCCTGCGGCGGGGAGGGGAGAGCCCTGTGCGCCTTCAGCGGCTACCGGGTGGGCGGCGTGGAGCTTTTGGCCAGGGCAGCGGGGATGGCTTCCGGCATACATTCTTTTTCTTTGTGAGCAGTGGGGGCCTTTTTGCGATCAAAGACTGCCGCCTTGCGGCACAGCCGCTCGGCCTACGCTAAAAATGCGGCACTCCCGATGCCCCCTGTACACTTTCGCTGAACATCCTTTTTAGGAGCATCAAAATGAAACAAAAAACCAAATCTCCGGGCGGGTATTTTGCCGGGTCCCTGACCATTGGGGCCGTCTACAGCATTCTGCGCTTCGGACTGGAGCTCCTCTGCGGGTATCTGCTGTCCCTCCTGCTGGAGCGGGCCCTGGCCATGGAGACTGGGGCCGCCCTCCGGTATGCGGCGGCGGCGGGCGTCCTCCTGGCGGTGGGGTGCCGGCGCTCTGCGCCCTGGCCGCCTGGAGGGGCAGGCGGCAGCTTTCGGACCGGCAGCGGTTTTTGGAGGGGCTCTACGCCCTGCTCCTGGAGAACCGGCTGGACGCCGCCGGCCACGGCGCTTTGGACGTCAAGCTGGAGGCGGACGTAAAGACCGCGGCGGAGTACTACCAGGAGGCGGTCCCCCAGGCTCTGGGCAGCGGGGTGGCCCTGGCGGGCTCCATGGCGCTGCTGCTGTGGGCGGACTGGCGGATCGGGCTGATCTTCGCCCTGCTGAACCTGGCCCAGTTCCTCCCCTCCCTGGTCTATGAGAGGTGGGCGAAGCGGATCTACAGGGAGACCCGGGGCGGCGAGGAGGCCTACTATGGCTGGCTGCTGGAGGGCAGCCGGGGCATCCGTACCCTTAAGGCTTACGGCCAGGAGGAGGCCTTCCTGGACCGCTATAGACTGCTGAGCCGCCGGATTGCCCGCATGGGCAAGCGGGCGGAGCAAACCGCGGCGGTGGAGAACATCCTCTACGAGGCGGTCAATACCCTCCTGGGCTACGGCAGCTACCTGCTTTTGGGGCTGTTCGTGCTGTGGGGCTGGCTGGCCGTCCCCCAGACGCCCTTCTTCCTGGTCCTGGCCGCCTGTCTCTTCTCCTCCATGGAGGGCCTTTTTACCCTCCAGCTGAAGCGCTATGACCTGCGGCAGGCGGCGGAGCGCCTGGCGCCTCTGCCCCGGCGGGAGGGGGCTCCGGAGCCCCCGGAGGGATCGGCCCTCCTCCGGGCCCGGGACATCCGGAAGCGCTATGGGGAGCGGGAGGCCCTGGGAGCGCTCCTGGCCCGGCGGGGCAGGGGCACTGTTCTGATCTCCCACAGGGACCTCTGGCCCGCGGGGGAGCGACCCATCACCCTGGCCGCCTTTGACGGCCTGTGCCCCGGGAGGAGCGAGCCCTCCTCCAACAGCTGACCGAAACAAAGAGAGGACGGATTTTCTCGGGAAACCGAGAAAATCCGTCCTCTCTTTTGGATGAACCCGCTGACGGCGTCAGCAGCCGATGGTGGCCGCCAGCACGGCCTTGATGGAGTGCATCCGGTTCTCCGCCTCGTCGAAGACCACGGAGTGGGGGCCCCGGAACACCTCGTCCGTCACCTCCCGGATGTCCACGCCCTTGTCCTTCCACTCCTTGGCCAGCTTGGTTTCAAAGTCGTGGAAGGAGGGCAGGCAGTGGAGGTAGAGCACGTTCCGGTTCCCGGTGCGCTCCAGGGTCTCCTCCGTCACCCGGAAGGGGGTGAGGAGCTTGGCCCGCTCCGGAATCAGGTCCTCCTCCCCCATGGAGGCCCAGATGTCGCCGTAGATCACGTCCGCGCCGGAGAGGGTGGACTCGTCGCTGGTGATCTCGATGGTGGCCCCCGTCTCCCGGGCCACGGCCTCCACCTGGCGCATCACCTCCCGGTCCACGCCCGCCGCCAGCTCCTGGGGGCCCAGACCCACAAAGTGCATGCCCATCTTGGCGCAGCCGTACATCCAGGCGTAGCACATGTTGTTGCGTACGTCCCCGGGGAACACCACCTTGACCTCCCGCAGAGGCTTGGCGCAGTGCTCCTCAATGGTCATCATGTCCGCCAGGATCTGGGTGGGGTGGTCCACGTCCGTCAGGCCGTTCCACACCGGCACGCCGCTGAACCTCGCCAGGTCCTCCACCACCTTCTGGTCATAGCCCCGGTACTCGATGCCGTCAAAGAACCGGCCCAGGACCCTGGCGCTGTCCTCCAGGCTCTCCTTTTTGCCCATCTGGCTGCTGCCGGCGTCCAGGTAGGTGACGTGGGCCCCCTCCTGGGTGGCCGCCACCTCGAAGGAGCAGCGGGTTCGGGTGGAGGTCTTTTCAAAGAGCAGCACAATGTGCTTGCCCTTGAGGATTGGCTCGCATACGCCGGCACGGCGCTTGCTCTTGAGGTCGTGGCCCAGATCCAGCAGGTAGCGGATCTCCTGGGGCGTCAGGTCCATGAGGGTGAGAAAGGATCTTCCTTTTAAATTAACAGCCATATTGCAGCTCCCTAATTGAATGAAATATATAAGGCATACATTCTTTTTTCTTGAAAGAAAAAAGAATCAAAAAAGAACTTTGCGCGAAACTACGTTTCGCTTATGGGGATGAAGTTGAAAAACAATACCCTTTATGGCTGTCCCGGTCCTAAGCCGCGTGCTGCCCGGACGGAGCCCACAAAGTCGCTTTAATAAAAGATATAAGCGAAACGAAGTTTCGGGTAAAAAGTTTTTCTTTTTGATTCTTTTTCTTTGTTCACAAAGAAAAAGAATGGAAACCCTAATCCACGTCCTCCCGGACGAAGGGCATACTCATACAGCGCGGGCCGCCCCGGCCCCGGCTGAGCTCGCTGCACGGGACGGTGTGGACTTTTATGCCGTGGTCCTCCAGGATGCGGTTGGTGACGTAGTTGCGCTCGTAGACAACCACCTCGCCGGGGGCGACGGCCAGGGTATTGGAGCCGTCGCTCCACTGCTCCCGGGCGGCGTCAATGGGACTGTCGCTGCCGCACTTGATGAGGGTGGCGCTGTCCAGGTGCAGGTGGCGCTTGAGGATATCCTCCAGGAGCCCGGACTCCTCCTGGATGCGGACCCTGCCGTCCGCCAGCTCTATGACAAAGACCGTGATCTCGTGGAGAATATTGGGGTGGACGGTGAACTTGTCCCGGTCCACCATGGTGAACACGGTGTCCAGGTGCATGAAGCTGCGGGTCTTGGGGATATCAAAGGCCAGGATCTTCTTGAAGGTCTCGCTGATGGAGAGCACCGTGTGGGCGAACTTGTCAATGCTGTCCTCCTCCGTCCGCTGGGAGATGCCCACGGCGATTACCTCTGGGGACAATATCAGGATGTCGCCGCCCTCCAGGGAGCTGGTCTCCCCCCGGTCGTACCACTTGGGGGCGTCCTTGTAGCGGGGGTGGTACTTGAAGATAAACTTGCCGAAGAGGGTCTCCCGGTTCCGGGTGACGGTGTGCATCCGGTGGAGGGACACGCCGGTGCCGATGGTGGCGAAGGGGTCCCGGGTAAAATACAGGTTGGGCATGGGGTCGATGAGGAAGGGGTAGTCGTCGGAGCGGAAGCTCAGGTAGTCGGAGAGCTTTCCGGTCTCAAAGCCCCGGATGTCGCTCTTGCGGACGCCGGCCATCATGGTGTCCACCAGCTCGCCGCCGGCCATATCCGCAAAGTAGTCCCGCAGAATCTCCCGGATGCGGTGCTTTTCCAGGTCCGCCTCGTCCAGAAACTGCTCAATGAGCTCCGAGCGGACCTGCGGGTCCTGGATGGTCTCCTCCACCAGGTCCCGGAGATAGAGCACCTCCGCCCCGCTGCCCCGCAGGCAGTCGGCAAAGGCGTCGTGCTCCGCCTGGGCCACCTTCAGATAGGGAATGTCGTCAAAGAGCAGCCGGTCCAGGTATTCCGGCATCAGATTCTCCAGCTCCCGGCCGGGCCGATGGAGCATCACCGTCCGCAGCCGCCCAATCTCGGAGGTGTTGTGCAGGCCGGTTTTCAGGCGCTCTTGCAGTTGCGTCGCCATGGTACATCACTCCTTTTCTGCTCCTAGGATGACCTGTTTTTTTAGAGGCATACCCCTTTTGACAAAAGCGGGAGCAAGAAAAATTTGGCAGGTAAAGGCCTGTCTGCACGGCGGCCTTAGCGCTAAAAGCGCCGCTCTGCGGCGGTTCACGGGGCTCTCGCCCCCGGCGTGTTTTTGGGTACTTTTTGCATGGGCAAAAAGTACCGCCCCCGTCCCGGTGCTGTCGGATAGATAGGCACTCACGGCGGCAAAAAACCTCCCTCCGCGTTGACAAATCGTGCCGTGTGATGTATCCTGAATATAGAAAAACGCCCACCCCAGAAACGGAGGAACAACCGCCATGCCCATCCGCATTCCCAACGAGCTGCCCGCCGTCAAGACCCTGACGGAGGAAAATATTTTCGTCATGACCGAGGCGCGGGCCACCACCCAGGACATCCGGCCTCTGCACATCCTGCTGCTGAACCTGATGCCCACCAAGATCGCCACCGAGACCCAGCTCAGCCGCCTGCTGTCCAACACGCCATTGCAGGTGGAGCTGGAGCTGATCTGCCCCCAGGGCCACATCCCCAAGAACACCCCCCAGGAGCACATGCTGGCCTTTTACCGCCACTTCGCCGACGTGCGGGAGCGCAATTTCGACGGCCTGGTGATCACCGGCGCGCCGGTGGAGCATCTGCCCTTCGAGGAGGTGGCCTACTGGACGGAGCTGTGCGAGATCATGGAGTGGAGCAAGAGCCACGTCCACAGCACCTTCCACATCTGCTGGGGGGCCCAGGCGGGGCTGTACTACCACTACGGTGTGCCGAAGTACCCCCTGGAGCGAAAGCTCTTCGGCGTGTTCCCCCACATCGTGGAGCGCCGGAGCAACATGCTCTTCCGGGGCTGCGACGATGTGTTCATGGTCCCCCACTCCCGGCATACCACTGTCCGCCGGGAGGACGTGGAGAAGGTCCCGGGGCTGAAGATCCTCTCCACCTCTCCGGAGGCGGGGATCTACGCCCTGTCCACCGAGAGCGGCCGGCAGATCTTTATCACCGGCCACAGCGAGTACGACCGGCGGACCCTGGAGCAGGAGTACCAGCGGGACAAGAGCCAGGGAAAGCCCATCGAGCTGCCGAAAAACTACTACCCGGACGACGACGATACCCAGCCCCCCCGGATGACCTGGCGCTCCAGCGCCAACCTGCTCTACAGCAACTGGCTCAACTACTTCGTCTACCAGACCACGCCCTTTGATATCAGCCAGATCCCTCCCGCCGGACAGAAAGCGGCGGAGCCGCTCTAAAGCAGCTCCGCCAGGGCCTCGGGATCGAATTTTCGCTTTTTGAAGTAGTAAAACCGGTCCTCCTCCGTGATCTCCCGGATCACCCGGCAGGGGTTGCCCGCCGCGATCACGTTGGGAGGAATATCTCGTGTTACCACGCTCCCCGCGCCGATTACCGTGTTGTCCCCGATGGAGACCCCGGGGAGGATGACGCTGTCGCCGCCGATCCACACGTTGTCCCCGATGGTCACGGGGATGCCGTACTCATAGCCGGAATTGCGGCTGTCCGGGTGGACGGGGTGCCCGGCGGTGTAGATGGACACATTGGGGGCGATCTGGACGCAGCTTCCGATGGTCACTTTGCCCACGTCCAGGATGGTCAGGTTGTAGTTGGCGAAGAACCAGTCTCCCACCTCGATGTTCCAGCCGTAGTCGCAGTGGAAGGGGGGCTCGATCATGATGTTGTCCCCACACCGGCCCAGCAGCGCCTTCAGCTTTGCCGGGATCAGCTCCCGGTTCTCCGGCGGCAGCAGGTTGTACTCGTAGATCTTTTTCTTGCACGAGAGCCGGTCCTCCTCCAGGCCGTCCAGCCACGCCTTGTAGGGCAACTGCGCCAGCATTCTCTCCCTCTGGTTCATCGAAGCAATCCTCACTTTCTCCCGCCTGCCCGGCTTGACGCCGCAGGCGGCAATGATGGGCCCCAAGCGGGGCTGGCGCAGGGCCGGCTCGCTGGGCGGAGCCCATTTGCGCCATTTCACATGCTGGCTCTTATGATAGCAGAAAAGGCCGCCGCCCGCAAGCCGGAGCGCCCCGGCGTTTTTACCAAATCTCCGCCAAGGCGGCGCGGAGCCGCGCAAAGACATATGCCAATACAAGCCAGATCCTCCGGCAAGAGGCGAACAAACCGGGAGTTGGATGCCATGAGTACTGTTTTTTTCATCGGGGAGCACCCCAAGACCTTCGAGGTCCAGCGCCACGCCCACGACTACTGGGAGCTGGTCTACTGCACCGGGGGCCGGGGCCGGTTCGAGCTGGAGGACGGCGCCGCCGTGCCCTATCAGGAGGGGGACGCCGTGGCCATCCCCCCGGGGGAGCGCCACGCAAACACCAGCGACGAGGGCTTTACCAACATCCACGTACAGCTGTCCAACCCGCCCTTCCCCTTCCGGACCGCCTTCCGGGTGGCGGACAACTCGGAGGGACACCTGCGCGCCGCCTTCACACAGATGCTCTTCTACGGCCAGGCGGAGATCGAGCGGGGCGGCCTTATCCTCAGCGCCCTGGGGGATCTGATTGCCAGCTACATGCTGGCCTATCGGGACAGCGCCCGCTTCTCCCCGCCGGTGGAGAAGCTGCGGAGCGTGATTATCTGGAACTACGCGGACCCGGGCTTCGCCCTGGACCAGGCCATCCGCGCCCTGCCCTTCCACTACGACTACCTGCGGAAAATCTTTAAGCGGGAGACCGGGCAGACCCCTCTGGAGTATATGACCAGACTCCGGATGAAAAAGGCGGAGCGCATGCTCTCCGGCATGCCGGACATGGACTTTTCCGTGGCGGAGATCGCGGCCCTGTGCGGCTACGACAATCCCCTGTACTTCTCCCGGGTATTTAAAAAGCACTTCGGCGCGTCCCCCACGGCCTACGCCGGCGGCCGGCGGCGGGGAAACATGTCCGTTTTGTGAATATCTTCCGCCGGAAAAACCATAGCCTTGGGCAGGGTGACAGGTTATAATGGAGTCAAGCGGGGAAAAATTGTGAAAAATCGTTGAATCCACTCGGCGGCAGGCCAGACGCCCCAAACGGCGTTTGACGCTGCGGACGCGGGTTGAAAAATTCGTGAAATGGGAGTGTGCATTGAAGATGAAATTTGATGTCCGCTACGCGAACCATCCGGAGGACTCCATGTTCTACAACACCGGGGAGCTCCGGCGGCACTACCACATCTCCGGCCTGTTTGAAAAGGATGAGATCAACCTGACCTATTCCCACCAGGACCGGATCATCGCGGGGGGCATTCTGCCCGTGGAGGGGGAGCTGCGGCTGGAGAGCTGCAAGGAGCTGGCCGCGCCCAGCTTTCTGGCCCGGCGGGAGCTGGGCGCCATCAACATCGGCGGCCCCGGCGTCATGGTGCTGGACGGCGTGTCCTACGAGCTGGGGAGCCGGGACGGCATCTACGTGGGCATGGGCACCAAGGAGCTGGTGTTCCGGTCCCTGGACCGGGAGAACCCCGCCAAGTTCTACATCAACTCCTGCCCCGCCCACCGGACCTGCCCCACGGTCCTCATTCCCATGGACAAGGCCCGCTACAACCACCTGGGCGCCCAGGAGACGGTCAACGAGCGCATCCTGCGTCAGTACGTCCACCCGGCGGTCTGCGAGAGCTGCCAGCTGAGCATGGGCATGACGGCGCTGTTGCCCGGCAACGTCTGGAACACCATGCCCTGCCACACCCACGAGCGGCGCATGGAGGTCTATCTGTACTTCGACATCGCTCCCGACCAGGCCGTGTTCCACATGATGGGCCATGGGAAGGAGACCCGGCACATCGTTATGCATAACGAGGAGGCGGTCATCTCCCCCAGCTGGTCCATCCACGCCGGCGTGGGAACCGCCAATTACACCTTTATCTGGGGTATGTGCGGCGAGAACCAGGACTTTGACGACATGGACGGCATCCCCACCAGCGAGCTGAGATAGCTGGCGAAGCGGCCCGCGCCTCCTGAAAGGGCGGCGCGCGCCGCTGTTTTGGAACCAGGGCCCTCCGGGGCCCGGAAGGAGGAAGAGGACTATGGACATGTTCGATCTCACGGGCCGGGTGGCCCTGGTGACCGGCGGGGCCCACTCCATCGGCTTCACCATCGGCGTAGGGCTGGCCCGGGCCGGAGCAAAGGTGTGCTTCAACTGCTCCAGCGAGGCCAGCCGCCAGCGGGGCCTGGAGGCCTACCGGGAGGCGGGGGTGGAGGTCCGCGGGTATGTGGCGGACGTGACGGACGAGAGGGCCGTGCAGGCCCTTGTGGCCCGCGTCCGGGAGGAGGCGGGCGTCATTGACATCCTGGTCAATAACGCCGGCATCATCAAGCGCATCCCCATGACGGAGATGACGGTGGAGGAGTTCACCCAGGTGGTGGACGTGGACCTCATCGCCCCCTTTATCTGCGCCAAGGCGGTGATTCCAGGCATGATTGAGAAGGGACGGGGCAAAATTATCAACATCTGCTCCATGATGAGCGAGCTGGGCCGGGAGACCGTCAGCGCCTACGCTGCCGCCAAGGGCGGGCTGAAGATGCTCACCCGGAACATCTGCTCCGAGTTCGGCGGGGCCAACATCCAGTGCAACGGCCTGGGGCCGGGCTACATCGCCACGGAGCAGACCGCCCCCCTGCGCCAACGCCAGGCGGACGGCAGCCGCCACCCCTTTGACCAGTTTATCCTCGCAAAGACCCCCGCCGCCCGCTGGGGCACTCCGGAGGACCTGGTGGGTCCCGCGGTGTTCCTGGCCAGCGACGCCAGCAATTTTGTCAACGGGCATGTGCTCTATGTGGATGGAGGCATTCTGGCCTACATCGGCAAGCAGCCCTAAATCATTAGGAGGTGCAATGAATATGGAAAAATTGAGCTACGCGCGGCTGAAGGAAGCGGGCTATGAGGGCTACCTGCTGGAAAAGGCCCCGGAGAAGGTCCTGCAATTCGGGGAGGGCAACTTCCTGCGGGCCTTTGTCAACTACTGGTTTGACGTGTCCAACGAAAAGGCGGGCTGGAACGGCAAGTGCGTGCTGGTGCAGCCCATCGCCCCGGGTCTGGCCAAGCTGATTAACGGCCAGGAGGGGCTCTACACCCTGTACCTCCGGGGCACGGAGAACGGGGAGAAGGTGGACCGCAGGCGGGTGATCTCCTCCGTCTCCCGGTGCCTGAACCCCTACGAGAGGGCGGATTTCGACGCCATGATGGAGGTGGCCGTCTCCGGGGATCTGGAGTATATCGTCTCCAACACCACCGAGGCGGGCATTGTCTACGACCCCTCCTGCCAGCCGGGGGACGCGCCCTGCGCCTCCTTCCCCGGCAAGCTCACCCAGGTGCTCTACCGGCGCTGGCAGGCCGGCGGCAGCGGCCTGGTGGTCCTCTCCTGCGAGCTCATCGACAACAACGGGAAAGAGCTGCTCAAGTGCGTCAACCAGTACATTGACCAGTGGGGGCTGGAGAGCGGCTTCCGGACGTATGTCAACGAGGAATGCACCTTCTGCTCCACCCTGGTGGACCGCATTGTCCCCGGCCGCATCCGGGACCCGGAGGAGCTGGAGCGGCTGGAGGAGGCCAACGGCTACCACGACGAGCTCATCGACGTGGGCGAGGTCTTCGGCGTGTGGAACATCGAGGGTCCCGCCTGGCTGGAGGACAAGCTGCCCTTTAAGGCCGCGGGGGTCAACTGCGTGGTGGTCCCCGACGTCACTCCCTATAAGAAGCGGAAGGTCCGCATCCTCAACGGCGCCCACACCGGCTTCGTGCTGGGGGCCTATCTGGCGGGGTTCAACATTGTCCGGGACTGCATGTTTGACGATACCGTCCGGGGCTTTATGAACAAGATGCTCTACGACGAGGTGATTCCCACCCTGCCCCTGAACAGGGCGGATCTGGAGAACTTTGCCGCCGCGGTCCAGGACCGGTTCAACAACCCCTTTGTGGACCACGAGCTCATGAGCATCTCCCTGAACTCCACCTCCAAGTGGCGGGCCCGGAATATGCCCAGCTTCCTGGAGTATATTGACCTGAAGGGCCATCTGCCCAAGTGCCTGACCATGAGCTTTGCCGCCTATATCGCCTTCTTCTCCAGCGACATCCAGGAGCTCACCGACAAGGGCCTGGTCTGCCGCCGCCCCAAGGGGGACTGCTACACCTGCTCCGACGACCGGTGGGTGCTGGAGTTCTATTACGACCACAGGAACGACAGCGCCGAGGACCTGGTCCATGCCGTCATGACCAACCAGCAGATGTGGGGCCAGGACCTCACCGCCATCCCCGGCTTCGAGGCGGCTGCGGTGGAAAACCTCAAAAAGATCCGCGCCGAGGGCGCCCTGGCCGCTTACGCCAGCTGCCTCTGATTAGGGACGGAAGAAGTATCCAAAAAGAACATGGGCAGCGGCGAAGCCGCTGCCGGAGCGGTCGTTGACGCCGTAGGCGGCAGTGACGCGACACAGCGCAAAACTTCGTTTTGAGATCGATCCACTATTTCCGTGTAAGCAGCTGCCAATCAAAATAGCAGAAAATGAGCATTTTTAGGAGGACATCCCGTGCCCAACTTTATTCAGATTCATCCCAATGACAACGTCGTGGTGGCCCTGCGGGCCGTGCCAAAGGGGACGGTCTATGAGGCCGGGAACCTCCGGGCTGCGGCGGCGGAGGACATTCCCCAGGGCCACAAAATGGCCGTCGCGCCGGTGGAGGCCGGGGAGAACGTGGTCAAATACGGCTTCCCCATCGGCCACGCCACCGGGCCCATCCGCCCCGGGGACTGGGTCCACACCCACAACCTGGCCACCAACCTCTCCGGGGAGCTGGAGTACGCCTACCAGCCCAAGGTGGCCTTTCCCCCCGCCGCCCCGGCCCGGACCTTCCTGGGCTTCCGCCGCCCGGACGGCCGGGTGGGCGTGCGCAACGAGATCTGGGTTCTCCCCACCGTGGGCTGCGTCAACGACGTGGCCAAGGCCCTGGTGCGGGAGAACCAGGATCTGGTAACCGGCTCTATTGACGGGCTCTACGCCTTCCCCCACCCCTTCGGCTGCTCCCAGACCGGCGCGGACCACGCCCAGACCCGCAAGCTCCTGGCGGCTCTGGCCCGGCACCCCAACGCGGGGGCGGTGCTGGTGCTGGGCTTGGGGTGCGAAAACCTGACCCATGAGCAGTTCGTCGCGGAGCTGGGGGACTTTGACCCGGAGCGGGTGAAGTTCCTCACCTGCCAGGAGGTGGAAGACGAGATGGCCGCGGGCCGGACGCTGCTGGAGGCGTGCGCCGCCTATGCGGGCCGCTTCCGGCGGGAGGAGATCCCCGCCAGCGAGCTGGTGGTGGGCATGAAGTGCGGCGGCTCCGACGGCCTCTCCGGCATCACCGCCAACCCGGTGGTGGGCCGCTTCTCCGACCTGCTGGTGGCCCAGGGGGGCTCCACCGTGCTCACCGAGGTGCCGGAGATGTTCGGCGCGGAGGGCTTCCTCATGGACCGCTGCGTCAATGAGGAGGTGTTCCACAGGGCGGTGGAGATGATCAACGGCTTTAAGGCCTACTTCATCCGCCACGGCGAGGCGGTCTACGACAACCCCAGCCCGGGCAACAGGGAGGGGGGCATCACGACCCTGGAGGACAAGTCCTGCGGCTGCGTACAGAAGGGGGGCTCCGCCCCCATTATGGACGTGATCGGCTACGGGGAGGCCGTCACAGCCAAGGGACTCAACATGCTCTACGGCCCGGGCAACGACCTGGTCAGCGCCACCGCCCTCACCGCCGCCGGGGCCCACCTCATCCTCTTTACCACCGGCCGGGGCACCCCCTTCGGCGCGCCGGCCCCCACCATGAAGCTGGCCACCAACACCCCCCTGGCCACCCGCAAGGCCAGTTGGATCGACTTCAACGCCGGGGTGGTGGCCGACGGGGAGCGCACCTTGGACCAGGCCGCCGGGGACCTGATGGACCTGGTGCTGGAGACCGCCTCGGGCAAGCGGACCCGGGCGGAGGAGCGGGGCTTCCGGGAGATCTCCATCTTTAAGGACGGCGTGGTGCTTTAGGACATGTTTGAAAAGTGACAAAACGCCCAAATGGCGGATCTTTTTCCGCCATACTGCGTTAAATTTTCTTGAAATACACAAAGTATTCCCGCGTAGATCGCGCAACGGGCGCATCGAGCGCCCGTGCGCGATTGAATTCCACACGGCCCCTCAATGGCGTTAGGCGGCCTTTGGCCGCCCCAGCCTAAGCCGCGCAGAGCGCGGCCCACGGGACGGAGCCCAACATTCACTCGTGCCTAACTGCGGTTACTTTATATTTGAGAGGGAGGCCAATAAGATGGCTAAAATTGTCACCTTCGGCGAGCTGATGGTTCGCCTCCAGCCCTACAACTACGAGCGCTTTGTCCAGGCGGACCACCTGGAGTTCACCTTCGGCGGCGGGGAGGCCAACGTGGCGGTCTCCCTGGCCAACTACGGCCAGGACGTGGCCTACGTCACCAAGCTCCCCGCCCACGCCATCGGCCAGTGCGCCGTCAACTCCCTGCGCCGCTACGGGGTGGATACCAGCAGGATCGTCCGGGGCGGCGACCGGGTGGGCATCTACTACAACGAGAAGGGCGCCTCCCAGCGGCCCAGCGTGTGCATCTACGACCGGGCCCACTCCGCCATTCAGGAGGCCGCTCCGGAGGACTTCGACTGGGACGCCATCTTCCAGGGAGCTGAGTGGTTCCACTTCACCGGCATCACTCCGGCTCTGGGACCCAACCTGGTGGAGATCTGCCGCCAGGCCTGCAGGGCCGCCAAGGCCAAGGGGATCAAGATCTCCTGTGACCTCAACTACCGGGGCAAGCTGTGGACAAGGGAGCAGGCCCGGGAGGCCATGACGGAACTCTGCCAGTACGTGGACGTGTGCATCTCCAACGAGGAGGACGCCAAGGACGTGTTCGGCATCGAGGCCGCGGCCACCGACATCACCGCCGGGGAGCTGAATAAGGAGGGCTACAAGTCCGTGGCCCGGCAGCTGGCGGACAAATTCCACTTTGAGAAGGTG
Organism: uncultured Oscillospiraceae bacterium; assembly: GCA_949878425.1. GTDB lineage: Bacteria > Bacillota > Clostridia > Oscillospirales > Oscillospiraceae > Pelethomonas. Next base: position 36,979 of record CATLAL010000001.1, read on the forward strand.
GCCATCACTCTGCGGGAGAGCAAGAGCGCCTTTGACAACGACTGGTCCGCCATGCTCTACGACGCGGCCTCGGACCAGTACTGCTTCTCCAAGCTCTACCATCTGCACATCATCGACCGCATCGGCGGCGGCGACAGCTTCGGCGGCGGCCTGATCTACGCCCTAATGAATGGCAGGAGCACCCAGGCGGCGGTGGAGTTCGCCGTGGCGGCATCGGCGTTGAAGCACTCCATTGAGGGAGACTACAACTTCGCCACCGTCGCGGAGGTGGAAAAGCTGGCCGGCGGAGACGGCTCCGGCCGGGTCCAGAGATAAGATAGGAGGCAAAATACGCGCTATGCTGATTCAAAACGCCAGGATTTTCACCGGCAGGTCCTTTGAGGACGCTGACATTCAATTTGACCGGACCATCACCGCCGTGGGGCGCCTGGAGGGTCCCGGGGACCTGGACGCCGCGGGCTGCTATGTGATCCCCGGCCTGGTGGACATCCACACCCACGGCGCGGTGGGGGAGGACTTCTCCGATGGCAGGCGCGAGGGGCTCCAGCCCCTGGCGGACTACTACGCCGCCCACGGCGTCACCAGCTATCTGGCCACCACTATGACCTTGAAGGAGGAGACCCTGCTCCCCGCCATGCGCGCCATCCGGGACTTCCGCCCCGCCGGCGGCGCCAAGTGCGCCGGTATCCACCTGGAGGGACCCTTCCTCAGCTACGCCAAGCGGGGGGCCCAGGCGGCGGAGAACCTGCACAAGCCGGACGCGGCCCTCTTTCACCGGCTCAACGAGGCCAGCGGCGGACAGGTGCGCCTGGTCACCGTGGCCTGCGAGGAGGAGGGGGCTATGCCCTTCATCCAGGAGATCTCCAAGGTCTGCACCGTCTCCCTGGGCCACACCACGGCGGACTACGACACCGCCATGGCCGGCTTCCAGGCCGGGGCCACCCACGCCACCCACCTTTACAACGGTATGCCCTCCTTCCTCCACCGGGCCCCGGGGGTGATCGGCGCGGCCTTTGACGCGGGAGCCAGCGTGGAGCTCATCTGCGACGGACTGCACATCCACCCCTCGGTGATCCGGGCCACCTACCGGCTCTTCGGGGACAAGCTGAACCTCATCAGCGACTCCCTGCGCTGCGCCGGCATGCCCGACGGCGACTATGAGCTGGGCGGGCAGCCCATTGTGGTGAAAAATCACAAGGCAACCCTGCTGGACGGCACCCTGGCGGGCAGCTCCATCTCCATGCTGGACGCGCTGCGCAACGTGGTGCGCTTCGGCCTGCCCCTGGAGGCCGCGGTCTACGCCGCCTCCACCGCCCCCGCCCTGGCGGTGGGGCTGAAGGACGCGGGCGCTCTGGCCCCGGGGAAGGCTGCGGACCTGCTGGTGCTGGATCAGGAACTGAATCTGCGGGCCGTTTTCGTGGACGGCCAGCGGCAGCAGCACGAGTGTCCGTAAGGCGGGGACAATTCTGCGTATTTTGCTCTTTTGTACAAAAACAGGCAAGAGTTTTTGTATAATATGACGGCGATTTTTGTGAGGAGACCTGGAATTTAGGCGATATCTACGTTGACAAAAGACGCCTCCAGCTGGTAAACTATAACCAGTTTAGGAGAGATACCTAAACGGTTGTATTCGTTTTTCCTCAATCTTCTCCATCAAGCAAAGGCCCGCTTTCTTCGGAAAGCGGGCCTTTGCTTGCCCAAAAAGGGAGCCAACCCTGTCTTTTGAATGGCTCCCCCTGCAAAGGGCTTTTTTGCCAGCCCGGGTATAATTCTGCCAGCGCCGGGAAACACTGGAAATATTCCTTATTTTAAATCGGGAAATACCACCCAACCCAGAAAGGAGCGGCACACTATGGTAAAAGGGACCTCCCGCCGTGTGATTGTTGTGGACTCGCCTGATCCCAAGCTCTTTGAGCAGGCCATTTTTATTGTAAAAAACGACGCTTTTTCCAGGGAGGGAGTCACCTCCCAGCAGGTTCTGGGCGAGGCCTGCCGGATTGCCCAGGGATACGCCGCCCGGCAGAACCAAAAGCCTCCCCTCTGGCGTCGGCTCTCCCCGGGAACCTGGTTCGCCTTTGCCGCCGTGGCGGCGGCGCTGTGCCTGGCGGTCTGGTTCCTGCTGCTCTAGCTCTTCGCCCTCACGGCAGGCAGGCCTCGTAAGTGCCTATCTATACGTTAGCTCCGGGGGTTACGCACCCCCGGAGCTATCATGTAGATAGGCACCCGCCTACTCGGCAAAGGTATACGTGGTTACGAAGGTCCCCACGCCCAAGCCGCCCCTGTCGGGGCTCTCCACGCCTATATTATAGGTGACCTCCAGGGTATCTCCGGCCCGGATGTCCAGCAGCGCCGCGTCCAGGGCTCCATCATCGATCAGCTCCACATTGAGGACGGTATAGTCCGCCGTATTGGGGTTGGCCAGGAGCTGAGCCTGGGTGCGGCTGAGAATATCCTGGTAGATGTAGGCCAGATTCCAGCTGTCCGCCCCCGTAATCACGGCGTTAGCCAGTTCGCTGGTCCCATAGAGGTCCGGGCCGCCGACCAGCAGGTCGCCCCGGACCCGGGAGAGGCCCATCACCGTAAAGGTGGTCTCCAGGGAGGGGCTGTCCTGGGTGAGCCGGACGGTCTGGCCGTCCGGGAACTGGAACTCCCGGGCCGCCACGAAGCGATAGGAGACCGCCACCTCCTCCCGGTATTCCGGGTGCAGGGGCAGGGCGCTGTCCAGAATCACGCTGTCAAAGTCGTCCCCCAGGTACGCCTGGCCGTGGCTCTCCAGCAGGTCGAGAAGGGAGCGCTCCAGCCCGTCGGCATAGCCGTCGTCGTAGATCTGCTCCTGGTCCGGCAGGGCGGGAACGGCGAAGGTCAGCCCGAAGAGCTGCCGCTGCCACTGGTCCATCAGCTCCCAGCCGTAGGTGGAGCCGTAGAGGGTGGCGGCGGGGTCGCCAGTGTCCCCCTCCGGTTCACCCTCCGTCCAGGAGCAGGTAACGGCGCAGGTGAAGTCCCACTGTCCGCCGCTGCCCTCGAAGTGGAGCGTGATCACCGCCTGGCCGGGCGATACCGCCGTCACCGTGCCCTCCCGGTCCACAGAGGCCACGGAGGGGTCCGAGGAGCTGTACTCGGCGGCGTAGACGCCGGCGGTGTTCTCCGGCAGGAAGGAGAAGCGCTCCCCGGCGGAGGTGAGCGTCCGGGCGGAGGGAGAGGCAGTGACGCCGCCCGCTCCGGGTGTGAGACCCAGAACCGCGTACATCTCCTCATCGGTCAAAGCCTCCTCCGGGAAATTGACCCGGCCCTGGTCCAGGGAGAGGGGGTAGCGGATCCACTCCAGTACGTCGGCGCGCTCGTCGTCGGTGAGGTAGGCGCTGCCCAGCACGCTGGCGAACCGCTGGGGATTCTTCTCGTAGAGGGGCCAGAGGATCCCCTCCTGAATGGCGGTGGCGTAGGCCCCGTCAATGGGCTGGTACCGGGACCGGTTGGAGAGGATGTCGTGGTACTGGTCCCAGTCCGGATCCGCCAGCTCCACGTAGGACATCAGGGCGCTCAGGAGGTTCCACAGCTCCTCCTCGCCGTAGAGCTCATCGTAGCTGGCCCAGTTCAGGTAGGGCAGGTAGGCGATGGCCAGAGGCATATCCGTCCGGTAGGCGTCCCGGACCAGACGGGAGAAGTCCTCCGCCCCGGTTTGGCCCCGGAAGCTCCGGACCAGCTGGTCCCGCTGGTCCAGGAGGGACTGGGTGTGGGAATCCCCGGCGGGCTCCGGGTTCAGGTCCAGCATGTATACATAGGGGCTGCCGCTGCTGTCAAACTCCCCCAGGGGAGTGCCGCTCTGGTCGTAGACCTCCGCCCAGCTGGCGGGCTGGGGCACCACGCTCATGAGCCAGCCCTGGCCCGCCTCGGCGTCGTAGGCCCCGGCCTCGTAGAAGGCGGCGGCATCCGCCGTCTCCACGCACCGGACCTCCTCCGGCCAGTTGTCCGGCAGGGTCAGGGAGAAGAGACCGCTGGGGTGGACGTAGTCCGTGGAGGTGAGACGCCCGGCGGAGAGGGGCCGGGAATTCTCCTCCTCCGGCGGGAGCGGGTCCTCGGTCCCAGGGGCGGGGCTCTGCGAATCCTCCGCCGGGGCGGACTCCGCCGCGCCGCCGAAGGTGACCACCACCACGGCGCACAGCGCCGCCGCCACCAGAGCCAAGGTGGCCTTCAGCATCCGGGGCCGCCGGGCGATGAGGGCGATGCGCTCCGCCATGGTCCGCTTCCCGTCGGACATGGTGGTGGCGGTGCGCAGCAGGTTGGGCCGGCCCGCCGCCACCATGTACAGCAGGGTGTCCCCGTAGTCCAGCCGGTGGTCCTCCCCCAGCCGGCGGATGACGCCGTCGTCGCAGGCCAGCTCGCAGTCCCGGCGGCTGAGCGCCGCCGCCTGCCACACCAAGGGATTGTACCAGTGGAGGGCAAGGCACAGGCTCCGCAGCAGGGCCCACAGGTGGTCGCCGTGGCGGAAGTGGGTCAGCTCATGGGTGAGGACGTGGTTCAGCCGTCCCGCCTCCAGGGCCTGGGGCGGCAGGTAGATGGCCGGGCGGAACAGGCCGAAGAGGCAGGGGGAGGCCAGGTCCTCCGCCAGGTACACCGGAAGCCGCCCCGCCCCCGCCTCCCGGGGCAGGTTCAGCCGCTTCCGGCTCTTCCGCAGGCGGAGATAAAAGCGCAGGTTGGAGAGAACCAGTGCGCCGCCCACCAGAGCGATGCCGGCTTTCCACAGGATATCCGGCCAGTTGTAGGTTCGCCGGGCGATCTCCGGCGGCGCACGGTGGTAGACCGTCGTATGCCCATCCGGCGTTAAGGCCTGGGGCGGCTGGGCGGGCTGGTTCGCCAGGTCCGCGGCGGGGTCTGCCGTCAAATCCGCCGGACCGGGGAAGGCCTGCTGGATGGAGACACGCAGATCCTCCGCCGCCCCGGCCACGCTCACCGGCGCGGGGAAGAGGGTCCCAGGAATCAGCAGCCGGAGCGCAACCAGCAGCCACAGAGCATACTGGAGCCGTGGATCCATCCTGCCCCGCAGCAAACGCCGCAGCAGGGCCAGGACCACAATCAAAACCGACGATGTCAGGATGATCTCCGTCATGTCTGCTCACTCCTCGCTTTTTCCAAAATCGCGCTGAGCTCCTCAATATCCTCCCGGCTCAGCCCCCGGCCGTCCGCCAGGGTGTTGACCAGCATGCCCACACTGCCCCGATACACCCGGTGCAGCAGGGACTCCGTCTCCTGGAGCGCGGCCTGACTCCTGGGAATGGTGGGGCTGTACTGCCGGGCCCGGCCTCCCTCTGTGTAGGCCAAAGCCCCCTTGGCCTCCAGCCGGCCCACCATGGTCACTATGGTGGACTTGCTCCAGCCCGTGCCCAGCTGGAGCTCCCGGACAATCTCCGTCATAGTCCGGGGGCTCCGCTCCCACAGACACTCCATAATCTGCCACTCCCCGGCAGAGAGGGATAGCTTCTTTGCCATAAGGGCCTCCTTCCAGTGTGGCCCGCCATATATATTTTACATCTGTAAAACAACTATACCATGGCGATCTACAAATGTCAACCCAAATTTTGATAGGATACTGCCCGCAGTTGAGAACGAGGATAGTGACTACAGTTCAAAACCGGTAAAGTTTAGGGCCGCCCTTTTCAAAGGGCGGTGGGTCCAGGGCAAAGCCCTGGCGGGTTTGGGCGGAGCCCAACAGAAAAAACCTCCGCACAGGCGGCTACCTGTGCGGAGGTTTTTCTGCGGGAAAGAAATCAGAGGTTCTCCTGGAAAAACTTCTCCATGGCCTGGAGGCTGGCGTCCTCGTCGCCGCCCTCCACGGTGACGTTCACGGTGTCGCCGCCCTTGACGCCCAGGCCCATGACAGCCATCAGCTTGGTGGCGGCGGCGGACTTGCCGCCCACCTTCTCAATGGTGATGGTGCTGTCCAGGGCCTTGGCCTCCTTGACCAGCAGGCCCGCGGGGCGGGCGTGGATGCCGATGGGGTCGGTCACAACGTACTGAAACTGCTTCATAATCTGTCTCTCCTATCTCGTGAAATATCTCCGCCCCATGGACGGAAAATCCTTTTTCCCAGAGGAAACAGGATGAAAAAGCGTCCGCCTAATCCAGGTCCTCGCCGTTGGTGGCAATCACCTTTTTGTACCAGTCGAAGGACTTCTTCCGCCGGCGGCTGAAGTCGCCGGTACCGTCGTCGTAGCGCTCCACGTAGATGAAGCCGTAGCGCTTGGCGTACTCGCCGGTGGAGGCGCTGACCAGGTCGATGCAGCCCCAGGGGGTGTAGCCCATCAGCTCCACGCCGTCGGCCACGGCCTCGCCCATCTGCTGGATGTGCTGGCGGAGGTAGTCGATGCGGTAGTCGTCGTTGATGGAGCCGTCGGCCTCGATGACGTCCTTGGCGCCCAGGCCGTTCTCCACCACCATGAGGGGCATCTGGTAGCGGTCGTAGATCTCGTTGAGGGAGTAGCGCAGGCCCTTGGGGTCGATCTGCCAGCCCCACTCGCTGGCCTTCAGGTAGGGATTGGGCACGCCGCTGATAATATTGCCCGCGCCCGCCTGCTTGTCGGGGTCGGCGGTCTGGCAGGAGGACATGTAGTAGGAGAAGGTGTAGAAGTCCACCGTGCCGTTTCTCAGGATCTCGTCGTCGCCGGGCTCCTTCTCAACGGTGATGCCGTGCTCCCGGAAGTAGCGGTTCATATAGGTGGGGTAGTACCCCCGGCACTGGACGTCGGAGCAGAAGTAATTCATGACCCGGTTGTACTCCTGGTTCTTCAGCACGTCCTCGGGAGCGCAGGTGAGGGGGTAGGAGGCGGCGTAGATCATCATATTGCCCACCTTGTAGTTGGGGTCGATCTCGTGGGCCAGCTGAACCGCCTTGGCGCTGGCCACAAACATGTGGTGCAGGCCCTGGAAGCGCTGCTGGGGCAGGTCGGGCTGGGCCATAAAGGGGGTGGGGTTCACCAGGTCGTTGAGGATGCCCTGGTTCAGCAGCGCGCCCATGGCGGAGGTGGAGCTGTTGATCTCGTTGAAGGTGAGCCAGTACTTTACCTTGCCCTTATAGCGGGTAAAGATGGCCCGGCAGTAGTTGAGGAAGTAGCCGATCATCTCCCGGCTGGTCCAGGAGTTGCACTTCTTGGTCAGGCCGAAGGGGACCTCGTAGTGGGAGATGGTGATGAGGGGCTCAATGCCATGCTTGAGGCACTCGTCGATCACCTCCTCGTAGTGCTTCAGGCCCGCCTCGTTGGGCTCCGCCTCGTCGCCGTTGGGGAAGATGCGGGTCCAGGCGATGGAGAACCGGTAGACCTTGAAGCCCATCTCGGCGAAGAGGGCGATGTCCTCCTTGAACCGGTGGTAGTGGTCGATGGCCTCCCGGCTGGGGTAGAAGGTGCCCTCCTGAAGGACGGGGGTGATCATCTTGCTCTGGCCGAACTTGCCGCCGGTGCAGATGTCGGAGCAGCTGACGCCCTTGCCGTCCACGTCCCAGGCGCCCTCGCACTGGTTGGCCGCGGTAGCGCCGCCCCACAGGAAGTTTTCAGGGAATTTCATACGCGGTCATCCTCCAAGTTATTCCAAATTTTCCGCTCGTCCGTTTTTTGCCAAAGCGCTCCGGCGCGGGCAGCCCGGAAGGGCTGCCCGCTGCGGAGGGATTTATGCGGTTTCCCGGTGAAACGGATCAATCCAGGTCCTCGCCGTTGGTGGCGATCACCTTCTTGTACCAGTAGAAGGAGTCCTTGCGCTCCCGGCTGAGGTCGCCGGTGCCGTCGTCAAACTTGTTGACGTAGATGAAGCCGTAGCGCTTGGCCATCTCGCCGGTGGAGGCGCTGACCAGGTCGATGCAGCCCCAGGGGGTGTAGCCCATCAGGTCCACGCCGTCCTCCTCCACCGCCAGCTTCATCTGCTGGATGTGCCGGCGGAGGTAGTCGATGCGGTAGCTGTCGTGGAACTTGCCGTCCTCGCTCCGCTCGTCCCGGGCGCCCAGGCCGTTCTCCACGATCATCAGGGGGATGTGGTAGCGCTCGTAGATCTCGTTGAGGCTCCAGCGCAGGCCCTGGGGGTCGATCTGCCAGCCCCAGGCGCTGGCCTCCAGGTAGGGGTTCTTCAGCCCGCCGGTCAGGTTGCCGCTGACGGCCTCCTCGTGGCCCACGCCGGCGCAGTTGGTCATGTAGTAGGAGAAGGTGTAGAAATCGACGGTGCCCTCCTTGAGGACCTCCAGGTCGCCGGGCTCCATCTTCAGCTCAATGCCGTTTTTCTCCCAGAAGGCCTTGGCGTAGTAGGGGTACTCGCCCTTGACCTGGACGTCGGAGCAGTACCAGTTGGTGTCCCGCATCTGGCGCTGGGCCTCCAGCACGTCGTCCGGGTGGCAGGTGAAGGGGTAGACGGCGCAGAAGGCGATCATGTTGCCCAGCAGGAACTGGGGGTAGTGCTCATGGGCGTACTTCACCACCCGGGCGCTGGCCACAAACTGGTGGTGGAGGGCCTGGTAGCGGGCCTGGGGGCTGTCGGGCACCTGGGTGATGGGGCCGGAGTAGCCCTTGACGGTGCTGGTGGAGAGCACGTTGCCCAGGGGCATGGTGCCGGCGTTGATCTCGTTGAAGGTGAGCCAGTACTTCACCTTGTCCTTGTAGCGCTCGAAGATCACCCTGCAGTAGGTCTCGAAATAGCCGATGGCCTCCCGGCCCTCCCAGCCGTTGCACTTCTCCACCAGAGCGTAGGGCATCTCGTAGTGGGAGATGGTCACCAGGGGCTCGATGCCGTGCTTTTTGCAGCAGTCGAACACCCTGTCGTAGAAGGCCAGGCCCGCCTCGTTGGGCTCGCTCTCCATGCCGGTGGGGAAGATCCGGGTCCAGTTGATGGACATGCGGAAGCACTTGAAGCCCATCTCCGCGAAGAGGGCGATATCCTCCTCGTAGTGGCAGTAGAAGTCGATGGCCTCATGGGAGGGGTAGAGGGTGTCCGGCTCGATGTTCACCGTCACCCGCTTGGGGACGGTGTGGCTGCCGTTGGTGCAGTGGTCGGACACGCTCTCGCCCTTGCCGTCCACGTTCCAGGCGCCCTCGAACTGGTTGGCGGCGGTGGCCCCGCCCCAGAGAAAGTCTTTACGCAGTTTCATAGCACTAGAATCTCCCGATTACTCAATAATAATTTTGCCATTTTCAACCTTCACGCCGGGCAGCTCGTCGGCGTTGGTCACCAGGACCGGGGAGACGGTCTTACAGCCCATGTCCTGAATCATCTTGGGGTCAAACTCCATGAGCAGCTGGCCCTTCTTGATGCGCTGGCCCTCCTTCACCTTGATCTTGAAGGGCTTGCCCTCCAGGCCAACGGTCTCCAGGCCCACGTGGATGAGGAGCTCCACGCCGCTGTCGCTCTTCAGATTCATGGCGTGGAGGGAGTCAATGAGGCCCTCGCAGGTGCCGTCGAAGGGGGCGTACACCTTGCCCTCAGAGGGCTCCACGGCGAAGCCCACGCCCAGGATGCCGGTGGCGAAGGTCTCGTCAGGCACGGTCTCCAGGGCCACCACCTTGCCGGGGATGGGGGGCTCGATGACGGTCTTGGTCGCCACGGCTGTGGCCGTGGCGGCAGCGGCGGCTCCGGAGCCGCCGGACACCGTGGCGGGGGCGGTCTCAGGGTCCTTATAGAGGATAAAGGCCAGAACAGCGGCAATTCCTACGGATATCACGCCGCCGATGGCGCCGAAGATTACGCTGTGCATGGGGTTGCCCTCGCCGCCGATCATGGTGATAAGGGACAGGAAGGAGGGGGAGCCGCCCATGGAGTAGGAGCGCACGCTGGTCAGGCCGCAGAAGAGGCCGGACACGCCCGCGCCGATGACGGCGGCGATCATGGGCTTGATGTAGCGCAGGTTGATACCGTACATGGCGGGCTCGGTGACGCCGGCCACCAGGGCGGACACGCCACAGGCGATGCCCTCGGAGCGGGTCTCCTCGTTCTTGGTCTTGAGGGCCACGCCCAGCGTAGCGCCGCCCTGGGCGATATTGGAGCAGAACATGGTAACCAGCACGATGACGTCGTAGCCCAGGGTGGCCATGTTGTTCATGAAGAGCGGCATCAGGGCGTAGTGCATACCGGTCATGACAATGAACGGCATGGCTGCGGAGAGGACGCCCACGGTGAGCCAGGGGGCGGTGTTGTACATGGTCTCAAACACACCGGAGAGCAGGTTGCCCAGCACGGTGCCAAGGGGCCCCAGGACGCACAGCGCGATGGGCGTGCAGATGATGAGGAAGATGAGGGGCTTGAGGAAGGCCTTGAGCACGTTGGGGGACACCTTGTCGCCGAAGTCCTCCGCCCACTTCATCACCGGCGCCATCAGCAGGATGGGCAGCACGGAGGAGGTGTAGGAGGCGGAGATGACGGGGATGCCGAAGAGGTGGGTGCAGCTGGTGCCCAGGAAGGTGCCCATCTCGATGCCCTCGGTGGCCCCGCCCAGCAGGCTGATGAGGTCCGGGTAGCACATGGCCGCCGCGATGACGGCGAAGAGCATGGGGTTGCCGCCGATCTTCTTGGCCACGTTCACCGCCAGGAAGATGGGCAGGAAGTAGAAGAACGCGTCGGAAACAGCGTAGAGAATGATGTAGGTGGAGCTCGTGGTGCTCATCCCCGCGAAGTTGGTCAGCAGGGTGAGGATAACCTTGAGCATACCGGAGCCAAGCATGGCCGGGAGCATGGGGGTCATACTGCCGGAGATGAAGCCGAAGAGGCGCTGAATGACGTTGCCCTCCGCCTTGGCGGGAGCGCCGCCGCCGTCCTCGCCCCAGTTGCCCCGGGTCTTGAACTCCTTGAAAAGGTTGGAGACCTCGTTGCCGATGATGATCTGATACTGACCGCCCTGCTTCATCAGGCCCTTGACGCCCTTGATGGACTTGACGGCCTCGTCGTTGGCCTTCCCCTCGTCCTTCAGGGTCAGGCGCAGGCGGGTCATGCAGTAGGCCGCGGCGGCAATGTTGTCCTTGCCGCCTACCTTTTGCAGAATCTCGTCGGTTAGCTTTACATAATCCAATGCCATGTGTTTTCCTCCTTTTCTGTTTTCCCGAAATTTCTTGCGCTAGAGTCTGCTTTAAAACCAGCGATGTGCCCAAGTCCCGCTGTTGGGTATGTTGTCGGTTTTAAAACAGACTCTAGGCGCGGTTTGGACCTGTTCCCGTCCAAACAAGCCCTATGCTCCAGGCGGGGCCGGCCCGCCAAAAAGCCTGTTGAAAAGCCGGCGCATTGTACCGGCCCATACTGGTTTGCCGGGGCAAACCAACGGTGGGATGCTATGCGGGGTTGGGCGGTTCAGGCGCGTATACCCATGGCCCGCCCAACCGCTCTTCCGGGGCGCGGGATAAAAATCACAGGAAAATACGAATAATTGCAATTTATCACAACAAATGGCAACTTTCAATTGACAGTTTGGACAAAATTACCAATAAAATTTTTCGCAAAACAACGGGGCATAAACATGCACGCCACCCCGAAAACCGGAGCGGCGGGGAGGGAGGGGGGGCGTGATCCCTCCTCCCTCCTGGTTCAGACGGCGCTCCGCGCCCATCCACAGCGCGGAGCGCTCCGCAGGGCCCTTTTTGGGGGAGCTGCGTATTTGATCCAAAGGCGTCAGGCCTTCTTGACCTTCGCGTCGTCCTTGTAGGTGAGGAAGGTCATGATAAAGCCCAGGACGGAGGCAATGGCCACAGCGGCCAGGATAATGATCATGCTGCGCATGCCGTCTCCGTTGGGATTGGGATCGATGTACACCGGCAGGCCGAAGAGGCCCAGGCCGCCCATGCCGTAGCTCTTAGCGCCCATGAAGCCGGTAAACGCGCCGCCGATGCAGCCGGCGATGCAGGAGATGACGAAGGGCTTCTTCTTGGGCAGGGTGACGCCGTAGATGGCGGGCTCGGTGACGCCGAAGAGGCCGGAGATAAAGGCGGGCAGGGCCACGTTGCGCATCTTCTGGTCCCTGGTTTTGAGGACGATGGCCAGAACCACGAAGGTCTGGGCAAAGGAGACGCAGAAGTAGGGGCTCAGGAAGGCATCGTAGCCGATGGTGGCGTAGTTGATGAGGGCCAGAGGCACCAGACCCCAGTGGAGGCCGAAGATCACCAGCACCTGCCAGAAGGCGCCGATGAGTGCGCCGGCAATGATGCCGCCCACGGCGGGGATGGCGTAGATGGCGCCGAAGACCATGGTCAGGATGGAGCACAGGACGCTGGCGATGGGGCCGATGACCAGGTAGGTCAGGGGGACCATGACGGCCAGAGTGACGGTGGGCACGATGAAGAGCTTGATGACGTCGGGGATCACCTTTTTCAGCCAGCGCTCCAGGGGCGCGGCCAGGGCCACCGCCAGGATGATGGGCACCACGGAGCTGGTGTAGCCGGAGGCCGGCATAATCACGGGGATGCCCAGGAATTTCAGGTAGTAGCTCATCTCAAAGGAGGTGCCGGCCAGAACCGTGCCCAGCACCTCGCCGGCGGTGGAGTTCACCATGGCGGGATAGCACAGGGCGATGCCGATGGCCATGCCCACAAACTCGTTCATCTTGAACTTCTTAGCCGCGGTGTAGCCCAGGATGATGGGCAGGAAGTAGAAGAAGCCGTCCGCCACCGCGTAGAGCACCTGGTAGGTGCCGCTGGACTCAGCCACAAGGCCGAAGAAGCTGAACAGCGCCAGCAGGCCCTTGATGATACCGGCGCCGGCCAGCACGCCCAGGGTGGGCTGGATGATGCCGGAGATGAGGTCGATGAGGACCGCCACCGGGCCCCGCTTGCCGCCGCCGGTATCGCCGCCCTCAATGGGGTTGCCGTCCTCGTCCACAGCGCCGCCGGGCTGAAGATGGCCCACCTCCAGCACCGCGTCGTAGACGTCGGTGACGTTGTTGCCGATCACCACCTGGTACTGGCCGCCGCTCTTCATCACCTTGATGACGCCGTCGGTGGCCTCCAGCACCTCGGTGTTGGCCTTGCTCTCGTCCTTCAGCTTGAAGCGCAGACGGGTGATGCAGTGGGCCACGCTGTTGATGTTGCCCTTTCCACCCACGTTCTGGATAATAATGCGGGCCAGTCCGTCGTATTTACTTGCCATGCTCTTTTCCTCCTCTTGAAATTGTTCCGCGGAAACCCGCAGGCGTCCGTGCCTGAGCTCAGCGGCCAGCACGCCCTCGACCTCCCGCAGCCGGTCCAGGTCTACCATGCTGCGGTCCTTCACCGTGACGAACAGCTCCTGTCCGTGGCGGTCCTGCCGGCCGATGTTGCTCTCCCCTCCGGCCAGCGCCGCGACCCGCTCCAGCAGGTCCTTTTGGTCCATGGCAGCCTCTCCCTTCTCTGATTTGCTCTTTTCTTCTATATATCCGCCAACGCGCGCCATTGGCAGGTATACCAAAATAAAAACCAGAGCAACTAAAACCGCCGCGGTTCTTGCCCGCGCGGCTTCAAGCGGCTCTGGATCTCGCCCCTCGGCAAGGAGGGTAACGCTCCCAAACAAGCAGGTTATTTCCTTTTCCGCCCTGCCGGCGGCGGGTTACTGTTCGCACTGCTCCTTCACCCGGTTGATGTGAATGAGCAGGTAGAGAAGCTCCTCGTCGTTGCACCGCCAGCCGTAGCCGTCCAGCAGGTACTCGCAGATTTTCTTGGAGCAGTAGTAGGCGGTGGGATACTCGGCGGACATCTGCCGGAGCATGGTTCCCAGCTTGGTGGAGGTCTGCTTCCCGTCCGCCAGGCGCTGAATGAGATAGCGCAGGTGCATGGTAAAGCGGGAGTAGTAGAAATCGTCCTTATCCAGGGTAACGTTCAGCTGCTCCTCCAGGATGGCGTCCACGTCCTCGATGATGCTCAGGGTCAGCATGGTGGAGTGGATGCTCCCGGTCTCCGCCTCGGCGTTGATGAGGTGGAGGGCCACGCCCACGGCATCGCTCTCAGGCAGCTCCACGCCGGTGTACTGACGGAGGATGTCCAGGGCCCGGACGCCCAGGGCGTACTCCTTGGGGTAGAGGTGCTTGACATCATAGGCCAGAGGCGTTTTCACCTCCAGAGACTTGTTGAAGCGCTCAATGGAGAAGTTCAGGTGGTCCGCCAGGGTAAAGGGCACGTTGGGGTTCATCTCGCAGGAGAGCTCCACCTCCGCGATCTCGCAGATGTCCGCGCTGGCCAGAATGACGGAGCGGGGAATGTCCTCCGCCGTGTCGAAATACTTGGGATCCACGTCGTAAAAGGTCCGGTCAACCTTCGTCAGATCCTCCAGCTCGTAGGGCACCGGGGGAAAGCCCAGGCCCTTTCCCAGGGCCACCACCTCGTGTCCGGCGCTGTCCAGGGCGAGGACGGCGTTGGTGTTGATTTTTTTGATAATTTTCAAACGCCAGAGTCCCCCTCCCCACTCTCCACACAAGAAATCTCCCCAAAAGCGCACACACAAAAACCCCTATGCCCGTTATGACTGGTCATAAGAGTTCTCTACAAGTAACGCCTCCGAGGAGTAACACCTTGTATTCGGTATTATAAACGACCGGTATCCAGAAATCAAGGCTCATTTGCCACAAATAACGAACAAAGTCCTTGTGCAACATGCACAAGGACTGCCCCCTTCAGGGGGCAGTCCCACGGGGCGTCTGGCTACTCCTCGTCGTCGAAGTCCTCGGCGGACACGTCCACCGCCCGGCCCGCCGCCTTGGCGGCGATCTGGGACTGGCTGCTCATGAGCTTGAAGAAGTCCCGGCGGATGGCGGCCTCCAGGGCGTCCGCCGTCTCCGGGTTGTCCTTGAGGTACTGCTTGGCGGCGTCCCGGCCCTGGCCCAGGCGGGTCTCCCCCATGGAGAACCAGGACCCGGACTTCTGGACCAGATCCAGCTTCACCCCCAGATCCAGCAGCTCCCCCAGCAGGCTGATGCCCTCGCCGTACATGATGTCGAACTCCGCCTCCCGGAAGGGGGGCGCCATCTTGTTTTTCACCACCTTGGCCCGGGTACGGTTGCCGATCATCTCGCCGCCGGCCTTCAGGGTCTCGATGCGCCGCACGTCGATGCGGATGCTGGCGTAGAACTTCAAAGCCCGGCCGCCGGTGGTCACCTCCGGGTTGCCGTACATGACGCCCACCTTTTCCCGCAGCTGGTTGATGAACACCACGATGCAGTTGGTCTTGTTGATGGCGCCGGCCAGCTTGCGCAGGGCCTGGCTCATGAGCCGGGCGTGGAGGCCCACGTAGCTGTCCCCCATCTCCCCCTCGATCTCAGCCCGGGGCACCAGGGCGGCCACGGAGTCCACCACCACCACGTCCAGCGCGCCGGAACGGACCAGGGCCTCGGTGATCTCCAGGGCCTGCTCGCCGGTGTCCGGCTGGGAGATGAGCATATCGTCAATATTGACCCCCAGGGCCCGGGCGTAGGTGGGGTCCAGGGCGTGCTCCGCGTCCACGAAGGCCACCTCGCCCCCGGCCTTCTGGGCCTGGGCCAGGATGTGGAGGGCCAGGGTGGTCTTGCCGGAGGACTCGGGGCCGTAGATCTCCACGATCCGCCCCCTGGGCACGCCGCCGATGCCCAATGCCAGGTCCAGCGCCAGGGAGCCGGTGGAGATGGCCTCCACGTTCAGCTGGTTCATGTGGTCCCCCAGACGCATGATGGAGCCCTTACCGTACATCTTCTCGATGTTCTTCATGGCGGTCTGAATGGCCTCTTTTTTGTCGCTGGCCACAGCGGCGGTCTTTGTCAGCTTCTTGTCCTTATCTGCCATTGCCGGTCCTCCTCGTATGTTTCTGTCCTTGCTTCACCTTATTTATATAATTTATATACTGTCTGCGGCGGGGGCTTTCGCACTGCTCCGCCCGCCGGGGCGCTTGTCCATCCCCTCTGCCGGACCGCCCCGCTGACAGAGCCAGTATAGCAGATCAACTGTCCAAAAATCCGGACAGCGGCAGGCCCGGATCCATTTTGGCACAAGGCTATTATAGGATAATCCGGGGACCATTGCAAGAGTCTTTTCAATCGCCTCTTGCGCTGACGGCGAAAGGGGGCGTATAATACTCTTTGTCATTGGGCCAGCGGCCCAGCGGTCGGGCCGGCTTTGCCGGCCCACTAGGCGGAGCCCAGCGTTTACTCGTTTTCAAGTGTGCCGGCTTTACAGCAGCATGCTGACGCCCTCCCCCATGTTGGGGCGGAGCAGGGACGCGGCGGCGTCCAGGGCGAAGAGGGCGCCCAGGCACCGGCAGGCGGCGGTCCGGGCCCTGTCCGGGAGCCGGGAGAGGAGTCCGGCCAGGGCCGGCCCCGCCAGGCGCACCGCCAGCCACCCGGCCAGGGCGAAGGCGGCGGCGCTCCCCAGGGCCACCCGGCCGTTCAGGTTCCAGGCCCAGCCGCTGTAGTCCCACCACCTGGCGTGAAAGAGCCACTCCAGCGCCACGGAGGACGCGTACTCCACAGCGCCTCCCAGCAGGGCGCTGCGCACCAGCAGCCGCCACCCCCGGCAGCGGCCCAGCAGGAGTACAATCAGCACGCCGCCGGTTCCATACACCGGCAGCCAGGGCCCGTGGAGCACCCCCCGATTAACCAGACGGCCTGTGGTCGCGCCTACAAACAGCAGCTCCCACAGCCAGCCGGCGGCGGAAAACAGGAAAAACAGCAGCGTCAGCGTCTGCGCCTGCCGGCGGACGGATGCGGTCCGTTCCACGAGCCGCACCTCCCTTCCACAGTTTTGTCTCTCCCTGTAATCTGCCCGGAAAGGAGGGCTCTATGCAAAAGGATCGAAAAAAGGCGGCGCTCCACGACCTGCTGCTGGCGGCGGGGGTTCTGCTGGCGGCGGGGGTTTTGTCCCTCCTGCTCCGGCCCGGCGGCGGCGGAGCCTGGGCCGTGGTGTCCGTGGACGGACAGGAGATCGCCCGCTACCGCCTGGACCAGGACCGGGAGGAGACCATCGGCCAGGGGGACTACAACATTCTGCGGATCGAAAACGGCGCCGCCGCCGTGACGGAGGCCAACTGCGGCGACCGGACCTGCGTGGTCATGGGGCCCATCTCCCGGGAGGGGGAGACCATCGTGTGCCTGCCCCACCGGCTGCTCATCCGGGTGGAGGGGGGCGAAGCCTCCGGCGTGGACGCGGTTTCTTAGAGCAATCTTAAAAGCATGAGATTTGTCTGTAGGGGTGAGCACTGCTCGCCCTCACGATGCCGCAGGGCTAGAGGCGGGCGGGCGCTGCCCGCCCCTACAGGATGTTACGGATTCCGACGATTGCGATAGGAGAGAGGTATGGAGAAAAAGAGTGGACGGGCGGCTCGCTACGCGCTGCTGACTGCCCTGGCCCTGGTCCTGAGCTGGCTGGAGGCCGCCCTGCCCCTGCCGGCCGCGCCGCCGGGGGTGAAGCTGGGGCTGGCCAATCTGACGGCGGTGTTCGCCCTCTACCGGTTGTCCCTGCGGGACGCGGCGTCCATCTCCCTGACGCGGGTGCTGCTGGTGTCCCTCACCTTCGGGAACGCCTACTCCCTGGCCTACTCCCTGGCCGGCGGGGCGTTGAGCCTGGCGGTGATGGCCTTGCTGAAAAAAACCGGGAAATTTTCCATTGTGGGGGTCAGCGTGGCCGGCGGCGTCGGCCACAACGTGGGGCAGATCCTGGTGGCCATGGGGGTGCTGGGCACGGCCCGGCTGGCCTGGTATCTGCCGGCGCTGCTGGTGAGCGGCGTCCTGGCCGGGGCGGCCATCGGCGCCGCCGGGGGGCTCGTGGTCCGGCGGGTGCGGCTGTAGGGCCCGCCCGCCTCCGGGACGGAATGGACCCGCCTGGGGGCAAATCCGTATTGGGGGTTGACTTCGCGGGAAAAAAGGAGTACGATAGCCCGGCCGAAAAAAGGGGGAAGTCATCATGAAAATTCGCAGACGAATTCGCAATTTTTTGGGCGTCATGGTGGGCAACGCTATTCTGGCCTACGGCATTGCCGCCTTCTATATCCCCTCCCAGCTGGCCGTAGGCGGCTCCACCGGGGCGGGCGTGATCCTCTACCACCTCTTTGGAATTGACACGGCGGTGTCCGTGTTCCTCATCAACGCGGTGCTGCTGGTGGGGGGATGGCTGTGCGTGGGCCGGGAATTTGTGGTGTCCACCGTTCTGGGCTCCATCGTCTACCCCCTGTTTCTAGGGCTCTTCCAGCGGCTCCCTACCCCGGACATCATGGCCACGGACAAGCTGACCGGCGTCATCTGCGCCGCCGCCCTGGTGGGGGCCGGCGTGGGCCTGACGCTGCGGGTGGGCGCCTCCACCGGCGGCAGCGACACCGTGGCGGTGATCTGCAACCGGGTGTTCCACCTGCCCATCGTCCCCGTGAAGCTGGCGGCGGACTACGGCGTCATGGGTCTGACCTTCCTGCTGGTGTCCGCCGACAACCTGATCTACAGCCTGCTGGCCCTGGTGGTGGAGATGCTGGTGATGAATAGGATGCTGGTGGTGGGCACGGTGCAGCTCCAGCTGCTCATCATCTCCGCCCAGCACGAGCGCATCCGGGAGGCCCTGCTGAAGAAGCAGGAGACCGGCGTGACCATGCTGCGGGCCGAGACCGGCTGGCAGCGGGAAACCAGCGAGGTGATCCTCTGCGTCATCCCCCGGAAGAAGCTCTATGCGGTAAAGGACGCCATCCACGACATCGACCCCACCGCCTTTGTCACCGTCTCGGAGGTCAAGGAGGTCCAGGGTCAGGGCTTCTCCTACGGCAGGATTCCTCTGCCCGCCGGAAAGTGACTGGCTCTCTGGGGAGTTCCGCGCCCCCGTGGGCCGGCTCCGCCTGCCGGCCATAGGCGGTTGAAAACCGCCGGGCCTGTCGTTGGGCGAAGCCCAATGACGGCCCAAAGGAAGGGGTAGATCTACCGTCGGGCGTGTGACCGGGACTGCAATTTAAAAGAGAAAGAGAAGGAACCATCTCCCGTCTGCATCGACGGAGATGGTTCCTTCCCTTCGTGGGCCGCGCAGGCCCCGGGACTGCCGAATCGATAGGCATTTTCTGCAAACCTCCCCCGTCCATTGCCAAATTTGTTGCTTTTTGTCGAACCGTGCGCTATAATCAAAGGACAAGCTCTCAAGGAGGAGAGGATCGCTCTCACCGGAAGGTGACAAAGGAGAAGGATATAAGGATATGAAGCGTTGTGTTGTGTTTTCGGCTCTGGCCGCCGGGGTGTTGACCCTTTTTCTGACAGCCTGCGCCGGCGGCGCGGACGCCGCGCCGGATGAGGACTCCCTCCGGCTGGAGGCGTCCGCCACCGCAGAGGCCCCGCCGCCGGAGGACGGCGAAGAGGAGGAGTCTCCCCCGGAGGAGGAGCCCCTGACCCTGGAGCGGATTCGGGGCTTCTCGTTCCGGGACGTGGCCCCGGACGCCGCCTACGTCGACTGCGTGGGCTACGCGGCCTGCCAGGGGCTGCTCTCCGGCGTGGCGGAGGACCGGTTCGACCCGGACGCCCCGGTCAGCCGCGCTGTGGCGCTGACGGCGCTCCAGCGCCTGAGCGGGGAGGAGTCCCCGGCCTATAACGGCTTTTTTGAGGATGTGACAGCGGAGAGATGGTACGCCGGGGCGGCGGCCTGGGCGGTCCAGGCGGGCCTCATCGACTCCGGCGGCAATCTGGGCCCCCTGGAGCCCATCACTCGCGTCCAGCTGGCGCTGCTGCTGTACCGGTTCAACGGCGGCGAGGAGGGCGAGACGCTGCCTGCCGACCCGGAGGGCGGCGAGATCCTCGTTTCTGACCCGGAGGGCGGCGAGACCCTCATTTCGCCCGCTGGCGGCGGGGAGGTCCTCTCCGCCTATGCCGACAGCGCCGCTGTCCCCGACTATGCCCGCGCCGCCGTGTCCTGGGCCCTGGAGAACCGGCTCTTTGCCGGCACGGTCTCCGACGCCATCTACCCCAATCTGCTGGTCTCCCGCGCCCAGCTGGCCCAGATTCTGGTGGCCTATACGGCCTACCGTCAGGACGAGCCCCTGGCCCAGGCCCTGACCACCCAGCTGAGCGCCAGCATTGCCGTCAGCGCCAGCCGGGAAAACCACCAGGACATCCAGCTGCTCATCGACGCCGCCGCCTCCCGGTACGGCGCCATCGGCCTCCAGGTGGCCGTGGTGGAAAACGGCCGGCTGACGGACGCCTACGCCTACGGCTGGGCAACCAGGGACTCCGTCCCCATGACGCCGGACCACAAGCTCCGGGTGGCCTCCCTGTCCAAGGTGGCGGTGGGACTCACCGCCATGCTGCTGCGGGAGGAGGGGATCATCGGCCTGGACGACGACATCGGCCCCTACTGGGGCATCCGGGCCCGGAACCCCCACTACCCGGACACCCCCATCACCATCCGCTCCCTGCTCAGCCACACCTCCTCTATCCGGGCCTTTGACGACGCCTCCCACTCCTACGGCGCTGTCAGGTCCCAGCTGAGCCAGTCCTCCGGCTACTCCCACCTCCGGCCCGGCGCGATTACCTCCTGGAACTACAACAACTACGCCTTCGGCGTGCTGGGTATGACCCTGGAGACCGCCTCCGGCCGGTATCTGGACAACATTCTGTACCAGCGTCTGTGGAACGCAATGGATATCGATGCAGCCTTCGAAGGAGGCTGCATCGACGCCACGGACCTGCTGGTGACGCTCTACTACCATGGCGGTGGGGTCAGCAGGTCCGTGGCGGCCCAGCGGGAGCTGGAGCGGCCCGAGGCCCCCGGCGCTACGGGGAAGTTCTTCGCCGGCGGCCTCACCATCAGCTCCAGGGATATGGCCAAAATGACCGCCCTGCTGGCCGGGGACGGCTGCTTTGAGGGCGTGCGGCTCGTGGAGAGCGAGTCAGTGGCCCTTATGGAGGAGCGGGACCCCAATCAGCTGGGCGACGGCACCTACCAGGCTCTCCCCCTGCGCAGTCAGGACGCTATCTACGGCCGGGACAGGCTCTACTACCACACCGGCAGCGCCTACGGCGTCTTTAACCTGATGAGCTACGACCCGGAGACCGGCGACGGCGTGGTGGTGCTGACCGTGGGGGCCAGCGGCGCCAAGGACGGCCGGGGTATCTACGCCGTCTGCGGCGAGATCAGCGCCTACATATACGAGGTCCTGGAGGCGGAGGAGTAACCTCCTATAATACATCGCACCCTGTCCCGGAGCCGGTCCCGCCGGCCCCGGGACAGTTCTTGTTTGTGCATAGGACAGGGCCAAATACGATAGAATAGAGGCATACATCCTTTCCTTTTGAAAAAGAAAAGGATCAAAAGAATCCGTTTGTCGAAAGGCTGCCGCCTTTCTCCGCTATTGGGAATAAAAAACACAAGCGAAACGCAGTTTCGCGGAAAAAGGTTTCGTCCACCTTTTTCAAAAGGTGGTGGGTCCAGGGCGAAGCTCTGGCGGGGTCCGGGGCAGCGCCCCGGCCAGGGAGGCTGCTGCATGAAAAGGCTTATTTCCCTTCTCACGGTTCTGGCGGTGCTGCTGTTGGGCTGTGCTGCCGCCGGGTCCGCGGGGACTGTAAACACCGACGGCTCCTCCTCCATGGCGGACGTCATGGCCGTGCTCCAGGAGGTTTTCCGCCAGAAGGAGACGGGCGTGACGGTCAACTACTCCGGCACCGGCTCCGGGGCGGGCATTGAGGCGGTGCTCTCCGGCGCCTGCGACATTGGGCTCTCCAGCCGGCCCCTGAAGCCGGAGGAGGCCGCCCAGGGCGCCGCAGCCTACGTGGTGGCTCTGGACGCCGTGGCCGTGGTGGTGCATCCGGACAGCGCCGTCACCGGCCTCTCCTCCCGGGAGCTGGCCCGGCTCTTCACCGGGGAGATTGTGAACTGGCGGGAGCTGGGCGGGGCCGACGCCCCTGTGGCCCTCTACGGCCGGGAGGCCGGATCCGGCACCCGCAGCGCCTTTGAGGACAGTCTGGGGATTACGGACCAGTGCGCCTATACCAATATCTACGGCTCCACGGGCGACGTGGTGGGCAACGTGGCCTCCAACCCCAACGCCATCGGCTACGTCTCCCTCTCCGCCGCCGGCGACGTCCGGGTGCTGGCGGTGGACGGCGTGCTCTGCACCGAGGAGACGGTGCTGGACGGCTCCTACCGGCTCCAGCGGCCCTTCCTCTTCGTCATAAGGAAGGACCGGCCTCTGGACTGGGCCGCCCAAGCCTTCCTGGACTTCGCCCAAAGCGGGGAGGCCGCCCCCTATATCGTCCGGGCCGGCGCCATTGCACCGAAGTGAGAAGCTGTACCAATAAGCGAAGTATGCAGATTTGCGGGAGAAAACCGTCTCTGGCAAGGCAAAAAATTGTAGGAATACTTTGTGTATTTCAAAATTTTTTAACGCGGCCAGGGGCGGTTTTGGCCGCAAAGATGCGTGCTGCGCCTATTGGTACTGCTTCTGAGCCTTGCGCCCCCCGTCCCCTGCTGTTTTACGTGGGACGTTACGCAGTGCTCAGGAGGATCAGGGGGCGAAGCCGCCGAATGACCGGCTTTCTGCCGATAGAGCGCTATCCACCCACTTCGCCTGCCGGCCATAGGCGGTTGGAAACCGCCGGGCCTGTCGTTGGGCGAAGCCCAATGACGGCCCAAAAGGACGCTTTCAACTCAGTGGCTTCGCGCAGCGCATTCCACCGGAACCACGTAAAGCAAGGGAGTCTGGACCGTAGGCGTTAGGCGGCCTTTCCCCAGCCCTAAGCCGGCGTAGCCGGCCCACGGGTCCAGCGGCGTTTTGGTTGCTTTGCCGCTGTAGGCAAAGTAACCCGCGCCGGGACGCGGAAGCTCCCCGGGGGTCCGGGGGGACCCCCGGTGTTACCGAGTCGATAGGCGCTCGCACAGCGGAAGGAGGACACATCTATGCAACGCGCAAAAATCAAACCCGCGGAGCTGGCCATGCGGCTGCTGCTGCTCGTCTGCGCCCTGACGGCAATTGCCTTCGTTCTTCTCATCACGGCCTATCTCATCGCCGCCGGCCTGCCGGCCATCCGGGAGGTGGGGCTCGCCTCCTTCCTCCTCGGCCGGACCTGGGACTCCACCAACGCCTCGAACCCCCAGTTCGGGATTCTCCCCCTGGTGCTGACCAGCGTCTACGGCGCCGCCGGGGCCATCGTCCTTGGCGTGCCGGTGGGATTTTTCACCGCCCTCTTTCTGGCCAAGGCCGCCCCGCGCCCCCTGGCCGCCGCCATCCGGCCCGTGGTGGGCCTGCTGGCGGGAATCCCCTCGGTGGTCTACGGCCTGGTGGGCATGTGCGTGCTGGTCCCGGCCCTGCGCTCCTGGCTGGACCTGCCCGCCGGGGACGGCTTGCTGGCCTCTATCATCGTGCTGGCGGTGATGATTCTGCCCTCCGTCATCAGCCTGTCCGAGGCGGCCCTCGCCTCGGTCCCCCGGGAGTACGAGGAGGCCAGTCTGGCCCTGGGGGCCACGGAGGCGGAGACCTGGCTGCGGGTATCCGCCCCCGCCGCCAAAAGCGGCATCGCCGCGGCGGTGGTGCTGGGCGTGGGCCGGGCCGTCGGCGAGAGCATGGCCATTCTCATGGTGGCGGGCAACGTGCCCAACATGCCCGGCCTGCTCCGGAGCGTCCGTTTCCTCACCACCGGCATTGCCATTGAGATGAACTACGCCGCCCCGGGCAGCTTGCAGCGCAAGGCCCTCTTCTCCATCGGCCTTGTCCTTTTCCTCTTTATCCTGCTCATCAACATCCTGCTGCATCTGGCCGTGCGGCGTGGGAGGGAGGCTTGACCATGGCCCGGAACGCCCGTCCCGCCCTCCGCCGCCAGCTCTACAGCGCCGCAGTCCGCCTGCTGGTTTGGCTCAGCGCGTCTGTGTGCTGCTGCCTGCTGGCCGTCCTCATCGGATACATCTGCTGGCGGGGCCTGCCGGGCCTCAGCTGGGAGCTGCTGACGAGCGAGGAGAGCCTGCTGCAAGGGACGGCGGGCCTGCTGCCCAGCCTCCTCAACACCCTCTGCGTGGTGGCGGTCTCCCTGGCCGCGGCGCTGCCTCTGGGGGTGGGCGCGGCCATCTACCTCACGGAGTACGCCAGGAGCCGGCGGCTCACGGCGGCTGTCGAGTTCGCCTCGGAGGTACTCTCCGGCATCCCCTCCATTCTCTACGCCCTGGTGGGCGTCATCGTATTCTGCTCCGCCCTGGGCCTGCAAAAGACCCTGCTGGCCGGCTCTCTGACCCTGGCCATCATGACGCTGCCCACCATCCTGCGCACCACCCAGGAGAGCCTGCGGACCGTCCCCCGGTCCTACCGGGAGGGGGCCCTGAGCCTGGGCTCCGGCAGGTGGCGGATGATCGCCACCGTGGTGCTGCCCTCCTGCGTGGACGGCATTGTTACCGGCTGTATCCTGGCGGCGGGCCGGGTGGTGGGGGAGAGCGCGGTTTTGATGTACACCGCCGGTCTCTCCACCGCCATGCAGGATTTTTCCACCATCCAGGGCATCATGCGCGCCTCCGGGTCCACCCTGGCTGTGGCGCTATACGTCTACGCCAAGGAGCGGGCGGATTTCGCCGCCGCCTTCGCCGCCGCCACGGTGCTGCTGGCCCTCTCCGCCCTCATTAACCTGGCGGCCCGGCTGGCCGGGCGGCGCCTGGGCAGGAGGCAGCGGCGGAAAAAGCATCCGGCGGCGCTTACGCGCCGCCAAGGAGGACCCCATGGCTGAGAGAACCATTCTTGCCGCCCGGGACCTGGACTTCTACTACGGGGAGGTGCAGGCCCTCCGGCACATCTCCATCAACATCCCCGCCGCCCGGGTGACCGCCTTCATCGGCCCCTCCGGCTGCGGCAAATCCACCTTCCTGCGGACCATCAACCGCATGAACGACCTCATCCCCGCCGCCCGGGCGGCCGGCTCCCTCACCTTCCGCGGCCAGGAGATCTACGCCCCCGACGTGGACGTCACCGACCTGCGCCGCCGGGTGGGCATGGTCTTTCAGAAGCCCAACCCCTTCCCCATGTCCGTCTACGACAACGTGGCCTACGGCCCCCGGACCCACGGGATCAGGGACCGGCGGCGGCTGGACCTTATCGTAGAGGAATCCCTCCGGGCCGCCGCCATCTGGGACGAAGTGAAGGACCGGCTGAAAAAGAGCGCCATGAGCCTCTCCGGCGGGCAGCAGCAGCGGCTGTGCATCGCCCGGGCTCTGGCGGTGGAGCCGGAGGTGCTGCTGATGGACGAGGCCACCAGCGCCCTGGACACCATCTCCGCGGCCCGGATCGAGGATCTGACCCTGGAGCTGCGGGAGCGCTTTACCATCGTCATGGTGACCCACAACATGCAGCAGGCCGCCCGCATCTCCGACAAGACCGCCTTTTTCCTCGCGGGGGAGCTCATCGAGTTCGGCAATACGGAGCGGATCTTCTCCATGCCCAGGGACAAGCGTACCGAGGACTATATTACCGGCCGGTTCGGCTGACGGTTTTTGCTGAATTAAGAAGAGATAGGAGGCGCGCCGCCATGCGCAGCAGATTTGACCGGGAGCTGGAGCAGCTCCACCAGGAGCTGACCAGGATGGGGGAGCTCTGCGAGGAGGCCATCTCCGCCTCCGTGCTGGCCCTGCTGGAGGACGACCGGGCCATGGCGGAGACGGCCCGGGCCCGGGAGCGGGCTATTGACCAGCAGGAGCGGGACATTGAGTCCCTGTGCATGAAGCTGCTGCTCCAGCAGCAGCCGGTGGCCCGGGATCTGCGCACCATCTCCTCCGCTCTGAAGATGATAGGCGACATGGAGCGCATCGGCGACCAGGCGGCGGACATCGCGGAGATCACCCGGCACATCGGCGGCGCGCCCCTGCCGGGACAGGTCCACATTGAGGAGATGACCCAGGCGGCGGCCAAAATGGTCACCAGCAGCGTGGCCTCCTTCGTCCGGGGGGACCTGGGCATGGCCCAGGCCGTGATGGCCTACGACGACGTGGTGGACCAGCTCTTCTGCATGGTCAAGGAGGAGCTGACCGCCCTCATCCGCCGGGACGCCTCCAGCGCCGGGGAGGCCCTGGACCTGCTCATGATCGCCAAGTACCTGGAGCGCATCGGCGACCACGCGGTCAACGTGGCGGAGTGGGTGGCCTACTCCCTCACCGGCAGCCGGTACCCCGGACCCCCTGCCGCAGATTCCGCCGAGCCCTGACAGAGCGCTGTCAGGGCTCTTGCGCTAATCCAGAAGTGCCTATCTATGTCGATAGCCCCGGGGCTCACGCCGCCCCCCGACGTGTTTTTGGGTACTTTTTGCACGGGCAAAAAGTACCCGGGGCTATCGAATAGATAGGCACTTCCTTTAAAAATCAGCGATTTACCCGTTGCAAATGGGGCGGGATGTGGTATACTATACTCTGAATCGTTATAGGAAAAATTTACGCACAAAAGAGGAGCACTTCTAGAATGGGTTTATTGACAAAGATCTTTGGTACCTACAGCGACCGGGAGCTCAAGCAGATCTACCCGATCGTGGACAAAATTGAGGCCCTGGAGCCGGAGTGCCAGGCCATGAGCGACGAGGAGCTCACCGCCAAGACGCCGGAGTTCAAATCCCGCCTGGCCCAAGGGGAGACCCTGGACGACATTTTGCCGGAGGCCTTCGCGGTGGTCCGGGAGGCGGCCCGCCGGGTGCTGGGCCAGCGGCCCTACCGGGTGCAGCTGGTGGGCGGCGTGGTGCTCCACCAGGGGCGCATCGCCGAGATGAAGACCGGCGAGGGCAAGACCCTGGTGGCCACCCTCCCCGCCTACCTCAACGCCCTCACCGGAAAGGGCGTCCACATTGTCACCGTCAACGACTACCTGGCCAAGTACGGCAGCGAGTGGGTGGGCAAGGTCTACCGCTTCCTGGGCCTCACTGTGGGCCTCATCATCCACGGCCTGGACAAGGCCCAGCGCCGGGCCGCCTACGCCGCCGACATCACCTACGGCACCAACAACGAGATGGGCTTTGACTACCTCCGGGACAACATGGCCCTCTACTCCAACGAGCTGGTCCAGCGGGGCCACCACTTCGCCATTGTGGACGAGGTGGACTCCATCCTCATCGACGAGGCCCGCACCCCCCTCATCATCTCCGGCCGGGGGGACAAGTCCACCCAGCTCTACGACATGGCGGAGATGTTCGTGCGGCCCCTGAAAAAGCTGGTGATCGCCGAGACCGACGAGAAGGCGGAGGAGGACGTGAACCTCGACGCGGACTACGTGGTGGACGAGAAGGCCCGCACCGCCACCCTCACCGCCCGGGGCATCGCCAAGGCGGAGTCCTTCTTCCACCTGGAGAACCTGTCCGACCCGGAGAACTCCACCATCGCCCACCACATCAACCAGGCCATCAAGGCCCACGGCGTCATGAAAAACGAGGTGGACTACGTCATCAAGGACGGCCAGGTGATCATTGTGGACGAGTTCACCGGGCGCCTCATGTTCGGCCGCCGCTACAACGAGGGTCTCCACCAGGCCATTGAGGCCAAGGAGGGGGTGAAGGTGGAGCGGGAGAGCAAGACCCTGGCCACCATCACCTTCCAGAACTACTTCCGCCTGTACGGCAAGCTCTCCGGCATGACCGGCACGGCCCTCACCGAGGAGGAGGAGTTCGGCGCCATCTACAAGCTGGACATCATCGAGATCCCCACCAACAAGCCCATGATCCGCCTGGACAACCACGACGTGGTCTACAAGACCGAGGCCGCCAAGTACCGGGCCGTCATCGAGCAGATCAAGGCCTGCCACGCCAAGGGCCAGCCGGTGCTGGTGGGCACGGTGTCCATTGAGAAGAACGAGAAGCTCTCCAAGCTCCTCCAGAAGGAGGGCATCAAGCACAACCTCCTCAACGCCAAGAACCACGAGCGGGAGGCGGAGATCGTGGCCCAGGCCGGCAAGCTGGGGGCGGTCACCGTGGCCACCAACATGGCCGGCCGCGGCACGGACATCATGCTGGGGGGCAACGCGGAGTTCCTGGCCAAAAACGACCTGCGCAAGGCGGGCCTCACCGACGAGATCATTGCCGAGGCCACCGGCTTCGCCGAGACCGGCGACCAGCAGATCCTGGAGGCCCGGCGGATGTTCGCCCAGTTTATGGACAAGCACCGCCAGGAGATCGAGGGCGAGGCGGAGAAGGTTCGCGCCGCCGGCGGGCTCTTCATCATCGGCACCGAGCGCCACGACTCCCGCCGCATTGACAACCAGCTCCGGGGCCGGGCCGGCCGCCAGGGGGACCCGGGCGAGTCCCGGTTCTACCTGAGCCTGGACGACGACCTGATGCGCCTATTCGGCGGGGAGCGGATCACCGGGCTCATGGAGCGCCTGGACATCGGCGAGGACATGCCCATTGAGAACAAGATGCTCACCAAGGCCATTGAGAATGCCCAGACCAGCGTGGAGTCCCGGAACTTCCAGACCCGGAAAAACACCCTGGAGTACGACGACGTGATGAACAAGCAGCGGGAGATCATCTACGGCCAGCGCAAGCAGGTGCTGGACGGCATGGACATCCACGAGCTCATCACCAACATGATCTCCACCCTCATTGAAAACGCCGTGCGCACCGCCTTCGGCGAGAGCAAGCAGCTGGACAACGACGGCTTTCGGACCATGCTGGCCTCCCTGGAGGGGACCTTCTTCCCCAAGTACAGCGTGAAATTCACCCCCGAGGAGGCGGCCCAGACCGACGCGGAGACCTTTATCCGCCGCTTTACCGACAAGGCCCTGGAGACCTACGCCGCCAAGGAGCGGGAGATCGATGCGGCCAAGGAGTCCGGCGCCATCTCCATCGACATGCGGGAGCTGGAGCGGGTGATCATGCTGCGGGTGGTGGACGAGTACTGGATGGACCACATCGACGCCATGCAGGACCTGCGCCAGGGCATCCGCCTGCGGGCCTACGCCCAGTCCAACCCCGTGGACGCCTATAAGCAGGAGAGCCTGCACATGTTTGAGGAGATGATCTCCGCCATCCAGGAGGAGACGGTGCGCCGGCTCTACTCCGTGCGGCTCAAGAGCAACGAGGAGGTCAAGCGGGAGCGGGTGGCCACCGGCATCACCGAGGGCCGGGGGGACAACACGGTGAAGAAGCAGCCCCGCCGGGTGCAGAAGATCGGCCGCAACGACCCCTGCCCCTGCGGCAGCGGCAAGAAGTACAAGCACTGCTGCGGGCGGGACAAGTAGTGGACACCTGGGAGATTCTCAACGGCGTCTACCGCCGCCTGTACCTGCGAAACAACGCCCTCAACGCCCGCCTGGCCTCCGCCGGCTGCCGCTGTACATGGAACTGGTACAACTACCACTTCTCCCGGCGGGGCGGGGCCTATGAGCCGGAATTTTTCCCCATCCCCGTTACCACGGTGGAGAAGCTGTGCGACATCGGCCTGGAGCTGGACTCGGTGTTCGTCGAGGCCCATCTCCGCTATGAGCAGGCCCTGGCCTTCGACTGGCGCGCCGTCCGCTGGCCCTTCGAGGTCTACGGCGCGGAGGAGTACACGGAGGACCTCTACCGGGAGGGAATGGACCTGGAGGAGCTGCCCCGGCGGATCGAGGACTGCGCCGGCGAGATCGCCCTGGAGATCTCCCTGCCCCGGGACTGCCCGGACGGGGAGATTCTGGAGGTCGTGGCCGCCTGCCGGCGGTGGGGCACCCATATCGCGTAAAAAGTACCGGAAGCCGTTCGTCGGGCGGCTTCCGGTACTTTCTGGGGCTTTGCCCCAGACCCCACAGCCTTTTGAAAAAGGCTGGCGAAAACTTTTTATCGCGAAACTTCGTTTCGCTTAGAGTCTGTTTTAAAACCAGTGATATGCCTAATCTTTACCTCTTTTTAACTGTGGTCACTGTAAAGGACCATAAGCAAAGCGGAGCTTTGCGCAAAAAGTTCTTTTTGATTCTTTTTCTTTCAAGAAAAAGAATGTATGCCTCACGGGGCCACCTCCCGGTACATAGCGGAGGCGTCGGCCTTACCGGCGTTTTCCCGGACCTGGAGGACCTCCACGGTGAGGGTACGCTCGCCGAAGCGGAGGGCGATGATATCGCCCTCCTTCACCTCGTAGGAGGCCCGGGCAATCCGTCCGTTGACGGTGACCCGCTCGCTGTCGCAGGCCTCGTTTGCCACGGTCCGCCGCTTAATGAGCCGGGAGACCTTCAGATATTTATCCAGCCGCATGGCGCGCTCCTCCCAGAAAAATCAAAGTAAAAGGGATGCGGTCCATGCCGCACCCCCTGGCGCTGGGTTACTTCGCCACGGCGTCCTTGAGGGCCTTGCCGGGCTTAAAGGTGGGAATCTTGGAGGCGGGGATGGGGATCTCCTCCTTGGTCCTGGGGTTCCGGCCCATACGGGCGCCCCGCTTCTTTACCTCAAAGGTGCCAAAGCCCACCAGGCGAATCTCGTCGCCCTCTGCCAGAGCGGCGGTAATGGCGTCCAGAGCGGCGTTGACAGCGGACTCGGAATCTTTCTTGGACAGAGCCGCTTTCTCCGCCACAGCGTTAATGAGTTCGGACTTATTCATTTGATGTCTCCTTTTCTTTTGTCGGCCCCCGCCGTCAGGACGGCGGCCCATTTCAAATCAGAGCAGATCACGCGTAACCTTTAATCTATCATATTTTCCCCATAGTTGCAAGGCTTTTATCCATAAAACCCGCTCGAAAACAGAAAAGTCTCCGTATCGCGCCGGACGCGCCCTCCGGACGGGACGTTCGGGGCCCGCGGCCGGCGGCGGCCAGATTATCGCAGCGCCTCGTAAAATGAGAAATCCACAAGACCGCTCATTTTCTCCAAGCCGCCCGGCTCCAGCTCCTTGACCATGAGGCAGTCCGGGCTTGGCAGCTCCACATGGGGCCCCGCCGTTATCCCAAACCGCCAGCTGGCCTGGAAGCCCCGGGAGGCGTAATTTCTCGGATCTCCCTCCACAAGCACCGCTTTGAATCCCAGCGCCTTCGCCTCCGCAAAGCCGTATTCCAGCAGCTCCTTTGAAATATGCCGCCTTTGCAGCTGCGTTTTTACCGCCACCGGCGAGAGCAGCAGCAGCTCGTCCTCGTACTTCCCCTCAATCGGGAACCGGGAAAACATGGCATAGCCGATGACGGTGCCGCTGCCATCCGCCATCATGAGATCCAGCTGGGGAACATAGCAGCGTTTCGCCCGGATCTCCTCCACAAGCCGGCGGACCATCCGGCCCTCCCCCGCGCAGTCGTGCCTGGTGAACACGTCCTCCACCAACTCCAGGGTTGGGAGGAGGTGCTTCTTCTCCACAGGCTGTATTACCCGCTCCACTGGCGTTCTCCTCTTTTCCAGATTTTTCCGGCGGCGTTCAGGGCTTCAGCAGGGCCCGGACGCTCCCCAGCCATCTCCCGTTTGCCGCCTCCAGAAGTCCGCGGACCAGCCGCTCCGGAATCCGTCCCCCAGTGTTGATGACAACCGACCGGAGGGGACAGTCCACGGCGCAGGAGAGCATCATTTTATAGGACGGGTCCTCCGGGTCCCGCCGGCCGCCGGCCAGCAGGGTCAGAGCGCCCTTTGTGATCTGATATTGGAGCTCCATCACCAGGGACTCCCCCCGCATCTCCAGGCAGGTGTTGTCCAGCGTGAACCGGCCCCTCCGGGGCGGCGGCAGCAGAAAGACCATTCGGCCCATGGCCTTCTCCCACGCCTGCCGGGTGGGAGCGCCCTCCATGGTCTCGTACCAGCTCCCCGCCTGCCAGCTCGGAACCGGCAGACGCTCCCCGGCCACCTCCAGCCGGCCCTCCAGGCGGATGTCACGGCTGGAGGAGCCCACCAGGACCCCGTACCGGCCGCCGGGCACCCGCCAGCCGTCGGCCCAGACCGCGAAGCTGCGGCGGTCCAGGGGGAACGAAATCCGCGCCTCCTCCCCCGCCGCCAGCTCCACGCGCCGGAACCCCTTGAGCTCCCTCAGAGGACGGTGGAGGCCATCCTGGGGCGGCGCCAGGTAGAGCTGCACCACCTCCGCCCCGGCCCGGCCGCCGGTGTTGGCAACGGTGAGGGAGACGCTCTCACCCTTGATTTCCAGGCCGCTGTAGGCGAAGCGGGTGTAGCTCAGGCCGTGTCCAAAGGGGAAGGCCACCGCCTTTTTCGCCTTGTCGTAGTAGCGGTAGCCCACGTAGAGGCTCTCCCGGTACTCCGCCTTCTGTTGGCCGAAGGTCTCCCGGGAGATCACGTCCCCATAGCGGACCGGCCAGGTCTCCGCCAGCTTCCCACAGGGGTTCGCCCGTCCGGTGAGGAGGTTGGCGCAGGCCTCGCCCCCCGCCTGGCCGGACAGTCCCATATAGAGCACCGCCTTCACCCGGTCCAGCCAGGGCAGCTCCATAGGGCCGCCCCCCAGCAGGACCACCACCGTGTTGGGGTTGGCCCCGGCCACCGCCTCGATCATGCGGCGATGGCCCTCCGGCATGGCCAGGCTCTCCCGGTCAAAGCCCTCGGACTCCCAGCTGTCCGGCAGGCCCGCCGCCACCACGGCCACCCGGGCCCGGCCGGCCAGCCGCGCCGCCCGGCGCAGTCCGGCCTCCGTCACCTGCCCGGCTCTGTCGCAGCAGGGGAAATAGGGGACCTCCGGCAGGGCGGAGCGCAGGCTGGTCAGCCGGGTGGGGTTGATGTGGCTGCTGCCGGAGCCCTGGCAGCGGAAGTGCTCTGCCATATAGCCGATAAGGACCATGTCCTCCGCCAAGGCGGGCAGGATATGGTCCTGATTTTTCAGCAGCACCGCCCCCTGCTCCGCCGCCCGCCGGGCCAGGTCGTGGTGGTCCCCCCGGCTGAAGGCCCCCCGGCTTTTCCGCCCCTTGGCCCGGCGGAGGGCCAGCCGGAGCACCCGCTCCGCACTGGCGTCCACCGCCTCCCGGGGCAGGGTCCCGACGCGGACCGCCTCCCCGGCGGCCTTTTCCATAAAATGGGATCCGCCGGGCATACTCAGGTCGCACCCGGCCTGAAAGGCGGCGATCCGGTCGTTGAGGCCCCCCCAGTCGGTGACCACCATGCCGTCAAAGCCCCACTCCCGGCGCAGCACGTCCGTGAGCAGCCAGCGGCTGTCGCTGCAGTGGACCCCGTTGAGCTTGTTGTAGGCGCACATCACCGCGTCCGGCCGGCCCTCCCGCACGGCCAGCTCGAAGGGGGCCAGGTAGATCTCCCGCAGGGCCCGCTGGTCCACCTGGCTGTCGCCATTCTGGCGCTTGTACTCCTGGTTGTTGGCCGCGAAGTGCTTCACGCAGGAGGACGCGCCGGCCCCCTGCTGGCCCCGGATAAAGGCGGCGGCCAGCTTGCCGGACAGATAGGGGTCCTCGGACAGATACTCAAAATTCCGGCCGCAGAGGGGGTTGCGCTTGATGTTGCACCCGGGGCCCAGCACCAGGTCCACCCCAGCCGCCAGGGCCTCCCGGCCAATGGCCGCGCCGATGGCGGCGCTGAGGTCCGGGTTCCAGGCGGCGGCCGCGGTGACGGCAGAGGGAAAGCAGGTGGCGGGCAGGGAGTTGTGGACGCCCAGCATATCCGCTCCGGCGCGCTGGCAGCGCAGGCCGTGAGGGCCGTCCGCCATGGTGAAGGCCGGGATGCCATAGCAGGCCATGGCCCGGCTGCGCCAGAAGCTGCCCCCCGTACACAGGCGGATCTTATCCGCCGTCGTCATCTGCTCAAGAATTTCCCTGGCCTCCATGCGCGCCCTCCCTTAGAATCTGTATTCACAATCTTAAGCGACCGTCTGGCCTGATCTTTTGCCGCCCCGCAGCGTTAAAAAATCTTGCAATACACAAAGTATTCCCGCGCAGATCGCGCAGCGGGCGCATCGAGCGCCCATGCGCGATTAAATTCCACACGGCCCCTCGATGGCGTTAGGCGGCCAAAGGCCGCCCCAGCTGCCGGGCCGGCTTTGTCGGCCCGCTAGGGCCGTTGTGGAGTCGCATTTGCCTTGCAGGGCGGACAAAATCCCTCGCCCATCCGGCATTTTTGCTTATGAATACAGGTTCTTATTTGTCCTCCGCGGCCATCATGATCATGGTAAGGTCCAGATACTCCCCGTCCCGGTAGACTCGGATGATCACCTCGTCCCCTACGTGGAGGCTCCGGCGGATGGCCAGGATTTGGTCGTTGCTGGAGACCGGCTGGCCGTGGAAGGCCACCACGCAGTCCCCCGCCCGCACGCCGGCCCGGTCGCCGCTGAGCCCCTCGGTCACCTCGATTACCGACAGGCCCTGAGTCCCGTCGGGCAGGATCTCCGGAATGCCGTTGATGGTGACGCCCAGAATGGGCTGGGGCTGGAGCTCCCCGAATTCGATGAGCTCATTGACCCAGCGCACCGCCAGACTGCTGGGGATGGCGAAGCCCAGGCCCTCGATGGTGTCGTCCTCGCTCATCATCTTGATGGTGTTCACCCCCACCACCTGGCCGTACTGGTTGATGAGGGGGCCGCCGGAGTTGCCGCTGTTGAGGGCGGTGTTGGTCTGAATGAGGGTCATCGTAACCCCGTCCACGTCCACGTCCCGGTTAACGGCGGAGACAATGCCGTTGGTAAAGGTGTTGCGCAGCTCCGTGCCCAGGGGGTTGCCGATGGCGTAGACCGGGTCCCCCACCGCCAGGTCGTCGGACACGCCGAACTCCGCCGCCGGCAGGCCCTCCGCCTCCACCTTCAGCACCGCCAGATCCGCGTCCTCGTCGCAGCCCACCAGCTTGGCCTCCCACTGGCTGATGGCGCCGTAGTCCTCCGTCACCCACACCGTGCAGCGGCTGCACCCGGCGATGACGTGGCAGTTGGTGAGGATGTAGCCGTCCTCGCTGAAAATAACCCCTGTGCCCACGCTGCTGAAGCCCTTCTGGGCGCCCAGGACCGTCACCACCGAGGGGTTGACCTGGGCGTACACCTCCCCCGGGGCCAGGACCGGATACTCCAGCGCGCCGGAGAGCATGAGGCGGGTCTCGCCGCCGATGGGGTAGCGGGGGATGGTGGTGTCCTCCACCGAGCCGTCGTAGTCCCAGTGGTAGCGCTCGCCGGAGAAGGGCTCCTCCGCCGGCCGGCGGTCCGCCGACGGCGGGGACTCCGGCAGGGCCCAGCCGTACTGGCCCACGTACCAGATCCCCACGCCCAGACACACCAGCGACAGCAGCAGGGAGACCCCCACAAACAGCCGCACGCCCCAGCGGCCCTTCTTCGCCCGCTCCGGGGGCGCGATGGCGCTGCGCCAGGGGGCCGGCTTCTCCTCCCGGGGCGGGGCGGAGGGAGCCGGCTCCTCCCGCCGCAGTCTCTGGGGCAGCTCCCGCTCGTAGCGGAGCTGGACCGGCTCCTCCCGGTCCGCCTGCCGGTAGGTGAGAACGATCTCTTTTTGCTCCTCCAAATGGATCTCCTCCATCCCCTTCACCCTCTCATCCTATTCTCCAGTTATAAAGTATCCAAACGTCATCGGGCAGAAATCTTGGAATAGCAATGGGTTTAGGCTTGTATTAAAGTTCTTTTTGATGCTTTTTCCTGAAGGAAAAAGCATCACACGCTCTTAGTCATCCCCTTCTCCTCCGCCAGCTGCACGGTAAAGGAGAAGGTGGTAACGCCGTCCTCGCTGGCGGCGCAGATCCGCTCCCGGTGCTGCTCCAGGATGGTCCGGACAATGTAGAGCCCCAGCCCCACGCCGTCCTTGTCCGCGCTGCGGGACCGGTCGCTCTTGTGGAAGCGCTCAAAGAGCAGAGGGAGTTCCTCAGCGGGGATGGTCTCCCCGGTGTTGCGCACCGTCACCACCGCCTTCTCCCCCCGCCGCTCCAGGCCCAGAAAGAGCTTGCTGCCCTGGGCGGCGAATTTGGCCGCGTTTTCCAGCAGGTTGTAGACCACCTGGGTCAAAAGGTCGTTGTCCCCCAGCACCACCACCGGATCCTCCGGGATGTCCACCTCCACGTCCAGCCCCCGGGCGGTGATCTTCCGCTCCATGCTCACCAGCACCTGCCGCATGGACTCCGACAGGTCAAAGGGCCGCTTCTCATGGATGAGGTCCATGCTCTGGAGCTGGCTCACGTCCAGCATCCGCCGCACCAGGCGGCTGAGCCGCCGGCTCTCATCGGAGATGATGGTCAGATACTGCCGCTCCTCCTCCGGAGAGATCACCCCGTCCAGAATGCCGTCGGCGTAGCCGGCGATGGTGGTCATGGGGGTCTTGAGCTCGTGGGAGATGTTGGCGATAAACTCCCGGCGCTGCTGCTCCGTGCGCTGGAGGGAGTCCGCCATGACGTTGAAGGCCTCTGTCAGCTCTCCGATCTCGTCCTCCCGGCCGGTGTCGTGGACCCGGGCGTCGAAGTTGCCCTCGGCGAACTTCCGGGCCGCGACGGCCATGTCCTTGATGGGCTTGGTCTGCTGCATGGTGGTGGTGGCGGTGGCTACAAAAGCCACCAGCAGCACGGTAATGGCCGTCATGCCGAAGATGCCCAGGAAGGCCCACCACATCTCCGTCATGGAGTTGGGCTCCGCCACCGCCAGCACGGGCCCCACCACGATGTCGTCCGTGACGGTCCGGGCCGGAATGGCCACCACGAAGCGGGGCTTCTCGTAGATGCCCAGCTTGCTGGTGCCGGCGTAGATCTCCCCGTTGGCCAGCTTCTCCCCCATGGTAACAGGCAGGGTGAGCCGTCCGCTGGTGATGCTCTCGTCCGTGCTGATAAAGCCCCCCAGGCTGGGAATCCAGATGAGGAAGTCCGTCTCGCTCATCCGCTTGGCAACCTCCACGATCTCCCGCACGTCGTCGCTCCACAGCCCCCCTGCCAGCACGCCGGGCTTATTGTAGGCGGACACCGCCATCTGGGCGATTACCTCCGCCTCGTCCGCCAGCTCGCTGCGCTTCTCTGAGATAAGATAGCTGTAGGCCAGGGCGAAAAAGGACGTGCCCAGCAGCACCAGGGTCAGCGCCACCATCCCGGCAGTCACGGTGAACTGCCGCCAGTAGATGCCTTTGAATCTGCTCATTGCGGGCCTCCCCTACAGGCAGGGCGCAGGCCGGGTCCCGCTGCCGGCCGCCGCCGCGCCCCAAACTATTTTCCGGTCACCTCGAACTTGTACCCCACGCCCCAGACCGTCTTGAGGGCCCACTCGCTGGAGACGTTCTCCACCTTCTCCCGCAGGCGCTTGATGTGCACGTCCACGGTCCGGCTGTCGCCGAAGTAGTCAAAGCCCCACACCTCGTCCAGCAGCTGGTTGCGGGTGTAGACCCGGTTGGGGGTGGAGGCCAGGTGGTAGAGCAGCTCCAGCTCCTTGGGAGGCGTGTCCACCTTCCTGCCGTCCACCGTCAGCTCGTAGGAGTCCAGATTGATCTCCAGCTTGTCGAATACCAGCCGCTTCCGGGTGTCCGAGGGGATCTCCGTGCGGCGCAGCACCGCGTTGATGCGGGCAATGAGCTCCTTCATCTCAAAGGGCTTGACGATATAGTCGTCCGCCCCCATCTCCAGGCCCTGGATGCGGTCAAACACCTCGCTTTTGGCGGTAATCATGATAATGGGCGTGCGGCTGGACTCCCGGATCTTGCCGCACACCGCCCAGCCGTCCATCACCGGCAGCATGATGTCCAGCAGCACCATGTCCGGCTGCATGGTGCGAAAGCTCTCCACAGCGGCGCCGCCGTCAAAGACGGCCTGCACCTCAAAGCCCTCCTTCTCCAGATACATTCGGATCAGGTCGGAAATGTTGTGGTCGTCCTCTACAACCAGTATCTTTCTCGCCATACGTGACCTCCCATCCCCCCGCAGTGCGCGGCAGGGGGCTGCGCTCCTATTGTTAATGATACAGAATTATACCCACTGCTGGGAAAATTTGTTGAACGTTTTGTAAATTAGCGGCTGTTTTAGCCTGTTTTAGGTGGAAAACAGATGCTGGGAGGCGGTGAGCCGCCAGGCGCACACCCGGTAGCCCCCCTCCTCCAGGCCCTCCAGCAGGGGCGTCAGCCCCCCCAGCCGGCCGCCGCCCAGATAGACGCTCACGTCCTCCCGGTAGCGCCCGATGGTCCGCAGGAGGGTCCCGGCCTGCCCGGAGCCGGTCAGACCCCGGCTGCGCTGGTCAAGGGTCCCGGATACCCGGGCGCATCCCTCCGCCTCCAGCAGGGCTCCCAGGTCCGCCCCGCCCTCGTACCAGACCAGCTCCAGCCAGCTGCACGCGGCCTGCCACAGCAGCTCCCTGGCCCGCTCCAGCTCGCCGGCGGCCTCCTCCTCGGTCTGGCCCGTCAGACGCAGGGCCACGGCGTGCCCCTGGGCCACCAGGCCCCGGAGCAGGTCCGCGTTCTCCATCTCCTCCGCCGTCAGCAGGAAGGTGGCCTGAACGCCCTCCAGCCGCTCCATGGCGGAGAGGGCGTCCGCCGCCTGGCAGCTGAGGATGAGATACACCTTCTGCCCCTCCGCCGCCTGGACGGGGTCCTCCGGCGTGCTGGGCGGCTGGTGGACCGGAGGAACCGGCCTCTTATCCGGAGACGCAGTGGTCCCGCCCTCCTCCGGGGGGACGGCCGCCCGCTCATACTCCGCGTAGCGGTCCGCCATTTGGGTGGAGGCCGCGTCGATGAAGAAGGCGTCGTCCAGAATCGCGCTGGCGCTGGTTACCCGGATGAGGGGGACGGTATCCGTCAGGTTGTAGGTGTGGTTCAGGCCAAAGCGCTTGCACACCAGATCCAGGGGGAAGAATATCACGCCGCCCCGCTCAATGGCCCGGCCGCTGTAAAAATTCCCCTGCCGGTCATAGGCCACCTGCTCCTCCAGGTCAAAGCGCAGGTCCACCTTGGTGTTGGCGGTGTAGAGCATGGCCAGGCCGCTGTTGGTGTCCCGCACATAGTTTACGCCCAGGTCCGTGCCCTCGAAGAGGCGGCTGGACACATACAGCACCCCGCCGGAGAAAAAGGGCATGGTCTCGTCGCTGAGCTCCAGCAGCTGGTCGTTGACCGCGGTAAAATACACGTCCGAGAGGACCGCCCGGGCCCCGGGCGGCGAGAGCAGAGCCGCCAGGACCAGAGCCCAGGCCGCCCCCCGGCGCATCCATTTTTTCACAGCGCTCCGCCTCCTTTCCCGGCGTCCGCCTTAGAGCCTGTTTTAAAACAGACGCTAGGGCTTGCAGGTCCCGCAGGGGGTATAGCCCCGCTCCAGCAGGTCCTGCCGGCTGCCGGCGTACTCCTGCCGGTTGGCCTCGCCGATGGAGCGAGCCCCGGAGCAGTCCGGCAGGTGGAATTTCTTGGAATTCGTGTTGAGCACGTAGACGGTTTCCGCCGGGGCCGTCTCCCCCTCCAGCCAGCTCTCCCCGGTGGCGTAGTCGATCACCACGCCGGGCTGGACGTTGTAGGCGTAGACGTGGAAGCGGATCCCCTCGCCGCCGTCCTCCACGCTCAGGGCCTCGATCTCCACGCCCCGGGCCACCAGCTCATCCTCCGCAAAGTGGGGGGTGACCCGGTAGAGCACATGGTTCTCCGTCTCCTTTACGTAGTCGGCCACCATATTCTCAAAGGGCAGCATGCCCTCTATGTTCAGATACCGGGTGCCGGTGATGAGGTTCTCCCGGTTGGCGTTCTCCCCGCTGAGCTGGTAGCCGATGAGGTGGCAGCGGTTGTAGAGGTAGCGCCCGTCCACGCAGTCGTACTTCACGGACTGCCAGCCGGAGGGCTTCACGGACCCGATGGACCCCCGCTCCTCCGTGGGCATCAGGTCAAGGCCCACGCAGGCCTCCGCCGCGCCGCAGCGGCCCAGATCGTCCAGCTCGCTGTAGGTCTCGTAGGAGCTGCGGGTCAGGTCCTCCTCCGTAAAGCCGGGTTCGTTGTCAAAGAGGGCTACATAGGGCTCGCCGGCATAGTCCGGGATGGTCTGGACGGAGGCATAGCTCACATCCCCTCCCTGCCGCTCCACGCTTCCACAGCCCGCCAACAGCAGGAAGCAGGCCGCCAGGGCCAGCAGGGCCCGGCAATATCTCTCTCGAATCAGCCTCACCTGCGATAGACCTCCTTGGTAATTTTTTCATGGGAGGAGCCCGCGAACTCCTCCCGCCGTTCCAGCGTCCACCCCTCCAGGGGGAGGGTGCAGTACAGGTCCGCCGGATACCGGCGGTTCCAGCGGTAGACCACCGCCGCCTCCACCCGGTCCGCCCACGCCCCGGGGTCCCGGTCCTCCGCGAAGCACAGCTCCCCCGGTCCCGCCTGCTCCCAGAAGTCCTCCGCACAGCGGATGTTGGGCGGCGGGGAGGAAAACTGGCCCAGGGAGTAGCCGTTCATCCAGAGGGGCCGGCCTCCGGCCTCCCGGAGCAGGTCCTCCCGCAGCAGCCGGTCCTGGCTCTGTCGGCGGCGGTTGAAGAGCATCCCGCCCCGGTCGTCCACGCATACGATTGCGGTCATACCGCGCCTCCTCCCGTCCGCCGGAGCTTCGGCGGCGTTTCTACCTCCCAGTATACCAAGTTTTCCGGCGTTTGACAACTTAAATTTATTATGTACCGGCACAGGGAAAGCCCTCCGCCTGATGCCAGACGGAGGGCTTGTCAGCTGGATTAAGCCGGCGGCGCGGACTGGGATCAATCCGCTACCGGCGTCGCCAGCTCCACGAGAGCGGCGTTGAAGTCGGGGGTCACGCAGCGGCTGTCCACGTCGTAGAGAATAATGTGGTCCAGATCGGCGCTGACAGGCTGGGCCGTCAGGCCGGAGGCGGAGGGGCTGCCGGTGGCGCAGAAGTTGGCCAGAGAGTTCGCCATGGTGTCGGCGGTATTCCAGGCGCCGGCCTCGCCGCCGTGGATCAGGTAGGGGGCGGTGGAGATGCTGTGGAAGAAGAAGGCGATGTCGGAGGTATGGGGCATGGTCGAGCCGCCGAAGGTGGGCATGGTGTAGGTAGTGAAGTAGTGATAGACGCTGTTGCCGTCCTCCACCAGACCGGCCATGGTCTTATAGGTCTCGTTGTTGAGATCCAGCGTGCTCAGGGAGTTCAGGTCGTAGAAGTCGTGGCCGGGATAGGCGGCCTCAAAGGCGGCGCGGATCTCCTCCAGGCTGCCGGTACGGGTGGCGGGGACGCGCTCGCCGGCGTCGTTGCGGACGGTGGTGTGCCGCCAGGCCTCCATGCGCTCGTTTTTCTCGGCGGCGGTGAGGTTGTTTACGGCCTCCTGGGGAGCGCCGAAGCTGCTGAAGCCGTTCACAATGGCGTCAATGGAGCTGCCGGTGGCGAACTCGGCCCAGTTGCTTCCGATAAGGTAGGTGTAGTGGCGGGCGGTCTCATTCAGGCCGCCGGCGGTCAGACTGCCGGCCTCGTCGTAGTACACGCCGTCAGCGGTATTGGTCATGCTCATGTCGGCCTCGCTGCACAGGGCGAAAAAGATGCTGTACTCCAGCTGCTGGAGGTACTGGAAAACGACCTCGTCAGGAGCGTTGGCGGCAACCTCCGCCAGCTGGTCCAGGGTAGTGCTGCCGGTGACGCCTAGGCCGTCGCCGTTGGCGCGGATATAGTCGATGAAGTCCGCGCTGGCGCGGACGGCGGCTGCCAGGGTCTCAGTCTCCTCAGCCCACGCCTCAGCGGACAGGGCGCTGGAGCCGAAGCCGCTGGCGATAACCACCTTCTGGAACAGATCCTCCTCCAGGGCCTTGGGGCTGGAGGCCAGGGAGCTGACCTTGGTGCCGCCGCCGGACTGGCCCATAATGGTGACGTTGTTGGGGTCGCCGCCGAACTGGGCGATGTTGTCCTTGATCCACTCCAGGGAGAGGACCATGTCGCTGAGGCCCAGGTTGCTCTCGCCGCCAATGGAGGTCAGGTCCATGTAGCCCAGCCAGTTCAGACGGGCGTTGACGGAGACAAAGACCACGTCGGTGTAGTCGGCGATGTAGCTGCCGTCGTACATCTTCAGCTCAATGGCGGAGCCGTTCTGATAGCCGCCGCCGTGCATGAACACTAGGACGGGCTTGCTGGCGGAAGAGCTCATAGAGTCGGTCCAGATGTTCAGATTGAGGCACTGGGACTCAATGCTGAAGATGTCGGAATCCGAGGGGGTGTAGAACGCGGCGGCAGCGGCCCAGTTCCGGTACTCGGTCAGCGTGTTCTCCTGGGGGCTGACGGGGCCGTTGGTGGTGCAGCGCAGGGGAGTATCCGCGCTCTCGCCGTAGCCCTGGACGGGAGTGGCGCGCATGAAGCGCTCATTCTCGCCATAGGGGATGTTC
The DNA here is from genome assembly GCA_949878425.1 of uncultured Oscillospiraceae bacterium. Taxonomy (GTDB): domain Bacteria; phylum Bacillota; class Clostridia; order Oscillospirales; family Oscillospiraceae; genus Pelethomonas. Next base: position 78,994 of record CATLAL010000001.1, read on the forward strand.
TTGAACGTGTAGATGCCGTTGTCCTCATAGCCCATGATGTAGCCGTCGCCAAAGCCAAAGCGGCCGTTGGAGCCATTCAGACGGACAACGGCGGTTTTGATGGCCTCCGTGTTGGCGGGGGCGGTCTGAGCGCCGCCCTGGGTGGTCATCTGGACCTCGCGGGTGCTGCCGCCGATCCAGTCCACGTCCAGGCCCAGGGCCTCGGCTACGGCCCGGATGGGCAGATAGGCGCTGCCGCCGATGATCACCGGAGCCACGCTCTCGCCGTTGGCGTCGGCCAGCTCCACGTCCTCCCCGTCGATGGTGACGGAGACGCTCTCGTCCTCCAGGCCCGTCACCTCGTCGGCCAGGGCCGTCCCGCAGACGCCCAGCGCCATGGCCAGGCTCAGCAGCAGGGACAGGAATTTCCGGAACTTCGCTCTCTGCTTCATGTCTTTTCTCCTTCTTTTTTGTGGTTGCAGGATTTATCCAGACCAGCCGTCCAGCCGGCCGAAGGATACTGTTTTGCGCCCGCATGGGGAATGCTGGATACGGCGGAGCGTACCGTACGGTGAGGGAACCAACTCATCGGCTGCCGGCTTCGCCCGCCGTATCCAGGCCGCTCTCTGGGACGAACGGCGGTCAGCGGCGTGCACCTCCTTTGGACAGAAAGAGGGACGCCGGGAGAAAGCTTCTATAGCCCGCGCGCTGCCTTGGGGTAAGACCGCCTTTATTCTACAGAAAAAGCTCCTGTGAGAATACATGGAAACGCAACAAAAAGTAGTCATATTATTACCTCCGAACCGAAAGGCCGGAAGGAATATGTGCCATGCTCTGCGGTTGCCGCTGCTTACAGCGGCGAGCAAAACGGCTTGAATCAAATGTCATATTTCCGAGCTTTAAGCTCGGAAATATGACAAACAGCCGCCCCATCCCGGGAGACACTCCCGGGATGGGGCGGCTTCAGACCGCTTCGGGCGGCTATTCCTGAAGCATCTTGCGGTACTGCTTCGGGGATACGCCCTTTTTCTTTTTGAAGTCTCTGATAAATGCGGATACGCTGGGGAAGCCGTGCCGGTAGGCGATCTCCGTGATGGTGTCCTCCGTAACCGATACATCGCTCAAAGCCCGTTTAAAACGAATTTCACCGATGTATTGACCGGCGCTCCTGTTCAGATTGTCCTTAAACAGCCTGGACAGATAGGTGTACGAAATTCCAAACTGTTCAGCGATCACCCTCAGGCTCAAATCCTCGGCATAGTGCGCCTCCAAAAAGGCCAGGATGTGCGTCAGCTTTTCGCTCCTGACGCTCGCCTGGCCGGCGGACCGGACGGCGCAGTACTGAACGAGATACTCCACAAACCCGGTTAATAAGCTGCAAAGGATGTCCCTGTTTTTTTGCCGGTCCCCAAAATAGAGCTCAATGATCAGATGCAGGATGGGCAGCAGCGCGTCCCTCCCTTTCTCATCCACGTCAAAGAAATACTCGTCGAAATCCGGCCAGCGCTCCCGCAGAAACTGATAGCTGATCTGGACGGCGCAGCCCGTATACTCCCGGTCGGGGTGCGTCTCCTCCATACAGTGGACGTCCTTTGAGTTAATGACGTACAGCGTATTCTCCGGCAGGTAGATTCTTGTGCCGTTCAGAATGAGAAAACCGTCGGACTGGTTGGTGTAAATAATTTCGATGCTGCGGTGCCAGTGGTTGTCAATCAGCTTATCCGTCTCACGCAGGCCGTAGTGCGCTCTCAGGTGAATTCCTTCTTTTTGCGGATAGAGAATCAGAAGGGGCACAAGCTCATAGCCGATGCTCTCATAGGCTACTTTTTGCCCCTGCTTGTAGCTTCCACGCAGCATATTCCCACTCCATAGACCGCAATTCCAGGCCGCCCCCGCCGGTTGCTGGCCTGCCTCCCAGTATACCAGGTTTTCCGGCGTTTGACAACTCCGTGCGTCAAAAAAGCGGCCGCGCCGCGCCCGCAAATCCCTTGACAACGGGGCGTAGAATAGGGCCTGTTTGAAAAATGTTAACATGCCCAAACGGCGGGCCTTTTTCCGCCATGCATTGCCAATTTCCCTTGCAATACATCCAGTATTCCTGCGTCAAATTGGCTTCGCCTGGCGAAAAAATCCCTCGCTCTTGGGCATATTCCCATTGTTCAAACAGCGCCTAATTATCAACACAATAAAATTTGAGTGGGACGGGAATAAGAACCGAATCAACCGGCGCAAGCACGGACTATCCTTTGACGAGGCAAAAGCGGTATTCTTATGATGAGGAAGCACTGGCGCGGGATGACCCTGAGCATTCAGAGGAGGAACGATTTGTCATACTCGGCCTTAGCAACAAGGCTAATCTGCTTGTGGCCTGTCGCTGCTGCCGCGCCTCAGGAACCGTAATCCGCATCATATCCGCCCGTAAGGCGACCAAAACAGAGAGCAAATACTACAGAAGGTGAGGCAGGCGCTCCATGCGCGAAGAATATGATTTCTCAAACGCGAGAAAAAACCCCTACGCCGCCCAGCTCAAGCGGCAGATCACCATCAACATCGACGGCAGCGCCATCGACTATTTCAAGGCGCAGTCCGAAGCGGCGGGCATCCCCGATCAGACGCTGATCAGCCTGTATCTGCGGGACTGCGCCGTCAACAAGCGGCAGCTGAAGCTCTCCTGGCAGTAGGAGGGGTCGGGGCGGAAAGCGGCGCCCTCCCCGGGCCGCGCAGGGCCCGGGGAGGGCGGTTCATTCTTCCTATTATCCTATAGGTCGTCCGCGTCCTGTACCGGCGTCTCGTCCGGGTCCGCCGGGGTGCCGGTCCAGCTGCCCTGGGGGTCCGTCTTGGCGGACTGCCAGACGGTCAGATCCATGGCCTTCTCCATGGGCCGGCTCCCGGGGCGCTTTTGCTCCTTGTCCCGCATCGCGCTGCCTCCCTCCTCTTTGGATGAAGGTAGTGTGCCCGGATCCGGGGAAATTACCGCCGGCGTCAGCGCTGCTCCACCGCGGCCTTGGGCCGGACGATGAGCTTGACGCCCTCCATCCAGACCACCTCGGCCATGTCCCCCGCCGCGATCACCTCGCCGTCCGCGCTTCTGGCGGTCCAGGTCTTTCCGTCGGCGTAGACCGCGCCGGAGGGCACGGCGTTATTGATCTCCTCCGTCACCCGGACGGCGGCGCCCAGCAGCCGGTCCGCGTTGGTGGGGACAAAGCGGGGCTCCAGGAACCGCTCCGCCAGAGGCCGCAGAGCGGCCACCGCGGCCAGGGACACCGCCACGAAGAGCAGCAGCTGGCCGGTGAGGGTCAGCCCGCCGTAGGCCGCGAACACGGCGGCCAGGGCCCCCACGGCGAACCACACCGACACCAGGGCCCGGGTGCCCGCCTCCAGAAAGGCGAAAAAGGCCACCGCGCCCAGCCAGCTCCAGACCATCACGTTTACCATGGGACACCTCCTTGTCTCCGGCGGCCTGCGCCTACCTGCTCCGGGCCGCCCGTCCCGGCGCCACATACCGGCGGCAGAGGGCCTTGGCGTGCCAGCCCACGGTCTCCCCCATCTCCTTGGAGGCCACCAGCTTATCCGCCAGGGTCAGCACCCAGGCCTCGGAGCTCCTGGGCATGTGGGCCAGGGGGAACATGTGGCAGGCGATGGCCGCTTTCTGCCGCTCGTCCAGGCCGAAGAGCCGGGCCGCCCGGCGGGCGGCGTGGGGGCCGTGGATAAAGGCGTGCATGTGCCGCAGCCGCTTCCAGCCGGAGTAGCGGCTCATATAGCGGCGGTGCCGCTCGCTCTGCCAGTCGTAGCCAAAAAAGTCGTGGAGCAGCGCCGCCCGGGTCACCGCCCGGACCCGGTCCTCCCGCATGTGGAAGGCCCGGGCCAGCCGCCAGGCGCACTTCGCCGTGTCTACCGAGTGGATGTACAGGGAGTTGTCCCCGCCGTGGTGGGGACAGTCCCGCAGGGCCAGGAAAAGCGGGTGGGTCATAATGTCCGCCGTCATTGCCTGAAAACTTGTCTGCAAAAAAATGTCTCCTCTCCATCCGCGCCGCCGCAGGCGGCATTGCTGCCGATTCTGCCTCTATTATAGTCCCGGCGGGAGGGGGATGCAAGTGGAAATTGCGGGCAGGAGGCTTAAGATTTTCTTGCGGCGGGACAGGCGGCCCCCTATTCCGGCGGCAAAAGATTGCTTTTTGCCGGAAGCTGGGCTATTCTAAGGGCAGGAAAGAACGATCCTTCAGCGCTGCCCCGCGGCGCTGTTCTCTTTTTCCCTCACCCCTCCCGCATCCTCCGCCGGAAGGCGGCCACAGCCGCCAGCAGCGCGCAGGCGGCCCAGAGGGAGGTCCACAGCAGGCTGGGCGCGGCGGCGGCCAGGTCCCCCGCCAGGGCGGCCCGTCCGGCGTCGGTGGCCTGCTTGAAGGGGAGCGCGCCGGCAACAGCGCTGAAGGCGCCCCCCACCAGGTCCACGTCGAACCACGCGCCGGAGAGCAGCGCCGCCAGATTGGTCAGCAGGGCCCCGCACAGCCCGCCCACCTGCCTGTCGCTGAAGAGGGACCCGCACAGCAGGCCCAGCGCGATGAAGAACACATCCGCCGGCAGCAGCGCCGCCAGGGCCGCCAGCAGGTTCCACCCCGGCCGCAGGCCCAAACAGCAGGCCGTCAGGTAGCACAGGGCGCTCTGGACCAGGCACATGGGCAGCAGGGGCAGGGTGTAGCCCAGGATGAAGTCCCGGGCGGAGAGGGGCGTGGAGAAGAGCCGGGTCAGAAAGGCGCTGGCGCGGTCCTTGGAAATCAGCGTGGCGGAGAAGAGGGTGAAAAAGCTCAGGCCGAACATGGCAATGCCCGGGGTTAGACGGTCGATGGGGAACTGCTCCACCGGGATGTTGGCCTGGATGGCGGTCAGCAGCAGGAGCAGCGCCAGGGGGAAGCCCAGGCCGAAGCCCAGGTTCACCGGGTCCCGGAGGATCTCCCGGGTGTTGCGCAGGGAAAAAATGCCCATCACGCCGCCCCCCTTCCCGCCGCCAGGGCCACGAAGGCGTCCTCAAAGCGGTCCGTACCCGCCAGGGCCTTCAGCTCCTCCGGCGTGCCCACGGCCCGCAGGCGGCCCTCCACCAGAATCCCCACCCGGTCCGCCAGGGCCTCCGCCTCCTCCAGATAGTGGGTGGTGAGGACCACGGTGGTCCGGCCCTTCAGGCCCCGGACCACCTCCCACAGCTCCCGCCGGGCCAGCACGTCCAGGCCCAGGGTGGGCTCGTCCAGAAACAGGATCTCCGGGTCCGCCACGAGGGCCATGGCGATGCTCAGCCGCCGCTGCCAGCCCCCGGAGAGGACCCTGGCCCGGCGCCTGGCCTCCCCCTCCAGCCCCAGCTCCGCCAGGACTCGCCTCCGCCGCGCCCGGGGGTCCCCGGCTCCGCAGACCCCCGCCATCAGCTCCAGATTCTCCTCCACCGTCAGGTTGGGGGCCACGGCGGTCTCCTGGGGGGAGACGCCGATCCTCCGTTTCACCGCCCGGGGGGCGGCTGAGATGCTGTCCCCCAGCAGCAGGGCGTCGCCCCCGTCGGGCCGGAGGAGGCAGGAGAGCATCTTGATGGCCGTGGACTTCCCCGCCCCGTTGACCCCCAGCAGGGCGAAGAGCTCCCCCCGCTCAACGGTGAGATTCAGCCGGTCCACCGCCGCCTTTTCGCCGTAGCGCTTGGTGAGGCCCCTGGTCTCAATGGCCGTCATGGCTGCTCCCTCTCCTTTTTCTCCTGCTCCGCAAAGCCGGCGGCCTGGCTGGCCAGATCCAGAAATCCGGCGTTGTCCACAATAGCGATCCCCCGCTTCTGGTCCGCCAGCAGCAGCAGCATGTCCCCGGGCTCGATGCCGAACATCTCCCGCACCTCCTTTGGGATGACAATCTGTCCCTTCTCCCCCACCTTGACGGAGCTCATGAACTTGTCCTTCGGCAGCTTTACCGCCATGACTTTTCCTCCTTATTTTAATAGTAAGAATTGTATAACTTTTTATACCACAGGTGAGGCCGCCTGTCAAGGGGGGATTTTGCTTATATCCCGCCAGCCCGCAAGCGCCTATCTGCCCGGCAGCCCCGGGGCCTGCGGGGCCCGGGGCTGCCGGGCAGATAGGCGCCCCCCGGAAAAAATCTCACTCTTGTCAAGGGCGGGATTTTTTGGTATAGTAAGGCATACAAAAAGCAGGGAATCTGCAAATTCTCGGAGGATAAAAGCAATGGAAACAAAGCGCTTCTATATTACGACGCCCATCTACTACCCCTCGGGAAAGCTCCACATCGGCCACGCCTACTGCACTGTGGCCACCGACGCCATGGCCCGGTACAAGCGGCTCCAGGGCTATGAGGTGATGTTCCTCACCGGCACCGACGAGCACGGCCAGAAGATCGAGGACAAGGCCCGGGAGGCCGGCGTCCCCCCCCAGCAGTTCGTGGACAGTATTGTCACCGCCCCCGGCGGGGTGCTGGACCTGTGGAAGCTGATGAACATCCGGTACGACCGCTTCATCCGCACTACCGACGGCTACCACGCCGCCGCCATCCAGAAGATCTTCCGGAAAATGTACGAAAAGGGCGACATCTACAAGGGCGCCTATACGGGCAAGTACTGCAAGCCCTGCGAGAGCTTCTGGACTGAGAGCCAGCTGAAGGACGGCAAGTGCCCCGACTGCGGCCGGGAGGTGGCGGACGCCCAGGAGGAGGCCTACTTCTTCCGGGCCTCCAGGTATGCGGACCGGGTCCGGGACCTGCTCTTAAACACGGATTTCCTGGAGCCCAAAAGCCGGGTCCATGAGATGGTCAACAACTTCATCGACTGCGAGGGGGGCCTCCAGGACCTGTGCGTATCCCGCACCAGCTTCACCTGGGGCGTGCCGGTGGACTTTGATCCGGGCCACGTGGTCTACGTGTGGCTGGACGCGCTCTTCAACTATATGACCGCTCTGGGGTATCAAAACGATACCTACAACGATCTGGAAAAGTTCTGGCCTGCGGACGTCCACTTTGTGGGCAAGGAGATCGTCCGGTTCCACGCCATCTACTGGCCCGCCTTCCTCATGAGCCTGGACCTGCCCCTGCCCAAGAAGGTCTACGGCCACGGCTGGCTCAACTTCAACGGCGACAAGATGTCGAAGTCCAAGGGCAACGTGGTGGACCCCTACCTGCTCTCGGAGCGCTACGGCGTGGACGCCCTGCGGTTCTTCGTACTGCGGACCTTCCCCTTCGGGTCCGACGGCAACTTCACCAACGAGCTGCTCATCCAGACCATCAACACGGACCTGGCCAACGACCTGGGCAACCTGGTCAGCCGCACCGCCGCCATGGCGGAGAAGTACTTCGGCGGGACGCTGCCGGAGGACCGGCGGGCCGACCCCGCTCTGGATGACGCCCTGATCTCCCTAGCCGGGGGGCTTCGGAGCCGGTACGGGGGGCAGATGGAGAAGTTCCAGTTCCAGAACGCCCTGGAGGAGGTCTTTAAGGTCATTGCGCGGGCCAACAAGTATATTGACGAGAACGCCCCCTGGGCCCTGGCCAAGGACATGGAGGCCAACGGCGTCCGGCTGGGAACGGTGCTCTACAACCTGCTGGAGACGGTGCGCATCTGCACGGTGCTGCTGACCCCCTTCATGCCGGAGAGCTGTGAGGAAATTTTTGCCCAGATCGGCGCGGGAGCCGATGCCCAAACCTGGGACAGCGCGGCCCGGTGGGGCGTGCTGCCCGCCCAGGTCCAGGTCCGCAAGGGGAAGAACCTGTTCCCCCGCATCGACATGGCCAAGGAGCTGGCCGAGCTGGAGCGCCTCCAGGAGGCGGCCAAAAAGGCCGCCCTGCCCGCCCTGGAGATCGAGCCCCCGGCGGCGGAGCAGGTGGATTTCGACACCTTCTGCAAGTCCGACTTCCGGGCGGTGAAGGTGACGGACTGCCAGCGGGTGAAGAAGTCTGACAAGCTCCTGAAATTCACCCTGGACGACGGCACCGGCACGCCCCGGCAGATTCTCTCCGGCATCGCCAAGTGGTACCAGCCGGAGGATTTGATCGGCAAGACCCTGGTGGCCATCGTGAACCTGCCTCCCCGGAAGATGATGGGCCAGGAGAGCCAGGGTATGCTGCTCTCCGCCGTCCACACCGAGGCCGGGGAGGAGAAGCTGAACCTTATTGTGGTGGACGACGCCATTCCCGCCGGGGCCAAGCTCTGTTAGGCGGTAATGACAGACCCCAGCGAAGCCCAATTCCGCCCCAAAGTCACCAAGGCAGCAATACCGTAAATAAAGTTGATAAAGTAAAGTTTAGGGCCGCCCCCTGGGGCCGTCATTGGGCTTCGCCCAACGACAGGCCCGGCAGCGCAAGCGCTGCCCGGGCGGTGGGGTCTGGGGCAACGCCCGGCGGGCTACCTAAGCGGCGGGCAGCAGGGGTAATGCGGAAAGGGGAGAGGCGGCGCTCGCGCCGCCTCTCCCCTTGCGTCTTTTTTTCGCGCTCCCGCCGCCTACTGGTTCCGGGAGATATCCGTTCCAAAGTACTTTATGGACAGCTCGCTGAGCTCCCCGGATTCGCTGAGCTCCGCCAGGGTCTGGTTCACCGCGGCCAGCAGGGCCTCCTCCCCCTTCCGCACGGGGATGGCGGTCCGGTTGACCTCCGGGGCCAGGACGGCGATTTTGATGTCCGCGTCCGGGTGCTCCTTCATGTAGTCGTAGTAGCTGACCTCGGCGTTGAGGGTGGCGTCGATCCGGCCGCTGAAGAGCAGCTCAAAGGTCTGGTTCAGGTCGTCCACGCCGGTGACCTCCGCGCCGTAGCGCTCCGCCAGGGCGGCGTAGGTGCTGTCGAGGGTGTTGGCCGTGCTCTTGCCGGCCAGGTCCTCCATGGACTGGATGTCCCGGTTATCCCCCCGGACGATGACGGCGGTGCGGCCGTAGGCGTAGGGATCGGAGAAGTCGTACTTCTCCTGGCGCTCCGGGTCGATGTCCACGCCGTTGACCACCAGGTCGTAGCGCCCCGCGTCCAGGCCCGCCAGCAGGCCGTCGAACTCCCCCTCCACAAAGGAGGCCTTCACCCCCAGCTTCTCCGCGACGCGCTGGGCTACCTCCACGTCGTAGCCCACCAGCTCGTCCGCCTCGTTGTGGTAATTCCAGGGGGCCCAGCTGCCCTCCAGCGCGATGACGATCTCTCCCCGCTTCCGGATCTGGTCCAAAAGGTCCCCGGATTCGCTGCCGCCGCCGCAGCCGGCGAGGCACAGGACCGTGAGGGCGGCGAGGCACAGCGCAATCAGTCGCTTCATTTTCATACGGATTCTCCTTATTTTGATGATGGATTGTCGGGCAGGCTGCCGGTGAGGCGCAGAAAGGCCCTAGTCCGCTCCTGCCTGGGGTTCTCGAAAATATCCCTGGAGCTGCCGGACTCCACCACCCGGCCGTCCTCCATAAAGACCACCCGGCTGGACACACTCCTGGCAAAGCCCATCTCGTGGGTGACCACCAGCATGGTCATCCCCTCCTCCGCCAGCCGCCGCATGACGGAGAGCACCTCCGCCGTCAGCTCCGGGTCCAGGGCGGAGGTGGGCTCGTCAAAGAAGATGATCTCCGGGTCCGCGGCAATGGCCCGGGCGATGGCCACCCGCTGCTGCTGCCCGCCGGAGAGCTGGTGGGGGTAGTAGGACCGCCAGGGGGCCATGCCCACCTTCTCCAGGGCCTGGAGGGCGGTGCGCTCCGCCTGATCCCTGGGGATTTTCAGGCCCACGATCAGCCCCTCGGTGACGTTTTGCAGGGCGGTCCTGTTGCGGAAGAGGTTGTAGCTCTGAAAGACAAAGGCGGTCTTTTTCCGCAGCCGGAGGATGTCCCGCTTGGGCACCCGGCCCAGCTGAAAGCGCTCCCCGTCAAAGGTCATGGTCCCGCCGCCGGCGGTCTCCAGGAAGTTCATGCACCGCAGCAGGGTGGTCTTGCCGGAGCCGCTGGGGCCCAGAATCACCGCCACGTCCCCCCGCTCCACCTGGAGGTCCACGCCCTTGAGTACCTCCCGCTGCCCGAAGGCTTTCCGCACATCTCGTACCTCCAGCATCCCCTACGCCTCCTGTCTCTCATAGGCCCCCAGCTTCTTCTCCCCCCACCGCTGGAGCCAGGTGAGGGCGGTGGAGAACAGCAGGTAGATGAGGCCCACCTCGATATAGAGGGCCAGGGGCTCATAGGTCCGGGCCACGATCCGCTGTGTGGCCATGAACATCTCCGCCACGGTGATGTTGGCGGCCAGGGAGGTGTCCTTCACCATGGCAATGAGGGAGTTGGAGAGAGGCGGAAAGGCGGTGCGCATGGCCTGGGGCAGAACGATTCGCCCCATGGCCTGGGGCCAGGACAGGCCCACGCAGCAGGCCGCCTCCAGCTGCCCGGCGGGCACCGACTCCAGGGCCGAGCGCACGGTCTCCGCGCAGTAGGCCCCCTCATTCAGGGAGAACACCAGCACCGCGGCGGGGAAGGGGTCGATGAGCACGCCCATGTTGGGCAGGCCGTAGAACACCACGAACAGCTGCACCAGAAGGGGCGTCCCCCGGAACACCCATATGTAAAACCGGGCCAGCTGCCGGAGCCCCCGGACATTGGCGAACTGGACCAGGGCCGCGGCCACGGCGATCACCATGGCCAGGGAGAAGGCGATGGCGGTCAATGGGATGGTCACCGTCAGCCCCGGCAGCAGAATTTTCCAGAAGGAATCCGTCAGAATCGCAAAAAGTCGCTCACTCATGATTGTATCGCGCTCCCACAGGTTGGAGTGGGGTCCAGCCTCCTTACTTTTTGATTTATAATACACAGTATAAAGGCGGATGGGAGAAAATGCAAGCACTTTTTCTGCGCTATGTGAAAAATGTAACATGGGGGGGCGGACCCGCCCGCCGCCTCCGCCCCATGATACGCCCGGCGGGGAGAAAAAGCAAATACTTATATTGCATAGGCAGCTATGCCTTTTCTCTATGGAAGGGCCCGGGACGGAACGCGGAGGCGGCGGCAATCATCAGGAAACGTACCATCGTGCAGGGGCGGGCATCGCTCAAGCGCATGATAGCGCAGATCTTCCTTTAAAAGCGGGCGAGCGATGCCCGCCCGCTCAATGAGACGTGTCCCCTGGACTCCATCTATTTGGGTGCTGCTCTACAGCTCCTCCAGGGAGGCGAAGCGGAACCCCAGCTCCTCCCAGCGGGTGAGCAGCTCGTCGAGAATCTCCGCGTTGGTCTTGGAGGTGGAGTGGAGCAGCACAATGGCGCCGTCGTGGATGCGGGGCAGGAGCTTGTCAAAGGCCTGCTGGCGGGTGGGCTGGTTGTCCACGTACCAGTCCACATAGGCCAGGCTCCAAAACACGGTCTTGTACCCTAGAGCCTGGGCCTGCTTCAGGTTCTCCTGGCTGTACTTGCCCTGAGGCGGCCGGTAGAACCGGGGGAGGGGCTTGCCGGTGGTCTGCTGGTAGAGCTCCGCAAGGCTGTCCAGCTCCTTCTGAAAGGCCTCCTGCTCCGAAATTTTGGACATGTCCGGGTGGTGATAGGTGTGGTTGCCCACGATGTGGCCCTCCTCCGCCATGCGGCGGACGATGTCCGGGGCGGTCTCCACCATGTTCCCCACCACGAAGAAGGCGGCGGGGGCGTTGTGCTTTTTCAGGGCGTCCAGAATCTGCTCCGTGTACCCGTTCTCATACCCGCAGTCAAAGGTGAGGTAGATCACCTTCTCCGAGGTGTCCCCCAGGTAGTAGGCGCCGTACTGGGCCAGCTCCTCCCTGGTGGCGTTGCCCACAGGGGCCTGGCCCGGGCTTGGGAAGGAGAGGCCCCAGTCCGCGGCGGAGGCGGGCACGGCGGCGGACCCGGCGGCGGGCAGGGACTCCTCCTCTCCGCCCAGGGCCAGCACCGCGGCGGCGATGAGGGCCAGTGTCAGCAGCGCGGCGCAGGTGAGAAGGGACCGGCGGTTGGCGTAAGACATAGAAAAAACCTCCTTATATTGCTCTATGTGACACAGTCTGCGCCGCCGGCGGCGCTATTATGCGCGGAAATCTATTGACGGCTTTTCCGCAAGCCGATATAATTAATGTTGGGCTCCGCCTAGGCGGCCGGAAGGCCGCCCGAGCGGTCGTTGGGCCACAGGCCCAATGACGCGAGAGGGCAATGACGGCCCTAAACTTTACTTCCTTTAAACTGTGGTGACTATGCCGCTGGTTTTTAGATGCAGCGGCTATACCATTTCCCAGAGCATTGGCAGAAAGGACAGGCAATGAACGAAAAAAATCTGACCGCCGCCGTGGCCGGCGAGGTCAAAAAGGCGATTGTGGGCAAGGATTCTGTGGCGGCCAAGGTGCTCATGGCCCTGCTGGCCCGGGGGCACGTCCTGCTGGAGGACATCCCGGGGGTGGGCAAGACCACCCTGGCCCTGGCCTTCGCCAAGGCGCTGAATTTGCAGTTTCACCGGATGCAGTTTACGCCGGACGTGATGCCCTCGGATGTGACGGGCTTCTCCCTCTACAACCGGGAGAGCGGACGGATGGAGTACCAGCCCGGGGCGGTGCTGTGCAACCTGTTTCTGGCGGACGAGCTGAACCGGGCCACCAGCCGCACCCAGTCCGCCCTGCTGGAGGCCATGGAGGAGGGCCAGGTGACCGTGGACGGCGTGAGCCATCCGGTGCCGGACCCCTTTGTAGTGATCGCAACCCAGAACCCGGCCGGCGCGGCGGGCACCCAGCGCCTGCCGGACAGCCAGCTGGACCGGTTCCTGCTGTGCCTGCGCATGGGCTACCCCGCCCCGGAGGAGGAGCTGGAGCTGCTGCGCCGGCGGCAGTACGGCGGCGGCATGGGGGGCGTGGAGCAGGTGGCGGACCGGGAGGACCTGGCCCGGATGCGCCTGGCGGTGGACCGGGTCCACGTGGACGACGAGGTCCTGCGCTATATCGTCGCCCTGGTAAACGCCACCCGGCGGCACCCCCAGATCCTCCAGGGGGCCAGCCCCCGGGCCTCCCTGGCGGTGATGGCGGTGAGCCGGGCGGCGGCCTTTCTCCGGGGCCGGGACTACGTGATCCCGGAGGACGTGCAGAGCGTCTGGCAGGACGCCGTGGCCCACCGCCTGCTGCTGACCCCCGCCGCCGAGGGAACCGCCGCCGGCATCGCCGCCTCCCTGCTGCGCTCGGTGGAGCCGCCCCGCATCCGGTAAGGCCATGTGGAGGCGGAGGATTCTCTATGCCTTGGCGCTGGGGTGCGCCCTTCTGGGGCAGCTGCTGGATGTTGGGTATCTGTTTCACTATATTTTCTATCTCACCCTCACCCTGCCCCTGCTGGGCCTGCTGGTGAGCCTGCCGGCCATGCTCAGCTGCCGGGCGGAGCTCACCGCCCCCTCCGGCCAGGTCCGGCGGGGGGAGGAGGCCCGCTGGCGCCTCACCTTCACCAGCCGCCTGGCCCTGCCGGCGGCCCAGGTCAGCTGCCGGGTGGGCCTGCGGGGCGGCTTCGGCGGGAAAACGGTCCGGGTGCGCAAAAAAATCCGGGGCGTCTACCCCGGAAAACGGATCGTCTGGAGCGTGGACACCGGCCACTGCGGCCTCCCCGCCTGCCGGGTGGACCGGCTGTGGGTCTGGGACTGCCTGGGGCTCTTCGCCCTGCCGGTCCCCGCCCCGGCGGCGCTGGCCCTGCCGGTGTGCCCCATCCCGGAGCCCCCGGGCCCCCTCCGCCTGCCGGAGGACGCGGGCGCGCCGGAGGCCGTCCCCCGGGGGAAATCCCCCGCTGGGGAGGACTACGAGCTGCGGCCCTACCGGCCCGGGGACCCGCCCCGGACCATTCACTGGAAGATGAGCGCCAAGCGGGATGAGCCTATCACCCGGGAGCTTCTCTCGGTACGCAGGCCCCTGCCGGTGCTGACCATAGACCTCTTCGGCCCGCCGGAGGCACTGGACCGGACCCTGGACCGGCTGGCGGGGTACAGCCAGGCCCTCCTGGACCAGGAGCGGCCCCACGAGATTCGCTGGGTCCACCCGGAGACCGGGGCGGCGCGCCGCCGCGCCGTCTCCTGCCAGCGGGAGTGGCTGGCGTGCCTCACGGCCATTCTCTCCGACCCCGCCCCGCTCCGGGGCCGCTCCATTCTGGAGAGCCCCCTGGCGGCGGAGGGGGACGGGCCAGTCTGTCCCATCCACATCTCCGGAGAGGAGGCGTCCCATGAAGCGTAAGGAGTGGCTCCGCCTGCTGCTGGCGGACGCCATCACCGTCTTTCTGCTGCTGACGGGGGGACTCCTCTCCGGGCTCAGCGCCTACGGTATCCCCGCCTATGGGACTGCCCTGCTGCTGGCGGGGGCGGTCCTGGCGCCTCTCGCCGCCCTGCTGTGGTCCTGGTCCCGGGGGCACTGGCCGGCCCTGGCCCTGCTGGCCGCAGGGCTGCTGGCCCTGTGGCGGATCCGGGAGGGGCTGAAGAGTCTTTTGAACCCCTCGCCCGGCCTGGAGGAGCTGCTGGCCCTGCCGGCGGCGCAAATCCTGCTGGAGGCCCTGCTGGCCCTGGCTTTAGGCTGGGTGGCGGTGCGGACCCGGTGCTGGTATCTGGCGGCGCTGCTGGTTATCACGCCAACGCTGCCCGCCATTCTGGCCGGGGTGCTGCCGGAGGGAGCCGCCCTGCTGGCCGCTACGGCCGGGTGGCTGGCCATGCTGCTGGCCTCCTTCTACAGCCGGCGGGACCCTGCCAGCCTGGGCAGAGGCCTGCTGGTGAGCCTGGGGGGCGCCGGGGCCCTGCTGGCCGTTCTCGCCGCCGCCCTGCCCATGGAGGGCTACACCCGCCCCCAGTGGGCCACCAATGCCCGGGCGGGCCTCCTCTCCGCCATCGCGGAGCAGGTCCGGGAGCTGGAGGGTACGCTGGACTGGGAGGTGCCCCCTCTGGTGGAGGAGTACCTGCGCCTGGACGGCGGGGGGCCCTCCCCGGAGGGCGAAGGAACAGGGGCGGTCCCCTTCGCCGTCTCGGAGGAGGGGACGGTGGACCTGCTGGCGGCGGGGCCCCGGCGCTACACCGGCCGGACGGTGCTGGAGGTGGAGGGAGAGGGCACGGGCCGGATCTACCTCCGGGGCGGCGGCGCCGGCGTGTACACCGGCAGCGGCTGGGAGGCGCTGCCGGAGACGGACTGGCTGTGGCAGGCGATCCAGCGGGACGCCGACGGCTGGATCGACCCCCTCCTGCACCCCGCCCTCCGGTGTGATTCCGCCGAAATCCGGGAGACAGCCATCCGCAGGGTCTCCGCCGGGAGCGCCGTCTACTACCCCTACTACTTCGTCTGCTGGACCGCCGGAGACAGCGGCTGGCCGGGGGGCCTGTGGGGCACGCCCCCCACCATCGAGGGCTCCCTCTTCTCGGAGGAGCAGTCCTACCGGGTGTCCTCTGTGGACTGGCCGGAGGCCGGCTTCCCGCCGGAGGACGCCCAGCCGGCCTACCGGGACTTCGTCTACAGCCGCTACCTGGACGTGCCCCGCTGGGCCCGGAGCGCCCTGGCCCCCCTGCTGGCGGAGGCGGAGCGGAGCCCCATCCGGTGGCCCTCGGAGCTGCCGGAGCGGTTCCAGGAGTCCGCCGCCGCGGCGGAGCGGGTCGCCGCCGCCCTGGCGGAGGCCGCCCGCTATGATCTGAGCACCCCCGCCATGGAGCCGGGGGAGGACTTCGTGGCCCACTTTCTGGAGGAGGGCCGGGGCTACTGCGTCCACTTCGCCACCGCCGGGGCGCTGCTGCTGCGGATGCAGGGCATCCCCACCCGGTACGTCAGCGGCTATGTGGCGGACCTGGACGGGAGCGGCTATGCCGCCGTGCCGGACAGCGCGGCCCACGCCTGGGTGGAGATCTACCTGGACGGCTTCGGCTGGTATCCGGTGGAGATGACGCCCTCCTACAGCGGCCCCGGGGAGGAGGCGGACGTGCCGGGGGAGAACCGGGAGGAGGACCTGGAGGAACCCCCGCCGCCCCAGGTCTCGGATACGCCGGAGAAGGCCCCCCAGACCCCGCCAGAGACGCCGGACACGCCGCCGGACGGGCCGGATACGCCGGAACCGCCGGAGGGTGACGCGCCGGAGGCCGCCCCCCTGGACCTGGGGTGGCTGTGGTGGGCGCTGCCGGTTCTGGCGGCTCTTGCCGCGCCCGGCATCCTGTACCGGCTGGCCCTGCTCTCCCGGCGGAGGACCCGGGACCAGGCGGACGCCAACCGGTCCGCCATCGCGGCCTACCGGAGGAGCCTGCGCCTGGACGTCTGGGGCGGCGGGGAGAGTCCGGCCCTGACGGACCTGGCCCGAAAGGCCAAGTTCAGCCAGCACACCCTGACGCAGGCGGAGCGGGAGCGGGCCTGGAGCCTCCTGGAGGAGCGCTTCCGGGAGACCCGGGCGGGCCTGCCCCGCCGGAAGCGCTGGCTGCTGGGACTCCTGAGGCCCCTTTTCTGAAACATTTGACAAGGCCGCCGCCTTGGTATAGAATGGGGAAACTATCTGGAAAATTCCGGGGCGCGGGCCGCCCCGGGGAGGTGCGAAATGAAAATTGTTGTGCTGGACGGCTACTGCCTGAACCCCGGCGACCTGAGCTGGGACGCCTTTGCGGCCATGGGGGAGCTGACGGTCTACGACCGCACGAGCCTGAACGACGAGGAGGAGATTATCCGGCGGATCGGGGACGCTCAGGCGGTGCTCACCAACAAGACCCCCCTGTCCCGGGCCGTGCTGGAGCGGCGCCCCCAGGTGCGCTATATCGGCATCCTGGCCACGGGGTACAACGTGGTTGACACGGCGGCGGCCAGGGAGCGGGGCATCCCCGTGTGCAACGTCCCAGGCTACAGCACCCGGTCCGTGGCCCAGCTGGCCATCGCCCTGCTGCTGGAGATCTGCCACCACGTGGGGCGCCACGACCAGGCGGTCCACGCCGGGCGGTGGAGCGCGTGCCCGGACTACTGCTTCTGGGACTACCCCCTCATCGAGCTGGCGGGCAAGACCATGGGCATCATCGGCTACGGCAGCATCGGCCAGGCGGTGGGGGAGATCGCCGGGGCCCTGGGCATGGAGGTCATCGCCAACAGCCGCCATAGCTGGCCCGACGGGACGAAAACCGCCCAATACGTCCCTCTGGAGGAGCTGCTCCGCCGCAGCGACGTGGTCAGCCTCCACTGCCCCCTCTTCCCGGAGACCCGGGGGCTCATCAACCGGGAGACCATCGCCCAAATGAAGGACGGGTCCATCCTCCTCAACAACAGCCGGGGGCCCCTTATCGTGGAGCGGGACGTGGCGGACGCCCTGAACAGCGGCAAGCTCTACGCCGCCGGGGTGGATGTGGCGGACACGGAGCCCCTGCCGGCGGAAAGTCCCCTGCTTACCGCGAAAAACTGCGTCATCACGCCCCATATCAGCTGGGCCCCCCTGGAGGCCCGGCGGCGGCTGATGCGCATGGCGGCGGAGAACCTGGGGGCCTTTTTGGCCGGCGCGCCGGCGAATGTAGTAAATCCCTGAGGAATCACATAGAATACTTGAATGTCCAGGCGGAGCGCCTATCGATTCCATAGCCCCGGGGGCTCCCCCGGACCCCCCGGGACGGGGGCGGTACTTTTTGCTCGTGGAAAAGGTACCCAAAAACACGCCGTGGGCTAAGCGCCCCCCGTGGGCCGCCCTACAGGCGGCTTAGCGCTAAAAGCGCCGCTTTGCGGCGCTCCACGGGACCCCTGCCGTTTTACGGGGGGAGTTTACGCAGTGCAGATAAAAAGCAACAGGCGAAGCCCCTGAATGACAAGCTTTCTGCCGATAGAGCGATATCCACCGATTTTACCTGCCGGCCCTCGGAGGGATAGAACCAGCTTGGACGCGCGGCTGACGGGAGCTGGGTTCAATCATCCGCAATTCTTCAGGTTTGCTGAATCCGTGTAGGGGCGAGCGACGCTCGCCCCTACAGGTCCGGTGATTGGAATGCCCCCAGTTTAAAGAACCGTCCCGGTCACGCGCCGACGGCAGATCTGCCCCTTCCTTTGGTCCGTCATTGGGCTTCGCCCAACGACAGGCCCGGCGCTTTGAAAAGAAAATTTATGTTTGGAGGGAGGGGAGCAGGCTTTGCGCAAATGGCTGAGGTCCGCGGCGGAGAGCTGGCCGGGCCGGTTTATCACCCAGCTGGTGCGGCGCTACTTTATCCACGACGTGGGGCGGCAGGGGGCGGCTCTGGCCTACTACCTGCTGTTCATGCTGTTCCCGTTTCTCATCTTCCTGAGCAGCCTGCTGGGCCTTCTGGAGCTGGACGTGTCCAGCATCTCCCGCTCTCTGGCGGCGCTGCTGCCGGCCAGCGTGCTGGAGGTGGTGGAGGCATACCTCTACTACGTAGGCCAGACCTCCAGCCGGGCGATGCTGTGGTTTGGACTCGTCTTTTCCATCTATTTCCCCATGCGGGCGGCGGACTGCCTGATGATGGCCGTGCGGCGGGCCTACCACCTGCCCCAGCCCAAAAACCAGATCCTCTATATGATGAAGGTGCTGCTGTACACGGTGTTCCTGCTGACCACCATCGCCCTGACCCTGGCCCTGGCCACGGTGGGGCGGGCGGCGCTGGAATTTATCAGCCGCTTCGCGGTGCTGCCGGAGGCCTTTGTGGACCTCTGGAGCGATATGCGGTTTCTGGTGCTGGGGGGCGTGATGTTCGCCGCGGTGGGGCTGCTGTACGCGGCGGCTCAGGACGCCCGCCAGCCGGCCAGGAACGTGGTGCCGGGGGCGCTGGTGGCCCTTCTGGGGTGGATGGTGGTTTCCATGGCCTTCTCCTTCTATGTGGAGAATTTCGCCAACTACTCCCTGATTTACGGCGCGCTGGGCACGGTGATCGTGCTGATGATGTGGCTGAACCTCACGGCGGCGGTCCTCATTCTGGGGGCGGAGGTCAATGGCGTCCTGCTGGTGATGCGGGACGGAAAAAAGCGGGGCCAGCGCCCCGCGCCAGCGGGGGGAGAGCCCCCCGGCAAGGAGAAGCAAACGCTATGAAAATCATTATCATTGGCAACGGCAAGGTGGGCTACACCCTGGCCCGTCAGCTGAGCGGGGAGGACCACGAGCTGGTGCTCATCGACCACAGCGCCGAGGCGCTGCAAAACGCGGACAGCGCCCTGGACATCCTCTGCCTGGAGGGCAGCGGGGCCTCCATCAACGTGCTGCGGGAGGCGGCGGTCCAGAGCGCGGACCTGGTGATCGCGGTCACCGGCTCCGACGAGCTCAACATCGTATGCTGCCTCATCGCCAAGAAGCTGGGGGCCCGGCGCACCGTGGCCCGCATCCGCGCCCCGGAGTACTACCGGGAGGCCAACCTCCTCAAGCGGGAGGTGGGCTTGAATATGATTATCAACCCCGAGTACGCGGCGGCCCAGGAGATCAGCCGCCTGCTGCGGGTCCCCTCCGCCTTCAGCGTGGAGACCTTCGCCCGGGGACTGGTGGAGATGATCGGCTTTCCCATCCAGGAGAGCGACGGCCTGGCGGGGCTGAGCCTCTTCGCCTACAACAAGAAGCACCCCAACGACGGGGTGCTCATGTGCGCCGCCATCCGGGGCGGCCAGGTATACGTGCCCAACGGGCGGTTTGTGCCGGAGGTGGGGGACAAGGCCTATATGATCGGCTCCCAGCGGGCCATTGCCGGGTTCTTCCACGACATCGGACGGGACAGCGGGCGCATCCGCCAGATCACGATTCTGGGCGGCAGCCGGATCGCCACCTACCTCACCTGGGCGGTGGAGAAGGCGGGCATGAAGGTGCGCATTGTGGAGCAGAACCCGGAAAAGTGCCGGACGCTTGCGGACAAGCTGCCCAGCGCCCTGGTGATCCGGGGAGACGGCACGGACAGCGAGGTGATCGAGGCGGAAAATCTGCTCAATACCGACGCCTTCATCGCCCTGACCAACCGGGACGAGGAGAATCTGCTCATGGCCATGACCGCCCAGCGCAGCGGCGTCAAGAAGGTGATCGCCAAGATGAACCGGCCCAACTATATGGAGATGATGCGGGAGTCTGGTGTGGACAGCATCATCAGCCCCAAGGACATCACCGCCAACCAGATCTCCGCCTACGTCCGGTCCATGGCCCGCAGCCAGGGCAGCGCGGTGGAGAACCTCTATAAGCTGCTGGGCGGAGCCATTGAGGCGGTGGAGTTTACCGCCACCGCGGCCACCAAGTTCCTGGACACGCCCCTCAAGGCCCTGCGGCTGAAGCCGGGGATGCTGGTAGCCGCCGTGGCCCGGGAGGGCAAGACCATTGTCCCCGACGGCTCTACCAGCATCCGCGCCGGGGACAAGGTGATCGTCATGGCCAAGAGCCTCTTCCTCCAGGACCTGGATGATATCCTGCAATAAGCGCCTGCTCCGCCCGGCGGGGCGGGGGCGGCTCTACGGAGAATGCTATGAACTATAAATTGGTGTTCCATATTCTGGGCCTCATCCTCCGGGTGGAGGCGGTGCTGATGCTGCCGGCGGCCCTGATCGGACTGGCGGCCGGCGGTGGGGACGGCTCCGCCTTCCTCCTCTCGGCGGGCATCACCATGGCCGTCGGCCAGGTGCTCACCATGCTGCCGGGGAAAAACATGAAGATGCAGGCCAGAGACGGCTTTGCCGCCGTGGCCCTGAGCTGGATGGTGCTCTCCCTCTTCGGCGCGCTGCCCTATGTGTTCAGCGGCGTGCTGCCCAACTACGTGGACGCAGTGTTTGAGACCGCCTCCGGCCTCACCACCACCGGCGCCACCGTGTTCACCGCCATTGAGGGCTCCCCCAGGGGCGTCCTCTTCTGGCGGGCCCAGACCCAGTGGATGGGCGGCGTGGGGGTCCTGGTGATGGCCCTGGCCCTGGTGCCCAAGCTGGGGGAGGGCAGCGTGTTCCTCATGCGGGCTGAGTCGCCGGGGCCCATTAAGAGCAAGCTCACCCCCCGCATCGGCGACACGGCCAAGATCCTCTACAGCATCTATATCGGACTCACGGCGGCGGAGATGGTGTGCCTGCGCCTGGCGGGCATGCCCTGGTACGACGCGGTGATCCACGCCTTTACCACCATCTCCACCGGCGGCTTTTCCGTGAAAAACGCCAGTATCGCCGCCTACAACAGCCTGACCATCGAGTGGATCATTATCGTGTTCATGTTCCTCTCAGGCATCAACTTCGCCCTGCTCTTCTTCGCGGTCCGGCGAAACTTTACCGCCGTGTTTCAGAGCGAGGAGCTGCGCTCCTATGCCCTCATGATTGCGGGCGCCTCGGCCCTGATCGTGGTGAATCTGGTGGTTCACGCCGGCTGGACGCTGAACCTGCGGACCGTAACCGACAGCGTCTTTCAGGTTGTCACCCTCATGACCACCACCGGCTACATGACCAGCGACTACGTGCTCTGGCCCACCTTCTCCCAAGTGATTTTGGTGATCGTCATGTTTGCCGGAGGCTGCGCCGGCTCCACCGCCGGCGGCATCAAGCAGATCCGGGTGCTGCTGCTGGTAAAGAATCTCCGCCGGGAGGTCCAGCGCATCCTCCACCCCCGGGTGGTCACCACCCTGCGCAGCGACGGGGAGCGGGTGGAGGAGTCCACCCTCAGCGGCATTACCCTCTTCTTCTTTGCCTATATCCTGCTGCTGCTGCTGGGGACCCTGGCGGTGGCCTGGGACGACGTGGGCTTCACCGCCGCCTTTACCGCCTCCCTCACCTGCATCAGCAACGTGGGCCCCGCCTTTGACGTACTGGGCCCCACCAGCAACTTTTTCGCCCTCTCCAACGTAAGCAAGGTGGTGCTGAGCCTGGAGATGCTGCTGGGCCGGCTGGAGATCATGCCCCTGCTGCTGCTGCTGTTCCCCAGCCTGTGGAAGAGGAGATAACATACGGGGCGCTTTTGCAGCAAATGCCCGCTGTATGAGGCCCCGGGAGCTCCGCCCCCGGACCCCCCGGAGCTGCCGAATAGATAGGCCTTCCCGAGAAGAAGCAACAACCAGCAACAACACCGAAAGGAGAAAAAATACGATGCAGCAATTCGAGGAATACGCCAAGCTTCTGGTGGAGGTAGGCGTCAACATCCAGGAGGGCCAGAACCTGGTGATCGCCTGCCCGGTGGAGTGCGCCTGGTTCGCCCGGCTCTGCGCCAGGGCCGCCTATGCCGCCGGCTGCCGGGAGGTGGTGATGAACTGGAAGGACGACGCCCTCTCCCGGGAGAAGTACCTCCACGGGGCGGACGACGTCTTTGACAGTGTGCCCGCCTGGCAGTCGGCGTTCTACAACGGCTACGCCAGGGAGGGCGCGGCCTACCTGGCCATCTCCGCCTCGGACCCGGAGAACCTAAAGGGCGTGGACACGGACCGCATTGTCCGCAGCCAGAGGAGCTCCAACACCGCCCTGGAGGAGTTCTACCGCCTGCAGATGTCCAACGGCTTCCCCTGGTGCGTGGCCAGCGTGCCCATCCCCTCCTGGGCCCAGAAGGCCTTTCCGGGTCTGGAGGCGGACGCGGCGGTGGCCAAGCTCTGGGACGCCATCTTTGCCGCCGTCCGGGTCAACGGCGACGGCGGGGCCGTGGAGCGCTGGCGGCATCACCTGGCAACGCTGAAGGAGCGGGTGGACAAGCTCAACGCCCTGGACCTGGAGAGCCTCCACTACACCAACAGCCTGGGCACGGATCTCACCATCTGTCTGCCGGAGGACCACGTCTGGGCCGGCGGCAGCGGAGTGGCCAGGTCCGGCGTGCCTTTTATCGCCAACATCCCCACAGAGGAGATCTTCACCGCCCCCCTCCGGGACGGCGTGGACGGCGTGGTCTACGCCTCCATGCCCCTGGTCCACGACGGGAATATTATCGACAAGTTCCACTTTGTGGTCAAGGCCGGCAGGATCGTGGAGGCCCACGCCCAGGTGGGGGAGGAGACCCTGCGGGCCGCCATCTCCCTGGACGAGGGGGCCTCCCGGTTCGGCGAGGTGGCCCTGGTGCCCTACGACAGCCCTATCAGCAACCAGAAGCTCCTCTACTACAACACCCTCTTTGATGAAAACGCCTCCTGCCACCTGGCCTTCGGCGAGGCGTACCCGGAGTGCGTCAAGGGCGGCGAGCACATGACCAAGGACGAGCTGAAGGAGCGGGGACTCAACGACTCCATCACTCACGTGGACTTTATGGTGGGCACCGCGGACCTCTCTATTATGGGCCGCACCTGGGACGGCAAAGAGGTCCCCATCTTCATAGACGGCAATTTCGCGCTGTAGGCGCTCTCTCGGCCCGCGTGCTGGCCGGAAGAGGCGGTACATACAGGCCCTTATTACAAGATGTAGAATTGGGCCGGAATATGCCGGACAGGCGCGAAAGAGGGTGTTTGTTGGAGTTTATACAGGTTACGGCGGAAAATTTGGCGCGGGAGCACATCCGCTGCGCCATCTGTACTGGCTGCCCCTGGACGATCTGGCAGCGCCCCCCAGCTTTCTGGACTGCGGCAAAGCGCTGTACACGGGCTGTGAAGGGATAACCCTTTACTATACCTGCCAATGCCCGTTTACCGCCAGGTACGTACCCGTGGCCCAGGCGGCGGCGGAGCGGCATGGCGTCCCCTTCCGGGCCGTCCGTCTGGAGTCCGGGGAGCAGGCCCGGCGCGCCCCCTCCCCCTTTACCGCCTACAGCCTCTTCTGGGAGGGGAAATTTGTCACACACGGGATTATGTCGGAGAAAAAGGCGGAAAAAATACTGGAGGGACTGAGCCATGACTGAATCCAGATGCGGACTGCTGTGCAGCGCCTGCGAATTCCGGGAGAGCGCGGGCTGCGGCGGATGTACGAGGATCGATAGGCCCTTTTGGGGCGAAGGCTGCGCCGTCAAGAGCTGCTGCGAGGCGAGAAATCTGCCCCACTGCGGCCTGTGCGGCTCTTTCCCCTGCCGGACGCTGGAGGGCTTTGCCTACGACAGCCAGCAGGGGGACAACGGCGCGCGGCTGGAGCGGTGCGCCGCGTGGAGAGAGGAGGCGCTATGGCCTCCAGTTTGAGCTATGTGGAATTCACGGCGGAGCAGATGCGGGAGGCCGGGACCATCACCTGGCGGCGGATGTTCGGGGAGTACGGCCTCTACTGCGACGGGAAGTACTTCGGCTGCGTGTGCGATGACCGGCTGCTGGTGAAGATCACGCCTGCCGGGGAGGCTCTGCTGCCGGACTGTCCCCGGGGCATCCCCTACGAGGGGGGCGGCGAGATGCTGCTGCCGGACGTGGAGAACCGGGAGGTCCTCACGGAGCTGGTGCGGGCCACCTGCGCGGCCCTGCCGGAGCGGAAGCCCAGAAAAAAGAGTTCATAGACCTGTTCCAACGCCGGGGCCTACGCGGCCCCGGGCCCGGCGGTTACTTGGGCGGTGCTACGAACCGCCGGCCCTGTCGTTCGGCCAAAGGCCGAATGAGGGGGCCCAAGGGACGGTCGTTCAGGCGCTTTGCGCCTGAGCGACCGTCCCCGCGCCCTTCGGGCGCGCGGCAAAGGAACCAAAACGCCGCTGGGGGCTATGGCCCCCCCGCTTCACGCAGTGCCGGTGAAATCCATGACGTGAAGCCTCTGAGTGAAAAGCGTCCTTCTGCCGGCTTGGCGTTCGTCCGGCTCTAAGCTTTTTGAATGTAAAAGCCGTCTGGAGATGCCCAGACGGCTTTTTTGCAGTGTACTTTTCAGCTGGCAACCTCCATTTGCTGGTTATAGTCCATACACATAATATTGACTTCTTTTGTGGCCCGGATGGATTGACCGCAGCAGGGACAGACATACTTGCGGGTACTGCTGGGCTTCTTGGCTTTGGGCGTATCATCCGGTAAATCTCCGGCACGGCAAATTGTCAGCCTATTCCGCCAGTGCTGAGCGGTACAGAAGGTCTTGGGGGCCGGTTGTGTGATGGAGTGTCCAATTTTGGGGTCATAGTCAATCAGGAGCCCCCGTTTCTCCGCCTCCTCCTTGAAGCGCTTATTGTGGTAGGTGCTGCCCCTTTTACGCTCCTTTTCTTCTTTATCACGGGTGGCCCCCGTTCTATTGAAAGGATAAATCAACAGGCGGCGGCCGTTGAGAAATGGATTGTATTCCGGCGGGAAACGTGATAGAATGATAAAAGCGTGTTTTTCCCGCCCCTCCGGCGGGGCGGACAGGCAAACGAACGAAACTGCGAGGAATGAATGATGAAAAAATGGATCAGCGCTCTTCTGGCGCTTCTCCTTCTGGCGATGGGCTGTACCGGCTGTGGAGAGCCGGCCTCCGGCGGCGGCCAGGACGGCGCGCAGCCCCCCTCCGGCATCTATTACGACGTGACGGGCATCGACCCCAGAGCCGACGCCATGAGTCTGGGCAGCAGCGTGGCGCCGGCGGAGCTGTACCTCTACTGGCTCAGCTACAACTGCGGCTCCCTGGAGTACCAGATCAGCGCATCCCACGCCTACTACGGCGCCTACGGAGAGGTCTTTGACGACGAGGGCAACCTCCTCTGGGATGTGGCGGCGGACTTTCTGGGCGGTATGACCCTGAGCCAGTACGCCAAGGAGCAGGCTGTCAGCGCCACAAAATTCTATGCCGCCATTGAGAACATGGCCCAGGAGCAGGGCGTGGAGCTGACGGAGGACGACCGCGCCGCCATGGCGGACAGCCTGGCCGCCTCCATCGAGCAGCTGGGCGGCGAGGAGGGATTCCAGGAGAACCTGGACCTGATGGGCATCAGCCGGGAGACCTTTGACCGCATCACCGAGGCGTCCTACCTCTTCAATCACCTGCGGGACATGGTGCTGGAGGAGGGAAGCGCCCTCTACCTGGAGCCCTCCGGCTATGAGCGCTACGCCGCCTACGCAGACCACATCCTGCTGGCCACCGTGGACACGGCTACCCGGGAGCCCCTGAGCGAGGAGGAGATTGCCGCCAAGCGGACCACGGCGGAGGATCTGCTCAGCCAGCTTCAGGCCGCCGGCGCCGGGGAGCTGGAGTCCCTCTTCACCCAGCTGGCGGACCAGTACAGCGAGGACACCGGCCGGGCGGGGAGCCCCGACGGCTATGTGTTTGGCCCCGGCGAGATGGTGCAGGAGTTTGAGGACGCGGCCTTTGCCCTGTCCCCAGGCCAGATCAGCGGCATTGTGGAGACGGCCTACGGCTACCACATTATTCTGCGCAAGGACCTGA
Organism: uncultured Oscillospiraceae bacterium; assembly: GCA_949878425.1. Classification (GTDB taxonomy): domain Bacteria; phylum Bacillota; class Clostridia; order Oscillospirales; family Oscillospiraceae; genus Pelethomonas. Next base: position 105,040 of record CATLAL010000001.1, read on the forward strand.
CAGCGAAGCTGGAGGAGGACCCCGTCAAAAGGACGGAGCTGGCGGAGGAGCATGTGAGCGCCCTGCTGGACGAGATGTGTGCCGGGGAGGACGCCGCCCTCAGCGAGGAGCTGGAGGCCCTGGACGCCGGAGCCTTCTATGCCGCCTACAGCGAGGCCGTGGAGGCCCGCAGCGCCGCCAACAGCGGTGCGGAAACTAGCGAAGGCGCGGAGAACAGCGCAGAGGACGGCGCGGACGAAAACGGCGGAGAGTAGCAGCTGTTTGAGCGTGCTGCTATTTTCCAAACAGGCCCCAATCCCTTTTCAGAAAAGAGCGGCGGGAGCGTCTTTCAAGACGCTCCCGCCGCTTCTCGCGCTGCGGTCAATGGGCCTCCGGCGCCTTTTCCCGCTCCGGCCAGCCCAGCCGCAGCTGGCACACCCGGCGGAAGTAGGCGGCAATGTCGGCCTCCATGCCGCCGTTGAGCCAGTCAATCACTGTGCCGAAGCAGGCGCATTTGTGGTAGCGGATGACGGCGGCCGCGTCGTCCTCCGGCTCTCCGGACAGGGAGGACCTTACATAGGTTGTGACGATGTACCCGCAAAACTCCATCAGATACCGCTCAAAAATGTCCCGGCTCACGGAGTTGTAGACGTTATAGATGGCCCGCTTGTTCTGCATGACAAATTCAATCAATGTGTCAAAGCACTGCTCCAGCGAGTCAATGGTGGGGTGGCGCTCCACCAGCTCGCTGACCCGCTCCGCCACGATATCCTCCACCAGGGCGGGCAGGTCCTCGAAGTGGTAGTAGAAGGAGTTGCGGTTGATGCCGCACTCCTCCACAATGTCCTTTACCGTGATCTTGCTGAGGGGCCGCTGATTAAGCTGCCGGAGAAATGTCTCCTTAATGGCCCGCTTTGTAAAGTTTGGCATGTGGATTCTCTCCTTGCAAGGCGGATTTTTAGGCGGCAGACCTGGAGGTCCCAAAGACCGCCAGCTTATTATACCGCCGGGAGCGGCTGAAATCAACCTGGTTTTTCCATAAGAGGGATGGCCATTTGTTGCCCAGGCGCGTGCAACGGAGAGCGCTTTTCCGCCCAAGGACAGAGGAGCGGTCCTCAGGAAAGGGGAGGAGGTGTGAGGAGATGGAAGTGACCATTACGGCGGAGGCGGTGCTCCGGGCGGCGTCGCTGCTTGGCGCGCTGGGGGCGCTGGGCGGGGCGGCGCTCTGGTGCGTCAAGTTCGTGGACCGGCAGAGGCGGCAGGACCGCGAGCTGGCGGCTATCCGCAGAGAGCAGACTCTGATCTGCTACGGGGTCCTGGCCTGCCTGAAGGGACTAAAGGAGCAGGGCTGCAACGGGCCGGTGACCGAGGCGCTGTCCAAGCTGGAGAAGCATCTGAACCAGGCGGCCCACGAGGAGGAACCGTAAACCGGAGAAAGGGAGAGGAGTACATATGGACAAAACTATTATCAAGCGGCTGGGGAATCTCATGAGCGTGAAAAGTCTTGTGACGCTGGCGCTGACGGCGGTGTTCGCGGTGCAGGCCCTGCGGGGGGCCATCAGCCAGGACTTCATGACCGTGTACGCGGTGGTAATCGCGTTCTACTTCGGCACCCAGTCCCAGAAGGTCCAGGACGCGCTGGAGGGGAACCGGGATGAATAAGCAGCCGGTGAGCTACCTCCAGACGGACCCCCGGTGGCGGGACAAGCCCTACCGGGTGCCCGGGGAGAGCTCCACCGTGGGCTCCGCCGGGTGCGGGCCCAGCTGCGCCGCCATGGTCATCGAGACCTTGACGGGGCAAACATACACCCCGGAGGACGCGTGCAAGTGGAGCGTGGACCACGGGTACAAGGCCCTCCGGCAGGGGACCTACTACAGCTACTTCAAGCCCCAGCTGGCCGCCTTTGGCATTGACTGCGGCCAACTGAGCGGCGGCAGCGCCTACGGCAGCCCGGACCACCCCAACCACAAGCGGGCCTCGGCCCTGCTGAAGGAGGGGTACTACCTCATCGCCTGCATGGGCAAGGGGAACTGGACCAGCACCGGGCACTTTATTTTAGTCTGGTGGGCGGACAGCAAGATCCACATCAACGACCCCAACAGCACCCGGGGCGACCGGGTGGAGGGCGACCCGGACGCCTTTTTCCGCCAGGTCAAGTACTACTGGTGGGTGGACGCCCGGGAATTCAACAAGGAGGAGGACATTATGACAGGAAAAGAGATTTACGACGCGCTGCAAAGCTACCTCGCGGAGCAGCCCACCCCGGACTGGGCCCGGGCGGAGCTGGAGGAGGCCAAGGAGCTGGGCATCACCGACGGCACCAGGCCCATGCAGCTGATCCCCCGGTACCAGGCCGCCATCATGGCCAAGCGGGCCGCGGAGCGATGACAAAGCGGAGGCGGCTGAGCTTCGCCAACGCCGTAATTCTGCTCTGCGTGGCCATGAGCGGGGCCATCACGGCGGCGGTGGTGTACGAGTACCACCGGCTGGATACGGTCCTCCCCGCCGGGGTCGTCACCGTCCTGCTGGGCCTTTGGGGCGGGGAGCTGCTGATCGTGGCCCTCCGCCAGATTTTCGGCAGTGACGCCGTGGGCCGGGGGAGAGGCCAAAGTGAGGACGACACCCCCAGCATCTGAAAAGCATCCCCCGCAGACCATTCTGGCCTGCGGGGGATGCTTTTGAAACAGAGTTTCGTTGTTGCGCATAGTTTGAATATGCTCAGGTTCTAAGTATACACAAAAAGCAAAACGGAGTTTTGCGCAAAAAGTTCTTTTTTGGTTCTTTTTTCTTTCAAGAAAAAAGAACTACTCGATCACTCCGCGACGGTGATAAAGAACTGGGCGAAGCGGGTCATGGGGCGCTCGACACCGGTGTCCTGGACCTCCAGGTTCACGGCAAAGACGGTGCCCGGCTCCGCGTCGGCGGGGACGGTGAACTCGGTGGTCCAGCCGCTCTCAGCGGAGACGGCCAGGTTCTCGGCCTTGCCCTCCATATACGCGGTGGCGTTGGCGGGGACCCACCAGGTGGCCTTCAGGGTGTCGCCGTCAGGGTCGGTGGCGGAGCCGCTGAGGGAGACGGTCTCGCCGGCCTTCGCGGTGTAGTCCAGGGTGTCGGCGGTGACAATGGGGGCGTGGTTGCAGTCCTGGGGCTCGCAGACAGCCCAGTCGGCCCGGGCGGCCAGCTCCTCGAAGAGGACCTCCACGTAGCGCTCATTGGAGTTGGTGACGCCCTGGCGCAGGCCGATGTCGATGAAGGAGCCGCAGCCGAACTGGCAGCACATCCAGTCGTAGGTGTCGTAGCCCTCGGTGACGATACCGGCGACGCTTTCGTCGCTGTAGCCGTTGTCATAGAGGACCTGCCAGTCCATGGAGTTGATGAGGCCGTACTGGTAGAACAGCTCCGGCTCGCCGTAGAGGGGCTGGCCGTCGTTGAACAGGTGGAAAGCGGTGAGAAGCTGGCCGTGGTTGAACTTGAAGGCGTCCACCAGCCACTCGGCCTGGTAGTAGGGGTTGAGCCGGTCGGAGGAGGCAAAGAAGCTGATCATTCCCTCCACCTCGCTCCGCTTGAGGGCGCTGAAGAACTGGCCGTAGTTGCCGAAGCCCTTCCAGGTGCTGTCCTGGAGGCCGGGGAACAGCTCATCGATCTTGCTGTCGGCGCGGCAGTTGTCCTCGCCGGAGCCCACCAGGCGGACCTTGTCGGTGACCTTCTTGAGGACGGCCTCCCACTGGTCGGTGTCGTGGTAGTCCTCATAGATGCTCATCAGGGCGCGGACAGTGGTGTTGATGCCGCCCCAGTGCTGGATGTACAGGGGCCGGGGGTCATCGTCCATGATGGCGTCGTAGATCAGCTGGGAGCCCTCGGTCTCATAGCGGTAGTCGCCCTCAAACTGCACGTTGCCCTCCTTGGTGACGCTCAGGAGGTAGTCCGGGTCGGGGTAGTTGGGGTTGTTCTTGCTGAGGTACTCGTAGTCCGCGCGGTAGTACACGTCCACCACCCGGGTCAGGAAGCCGGGGTCCACGGGACGGAACTCGGTGAGCTGGCCGGCGTTCTCCACCGTGCCGCCGGCGGTGGTGGCCATGCACCGCCAGTTGGGGGTAATCTCGCCCAGGGTGTGCTCTCCGCCGTCGCCGCTGAAGTGGTACATACCGGCGGTCCAGACGATGCCGGCGATGTCGTAGTCCGTGGAGTAGAGCATGGTCAGCAGGATGCCGTTCATGTCATCCACCTCCAGGTCGGTGGTGATGAGAACGCGCTGCTGGGTGCTCTTGTCGATTTTGGGGGGCATGGTGAAGGAGCCCTGCTTCTCCGTGGCCAGCTGGACCTCCCGGTTGACCCGGTCCCAGTCCACATCCAGGCCCAGGGCCTCGGCCACAGCCCGGATAGGCAGGTAGGTGCTGCCGTCAACGATGATGGGGGCCACGCTGTCGCCGTCGGCGTCGGTCAGCTCCACCTCCTCGCCGTCGATGGTGACGGTGACAGACTCGTCCTCCAGGCCGGTGACCTCGTCGGCCAGGGCCGTGCCGCAGATGCCCAGGGCCATAGCCAGGGTCAGCAGCAGGGACAGGAATTTCCGGAACTTTGCTCTCTTGTTCATGTCTTCTCTCCTTTTCGTTTTGTGGTTATTGAATTTATCCGGGCCGGCCGTCCAGCCGGCCGAGGGATACGGTTTCGTGCCCACAGGGAGGGATGCTGGATACGGCGGAGCGAACCGTACGGTGAGGGAACCAGCTCATCGGCTGCCGGTCCGTCCGCCGCATCCAGGCCGTTCTCTAAGACGAACGGCGGTCAAGGGCAGTTCTCCTCTTTTGGACGGAAGAGGAGTGCCCGGAGAGAACAGATTCTTTACGAAAAAATCCAGAGCAGCCGAATACCGGTGGGGCATACGCAGCCCACAGGTCTCAGCAGCTCTGGATTTCGCCCCTCCCGAAGGAGGGTAACGCTCCCAAGCAAGCGTCAGCGATTCAATTTTCGAAAAGAGGCCTCTTTTCGCACAGCAAGGACGTCCTTGCTGTGATATCTTCTGTTGACCTTATTCTAGTCCCGTTAACCTGGGAAAACAAGCCGCATTATCCCCAAACTTCTGCGGAGGGAATTGTGCAGGATTGACAAAACGCGTGGAGAGAGAAAGGCGTCAGCCTTTTGAGGAGTGGCGTCTGTTGGGCTCATTCAGCAGAGGCCGCCCTGGGGCGTCAAGCGCTTCAGATATATTAGTTCCGAAGTTAAACTTCGGAACTAATATATTAGATTTAAGCCGTTTTGCTCGCCGCTGCTTACAGCGGCAACCGCAGAACATGGCACATATTACTTCCGACCTTTTGGCTCGGAAGTAATAAAAAGCCCAAAAGCAAAACGCAGTTTTGCGCCAAAAAGTTTTTCTTTTGATACTTTTCTTTGTTCACAAAGAAAAGTATGTATGCCCCATGCATGCCCCATGCATGCCCCATGCATGCCCCTACGTCTCCCACCCGGCGCTCAGGGCCCGCCACTGGCCGTCCTCATAGGCCAGGGTTACGGTAACCGGGGGAAAGGACACGCCGCTGGTGCCGCGGATGGCCTCGCCGGTGCTCCACAGGTACTGGGTGAGGGCGGTGCTGGAGGTTTCGACGGTACAGGAGAGGGTGATCCGCTCGGAAGCGGAGACCGGCGCTTCGCTGGTGACGGAGCGGACGGCCAGGTCCTCAAAGAGCGCGTAGGTGCCGTCCTCCCCCATTTCCGCCGCCTCGGCGCGGATGCGCTCCGCCCACTGGGAGACGAATTCCGGACTGGACTGGCCCCAGGCCTCCTCCAGCTGGAGCAGAAGGTCCAGATCCCGGCTACACTCCAGCTGGATGAGCAGCAGGGCCAGATTGCAGGCCAGGGCCTCGCCCTGGGCCCGGAGGTCCTCCGGGAGGTCGGGGGCCAGCAGGCAGCGGCCGTCGGAGGCCGGGAAGCTCCGCTCAAACTCCATCCCCGCCAGAGAGAAGCGGACGAGGATGGTGCTCTCAGGGGGCACGGGCCCCAGCTGGAAGCCCCGGGAGAGGGCCAGGGGCCGGAGGGCCCCGGTGCAGGAAGTTTCGCCAACGAGGACCTCCAGCACCTCCAGCTCCGGCTGGGCGGCGGACAGGGTGACGGTCCGCAGTCCGGCCTCCAGCAGGCAGTAGGTCCCCTCCGCCATCCGGAAGGTGCGCTGGAAGGGGAGGCCCGCGGCTGTGAAGGAGACGGTGATCTCGCTGTCCGCCTGCACAGGGGCCAGGGAGAAGCCGGCCTGGGGGTTCAGCCGGCTCAGGTCTCCGGCGTAGGGCTGGCCGTCAATGGCCAGGGCCGTTAGCTTGAGATCCGGCACATTGGTTTGCAGCCAGGCGCCGCGGTAGTCAAAGGCGCAGTGGACGGCGGCGCGCTCCGTACCGATGCGGCGGGGCGCGGCCTCATTTTCCAGCGTAATGCCGGTGGCCGGGTCCACATAGGAGGAGGACGCGCTGTAGACGCCGGGCAGCAGGGGGACGTACTGGGGCTCCCTGCCCACCCGGTAGGACGCGCCCTCCAGGATCAGATTCGTGCCGTCAAACTCGCTGCTCAGGGCCACGGAGCGGCACGTCAGCTCCACCTTGTAGCCGTCAAAGAGGGGACCTCCGCTCCGTACCAGCCGGACGCCGCCCCGGCCCAGGGGGACGAACCCTTGCTTCAGAACCGCCAGATCCTCCAGCAGCTGCTCCCGGAGGGCCTCCAGCGCCCCCTCGTCCACGCCGTAGGCGGCGAAGAAGGGGGCCAGGGTGTCGCCGTTCAGCTCCAGAGCGCCGCCCCTCAGGGAAACAACGGAGCGGAGGGCGTCGGCGTCCTGGGCTTGGACCGCCTCCACAAAGCGGTGGATGGTCCGGTCCGGACCGTTGAGATAGCCCAGAACCGCCCGCAGGCCGAAGAGGGTCCCCGCCAGCAGCAGGACCAGGGAGAGAAGAACCTTCGCCGCCAGGGGGACGCGCCTTTTCCGCCCCGTCTTTGGGGGCGGGGCCGGCCTGACTGCGGGGGGCGGGGCCACCGCTGTTGCCGTCCCACGGAGCGGGACGGGGCCCGCCGGCTTTGCTGCCGGCTCCGCCGGAGGGGCGGGACGGGGCGCGGCGGCCTCCCGGGGCGGCTGCTCCGCGCCGCAGTGGGGGCAAAACCGGGCTGTCTCACCAAGCGGCCTGCCGCAGGAGATACAAAACATAGGGTTCCTCGCTTTCTGCATACATCCTTTTTCTTTGTGAACAAACCGCGCGCCGCCCTTTGGGCGCTAGGGCCCGCTTCGCGGTCACTGCACGAAAAAAGTATCAAAAAGAAAAGCTTTTTGCGCAAAGCATTCGCTCTGCTTGTGTGTTCCCTTTTAGGAATTTGCTCATAATATAGCAAGATTCAAAATTACGGACACAGCTCGTAGGGTGTGACCGCTGGGCACGCCGCCCGAATCTTTTAGAACCATTATACTGTGGCCGAAAGAGGAAAGTCAAGGACAGATTCGCCCTCAGCCCAGCCAGGCTCTTTGCAGGATCCGGGCCAGCTCCGGAATATCCTGGTCCCGGAGGGAGGCGTAGCCCAGCACCACCGTGTTCTCCGGACAGCGCTCCCGGCGCTCCATGTAGTAGCCTCCCAGCCCCCGCAGCCGCACGCCGGCGGCCCGGGCGGCGTCCGCCATGGCCGCCTCGCCGGGGCCCTCCGGCAGGGTCAGCAGCAGGTGGAGTCCGGTGTGGCGTCCCTGGAGGGAGGCGCTGGGAAAGGCCTCCTCCAGCGCCTGGACCAGCTTCTCCATCCGGCCCTTGTAGACCCCCCGCATGCGGGCCAGGTGGCGGGTAAAATAGCCCTCCCCCAGAAAGCGGCACAGAGTCTGCTGCTCAAAGCGGCTGACCGTGTTGGCGTAGCTGCCGAAGGCGGCCCGGTAGCGCTCCAGCAGCCCCTGGGGCAGCACCATGCAGGCGATCCGGATGCTGGGGGCCAGGCTCTTGGAGAAGGTGCAGAGATAGACCACCTGGCCGGCGGGGCCGGACATGCCCTGGAGGCTGGGGATGGGGCGCATGTCGAAGCGGAACTCCGCGTCATAGTCGTCCTCCAGGATGTACCGGACTCCCGGAGCCTGGGCCGCCCACCGCAGCAGCTGGGCCCGCCGGCCCACCGGCATGGTGACCCCGGTGGGGAAGTGGTGGCTGGGGGTGACATAGCAGAGGTTGGCCCCGCTGGCGGCCAGGGCGGCGGGGGAGAGGCCGCCGGAGTCGATGTCCACCCACCGGCAGGGCACGCCGCTGTTCTCCAGAATGGTGCGGGGCCGGTCGTAGCCCGGGTTCTCGATGGCGGCGGCGCTGCCCGGGATAGCGGTCCGCAGCAGCTGGGCCAGCAGCCCCAGCAGATACTCCACCCCCGCCCCCACCACGATCTGGTCCGGGGAGCAGGCCACCCCCCGGTAGGCGCGCAGATAGCCGGTCAGCTCCCGGCGGAGCTCCTCGTCCCCCTGGCGGTGGCCGTGGCCCAGCAGCTCCGGCCGGGCGTAGAGCAGCTCCTTCTGGATGCGGCCCCAGGTGCGGAAGGGGAAGAGGGCCGTGTCCACGGATCCGGTGGAGAGGTCGAACCGGGGGGCGGCGAGGGCCTCCTCCGGCGGCTCCTCCCGCCGGGGAGGCGTCTGAGCCTCCGGCAGCAGGTCCGTGTACGCCAGCACAAAGAATCCGCTCTTGGGCCGGGCCTCCAGATACCCCTCCGCCACCAGCATCTGGTAGGCGGTGTCCACCGTGTTCACCGCCACGGCCAGTTGGGCGGCCATGGCCCGCTTTCCCGGCAGGCGGTCCCCGGGGCGCAGCCGGCCCTCCCGAATCTGCCGGGAGAGGCTCTCGTAGATCTGCTGGTACAGGGGCGCGCCGGAGGCCCCGTCCAGGCACCGGGCCAGGTCCAGCATGGGTCCACCTCCAAACTGATACCATAAAAAATTTATATTCTGGCAGTTTCAATAGAGCCAGATAGCGGTATAATAGCACCATCAACACCGGCTGTCAAGGGGACGGCCGAAAGGAGGCAAATCCAATGAACCGTTCAAACCTGCACAAGACGCTCCTGAAGATCTGCTTTGCCGCCATGATGACGGCCATCGTGTTTGTGGGCAACTTCCTGCGCATCACCATGCCGGTGCCGCTGGGCGGCGTCACGGCCTTCACCCTGGCCAACATTCTGTGCGCCCTCTCGGGCATCCTGCTGGGGCCGTGGTACGGCTTTCTGGCCGCAGGCCTTGGCAGCGCGTTCTATGATCTGACCAACCCCGCCTACGTGATGGAGGCCCCCATCACCCTGGTCACCAAGGGGATGTACGGCCTCGTCGCCGGCCTGGTGCTGTACTACATCTTCAAGGACGCCAAGGAGAAGTACGCGCCCCAGCTGCTGGCCACCATCTGCGCGGCGGCCGCCTATATGGCGGCCTACCTGGTGAAGAACTACTTCTATAACGCCGCCATCCAGGAGCTCACGGAGCCGGTGCAGCGCTGGGCGCTGGTCGTCTCCAAGATCCCTGCCACGGTCACCAACGGCGTCATCGCCGCCATCTTCGCCCCCATTCTGGGGGTGGCCCTGATGAAGGCCCTGCGGGCCGCCCACGTACAGGTACTGACGCCCTGAGAAAAAGGGGGCTGGCGCTCTGTGAAGTGGGGTGCCGCAACGCAGTATTCTATGTAAGGGAGGGCTGTGGCTGTAAAAGGTCACAGCCTTTTCCGCTTGCCCCGCCCCAAATCATCCCCATGCTGCTCCCCGTTTTGCTTCCGCGTGAGCAGCGTTAAGACAGGCGCCGCGTTCTGTGCCGGCTACAACACCATCAGCAGGGTGCCAACGCCGATCAGGATACAGCCCAAAACGGACCTGGGCGTGAACTGCTCGTGCAGAATCACAGCAGCCAGAATCATGGTGATCACAACACTTAGCTTGTCGATGGGGACGACCTTGGACGCCTCTCCAATTTGCAGGGCCCTATAGTAGCAAAGCCAAGAGGCCCCTGTGGCGACGCCGGACAGGATCAGGAAGAGCCAGCTCCGCCTGCTGATTTCTGCAATGCCGCCCTGCGTGTTTGTGAGGAGAACCATCCCCCAGGACATCAGCAGCACAACAAGGGTGCGGATCGCTGTTGCGAGCGTTGCGTTCACGCCGTCAATACCAATCTTAGCTAAGATCGAGGTGAGCGCCGCAAAAACGGACGAGCCTAAGGCAAAGAAAAACCACATAGTTTCCTCCTAGAGCTTACTGGAACCATTCTAGGGCCTGTTCACATAGGGTGAAACGCGGGCCTTTTCGGCCAATTTTGCCGTCTGCCGCGTTAAAAATTTTTGACGTACGACAGTACGCCTGCAGCTTTTTGCCGTGCATAGGGCAAAAAGTTCCTCGAAAATTCCCTCATTTCTCTTATGTGAACAGACCCCAGCACAGGAGGCGGGCGCACGGCTATATCGGCACAACTGAAAAGAATCCACAGGATTCTTTTCAACCGCTGGGATGCGCGGCCGCACACGCTGCCCGCCATGAGGTACGGGCCGGCGCAGCGTTACGCTGCACCGGCCCCTCTATTAAGAAGCTGTATTCACAAGCGGGGGATGCTGGATGGGCCAGGAATTTTTTCGGCCTGCAAGGCAAAAAGGGGCGTTTTTGTCACCGGATAAAGCTGGTGCGCTGAGGCGCCTCCCGCTCCGGCAGACCGTATTTTTCCTTCCCCAGCGCGATGCTCCGCATGAGGAAGATCATGCTCCGGGCCAGGGTCCGCATGGTCTGGAGGCCCTCGGCGTCCTGCGCCGCCTCACCGGGGGCGCGGCCGTGGACGCTGTTCCAGTATTGGCTGGAGGCCACCGGCATCCCGGAGATGGTAAAGAACTTGTTCAGCTCGTCAAAGGTGGCGGAGAGTCCGCCCCGCCGGGCCGCGACAACGGCGGCGCCAACCTTCATTCGTTTGTCAAACCGCGTACTGTAAAACAGCCGGGTCAGAAAGGCCACCAGCGTGGCGTTGGCGGAGGCGTAGTAGACGGGACTTCCCACCACCAGGCCGTCGCACGCTTCAAACGCCGCGGCCGCGGCGTTGACGGCGTCGTCAAAGACGCACCGGCCGGCTTCCGCGCACTTCCCGCAGCCGATGCAGCCCCGGACGGCCTGGCTGCCCACGTGGAGCACCTCCGTCTCAATCCCCTCCGCCCTGAAAACTTTTTCCATCTCGTCCAGGGCAACCGCGGTGTTGCCGTTGGACTTGGGACTGCCGTTAACCATCAATACCTTCATCGCCGAACTCCTTTTTCTCAATACTTGCCGGTTGGAACCGCTATAGGAAAGCACCGTGTAAACCTTCCTTTACACGGTGCTTTGGTACGCCCGGCTGGATTCGAACCAGTGGCCTACAGAGTCGGAGTCTGTCACTCTATCCAACTGAGCTACGGGCGCGTATTCTTCGGAAAGCGGAGCGGCACGCCGCCATTTTCCGTTAACAGCTATAGTATAGCAGAAACTTTCCGGTTTGTAAAGTGAAAAGTTTGCAGAAATTAGCTGCAGGCGCCACGCCGGTCTCATAAAATAGAAGAGGCAGGTATTTTTTAATGGAACGGCCCGGTGGGGACACCGCTCCCTGCACCCCCGGACAGGCGGGAGGACCGCCGGCCCTGGGGCTGGCGGTCCTTCGCGCAGGCTACTTTTTAAACTTTTTAAAGAAGCTCTTGTGCCCCTCGTAGTTGTTCTCCTTCAGGGTGGCGCTGAATTTTTTCAGCGCCTCCTTCTGTTCCCGGTTCAGGTTGCGGGGGGTTTCGATGTAAACGGTAACGAACTGGTCCCCCCGGCCCCGGCCGTTCATATTGGGAATGCCTTTACCCCGCAGGCGGAAGGTGGAGCCGGTCTGGGTGCCCTCAGGGATGTCGTATTTCACCTTGCCGTCAATGGTGGGAATCTCCATCTCCCCGCCCAGAACCGCCTGGGTGAAGGTAATGGGCGCCTCGCAGTAGACGCTGGAGCCGTCCCGCCGGAAGAGCGGATGGGGTTCAACGGTAATAACAATCTGTAAATCGCCGGCCGGACCGCCGTTTTTGCCAGCGTTGCCCTGGCCCCGCAGGGAGATGATCTGGCCGTTGTCAATGCCGGCGGGAATGGAGACCTTCACGGTTCTGCGCCGCCGGACCTGGCCGCTGCCGCCGCAGTCCTTGCAGGGGGAGGAGACGATCTTCCCCTTGCCGCCGCAGCGGGGGCAGGTGCCGGTGGTGGCGAAAACGCCCATGGGGGTCTGTCGGCGCTGCTGGACCTGGCCGCTGCCGCCGCAGTTGGAGCAGGTCTCCGCGCTGGTACCGGGGGCCGCCCCGGTGCCCCGGCAGGTTTCGCACTGCTCCACCCGCTCCAGGCTGACCTCCTTCTCGCAGCCGAAGGCCGCCTCCTCAAAGGAGATGGTCATCCCCATGCGCAGGCTCTCCCCCCGCTGGGGGCCGGTGCGGGCCCGCCCGCCGCCGCCGAAGCCACCGCCGAAGAAGCTGCCGAAGATATCCCCCAGGTCGCCGAAGTCAAAGCTCCCCTCAAAGCCGCCGCCAAAGCCGCCGGCCCCATAGTTGGGGTCCACCCCCGCAAAGCCGAACTGGTCGTACCGGGCCCGCTTGTCGCTGTCGCTGAGGACCTCGTAGGCCTCGTTGATCTCCTTGAACCGGGCCTCCGCCTCCTTGTCGCCGGGGTGGAGGTCCGGGTGGTTCTCCTTGGCCAGCTTCCGGTAGGCCTTTTTAATTTCCGCGTCCTGAGCCCCCTTCTGGACGCCCAGGACCTCATAGTAGTCCCGCTTGTTGTCCGCCATACTCTCTCACATCCAATCCTCGCAAAGCGCTCCAAATGGGGCGGGGAACGCGTCCCCGTCCCATCGGAAGCACTTTTCTGCCCTCGTTGTTATACTATTCTCCGATTAAAAGCGTACAGACGTCATCGGGCAGAAATCTAGGAATAGCAACAACCTTGGGCTCGCATTAAAGTTCTTATTGATACTTTTTCTATCAAGAAAAAGTATCACTTGTTCTGGCCGTCCTCGTCTACCACCTTGTAGTCCGCGTCGTAGTACTGCGCTCCGTCCTGACCGCCGCCGGGGGCCTGCGGGCCGCCCATGTCGGGACCTGCCTGGGGTCCCGCCTGCTGGTAGAGCTTCTCGCTGACCGCGTAGAAGGCCTGCTGGAGGGCCTCGGTGTCCGCCTTGATGGCAGCGGCGTCGTCGCCCTTGAGGGTCTCCTTCAGCTTGTCAATGGCCGCCTGGACCGGGGCCTTCTCGCCCTCAGGAATCTTGTCGCCCATCTCGCTGAGGGCCTTTTCCGCCTGGTAGACCATCTGGTCGGCGCTGTTGCGGGTCTCTACGGCCTCCTTGATCCGGGCGTCCTCGGCGGCGTACTGCTCCGCCTCCTTGACCGCCTTCTCGATGTCCTCCTTGCTCATGTTGGTGGAGGAGGTGATGGTGATGTGCTGCTCCTTGCCGGTACCCAGGTCCTTGGCGGAGACGTTCACAATGCCGTTGGCGTCGATGTCAAAGGTGACTTCGATCTGGGGTACGCCACGGCGGGCCGGCGCGATGCCGTCCAGGTGGAAGCGGCCCAGGCTCTTGTTGGCCGCGGCCATCTCCCGCTCGCCCTGGAGAACGTTGACCTCCACGGAGGTCTGGTTGTCGGCGGCGGTGGAGAAGATCTGGCTCTTCTTGGCGGGGATGGTGGTGTTGCGCTCAATGAGGCGGGTGCACACGCCGCCCATGGTCTCAATGCCAAGGCTCAGGGGGGTGACATCCAGCAGCAGCAGGCCCTTCACGTCGCCGGTGAGGACGCCGGCCTGGATGGCCGCGCCCATGGCCACGCACTCGTCCGGGTTGATGCCCTTGAAGCCGTCCTTGCCGGTGATGCGCTGCACCGCCTCCTGAACGGCGGGAATCCGGCTGGAGCCGCCCACCAGCAGCACCTTGGAGATGTCGCTGCCGCTGAGGCCCGCGTCGCTCATGGCCTGGCGCACGGGGCCCATGGTGGCCTCCACCAGGTGGTTCGTCAGCTCGTTGAACTTGGCCCGGGTGAGGGTGACGTCCAGGTGCTTGGGGCCGGTGGCGTCGGCGGTGATATAGGGCAGGTTGATGTTGGAGGTTGTTACGCCGGAGAGCTCGATCTTGGCCTTTTCGGCGGCCTCCTTCAGCCGCTGCATGGCCACCTTGTCGCCGCTGAGGTCGATACCCTCCGCCTTCTTGAACTCCGCCACCAGGTACTTCATGACGCACTCGTCAAAGTCGTCGCCGCCCAGGCGGTTGTTGCCGGCGGTGGCCAGCACCTCGATCACGCCGTCGCCGATCTCCAGCACGGATACGTCGAAGGTGCCGCCGCCCAGGTCGTAGACCATGATCTTCTGGTCGCTCTCCTTGTCCAGGCCATAGGCCAGGGCCGCGGCGGTGGGCTCGTTGATGATGCGCTTGACCTCCAGGCCCGCGATCTTGCCCGCGTCTTTGGTGGCCTGGCGCTGGGAGTCGGTGAAGTAGGCGGGAACGGTGATCACCGCCTCGGTGACGGTCTGGCCCAGATAGCCCTCCGCGTCCGCCTTCAGCTTCTGGAGAATCATGGCGCTGATCTCCTGGGGCGTGTAGCTCTTGCTGTCGATGGAGACCCGGTGGTCGCTGCCCATCTCCCGCTTGATGGAGGAGATGGTGCGGTCCGGGTTGGTGATGGCCTGACGCTTGGCCACCTGGCCCACCATGCGCTCGCCGGTCTTGGAGAAGGCCACTACCGACGGGGTGGTCCGGTTGCCCTCCGCGTTGGCGATCACCACGGCCTCGCCGCCCTCCATCACAGCCACACAGGAGTTGGTGGTCCCTAAGTCGATCCCGATTACTTTAGACATAACATTTGTCCTCCTACTATCAGAAAATATTTTTTAACAAAGGCATCCATACTTTTCTTTATGTGTACAAAAGAAAAGTATCAAAAGGAAAAACGTTTTCCGCGAAACTTTGCTTCGCTGTTGTTTTTTACCTGTATACTTACTTCTATTCCTCAGCGGGTGAAAGAGACAATTTAATTGCAGCTTGTCAAAAAAGCCCTCCGCAGGCGTTAGGCGGCCTTTGGCCGCCCCAGCCCTAAGCCGGCAGAGCCGGCCCGCGGGAGTTTCGCGCCCGGAGGCGCGAAATAAAATGGAATCGTTTTTCCCGCGGCGCGTACAGCGATTGTGCAATGACCGCATCCGTGGGCCGTCCTTCGGACGGCTTAGCTCTCAAAGCGCCGCCATGGGGCGCTTAACGGAGTCATGCGCAGTTCCATTCTGCACAACCACCCGACGTGGCCGTTGCAGAATCGTGGGAAAAACACTTTGCGCGGAGCGAGCGTCGAATTGTCCGCTGCAAGCGGACAACCGAGGCGCAGAGCGCAGCGAAGCCCCCTCAAAAAAGTGGCGTAGCCACTTTTTTGACACACAGAATTTAATTGGCCACCTGGACCGCCGCGAAGCGGATCACCTTCTCGCCCAGAAGGAAGCCCTTCTGGAACACCTGGGAGACCACGCCCTCCCCCAGCTCCTCGCTCTCAATGTGCATCACGGCGTTGTGCTTGGCGGGGTCGAAGCTCTTTCCGGCGGGGTCCTCAATGGTGACGCCCATCTTTTCCAGAACGCCCACCAGCTGGTGGAAGATCATCTCCATGCCCTTCTTGTGGGCGTTCTCCTCGTCTCCCGACTGCTGTACGGCCCGCTCCAGGTTGTCATAGACCTCCAGGAATTTGGCCACAGTATCCATTTTGGCGTCCTGGTAGACGCTCTCCTTCTCCCTGGTGGTCCGCTTGCGGTAGTTGTCATATTCGGCGGCCAGCCGCAGATGCTGATCGTTGAGGGCCGCCAGCTGTCCGGCCAGCTGCTCCATCTTCTCCATCTGCTCCCGGGTGACGGTAAAGGTCTCCGGCTGCTCCTGGGCCGCCTCCTCCCCCGCCGCTCCGGCGGACTGCTCCGCCTGCTCCTCCTCCATGGGGGCGGTATTCTCCTTCTTCTTGCTCACGGCACGTCCTCCTCCTTTGGGGGTAACTGGTTATTTTTCCCAAACATCTTGGTCAGGCTCTCGGCAAAGTAGCTCAGCCGCGCGGCCACGGCGGCGTAGTCCATCCGGGTAGGTCCCACCACGCCGATGAGCCCCCGCATGTTCTCGCCGATGTCGTAGCTGGCCACCACCACGCTGGCGTCCCGCAGGGCCTCGTTGAGGTTCTCCGGACCGATGAGAATCTGCATGGGCGTGCCCTCGTCCAGCACCGGAAGGCTTTCCTTCCGGTCTGTCAGAAGGCCCATCAGCTCGTTGGCACGGCCCAGGTCCTGAAACTCCGGCTGGCTGAGGATCCGGGTCTGCCCGGCGGCGTACACCTGGTTCTGGGCGCTGCTCTCCATGACGCCGGCGGCGTACTCAATGGCCTGGGAGAGGGGCATGAAGAGCTCCGCCCCCAGCTGGCTGGTGAGGCCCATCAGCTTCTGGCCCATCTCCGGGGCGCTGATGCCGGTGAAGTGGGAATTGAGCAGGTTCGCCAGGGCCGGCAGCTCCCCGTCCGTTATGGGCAGCTGGCAGTGCAGCAGCTGGCTCTTGACCCGGCTGTCGTCGGTCATCACCACGGCGATGAAGCTGCCCGCGTCCACCGGGAGGAGGTCGTAGCGCCGGACCGTGACGCTGCTCTTCCCCGCGGCCACCGAGTAGGCGGGATAGCCGGCGATGGAGCTGACCACCTGGCCCGCCTGGGCCACCACGCTGTCCAGCTGTCCCAGCTTTCCGCTGAGGGCCGCGTTGATCTCCTCCGCCTCCTGGACGGTGAGGGCCTTGCGCTCCATCAGCTCGTTGACGTAGAGCCGATACCCCTTGGGGGAGGGGATGCGGCCCGCCGAGGTGTGGGGCTGCTCCAAATAGCCCTGCTCCGTCAGATCCGCCAGCTCGTTGCGGATGGTGGCGGAGCTTACCGCCCCGCCCATGGCTTGGGCGATGAACTTGGAGCCCACCGGCTCCGCGGCGTCGATGTACCGCTCCGTGACCACCTTCAGTATTTGCTTCTTTCGGGCGGTCAATTCCATGGCGCCATCTCCTTTAGCACTCCCTTGCCTCGAGTGCTAAGCGCAGTTTAACACCATTAGTCTCCCATGTCAATAGAATTTGTTGCATCCAATTTGAACAATTTGTAAATTCCCCCGGTGGAAAATCCGGGCAGGGAAAGGGCCCCCGGCGACGGGGCGGTGACGTAAGAGCCTGTTTCATATCTCGATGCGGTCGGATTGACGAGGGGATTTCTCGCCAATCAAGGCGTGCGGCCGAAGGAGTACTTTGTGTATTTCGAGGCCAAGCAACGACGAGTGGCGGAAAATCCGCCGTCAATCCGTGTGTAGCGAGATATGAAACAGGCTCTAAGAAAACATTTTAAGCGAGGGCCGGCGGAGCGTCAAGCTGAGCGTTTGGATGAGTTCAGCTCCGGAGTCACCGCTTGATTTTGGATGAACCCACAAACCATGTAGACGTTCAGGCAAAGGACGCTTTGAAGGAAGCGCTGATAAGCTTCCCTGGGCCTGCTTTGCTTGCTTCACATGAGGAGAATTTTTATAACGGTTGGGTGCATCGGGTGATACGTATTGAAATATGTGGGCGGGCGATGCCCGCCCCTACAAGGAAATGGCATCTGTTTTGAAGCGTGCTGTAATTTTGGGTAAAAAGAACATTTGGCGCGAAACTGTCGTTTCGCTTTGAGCCTCGCTCTGAAACTGCCTAAGCAAAACGACATTTCGCGCCAAAAGTATTTTAAATATGTCCCGTCACTTCTTCGCTCCGGGCCGCTTCCGGCCGCGCCGCCCGTCGGCAAAGGCCACCAGGCGTCCCACCCTGGGCGGCTCAGAGGAGATCCGGCGCACCGGCGGCGCCTGAACCGGCGGGAACTGGAGCGCCGGCTTTTCCGCGGGCCGGGGAGAGGGCCGCTCCGGCTGAGGGGCCGGTGCGGTTCGCTCCATCCGCCGCTCCGCCGGCTTTTGCCTCTGGGGCCGCTCTGTCCGGGCCAGCCGCTCCGCCCGGGGCGGGCGGGGCTCCCGCTGCTTCTTGGGGGTGGCCTCCAGGATCTCCATGGGCCAGGGGTGGTCCTCCACCGTGGGGATTTTTTTGCGGATCAGCTTCTCGATGTCCTTCAGGTAGGCCAGCTCGTCAAAGTTGCAGAAGCTGATGGCCACGCCGCCGCGGCCCGCCCGGCCCGTGCGGCCGATGCGGTGGACGTAGGTCTCCGGCACGTTGGGCAGCTCGTAGTTGACCACCGCCGCCAGCTCGCTGACGTCGATGCCCCGGGCGGCGATGTCCGTGGCCACCAGCACCCGGATAGCCCCGCTCTTGAAGCTGTCCAGGGCCCGGATGCGGGCGGTCTGCCCCTTGTTGCCGTGGATGGCCATGGCGGCGATGCCGGAGCGCTCCAGCTCCTTGACCACCCGGTCCGCGCCGTGCTTGGTGTTGGTAAAGACCAGGACGCTGTCTAGGCTCCGGTCCTGGAGCACGTGCTGGAGCAGAAGCTTTTTGTTGCCCTTGTCCACCTTGTAGAGCCGCTGCTCAATGGCGTCCACGGTGGAGGACTGGGGCGTTACCTCCACCCGCACCGGGTCGCGGAGGATTTTCTGGGACAACTCCGCGATCTCCTGGGGCATGGTGGCGGAGAAGAGGAGGGTCTGCCGCTGGACAGGCAGGCGGGCGATCACCTTGCGCACGTCGTGGATAAAGCCCATATCCAGCATCCGGTCCGCCTCGTCCAGGACAAAGGCCTCAATAGAGCGCAGGTCGATGTGCCCCTGACTGCACAGGTCGTTGAGCCGGCCCGGCGTGGCTACCAGCACGTCCACGCCCTTTTGGAGGGCCTCCACCTGGGGCGTCTGGCCCACGCCGCCAAAGATCACGGTGTTTCGGATGGGGAGGTACTTGCCGTACTGGTCAAAGCTCTCCTTGATCTGAAGGGCCAGCTCCCGGGTGGGGGTCAGGACCAATACGCGGATGGGCGTATGGCGGCGGCTGACCCGGCCGTTGAGCCGCTGGAGGAGGGGAATGGCGAAGGCGGCGGTTTTGCCGGTGCCGGTCTGGGCGCAGCCGATGAGATCCCGGCCCTCCAGCACCGGCGGGATGGCCTCGGCCTGGATGGGGGACGGCGCGGTATAGCCCAGCTCGTCCACCGCCTGGAGCAGCTGGGGCAGTAAGTTCAAGTCGTGAAAAGTCATAGCGTTCCTGTTTTCTGTAGATTTGCCGCCTGAAGAGGCGGCTCTGTTATTATATACGCTTTTCAGAGGAAAAGCAATGGGAAAAAGGGCGTCCGGCACGCCTGCCCCATAAAATCATTTTCTGTTGAAGACTCGATGCATGGGGGGCCGGTGGGGACACCGGCCCCTACAGAGGCAGCGCCTCCGCAGGGGCGGATGTCCGGCCAAGGGCCCGCTAGGACAGGTTTGAGACCGCCACAAACAGGTTGGAAATTTCATACCATGCGGCAAAATCCACGCTGCCCGTCTGGGGCAGGTGGAAAACGCTCTGAAATTCCTTCACCGCCGCCTGGGTGGCCGGACCGTAGATTCCGTCCGCCGGCGTTTTGGGGATGGCGGGAAAGTTATCCGCAATGCGGTTGAGCTGTGTCTGGATGGTGCGCACGGCTTCGCCCTCGCTGCCCAGCGTGAGGACCTCGCCGCCGTAGGACAGCGGGATGCCCTCCACCTTTTCGGCGCTTTTCAGGTAGATCTCCGCGCCGTAGTATTTGCGCAGGATGCTGATGGCGTCCCAGCCCTGCTCCGCCAGAGCTTGGGACCCCCACTGGCTCAGGCCGCTGCACTGGGTCCTCCGGCCATCGCAGTACTGGGTGAAAAGCGGCTGGGAAATTCCCTCCTTGGTGACATAAGTCGTGAAAAGGTCGTCCACCACCACGCCGATCTCCTCAAAAATGGTTCGCCCATGGAAATAGGACTGGTCAAAGGCCGTAGAGCTGGTGACTGTAAAATTGTAGCCCTTTCCCCGGTACCACTCGGTGTAGACCCGGTTGAGCGTGAAGGAGAGGATTGCCAGGACATTGGCCTTGATGGCCTCTGTCCGCCAGGTGGAATAGATCTCGCTGCACGCTACGTTTTTGATGTAGTCCTTGAAGGGGACCCAGTAGTTCTGGGCGGAGGCGTCGTCCGGCCGTCCGGCGTGGACCACGATAAACTCCGGGATCACAGGCTCCGGCAGCACCACCAGGCCCCCTGGCTCCGGCAGGGGCTTCACCGCGTCCTCCTGGGGCCTGGCAGAGGGCTCTCCCCAGAGGGCGTGGGGCGCCAGCGCAATATTTCGGATATTGAAGCCAGCGGCGCTGGCCCTTGGCATCGCCGCCCGCTGAATCGCCCGTCCTGCCGGCAGCAGCTCCACGCCGCCGATGTGGAGCCGCTGATACCCCTTCGCGGAGACGGTGACATTATAGACGGCATAGGGCCGCTGTTCTGCTGTGCTCTCCACCACGGACCACTCCATCGGCGGCGCGGGCAGCTCGACAAAGGGCGTCTGGCCGGAAGAATCGGTGGTCAGCTCCTCCAGAACGCTGCCGTCGGCGGGGTCCGTGATCCGGACGCTGGCGCCGGCAATGGGCTGAGGCGCTTCCCCATCCGTTACAAAAATTTGCAGATCGCCTTTGTCCAGATAATTTGGATTCATAAGGGCACTCCTCCTTTCCGTATACTATTCTATGCGGGAGGGGCTCATCGGCCCCTCCTGTGCCGAACCGCTTATGGGAGCAGCTATAGCAAGCTTCAAAATAGATGCGGCTCGTCTGTAGGGGCGGGCATTGCCCGCCCGCATGATAACCGCATTCCGTTACCGGGCAAAAATCTAGGGTCTGTTCACATAAGAGAAAGGAGGGAATTTTTGAGGAACTTTTTGCCCTATGCACGGCGAAAAGCTGCAGGCGTACTGTCGTACGTCAAAACTTTTTAACGCGGCAGACGGCAAAAGCGGCCGAAAAGGCCCGCGTTTCGCCTTATGTGAACAGGCCCTAGGAATAGCGGTGGGTTTAGGCTCGCATTAAAATTCTTTTTGATGCTTTTTCTTTCAAGAAAAAGCATCGGCATTTGAAAGGAGGGGCGTATGGAGTACATCGTCAAATATACGGGAGACATTCTCGCGCTGGGCTATCCCACGGAGCCGCTGGACGCCCAGTTTGCCATTATGGAATTGGGGGACCAGAATCCGGAGCAGCTGCTGGACTATCCGCAGATAACCAGCTACGAGCCGGCCCGCCGCATCAGCGGCCTTGCGAGCCGGGGAGGCGCCGCCGCCCAGCGCGGTATGGAGGCGGCCTGCGTCCCGCCGGTATGGAGGGACTATGGACTGACGGGACAGGGCGTGCTGATGGGCTTTGTGGACTCTGGGATTGATCTGAACCATCCGGAATTCCAGGACGCGGAGGGCCGCAGTCGGATTGTCGCCCTCTGGGACATGGCGGCGCAGGGCACGCCTCCGGAGGGGTTCCGCCATGGGGCCGCCTACTCTGAGGCGGAACTTGCCGGCGGGCAGGTCTCCTCCCCGGACCAGAGCGGTCACGGCACCGCCGTGGCCGCGGTAGCCGCCGGGCAAAGCGGAGTCGCCTTCGGGGCGTCAATCGCCATGGTAAAGCTTCCCAGCGCGCAGACCACGGACATCATGCGGGCGGTAAAATATCTGCTGGATCAGGCGGAGAGGCGCGCAATGCCCTGCGTGATCAATCTCAGCTACGGCACCAACTGCGGCTCCCACTGGGGTCAGACGCTGTTTGAGTCCTACATCGATCAGTCGGCCCAGCGCGGGCGGAGCGTAGTGGTCTGCGCCGCCGGAAACGAGGGGACTGGGGCCCACCACTTCTACGGCAATCTGACAGAGGGCGGCGTTTTGGACGCGGAGTTTACCGTGTCCACGCGGCGGGAGCAGGTCTGCCTCTCCCTGTGGAAGAATTTTATTGACGAGGCGGCCTTTGAGCTGGTGCTCCCCAGCGGCCAGAGCACCGGCCCGCTGACAGAGGGGACCAGGCTGCTGCGCTTTGGGGCGGTCCGGCTATCGGTGTTCTACGGCGTGCCCACCCATTACAGTACCTCCCAGGAGGTGCTGTTCCTCCTGGACGCCCCGCCGGGAGGGCTGGATGGGCTGTGGAAGCTCCGCTGCTACGGCGGGAAGATTGCGGATGGGCGCTTTAATGTCTGGCTTCCCACTGTGGAGGAGGTCAGCGACCGCACCGCCTTCCTTCAGCCCGCGCCGGATCTGACCATTACGCTCCCGGCCACAGCCGTATATCCCATTTCCGTAGGCGGCTTCCGGACGGAGACCGAGACCGTCAGCCCCTTTTCCGGGCGGGGAATCCAGGACTGCGCGGGCCGGACGCTTTTAGATTTGACGGCCCCGGCGGAGGGCGTCCGGTCCGCCAAGGCCGGAGGCGGCTACGACGCCTTCACCGGCACCAGTATGGCGGCACCCTTTGTCTCCGGCGCGGCGGCGCTGATGATGGAGTGGGGCGTGATCCAGGGGAACGACCGGCTCCTCTACAACCAGCGGGTGAAGGCGTTTTTGTGCAAGGGCGCCCTGCGAAGCCCCTTTTTAACCTACCCCAACGCCCAGTGGGGCTATGGGCGGCTGAACCTCTGCGCGTCCATGGCCGCGCTGGTCAGCCATTTGGAAAGGGGGCTTTGAGGATGCGGCTTTCCCCTGAGGCGCTGGAATTTATCCACGCCCCGGACACGGTGGATTTTGTCACCCGGGCCACGGACGCGTTTTTTGAGTATGCGCACAAGTCCGACGAGATTGTGGTGGGCCAGATGCTCTCCGGGCGCTATGTGCTATGCTACGTCAAGGCGGAGAACTTCTACAAGCTGGGAGAGGCCCTGGGAGCGGCCTTTGTCAGCTCCGCCTCCGTGGTGCTGGGGCTGCTGGACCGGCCCGCTCTGGAGGCGGCGGGCGTTTCCCAGGTCCACAGCCAGCCCTATCTCAATCTGAAGGGCCGGGGCGTGCTGGTCGGCTTTCTGGATACCGGGATTGACTATACCCAGGAGGTGTTCCGCTATGAGGACGGCGCCAGCAGGATCCAGTACATCTACGACCAGACCGCCGAAGGGGAGCCGCCCTCCGGCTTTCTCCTGGGCCGGGAGTACAGCAAGGCGGACATCGACGCGGCACTTGCCTCCGCTGACCCCTATGCCCTGGTGCCGGAGCGGGATGAGAGCGGCCACGGAACCTTCCTGGCCTCCGTGGCCGCCGGACGCCAGACGGAGGAGTTTACCGGCGCGGCTCCGGACGCGGAGATCATCGCTGTGAAGCTGAGAACGGCCCGGCCCTTCTATCGGGAGAGGTACTGCGTCCCCCCGGAGCAGGAGAACGCCTATGAGTCCAGCGCCGTGATGCTCGGCGTGGAGTACATTCTGAAAAAGGCCCGGGAGCTGGGACGTCCCGTGGTCATCTGCATCGGCCTCGGCACGAACGCCGGGAGCCACGACGGAGCCAGCGTCTTTGAGGAGTATCTGGGGAACGTGTCCATTCAGAAGGGCGTGTGCCTGTGCGCGGCGGCGGGGAATGAGGCCGAGGCCCGGCACCACACCGGCGGGGTCCTCCAGCCGGGAGAGAAGCCGGGACGGATCGATTTAAAGGTGGGGGATCAGGCCGGGGATGTATACCTTGGCATCTGGAACACGGTGGCGGACCGGCTGTCGGTCTCTGTGCGCTCTCCCTCCGGGGAGCTGGTGGGCCGGGTGCCCGCCCGGTCGGGAATCACGCCTGCCGCGGATGTAAAGCTGGTTCTGGAGGCGGCGCGGGTACAGATTGAGTATCATTTTCCCGTGGAGGGGAGCGGGGGACAGCTCTCCATCATCCGCATTTTGGGGGCCACGCCGGGAATATGGACCATCCAGCTCCACGGAGATGTGCTGCTCAGCGGGCAGTATCACGCCTGGCTGCCCATTACGGGCTTTGTCTCCCCCTCTGTGGAGTTTTTATCCGCCGCGCCGGACTATACCATCACCAGCCCCGCCTCCGCCGTGGGGGTGATCTGCTGCGGCGCCTATGACAGTGCCGGGAAAAGCCTCTACGCCAAGTCCTCCCGGGGCCCCGCCTGGGACGGACGGATTCTGCCGGACATGGTGGCCCCCGGCGTGGGCGTTGGGGGAATCTATCCATACGGTCCGGGACTTATGAGCGGCACCAGCGCGGCGGCGGCGGTGCTGGCGGGCGTCTGCGCGCTGCTGCTCCAGTGGGGCGTTCGGGAGGGGAACGACCCCTCCATGAGCACCTATCAGATCCGGGCCTACCTCATCCGCGGGTGCCTGCGGCGGCCCGACATGGACTATCCCAATAATCAGTGGGGATACGGCTCCGTGCAGCTCATGCAGAGCTTCCACCTGATGCGGGAGCTCTAGGGCCTGTTCACATAGGGCGAAACGCGGGCCTTCTCGGCCGCTTTTGCCGTCTGCCGCGTGACAGTACGCCTGCAAAGTTTTGCCGTATGCAAGGCAAAAAATTGCTTGAAAATCCCCTCGGTTCTCTTATGTGAACAGACCCTGGTCAACGCAGTTGAAAACGAGTAAAAGTTGGGCTCCGTCCCGTGGGCCGCGCTCTGCGCGGCTTAGGCTGGGGCGGCCTCTGGCCGCCTAACGCCAAACCCGCTGGCCTACGGCCACCTGGCCGGCCCTAAGCATTACCGCTTTTCAACTGCGGTCACTATATAGAGCCTTAATAGGCCCCAAGCAGCGCTAAGGCGGTACGGCCCCATACAGGGGCCGTACCGCCTTTTCACAGCTCTATTCTATACTGAAATCCTCCGCGGTCAGACGGGAGGTCTCCAGCTTTACCGGCCGGGGCGGAACCCGCTTGAAGGGGTCGTACCGGAAGCGGCCGCAGTGGTACTCCACAGCCACCACGCCCTTCCGGGGACAGACCACCTCCCGGTCGTTGATCATGCTCCCCCGGGCGCAGTAGGCGCACCGGGGCTCCATATCCCTGCGAAAGAGCACGGGCCTCCCTCCTCTGGTGTGCGTACTCCTCCTTTTTCTTGAAAGAAAAAGGAGCAAAAAGAACTTTTGCGCGAAACGCTGTTTCGCTTTTCGGGTAAAAACTTAGAGCCTGTTTAATATCTCGGCGTGCGCGGATTGGTGAGAGAATTTTTTGCCAATCAAGGCGCGAAGCCGATGGAATACGTTGTGTATTTCGAGGCAGACCACAGATCGTGCAACAGGCACATCAAGTGCCTGCGCACGATTGAATTCTGCACGGCCACTCAATGTGGCCGTTGCAGAATCGCGATGAGTGGCGAAAAATTCGCCGCCAAGACATGTGCGGGGAAATTTTAAACAGGCTCTTAGAGCAATCTTCAAAATAGATGCCATCTGTTGTAGGGGAGAGCATCGCTCGCCCGTAGGAGAGCGGAAAGCTTCCGTTAAAGGGTGCGCAGAACCACCTGGTCCCCTTCGGCGGTGGCCTGGATGTGGGTGATGGGGTTGTCGTAGCTGTCGATGATCCGGGAGGCCAGGGCGTCCTCCACCTCCTTTTGGATCGTGCGGCGCAGATTCCGGGCCCCGTAGGTGGCGGAGTAGGACTTGCCCACCAGGTACTTCACCAGCTCGTCGTCATAGGAGAAGGTGAGGCCCTTCTCCTTCAGGCTGGCCGTCAGCTCATCCAGCATGAGCCGGGCAATGGGGCGGAAGTTCTCCTCCGAGAGCTTGTTGAAATAGACGATCTCGTCCACCCGGTTGATAAACTCCGGCCGCAGGAACTGCTGGAGGGCCTTCATGGCCCGGTCCCGGCCCAGCTCCCCTACGGTCTTGTTGAAGCCCACGGACCCCTCCCTCCGGTCGCTGCCGGCGTTGGAGGTCATGACGATCACCGTGTTCTCAAAGTTCACCTTCCGGCCGTGGGCGTCGGTAATCTGGCCGTCGTCCAGGATTTGCAGCAGCACGTTGAGCACGTCCGGGTGGGCCTTCTCAATCTCGTCGAAGAGGACCACCGAGTAGGGCTTGCGGCGGATCTTCTCCGTCAGCTGCCCCGCCTCGTCGTAGCCCACGTAGCCCGGAGGGGAGCCGATGATCCGGGAGACGGAGTGCTTCTCCATAAATTCCGACATATCCAGCCGGATGAGGCTCTCCGGCGCGTTGAAGAGGTCCTCCGCCAGCTGCTTGACCAGCTCCGTCTTGCCCACGCCGGTGCTGCCCACAAAGATAAAGCTCACCGGCTTGTGCTTGGGGGAGATGCCCACCCGGTTGCGGCGGATGGCGGCGGAGACGGCGGCAATGGCCTCGTCCTGGCCCACAATCTTGGTCTTGAGCCGCTGGTCCAGCTCGCTGAGGCGCTTGAACTCCTCCTCCCGGATCTTGCTGGCCGGGATCTTCGTCCACAGCTCGATTACCCGGGCCAGGTTCTCCATGGTCAGCTGGGGCTCCCCCTGGGCGGTGAGGCCGTCCAGCTCCGTCTGGAGCTGCATCTGCCGGCTCTTGATCTCCGCCAGGCGCTCAAAGTTGGGCTCCTCCGCGGCCTCCAGCACCTCCCGCTCCTTGGCGTAGTCCGCCAGCTCCCGGCTGATCTCCTGCCGCCGGTTGATATTGGCGTCCTTCAGGTTCATATCGGAGCAGGCCTCGTCGATAAGGTCAATGGCCTTGTCCGGCAGGAAGCGGTCTGTGATGTACCGCTCGCTGAGCACCACCGCCTGGCGCAGGATGCCCTCCGGGATCGTCACCCCGTGGAAGCTCTCGTAGTAGTGGGCAATGCCCCGGAGGATCTCCATGGTGTCCTCCAGGTTGGGCTCGTTCACCGTCACGGGCTGGAACCGGCGCTCCAGGGCGGTGTCCTTCTCGATGTGCTTGCGGTACTCGGTGAAGGTGGTGGCGCCAATGACCTGGATCTCCCCCCGGCTCAGGGCGGGCTTGAGGATGTTGGCGGCGTTCATGCTGCCCTCGGCGTCCCCGGCGCCCACGATGTTGTGGACCTCGTCAATCACCAGGATGATGTTTCCGCACTTGCGGATCTCCTCAATGAGGCCCTTCATGCGGCTCTCGAACTGGCCCCGGAACTGGGTGCCAGCCACCAGGGCGGTGAGATCCAGCAGGTAGACCTCCCGGTCCCGCAGCTTGAAGGGCACGTCCCCCTTGGCGATGCGCTGGGCCAGGCCCTCGGCGATGGCGGTCTTGCCCACGCCGGGCTCGCCGATGAGGCAGGGGTTGTTCTTCTGCCGGCGGTTCAGGATCTGGATCACCCGCTCGATCTCCTGCTCCCGGCCCACCAGACTGTCCAGCTTCCCGGAGCGGGCCCGCTCGGTGAGGTTGATGCAGTAGCTGTCCAGATACTTCCGCTTGGGGGGCTTGTCGCTTTTGCGCTCCTTGGACTCGTGGCTCCGCTCCCCGCCGCCGGGGGCCGCGGGCGAGGCGGACTCGCCGCTGCCAAAGAGGCGGTTGAGGAAGGGGAAGGTGGCGGTCTTGCCGTCCTCGCCGCTGTCCTCCTCGTCCTCCCGGGGGATCATGCCCTCTATGGACTCCGCGCCGCCAAAGGCCTGCATCATCTCGTCGGAGATGGCCTCCAGATCGTCGTCCGTAATGCCCATGCGCCGCATCATGTCGCTCACCTGGGGCAGCCCCAGCTCCTTGGCGCACTTGAGGCACAGACCCTCGTTGACGGTTTCGCCCTTCTCGATCTTTGAGATGAACACCACCGCCACACGCTTTTTACATCTTGTGCACAGAGTCGGTTGCATAGCTTTTTACCTCCATGGCTGCCGGCGATGGGCCGGCACGCCCACTATATTTTGTATTCGTTATACCAGAACGGCAGAGCGTTATTATGAACAAATTGAAAATTTTGCGGCGGGACGGCAAATTTCCCGTCTACGCCGGCGTGCCCCCGGCAAGGCCCAGGCACTGGGCCGCCAGCCGCAGCAGAAGGGAGCCCTCCACCAGCTCCGCCGTAAGCGCGCCGGCCATCCAGGCGACCCAGACCCCCAAAAGGTCCAGAATAATCCCCTTGCCGGCCCCCACCAGAAGGCCGCACGCCTCGTTGAGCTGGCGCAGAACCGGCAGCTTCATGGTGAGATTCAGGGTCCGCGCCGCCAGACGCAGCAGGAACAGCAGCAACCCGAAGGAGACGGCGTATAGCACAGAGCGAACCAGACTGCGGACCGGGCCGTCCAGCGCCGCGTCCACCGCCTGCCGCCCCAGGTCCAGCGCCGCGGCCTTGGTGTAGCTGACCGCGGTGAAGAGCCCGCCCTCCTCCAGGACGCCCAGGGCGCTCTCCCGGACAAACTGGTTGGGGATGGACTCCAGCATGTCCCGGACGCCCTCCAGCAGCGGCCTGCCGTCCAGCATACCCGCCTGCCACATGGCGTCCAGCTGGACCGTGATGGCCTCCTGGGCGGCGGGCCGCAGGAAGCGGTCCACCACCGCCGGCGCGGCGGCATTGGCAATCTGAGAGGCCAGAAACAGGGCGATGACCACCGCCGCCAGCTCCGAGAGGGTGCGGAAGAAGCCCCGCCTCCACCCCAGATAGGCGAACAGGACCACAACCGCCCCCAGGACACAGTCTATGATAGCAGATGTCGACATAAAAGGCCAGCCCCTTTCTATGGCAAATCAGCATGGTTTTTCATTTTTTCGCTTCTTTTCTTTAAAAAGAAAAAAGCAAAGGAAATTTTTCCGCTCTGTATGCCTACGCCCAGTGCGTCAGGGCAGGAATCTCCGGGCGGAGGTTCCGGAGAGGAGCAGCACGGTGCCGTCTGCGGCCATACGGACCTCTCTGGCGTAGCCCACGTCCTCCAGGCGGGCCTGCTCCGTCAGAGTCCGGTCATAGATGACCAGGCGGTCTCCGAAGAGCACCGCCAGGCGGTCGCCGGCGGCGGAGAGGTCCAGAACCTCCTCCGTGAGCTCCAGGCTGGCCAGCTCGGCGCCGTCCAGGCCGTAGGTGGTCAGGGTGCAGACGTTGCCCGTCCGATACCGCCCCAGGAGCAGGGCGCAGAAATCCTCTCCCGTCAGAGCGCAGTCGTGGAGGTAGAGATTCCCGTAGGGCCGGTCCAGCAATGTCGCGCCGTCCAGGGTGGAGATGACAAGGCGCTTGTCGCAGAGGGCGATGAGCCGGTCCTTCCTGCTGGCCAGCTCCAGGACCAGCCCGTCCCGGATGGCGCTGCTGCCGGCCAGCTGGGCGCTCTCCAGGTCATAGATCAGAAGTCTGGTGACAAAGGCGCCGTTCTGGGCCTCCAGGCTCACCGCCGCCAGGCGGCGGCAGTCCTCTGTCACGATGGCGTCGCTGATGTAGTTGTCGCTGGAGTCAAAGTGAAAAATCTCTTTTCCGCCGCTGTTGTAGACCGAGACGCTGGCCTTATAGCCGCTCTTCTGCCGGGTAACCGCCAGATAGTCGCTGCTGTTGAGACGGGCGGAGTAGTAGCAGAGGCCCCGGTCCGTATTCAGCTCCCGGCGCAGGCCCTCCCGGTCCAGAAGATAGAGGACGCCGCCCCCTACATCACAGACCGCCGCCTGCTTCGAGCCCACGGACAGCTGGGGGCTTCCCATGCGCATGGGCACGCTGTAGACCGCTCCGCCGCCGGCGTAGAGCACGATCTCGCCGGAGCCGACCACCAGCAGCCCCCCGCCCAGCTGGCCGAACTGGTTGGCGGTGTCGGCGGCGTAGGAGAATACGTCCTGGGAGGAGGCGCTCTCTCCGTACATGAGCCAGCGGCGCAGGGAGGCGAAGTGGACGCCGTCCTCCATAGAGGTGAGGGCCGCCACCAGCATCGCCGCCAGAGCCGCCAGAACCACCAGGCGCAGCCTGTGCCGCTTCCTCCCGGTCTGCTCCGCACTGCTGTGTTTTCCCTTTTCAGCCATTGAGCCGTTCATCCTTATACCATAGTTTGGTCAGATACAGACCGCCGGGCGGCACGGTGGGCCCCGCCAGGGTGCGGTTGCCGCTGGAGAGAATGGCGGGGATGTCCTCCGGCGCAAGCTTCCCCTCCGCGGCGTAGAGGACGGTGCCGGTGATCGCTCGTACCATATTATACAGGAACCCGTTGGCGCATACCTTCAATTCCAGAAGGTCCCCGCTTCTTGTGACATAGCAGTAATAAATGGTGCGAACCGTGGTTTTCGTCTGGGTCCCCACGCTGCGCACGGCCCGAAAGTCGTGCTCCCCCTCGAAGGACCGGGCCGCCCGGTCCATTACCGCCTCGTCCAGGAGCTTGGGATAGAAGTAGGCCCGGTTGACGTAGAAGGGGTTCCGAATCCGGGAGTTGAAGATGCGGTAGGTGTACTCCTTTTTCAGGCAGGAGCCGATGGCGTTGAAGTCCTCCCCTGCCTCGAAGGCGGCGGAAACCACGATGTCCTCCGGCAGGCGGGTGTTCACCGCCAGGGGCAGGCGGTCGCAGGGGATCCGGGAGGCGGTTTTGAAGTTGGCCACATAGCGCTCCGCGTGGACGCCGGCGTCCGTGCGGCCGCAGCCCACCACCTTGACCGGGTGTCCGCAGATGGTCCCCAGGGCCCGCTCCAGGGTCTCCGCCACGGTAGCCTGGGTCTTCTGCACCTGCCAGCCGTGGTAGGCCGTGCCGTTGTACATGAGCTTGAGGGCGATGTTCCGCGGGGCGACCTCTCCCCGCTCCTGAGCGCTCACAGGCCGAACCTGGCCAGGACCAGCACGCCCGCCAGCATCAGGCAGTAGGCCAGCAGCACCAGGTAGTCCCGGGCCTCGCAGCGGAGCACGCGGAGCTTCGTGCGGCCCTGGCCGCCGTGGTAGCAGCGGCACTCCATGGCCACCGCCAGCTCGTCCGCCCGGCGGAAGGCCGAGATGAACAGGGGCACCAGGATGGGCACCAGGGCCCTGGCCCGCTGGAGGATGTTCCCGGTCTCAAAGTCCGCGCCCCTGGCCTTCTGGGCGGACATGATCTTGTCCGTCTCCTCAATGAGGGTGGGGATGAACCGGAGGGCGATGGACATGATCATCGCCAGCTCGTGGACCGGCACCCGAATCTTTTTCAGGGGCCCCAGCAGAGTCTCCAGCCCGTCCGTCAGGGCGATGGGGCTGGTGGTGTAGGTCAGCAGGAAGGTGCCCATAATCAGCATCACAATCCGCAGAATCATGAAGAACGCGGTTTGAACGCCCTCCCTTGTAATGGTAAAGATCCAGAAGGAGACCAGGGGCTCCCCGGGGGTGTAGAGGAGGTTGAGCACCGCGGTAAAGCAGATGATGAAGAGGATGGGCTTCAGCCCCTTCACCAGAGCCCTGGGCGCCACGCCGGAGATCTTGACGGCAATGAGGAGCACCGCCGCTACCAGACCGTAGGAGACGAACCACTTGGCGCAGAAGAGCGCCACGATATAGAGCAGCGTCAGGACGATCTTGGTCCGGGGGTCCAGCCGGTGGGCCAGGGAGTTCCCGGGGAAAAACTGTCCGAGGGTAATATCCTTCAGCATTTGGCGGTCCCTCCCCTCCGGGCGGCCAGGGCGGCCCGCAGGTCCGCCACCGTGTATACCGCCGGGTCAATGTCCACCCCCAGCCGCGTGAGCTCCATGGCCACCTGGGTCACCTGGGGCACGTTCAGCCCCACGTCCATGAGCTCCCGGGCCCGGCTGAACACCTGGTGGGGCGTGCCGCTCATCACAACCCCCGCGTCCGCCAGGACGATGATGCGGTCCACGTTCTCCGCCACCTCGTCCATGCTGTGGCTGACCATCACTACCGTGGTGCCCCGCTCCCGGTGGTAGCGGCGGATGTTCTCCAACAGGCTCCGCCGGCCCGCCGGGTCCAGGCCCGCCGAGGGCTCGTCCAGAATCAGCACCTCCGGCTCCATGGCGATCACTCCGGCAATGGCTACCCGGCGCTTCTGCCCGCCGGAGAGGTCGAAGGGGCTCTTGTCCAGCAGGTCCTCCCCCAGCCCGGCAAAGGCGGCGGCGGAGCGGACCCGACGGTCAATCTCCCCCTCCTCCAGGCCCATGTTCTTCGCTCCGAAGGCGATGTCCTTATAGACCGTCTCCTCAAAGAGCTGGTACTCCGGGTACTGGAACACCAGCCCCACCCGGAAGCGGACCTCCCGGATCTTCTTCGGGTCCGCCCAGATGTCCCGGTCCCCCAAAAAAATCGTGCCGCCGGTGGGCTTCAAAAGTCCGTTGAGATGCTGGATCAGGGTGGATTTCCCGCTGCCGGTGTGTCCGATGATCCCCAGGAACTCCCCCTCGTATATCTCCATGCTGACCCCGTCCACCGCGCTGCGGCAAAAGGGCGTGTTTATCCCGTAGGTGTGGACCAGATTCTCCACACGAATAATTGGCTTCAAGCTTGCTTCCTCCGTGTCGTGGCGTATACACTCGTGCTGCGGCATACACACTTTCTTTAAAAAAAGAAAAGTGTCAAAAGAAAATTTTGGCGCAAAGCTCCGCTTTGCTTATGGCGTTAGCTTGAACTCGTTTCAAAAGCAACCCCTTGGAGCAAGGCGAATGCCTTGCGGAATAAAGTTCTTTTTGATTCTTTTTCTTTCAAGAAAAAGAATGCATGCCGCAAGCGCATTTCTCTAAGATTGAAGCGCCTGCGCGATGGCTCCGGCGCACTCGGTGACGCTCAGGGCGTCCAGGGGCACGTCAAGCCCGTCCTCCCGGAGGCCGTGGAGCAGCTCCACGGTATGGGGGGCGTCCAGGCCGATGGCGCGCAGCTCCTCCAGCCGGACCAGGATTTTCCGGGGCGGGCCGTCCATGACCACCCGGCCGCTGTCCATCACCACCACCCGGTCCGCCATGGCGGCCTCGTCCATATGGTGGGTGATGAGCGCGATGGTGATGCCCTTCTCCCGGTTCAGCCGCCGGACCGTGTCCAGCACCTCCCGCCGGCCCATGGGGTCCAGCATGGCGGTGGACTCATCCAGCACGATGCAGGCCGGCTCCATGGCGATCACCCCGGCGATGGCAATGCGCTGCTTCTGGCCGCCGGAGAGGTGGTGGGGCGCGTGGAGGCAGAACTCCTCCATGCCCACAGCCCTCAGGGCCGCGTCCACCCGCCGCCGGATTTCCTCCGTGGGCACCCCCAGATTCTCCGGACCAAAGGCCACGTCCTCCTCCACCACGTTGGCGACGATCTGGTTGTCCGGATTCTGAAATACCATGCCCACCCGGCGGCGGATCTCCAGCAGGAGGCTCTCGTCCCGGGTGTCCATACCGTCCACCCACACCGTGCCGCCCTCCGGCAGCAGCACCGCGTTCATGTGCTTGGCCAGCGTGGATTTTCCGGACCCGTTGTGGCCCAGAATCACGGTGAAGCAGCCCTTTTCTATGGTCAGATCAACGCCCTTGAGGGCCTGAACCGGCTCCTTGCCCTCGTCGGGGGGATAGGAGAAGGTGAGATGCTCCGTTTTGATGATGTCACTCATGGGGTGTCCCCTTTTTTACATGAAACTTTTCCGCAAATCCCGGCGCGCGTTTTCGCAGCGCCGCCCACACCAGATAGCCGCAGAATACGCCTATGGCGTTTAAAAGAATATCGTCAATGTCAAAGGCCCGGCCTACGCACAGCTGCCAGCACTCAATGCAGGCTGTGATACAAAAGCCGGTACAGAGCGCCCGCCTCCAGGTATATCCCCGCCACAGCAGGGCAGGAAAAAAGCCGAAGGGCAGAAACATGACGATGTTTCCCAGCAGCATGTAGCTCTGCCACAGCCCGCCCTCAAAACACCTCCCCGGCGTCAGATTCCAGGCTCCCAAGGTAAAGAAGGGGCCGTGGTCCCGCGCCAGTCCCCGGAGGAGCGGCAGCCAGTTGAACCATCCGGGCGTCAGGGTCAAAACCGCCATGCCGCCGCAGAACAGCCAGAACAGCGGCACCGCCGCCTCCCGCAGGGGGGAGCTGCACAGTCCCCGCTCCGCCATGCGGCGAAGCCGCCAGGGCCGCAGGAGCGCAAAGAGCAGCGCGGCCAGCAGCAGGCCGGGAAGCATGCGGACAAGGTAGCGAAGCGTGTCCTCTGCAAAAACCGCGTACAACGCGCCCATTCTACCGGTCCCCCGTCCACCGGCCCGTGGCCCCGCAGGGCAGGGCCAGGCCGGTCTCTGTCACCGGCAGGCCGATCTCGCCGCTGACGGTCCGGCCTCCGAATTTTCGGGAGACCACCGTCTCCAGGATATAGGTCAGCACGCTGGGGGCCAGCCCTGTGGTGTAGGAGTTGATGAGGACAAAGAGGGGCTCGTCCGAGAGGACGCCCGCGCACAGCTCCACAAAGGGGAAGAGATTGTCCTCCAGCTTCCAGACCTCGCCGGTGGGGCCCCGGCCGTAGCTGGGCGGGTCCATGATGATGGCGTCATAGCGCCGGCCCCGGCGGATCTCCCGCTCCACAAACTTGGCGCAGTCGTCCACGATCCAGCGGATGGGCGCCTCCTCCAGGCCAGAGGCCCGGGCGTTCTCCCGGGCCCAGCTCACCATGCCCCTGGCCGCGTCCACGTGGCAGACGCTGGCCCCGGCGGCGGCGCAGGCCACGCTGGCGGCCCCGGTGTAGGCGAAGAGGTTTAAGACGCTCACCGGCCTCCCGGCGGCCCGGATGCGCTCCTGGACGAACTCCCAGTTCACCGCCTGCTCCGGGAAAAGGCCGGTGTGCTTGAAGCTCATGGGCCGGACCTGGAAGGTCAGATTCTTATAGCGGACAGGCCACTGCCCGGGCAGGCCGCTCTTCTCCCAGCTGCCGCCGCCGGAGCTGGAGCGGAGGTAGCGTCCGTCCGGCTTCCTCCACCCGGCGTGGCTGCGGGGCGTACTCCAGATGGCCTGAGGGTCCGGCCGCACCAAAAGCTTTTTCCCCCAGCGCTCCAGCTTCTCCCCGCCGCCGCAGTCCAGCAGCTCGTAGTCCTTCCATCCGTCCGCAATCCACATAGCCTCTCAGCCTCGTTTTCTTAAGAGCCTGTTCAGCAGCTCCCCGCGCACGACTTGACGGCGAATTTTCCGCCACTCATCGACGATTCTGCAACGGCCACATCGAGTGGCCGTGCAGAATTCCATCGTGCGCAGGCACTCGATGTGCCTGCCGCACGATCTGTGTTCAGCCTTGAAATACACAAAGTATTCCTGCGGCTTCTCGCCTTGATTGGCGAAAAATCCCCCTCGTCATTTCGCACTCGTTGAGATGCTGAACAGGCTCCTATAGTAAATCACCATATTATATACCAGATGCTGGCAACCGTCAACAAAAGAAGTGTGGACAATTTGGACGATTTTAGGGGAATCCGGCAGGATTTTTTTAGAGAACCGGAGTCAGCGCCGGCCCAGTCCGCCCGAAACGGCCCATCTTTTCTATTTTATGAGGCGGGCGGGCGCCGCGGAAAAATTCCGGTTGTAATTTCCTCCGGAAAGTGCTACAATAGTACTATCTTTTGGCAAATTAAAAGGAGTGTCTAAGCTATGGGCGAAAACAAGGAGTACATGACCCACCCGGAGGAGCTGGGGTGCATCCATATCTCGCAGGATGTGCTGGCGTCCATCGCCGCCGGCGCGGCGGCTGAGGTGGAGGGCATCAGCGGGCTGATGAACCTGGCTAAGAAATCCGGGGCCCGGGGCGTGCGCCTCACCCTGGACGACGACGGGGCGGCCGTCGACCTCTATGTGATGATCCGCTACGGCTACGCCATTCCGGAGGTGGCGGAGAAGATTCAAACCGCTGTTTCCAACGCGATTGAGTCCATGACCGGCTTCCCGGTGAAGGCCGTGAACGTCCACGTGGGCGGCGTCAGCTTTCAGTAGGACGAAGAGAGAGTAGGGGGCGCGATGACTAGAAACGCGGCGCGGGAGATCGCCATGCATCTCTCCTATGAGTTGAGCTTTACGGATCTGACCGCCGAGGAGCTGCTGGACGCCAGGCTGACGGAGGGCCGCTTCTCCGAGCTGGCCCCGGAGTACGAGGTCTACGGCCAGACGCCGGGACCGCGCCAGCGGACCTATATCCGAAAGGCCGTCTCCGGCGTGGCCGTCCACGGCTACGAGCTGGACCGGTACATTGAGAAGTACGCCAAGGGCTGGCGGTTTGAGCGCATTCCCCTGGTGGCCTCCGCCATCATGCGGCTGGCCATGTTTGAGATCCTCTACATGCCGGAGATTCCCAACGGCGCCTCCATCAACGAGGCGGTGGAGATCGCCAAAAAGTACGAAAGTCCGGATGTGGTCCGGTTCATCAACGGCATTCTGGGCTCCTTTGTCCGCGCCGAGGCGGATGTTCCGGCCCCGACGGAGGCTCCGTCTCCGGCAGAGGCTCCGCCCCCGGCGGAGATTCCGCTCCAGGCGGAGAAATAGTGCTTTTGGACCAGGAGAGCGCACGGCCTGTGCGCTCTCCTTAGAGTCTGCTTTGAAACCGACGACAGGCCCGGCAGCGCAAGCGCTGCCAAAGTTCTTTTTGATCCTTTTTCCGTGGACCGCCTGAAAGGCGGTTTAGGCTCGCCGGCGTCCAACGGATGCCGAAAGCGATGCCTTCAAGAAAAAGTATGAGAGCCTGTACGGGGGATTTCCCCGTCGGCAGAGGAGGAAACAGGAATGGAACAGCGGGTCTACGGCGTCTCCGAGCTCAACGGTCTGGTAAAGGCCCTGCTGGACAGCGTCCCGGAGCTGGGCAGCGTCTACGTCAGAGGGGAGATCTCCAACTACAAGCTCTACCCCTCCGGCCACCACTACTTCACCCTGAAGGACCGGGAGGGGGCCATCCGCTGCGTGCTCTTCAAGGGGCAGGCGCTCCGGCTGCGGTTCCGTCCGGAGAACGGCATGCAGGTGGTGGCCCTGGGCCGGGTGACCCTCTACCCCCGGGACGGGGCCTACCAGCTCTACTGCGAGAGCCTCAGCCCGGACGGGGTGGGGGACCTCCACGTGGCCTTTGAGCAGCTCAAGGACAAGCTCTGGCGGGAGGGGCTCTTTGACGAGGAGCGCAAGCGGCCCCTGCCCCCATACCCCCGGACCATCGCCATCGTCACCAGCCCCGCCGGCGCGGCGGTCCGGGACATGCTCCGCATTCTGCGCCGGCGCTATCCGCTGGCCAAGGTGAAGCTGCTGCCGGTCAG
Organism: uncultured Oscillospiraceae bacterium; assembly: GCA_949878425.1. Taxonomy (GTDB): domain Bacteria; phylum Bacillota; class Clostridia; order Oscillospirales; family Oscillospiraceae; genus Pelethomonas. The sequence goes on from CATLAL010000001.1 coordinate 141,965, forward strand.
GGTCCAGGGGCCGGAGGCCCCGGCGGAGATCGCCGGAGCCCTCCGCTACGCCAGCCGGCGCCGGGTGGCGGACCTCGTCATCACTGGCCGGGGCGGCGGGTCCATGGAGGACCTGTGGGCCTTTAACGACGAGCGGGTGGCCCGGGCCATCTTCGCCTCGGACCTCCCCGTCATCTCCGCTGTGGGCCACGAGCCGGATGTCACCATCTCCGACTTTGTGGCCGACGTCCGGGCGGCCACCCCCACCCACGCCGCGGAGCTGGCGGTGCCGGACCAGGCGGAGCTGCGGGATAAGCTCCACAGCCAGCGCCTCCACATGGCCCGCAGCCAGGGCAATCGGCTGGAGCTGCTGCGCCGCCGGCTGGAGGCGCTGGCGGGGCGGCGGGTCCTCAAGGACCCCATGGCCCCGGTGGCGGACCGGCGTCTGCTGGTGGACCGGCTCCAGCGGGAGCTGTGCCGGGCGGCCCGGATCCGGCTGGAGGCCCCCCGGCGGGAGCTGGGGTCCCTGTCCGCGGCGCTGGACGCCATGAGCCCCCTGAAGGTGCTGGGCCGGGGCTTTGCCCTGGTCACCGGCCCGGGGGGCGCGGTTTTGCGGCGGGCGGAGGACGCCCAGGTGGGCGGGGAGATATCCGCAAGGCTGGCCCGGGGGGCCCTGCGCTGCCGGGTGGAGGAGATCATTGGAGAGGAGGGGCCCCATGAGCCCGAGAAAGAAGGAAGAGCCCAAGACCTTTGAGGAGAACATCCTCCGGCTGGAGGAGATCGTCTCTCTGCTGGAGCGGGGGGACGCGCCCCTGGCGGAGTCCCTGGCCCTCTTTGAGGAGGGCGCGGGGCTGGTGGGGACCTGCGAGGCCCTGCTGGACAGGGCGGAGCAGCAGGTGGTGAAGCTGCAAAAGGGTCCGGACGGGGAGCCCGTCGAGCTGCCCTTTGCCCCCCTTGACGGAGAGGAGGCGTAGCCGTGGCGGATTTTCAGGCCCAATACGGCCGCTACCGGGACATGGCGGAGGCGTTCCTCCTCCGCCGGTTTGCCGCCCCGGCGGAGGAGCGGCCCTGGCAGGGCCTCTGGGAGGCCATGGGCTACAGCGTGCTGGCCGGGGGAAAGCGGGTCCGGCCGGTGCTGACTCTGGCGGTGTGCGAGGCGCTGGGGGGCCGGGCGGAGAGCGCCCTGCCTCTGGGCTGCGCCCTGGAGCTGGTCCACACCTACTCCCTCATCCACGACGACCTGCCCTGCATGGACGACGACGACCTCCGCCGGGGCCGCCCCACCTGCCACAGGGTTTACGGCGAGGCCATGGCGGTGCTGGCCGGGGACGCCCTCCAGCCGGAGGCCTTCCGCCTGATCGCCGAAGCGCCGGACCTGCGCGCGGAGCAGCGGGTCGGCGCGGTGGCCGCGCTGGCGTCCGCCTGCGGCCCGGACGGCATGGTGGCCGGCCAGGTGCTGGACATAGAGCAGCTGTCCGGGAGCGAGGAGGCGCTGCGCCGGCTGTGCCGGCTGAAGACCGGGGCCCTGCTCCGGGCGGCGGCGGAGCTGGGGGCTATTGCCGCCGGAGCGCCGGAGGCGGCGCGGCGGCAGGCCGCGGCCTACGCGGAGCACCTCGGCCTGGCCTTCCAGGTCCGGGACGACATGCTGGATGTCATCGCCGACCAGACAGAGCTGGGCAAGCCCGTGGGCTCGGACAAAGCGGAGGGTAAGCGCACCTTCGTGGACCTGCTGGGCCTGGAGGAGTGCGGACGGCTGGTGGAGGAGGAGACCCGCCTGGCAAAGGAGGCCGTCTCCGGCTTTCAGAGCGGAGAATTCCTCCTGGACCTGGCCGAATATCTGGCCGGCAGAAGGAAGTAGCCGTAGGTATGAGGCGTATATTCTTTTCTTTGTGAACAAAGAAAAGAATCAAAAGAAAAACTTTTTGCGGCGAAACTACGTTTCGCCTTATGGGAACAGACCCTAAGAGAGGAGAACGGCGATGCGTATTCTGATCACAGCCTTTGACCCCTTCGGAGGGGAGAGCGTCAATCCGGCCAGGGAGGCCATGAACCTGCTGCCGCCGGAGATCGGCGGCGCACAGATGCTCAAGCTGGAGCTCCCCACGGCCTTCGGCGAGGCCGGCGAGCTGGTCTGCCGGGAGATGGACCGGCTGCGGCCGGACGCGGTGATCTCCCTGGGACAGGCCGGCGGACGCAAGGCGGTCACGCCGGAGCGGGTGGCCATCAACGTCGCGGACGCCCGCATTCCCGACAACCGGGGCCGCCAGCCGGTGGACCAGGCCCTGGTTCCCGGCGGCCCCGCCGCCTACTTCAGCACCCTGCCCATCAAGGTCATGGTGGAGCGCATCCGGGGGGAGGGACTGACGGGGGAGGTGTCCAACTCCGCCGGCACCTTTGTGTGCAACGAGGTGATGTACCGCGCCCTCCACCACGCCGCTGAAACCATGCCCCATGTCCGCTGCGGCTTTCTCCACGTGCCCTACATTCCACAGCAGACGGCGGAAAAGCCGGACGCCCCCTCCATGGCTCTGGAGGATATTGTCCGGGCCCTGACCGCCGCCATCGGCGCGCTGGAAGAAAAGGGCTGAGCTTTTCAATAAGAAAATGGGGCAATTAGGAAGAGGGGCCGGATTCTCCTGACGGAGAATCCGGCCCCTTTTTAGTTGGCAGGGCTGGGCTCAAACGCGTGATAACAAGTCGTATTTTTGCAGTCCGCCTTGCAGAATGGAGGGAAGCGGTCGGCGGCAGCTCCGTAAAACAGCGGAGCCAGGGACGCTCTTCGCCGGGAGCATACCGGCAGGAGCCGCAAAATACACAAAAAATTTGTGGGAACAGAGGGGGGCGTCGTGTAATTTTCCGACACCTTCCCGAGGGCGCTCATTTACATAAGAAATTTTGTAATATCCTAGTACAGCAAGTTATACACATTTTCCACAAGGTTTTCAACAGGCGATTTTCCTTTATAAATCAGTGATTTTTTGGAAATTTTACAGAAATTGGGAGGACGGTTCTCCGGGATTACGCGCCCGCGCGGAGGATGGATTTAATTTACATAAGAATCCGTTTTGCATCGATTGGGAGGTCGGAATGCTTTTTGAAGGGGCGGGAGCCCCGGCGCAGAGGCCGGAGTGCGCCCTGTGGCCCGGTCACCGGCCGGTCAGATCCCGGCCCCAGAGCTCCAGCTGGGTCAGCGCGGGGAAGGGGGAGGGGTCCTCCGCCTTGACCAGGGACTCCAGAACGGCCCACTCAATCCGGCGGGCCGGGAAGGGGAAGCGCTGGCCGGAGCCGGTCTTTTCCAGAGGCAGCGTCAGGACGGAGCCGTCGGGGAAGCGGAGCCTGGCCTCCCGCCACCAGGCGTCGTGGGGGAAGTCCGCCCGGAGGTAGACCACCGCCTCGTCCACCTCCACGGTGCGGCCGAAGTCCACCCGCCAGGCGGCGCTCGGGTCCTGGTTGATGCCCCAGCTGGTGTAGGGCCACTCCCCGTGGAAGCTGTTGGCCTTCATGCCGTCAATGGCGTTTTTCGCAGCAAAGACCATCTCGCCCCGGGTCTCCACGTTGGCGGAGGCGTGGGGGAAGATGCCCCGGCTCTCGTGGGTGGCCCAGGGGTTCAGGGCCAGATTTTTCCGGGCGGCGATCTCCTCGGGCCTGGCCAGCCGCGCGTGGAGGCAGTGGCGCTCCCCGGCAAAGGCGCGGCTGGAAAAGACCCTGCGGGCCTCCCCAAAGGGGACCGGATAGGCGAACTGGGCGTCCTGGCAGAAAACGAAGCCGGGGGCCAGGGCGTCGTCCAGGCAAAGCACCAAAAACTGGCCGGGCGCGCCGCAGGCGACGCACAGCTGGTCCCCGGGGGCGTAGGCCGGCTCGTAGACCAGCCAGGCCTCCCCCTGGCCGGAGGCGGAGGCGAGAACGGCGCCGGAGGCGTTTTGGACAGAGAGCGTAAGACGTGTCATAGCGGTAAATTCCTTTCTGTTATTTGCACATATTTGGCCGGCAGCTCTTTAGCGGGCGAGGACGATCCCCGCCTCCCGCTCGCTCTCCTCAAAGACCTCCACGCCGCCGAAGCCGGTGCAGCCGCCGGCCCGGAAGGTGTCTGTGGGGCTGGCGTACTCCTGGTGGGCCACAGCCGCTACCCAGCTGCGCCCCCCCTTCGTGACCCGCAGGGCCTCGATCTGATCGTCCCGGAACTGGATGCCCTTGAAGTTGGACCAGACCGGCAGCTTCTCCACTGTTACCGGCTCTTGGGCCCCCAGGGGGTCCAGGGTGAGCACCGCAAAGGCGGAGGTAAAGGCCCGACCGCTGATATCCGCCTCCAGGACCACGTTTTCCGCGGCGTGGTTGTAGTGCCGGGAGATCTGTCCCGTGCGCAGGGCCGTGCGCAGGGGGCTGGCGGAGACCAGCCGCAGCTGGGCCGCGGCGCTCCGGCCCTCCCAGTGGAATACGCCCTCCGACTCCCACACCCGGCCCGCCTCGCCCCAGTGGAAAAACTGCCGGTAGACGTGGGGGCCGCCGGCGTAGAACTCGTCCGCCGCGATCAGAATGTCCGGCTTCAGGAAGATAAGCCGCCGGTTGACAAACACGCCCTTCTCGTAGTACCCCAGGTGGCCCCCCTCCGCGAAGGCGCAGCGGCTGTGGCTGAAAAAGGCCCGGTTCACCGCCCGGCACAGCCGGGAGCACTCCCAGCTGTCCTTGCAGACATAGAAGTCCTCGCCGTCCACCACCACCGTGTTGTGGGCACTGGGGGATTTAAAGGACCGGCGCTGGGGGCCGTAGACGTAGGTAAAGCGGCCGCTGTCGGTGAGGATGTCCTCGCCATAGGCGGATACGTCGAAGTGGAGCTGATCGGCATGGCCGTGCCCCGCGCCCAGCAGGCCGCAGTGGAAGTGGACCCAGACGTCCTCCGGCCCCCAGCCGGAGCGGAACACATAGTTGCCGCTGTCCGGCAGGGCAAAGTCGGTCTCCTCCGGCCGCCGGGCGGGCAGGGCGGCGTAGGCTTCCGCCTGGTCCGCGCCCAGGGCCCAGGCGCTCTCAAAGTCCAGGGCCGGGTACCCGGAGGATTTCAGCGTTTCATCCTGAAAGATCGCCGCCGCCAGAGTGATGAGGTCCCGCTGGTCCACGTCGTCGCTGTCGCCCATCATGGGCTCGCAGCCGTTGGGCTTCTGCCAGGCCGCGGCGGTCAGGGCCATCCGGTGGACGGCCTCCTCCATGCCCTCCGGCAGGGGGACGCCCCGGCGCTTCGCCGCCAGCACCACGTCCAGATAGCAGCGCAGCACCTCGTTGTGGTAGAGGGGGGACTGCTCCCAGTGGGAGCCGTCCGGATAGACCTGGATGCGCCGCTCCTGGTCCAGCCGCTCCAGGGCCGTGCGGCGATAGGCCGCCGTGCGCTCCGAGGCCGGCAGGAAGCAGCCGGTCAAAAAGAGCCCGTGGTTGGCCAGCACGCCCCAGTTGCTCATCAGGTTGAAGCTGTTCCAGGTGTCCATGATGTACTCGGCGTGCTCGGCGAGGGAGGCGAGAAAGGCATCCATCACCGCCTCTGTGATGTGGGGGCTCCCCTCGAAATACCTCATGGCCTTGCACCAGTTCTCCATGCGGATGCCGGCCTCGATGGTACGCCAGGCCATGGCGTTTTTGGGATCCTCCCGGCGCACGGTCTCCACCCAGTGGACCAGCTGGTTCGCAAAGGCCTCCGCGAACCGCTCCTCCCCGGTGACGGCGTAGGCCTGGCCCAAGCAGACCCAAAAGCGCATGCGGTTGAAGGCGTAGACAAATTCCGGGTCGTCCCCGGGCTGGCGCAGCCAGTCGATGGGGCCCTCGAACACCTCCGGCACGTGGGTCTGCTCCATGTCCCAGCGGATCTGGAACAAAAATTTTTGTTCCGCCGCCATCCGGGCGGTGTGCAGGGCGGCGTCCAGCTCCTCCCGGCAGTTGGCCTGGACGTAGGCCGCCGCGGCGGCCCGGTCCCGGAAAAAGATACTCCGGTTCTGCTCAAAAAATAGATGGGGCTTCATAGGCTTCTCCTTCCTCAGCCGGCGCGCTTGCCGCCTCGCGGCGGCGCGGCGGCGTCTGACAGCTCTATTCTACCGGAATTTCCGCTGTTTTTCAACGCTTTTTCCGCGGGGGACCGGCTTGAGGCGGGCGGGAGCGTCCGGCGCTGTCACCGCCTTGGGCGGAGCGCATATTGTGAAAGGAGAAATCCTTTGCATTGGGAGGAGGACCCAACATGAACGCAACGCACTTTTTCCTGGGCGCCAACAGCGGCCGGGGGTTCCAGAGCCTCTTTGAGCGCTTCTGCGCGCCGGAGGACCACTATGACCTGGTGGTGCTCAAGGGCGGGCCCGGGGTGGGAAAGTCCACCATGATGCGCAAGATCGGCGAGGCCATGGAGGAGCGGGGGGAGCAGGTGGAGTACCTCTACTGCTCCGGCGACCCGGGAAGCCTGGACGGCGTACATATTCCCCGGATCGGCGCCGCCATTGTGGACGGCACCGCGCCCCACGTCATTGAGCCGAAGTACCCGGCGGCGGCGGACCGGTACGTCAACCTGGGGGAGTTCTACGACATTGACGCCGCCAAGGCCAGCCGGGAGAAGGTTATCCGCTTCACCAGGGCCGGCTCCGCCGCCTACCAGCGGGCCTACCGGGCCCTTGGGGCGGCCCGCCAGATGGAGGACAGCGCCGGGGCTCTGGCGGCGGAGGGGCTGGACGCGGATAAGCTCCGGCGGCGGACCGACGGCATCATCGGCCGGGAGATCCGGGGCCGGGGCTCCGGCGGGCCCGACGCCTACCGCTTTCTGGGCAGCCTGACCTGCCGGGGGCCCGTCTGGCGCTTTGATACGGTGGCGGAGCTGTGCCCCAAGGTCTACCAGCTCCAGGATCCCTACGGCCTGGCCTGGCCCATGCTGGAGCGCATCCGCGCCGCCGCTGCCGGGAGGGACTTTCGGGCCGTGATCTGCCCGGATCCGGAGCACCCGGACCGGATCCAGCACCTTCTGCTGCCGGAGCTGGGCCTGGCCTTTGTCACCAGCCGGGAGAATATGGTCTACAGCGGCCCGGTGTACCGCCGGGTGCGGCTGGACGCCATGGTCCCCCCCGCCCACTACAAGCGCTACAAGGCCAGGCTCCGCTTCACCCGCCGGGTGGCCCAGGCGCTGCGGGAGGAGGGTCTGGAGTCCCTCCGGGACGCCAAGGCCGCCCACGACGCCCTGGAGGCGGTCTACCGGCCCCACGTGGACTTTGCCGGCGTGGACGCGCTCACCGCCCGGGAGCTGGAGCGGATGGAGCGCCGGCTCTGAGCCTTAATTCCGGGGGCGCTTAGCCCCCGGCGGCTTTTGGGGTACTTTTTGTCCGCACAAAAAGTACCGCCCCCGTACCGGGGGTCCAGGGGCCCACAGATCCCGGTGCTGCAAAAAAACGGGTCCGGACATACAGTCCGGACCCGTTTTATCGTTTTTCAGTGCAGGATCAGCAGCTCCTTGGGGGCCTTCATAATGGACTTGCTCTCCGTCTCGCCGATGATCATCACGTCCTCGATGCGCACACCGAAGCGGCCCGGCAGATAGATGCCCGGCTCCGCGGACACCGCCGCCCCGGCGGGCAGGGGCTTGTCGTTGGTGGGGGAGGCGTTGGGGGCCTCGTGAATCTCCACGCCAACGCTGTGGCCAAAGCCGTGGCCGAAGTACTCGCCGTAGCCGGCGTCCGCGATCACCTTGGCGGCGGCCTCGTGGACCGCCTTGCCGGTGACGCCCGCCCTGGCGGCGGCGATGCCCGTCAGCTGGGCGGTGAGCACCGTGTGGTAGACCTTCTCCATCTCCTCCGTGGCGTGGCCGATGGCCACCGTGCGGGTCATGTCGGAGCAGTAGCCCCCCAGCACGCAGCCGAAGTCCATGGTCAAAAAGTCGCCCTCCGCCACCGACTTGTCCGTGGGCACGCCGTGGGGCAGGCTGCTGTTGGCGCCGCTGACCACGATGGGCTCGAAGCTCATCTTCTCCGCGCCGTGGCAGAGCATCCGGTACTGCAGATAGGCGGAGATCTCCTTCTCCGTGCGGCCCGGCTTGATGAACTCCAGCACCTCCTCCAAAGCCTTCTCCGCGATGCGCTGGGCGGCGATGAGCCGCTCTACCTCGCCGGCGTCCTTCACCGCCCGCAGCTCCATCAAAAGCTCCGTGGCCGCCACCAGCTCGCAGCCGGCCAGTTTCTTCTGCCAATTGTTGTAGGCGGCCACGGTGGCGTAGCCGGCCTCAAAGCCCAGCTTCTGGATGTGGTGCTTGGCGATCACCTCGTTGGCCAGGGCCGTCACCGGGGTCTTTACGGTGTTCATCCGGATCTCCGCGTCCTGGACGGTCTTTTGGGCGGCCTCGATGTAGCGGCTGTCGGTGAAGAAGTAGCTGCCCTCCCGGGTAACGATGGCCATGCCGTCGCTGGCGGCGAACTCCGTGGCGTAGAGGCGGTTGGGCTCGCTGGTGATCATCATGGCGTCCAGGCCGTAGGCGTCCAGCTTGGCGGCGATCTTGGCAAATCTGCTCATAACTTTCTGCATCTCCTTCTTGCGATCCATTTGAAGGGCCTCTGCAGGCCGTGGAGCACCCGGTTCCACGCCCCCACCGGTCCGCCCAGGGGCTCCACCATCAGGGCCAGCACCCCGGAGCGCTTGGCCCCCAGCACATCGGTGAGCAGCTTATCCCCCAGCATGGCGGTGTGCTCCGGCGCGGCGCCCGCCAGGGCCATGGCCTCCCGGTAGCCCCGCCGGCCCGGCTTTCCCGCGTGGCCCACATAGCGGATCCCCAGCTGGCCGCAAAAGGCCTCCACCCGGGCGGGGGAGCGGTTGTTGGAGAGGATCATCACCGTCACGCCCGCCCGGCCGCAGTCCGCCAGCCAGGCGCGCAGGGCGCTGTCCGGCCGGGAGACGGACCGGGGAGCCAGGGTGTAGTCCAGGTCGCACAGCAGCAGCCGGATGTCCAGCCGCCGCAGCAGCGCCGGGGTAACGTCGCTGTAGCGGGGAAAGAGCCGGTCCGGGATGAGGGAAAATGGCATAGCGCCCTCCTTGGTCGCATATTGTAGCGTCAGTATAACACAGCGCTGACAATTCGGCAAGGGGGAACTGAGGGTGCAAGTATATTTGGCAGCCACGCCAGACAAGCTGCGGGAGGCGTTTTCTTTTACGGACCGGCTGGCCCACGTAGCCTACCGGGTGGGGAGCGACGGGCGGCTGGCCCGCCAGAACCTGCTGGCCCGGACCCAGGGCGGGCTCATGGTTCTGGGGGATCAGGGCTGCGGGCCCATACGGGATGTGCAGGCCCTGTGCCGGGATGTGTGGCGGGAGTGCGGGAACCGGAGCTTCGGCGGCGTAGCGGCGGACTTTGAGCTGGAGCCCAGTCCGGACCGGACCGCCTTTCTGGAGGCCCTGGGCCGGATTCTCGCCCGCAACGGCAGACAGCTCTTTGTCCCGGAGCGCTACGGCGCACAGGTCCCCCAGGCGTCGGTGCTCATCTGCACGGCCCTCTCCGGCGGCACGCTGCGCCAGCGGCTGGAGGCGGCGGCGGAGGCCTTTGGCCGGAAGCGGCTGGCGCTGGATCTGCAGCGGCTGCGGATGGCCTTTCCCCTGCCCTGTCCCGCCGGGGAGGGGGAGCCGCTGGAGGCGGAGGAGCTGGAGGCGCTTATGGGGGAAAAAACGCCGTCGGTGTTCTACTCCGCCGATCTCTGCGCCCGGTACTTCACCTGTACCCAGGGGGGCGAGAGCCGGTTTATCCTCTTTGACGACGCCGACACCTTGCGGCGGAAGATCCAGACGGGCCGGGATATGGGCATTCAGACCGGGTTTCTTATGTACCCGGAGGTGTCGGATCTGCTGCCGGCCCTGTTCGGGAAAAAGCAGGAGAAGGGCCGCCCCGTATAGGGCGGCCCTTCCTTCGCTGTCAGTCCACAATGTCAATAGAGACCCGCTGCCCGGTGCGCTGGGCGCAGGAGCGGACGAGGGTCCTAATCTCCTTGGCAATGCGGCCCTGACGGCCGATCACCTTGCCCATGTCCTCCGAGGCGACCCGCAGCTCCAGCGTCAGCTCCTGCTCGCCGGGAACCTCCGTCACAGAGACGGCGTCCGGATCGTCCACCAGGTTCCTGGCGATGTAGAGCAGCAGCTCCTTCATGCTGTGCCCGGCTTCCATTACAGCACGTCGACTTTCTTGAGCAGAGCGCGGACCGTGTCCGTGGGCTGGGCCCCGGTCTTGATCCACTCCCTGGCGCGCTCGGCGTCGATTTTAATCTCAGCGGGGGCGACGCAGGGGTTGTAGGAGCCGATCTCCTCAATAAAGCGGCCGTCCCGGGGATAGCGGCTGTCCGCCACCACCACGCGGTAGTAGGGCGCCTTCTTCGCGCCCATGCGGCGCAGTCTGATCTTAACCATGTCTTGTTTCCTCCAAATTAATAAAGTATATGATTTGATTATGATAAATGCTGGCGCATTTATATACGGTCCCGCTACTTCAGCCGCTTCTTCCGGCCAAAGCCGTGCATTTTGCTCATGCCGCCGATCTTCCCAAGGCTTGGCATCTTTCCCAGGCCCAGGGGCATCTTCCCCTTGGACAGCTGCCTTGTCAGCTGGAGCATCATCTCATACTGCTTGAGGAGCCGGTTCACGTCCGCCACCTCCAGACCGCAGCCGGCGGCCACCCGCCGCTTCCGGCTGGCGTCCAGCAGGGAGGGGTTCGCTCGCTCCTTGGGGGTCATGGAGAGGATAATGGCCTCCTGGCGGTTCAGCAGCCGGTCGTCGATCTGCGCCCCGGCCATCTGCTTGCCCATCTGGCCGGGGAACATGGCCGCCATCTGGCTCAGATCTCCCATCTTCCGCAGTTGGTTCATCTGCTCCATATAGTCGGTGAGGGTAAAGCGGTTCTTGCGCAGCTTCTCCTCCAGCTCAGCCGCCTTTTTCTCGTCCAGGCTCTGCTCCGCCCGCTCAATGAGGCTGAGCACGTCGCCCATGCCCAGGATGCGGGAGGCCATGCGGTCCGGGTGGAAGAGCTCGATCATGTCCAGCTTCTCGCCGGTGCCCACAAACTTGATGGGCTTTCCGGTGGCGGCCCGGATGGAGAGGGCCGCGCCGCCCCTGGCGTCGCCGTCCAGCTTGGTCAGCAGCACGCCGTCGATGCCCAGGGCCTCGTCAAAGGCCGTGGCCGCGCTGACCGCGTCCTGGCCGGTCATGGCGTCCACCACCAGGAGGATCTCGTTGGGGGAGACCGCCGACTTGATGTTCTTCAGCTCGTTCATGAGCTGCTCGTCGATGTGGAGCCGGCCCGCGGTGTCCAGCAATACGGTGTCAAAGCCGTTGTCCCGGGCGTGGCGCAGGGCGTGCTGGGCGATCTGGACCGGGTTAACCTGTCCCAGGGCGAACACGGGGATGTCCAGCTGCCCGCCCACCACCTGGAGCTGGGTGATCGCGGCGGGGCGGTAGACGTCGCAGGCCACCAGCAGGGGCCGCTTGCCCATGTTGTTTTTCAGGTATCCGGCCAGCTTCGCGCCGTTGGTGGTCTTGCCCGCGCCCTGGAGGCCCACCATCATGATGACCGTGGGGGGGTGGGAGGCCATGTTCAGCTTTTCATTGCCGCCGCCCATGAGGGCGGTGAGCTCCTCGTTGACGATCTTGATGATCTGCTGGGCCGGGGTGAGGCTCTCCAGCACGTCGGCGCCCACAGCCCGCTCCGTTACCTTGGACACAAAGTCCTTGACTACGCCGTAGCTCACGTCGGCGTCCAGCAGGGCCAGGCGGACCTCCTTCATGGCCTCCCTGACGTCGGCCTCGGTAACCCGCCCCTTGCCGCGCAGGCGCTTCAGCGCGGCGCTTAATTTTTCGGAAAGGCCTTCAAATGCCATAGCCGTACTCCTTGCTTCGTTATTCCTTCAGAGCCTGGGCGGCCCGGGCGATCACATCCGTCAGGGCGTCTACCCGGGCGTCCTCGTACTGCCGGTAGTTGATGATTTTTATTTCCGCCGCCGCGTTTTCAATGGCGGAGATGTGGGACTGCATCTGGGTGTAGCGGCGGATGAGGCCGGTCTTGTCCTCAATCTCCTGCATGGCCGCCTCGGCCCGGACGATCACGTCCCGGACGCCCTGCCGGCTGATGCCGCTGTTTTCGGCGATCTCCGCCAGACTCAGATCCTCGTTATAGTAGAGATCAAAGAATTCCCGCTGCCGCTGTGTCAGGAGCTCCCCGTAAAAATCGAACAGCATAGTCATGCGGTAGGTCTGATTTTTCACGGCGCTCCTCCTTTGTGTAAAGTGCGGAAGCTTTACAACGGAGTATATCATACCTGAAAGCGCCGGAAAAGTCAAGTGGAATTGGAGAAAAAATTACAGGCAGGCGGATCTTCTGCCGCCTGCCCCAAACCCCGTCCGCCGCCTTTTTCTTGACAGCGGCTCTGCGCCGCCGTATCATATAGTCAACCTGAAAAAGCGCGGCTGGCCGCGCGGACGGAGAGAGGATAGGAGCATCGTATGGAACGGCTGGATAAGCTGCTGGCCTCCACGGGGCGCTGGTCCCGGCGGGAGGCGAAGGCCCTCATTAAGGAGGGGCGGGTGCTGGTGGACGGCGCGCCGGAGCGGAGCGCCGAGGCGCGGGCGGACCCCGCCGCCAGCCTGATTCAGGTGGACGGGGAGGCCCTCTCCTGCGGGGGGTACACCTACGTCATGCTTCACAAGCCCGCAGGCGTGCTCTCCGCCACAGAGGACCCCCGCCAGGGGACGGTGCTGGACCTGCTGCCGAAGGAGCTGAGGCGGCGGGGGCTCTTCCCTGTGGGCAGATTGGACAAGGACACGGAGGGGCTGCTGCTGCTGACGAACGACGGCGCGCTGGCCCACCGGCTGCTCTCCCCGAAAAACCACGTGGACAAGGTCTACTACGCCCGGCTGGACCGCCCCCTGGGGGAGGCGGACCGGGAGGCCTTTGCCCGGGGCGTCACACTGGCGGACGGCTCCCGCTGCCGGAGCGCCGGGCTGACCCTTCTGGGCGGCGGCCGGGAGGTGCTGGTCACTTTGCACGAAGGTAAATTTCACCAAATCAAGCGCATGGCCGCCAGCCGGGGTGCGGCAGTTTGCTACCTCAAACGTCTGTCCATGGGGCCTCTGGAGCTGGACGGGAATCTCAATAAGGGTGAATACCGGCTTTTAACCCGGGAGGAAGTTGCAAAAATTGGCGGAAAGGGTTAAAAAACGGGAGAACTTACAAAACAGCCAAAAAGAAACAATATTTTTTGTGAAAAAAAGAAAAAAAGACTTGCAATGTGTCGAGGGACACAGTATAATGAAAAAGAACTTGACAGATTGCACAAAGCGATGTGGTGAAATATGGCCGATGGAGGGCGGAGGATATGTCAGGAAGGATTTTTCAGAACGTCGTTCTGCAAATCAAGGACGCCACGGACCGGGTGGTGGGCGTAATCGATGCGGAGGGCACGGTGATCTCTTGCAGCGACCTGGGGCTCATTGGCCGGAAATGGCCGGAGTATACGGAGCACGTCAACCGGGCGGAGGGCGCCATCATCTCCGTGGACGGGCGGACCTTTCACGCCCTGGGCGGCTGGGGCGCCCACTTCGACTATGCGGTGTTCACCATGGGGGACGACGATATCAGCTACACGGTCTGCTCCATGGCCAGCGTGGCGCTGAATGGAGCGAAAAGCTACTATGAGGAGAAGCACGACAGAGGCTCCTTTATTAAAAACATCATCCTGGACAACATCATGCTCAGCGATATCTATATGCGGGCCAAGGAGCTCCACGTGGCGCCGGAGGTCCCCCGGAGCGTCTTTCTCGTCCGGCAGACAGAGGGCGGCGACGCCGCCCTGATGGGCATTATCCAGGGCCTTTTTCCGGACAGGCAGAACGACTTTGTTCTCAACGTTGGGGACAGCGACGTGGCCCTCATCCACCAGCTGCCGGAGGCCGGCGGCGACAAGGAGGTGCAGCGGGTCGCCTCCCAGCTGGAGAGCATCCTGCGGGCGGATGGCGAGGGCCATGTGGTCATCGGCATCGGCACGGTTGCCATGCACCTGCGCGACCTGGCCAGGAGCTATAAGGAGGCCCAGATCGCGATTGAGGTGGGCAAGGTATTTGACACGGAGAAATACATCATCAACTATGAAAACCTGGGCATTGGCCGGCTGATCTATCAGCTGCCCACCACGCTGTGCGAGATGTTCCTGGTGGAGGTTTTTAAGAAAAACCCCATTGACTCCCTGGACCAGGAGACCCTGTTTACCATTCACAAGTTCTTTGAAAACAACCTGAACGTTTCGGAAACCGCCCGCAAGCTCTTTGTCCACCGCAATACCCTGGTCTACCGGCTGGAGAAGATCAAAAAGCTGACCGGTCTGGATCTGCGGGAATTTGACGACGCCATTACCTTTAAGGTGGCCCTGATGGTCAAGAAGTATCTGACCAGCCGGGGAATTGACGCCTAGGTCAGAAGATTAGGCGCTGAAAATGGGAATAGGCCCAAGGGCGAGGGATTTTTTCGCCAGGCGAAGCCCATTTGGCGCGGTCATCCAGGATTGTGCGCGGCCACTCGATGTGGCTGTGCACAATCCTGGATGTATTATAAGAAAATTGGCAATGCATGGCGGGAAAAGGCCCGCTGTTTGGGCGTGTTGCCGGTTTTAAAACAGACTCTAGGGATAGGGCCGTATCGACGCGCTCAAATTCGTACGCGCTCCGGAGCGGGCCAAGAGCCCGCTCCCCTCAAAACGATCCCCCTTCCCAATTTTATGAGACAAGCTGATTTCCGCTGGCGCCTGCCTAGGGCCTGTTCACATAGGGCGAAACGCGGGCCTTTCCGGCCAATTTTGCCGTCTGCCGCGTTAAAAATTTTTGACGTACGACAGTACGCCTGCAAATTTTTGCCGTATGCAAGGCAAAAATTTGCTCGAAAATCCCCTCCTTTCTCTTATGTGAACAGACCCTAGAAAGCAGTGGACTTTTTCCCGCCTATGGGGTATAATGGAATCTGTATAGCAAGCAGCGATTCTGCCGGCAGGCTCCAGGCTGAGCGCCGGGATCTGACCTTGTGGGGACGTATGGAACAGGTTGAGGCATTTTGCGGAAAATGGGATATGCTGCCCCGGGGCGGACTGGTGCTGTGCGCCGTATCCGGCGGGCGGGACTCCATGTGCCTGCTCCACCTGCTCCGCGCCCTGGCGGCGGGGGGCGGGTTCCAGGTTGCCGCCGCCCACTTCAACCACCGTCTGCGGCCCGGGGCGGACCGGGATGAGGCCCTTGTCCGGGACTGGTGCCGGGAACAGGGCATTTTGCTGGAGGTGGGGAGGGGGGACGTGAGAGCCTTTGCACGGGAGACGGGGAAAGGCCTGGAGGACGCCGCCCGGACGCTGCGCTATCGGTTCCTGGAGGAGGCGGCGGACCGGCTGGGCGCGGCGCGGATCGCCACCGCCCACCACCTCCAGGACAGCGCGGAGACCGTGCTGCTCAACCTTCTGCGGGGCGCGGGACTCCGGGGTCTGGGGGGCATTCCCCCGGTGCGGGGCCGGATTATCCGCCCCCTGCTGGAGACCGGCAGGGCGGAGATCAACCGGTATCTTGAGGAAAACGCCATCCCCTTCGCGGAGGATGAGACCAACGCCGACCCGGCCTACACCCGCAACCGCCTGCGGCTGGAGGTGCTGCCCCTGCTGGAGGACATCTCCCCCGGCTGCACCGGCCGCATGGCCGGAACCGGCGCACTGCTCCGGGAGGAGGAGGAGCACCTCCGGCAGGAGGCGGAGGCCTCCGCCTCCATGCGCTGCCGGGCGGACGCCGTCACCGTCTCCGGCGTGTGGAGGGAGGACGCCGTCATTGGCCGGCGGCTCATCCGTTCCGCGGCCCGGCGGCTGGGCGCGGAGCTGGACCGCCGCTCCACGGAAAATGTGTGGCGCCTCTCCGGCGGCGGATATCTGAACCTGCCTGGCGGGCTGTGCGCCCTCCGGACCGGGGAGAGCCTGACGGTCCGGAGGCAGCCCCCTTCCCCGCCGCCCCTGCCGCTGCGGGAGGGGGAGCAGGTCTGGGGGCCCTGGCGTGTGACGGTGCAAAAGCGTTCGTCCCCCCCGCCGGAGGAGCCGGACGCGGTCCTCCTCCGGGACACCGGCCGTCCGCTGACCATCGCCTCCTGGGACGGCAGGGGCCGCCTGGGAGTGGCAAACGGCAGCCGGACCATAAAACGGCTCTTCGCCGATGCGGGTATTCCCGTGGACCGGCGGTGGGAGCACCCGGCGGTGCTCCTGGAGGGGAGGCCAGCCGCCATTTTGGGCGTCGCGGTGGACTGGAGCCTCCGGCCCCGGGAGGGAGAGCGCTGCTGGGTGGTGGAGGTTGTTCATTCTTTTTCTTGAAAGCGTCGCTTACGGCGCCTTTGGGCGCCGGCAAGCCTAAACCGCCTTTCAGGCGGTTCACGGAAAAAGAATCAAAAAGAACTTTTTCCGGCGAAACGTTGTTTCGCCTTGTACAATTGCGGCCGGGATAAGGAAAAATAAGGAAAACATAGCAAAACGCAGCTTTGCGAAAAAAGAATGTATGCCGTATTACAGAAAAATGAAGGAGGGTGAACCACATGGGTACAATGGATCAGGACATTTTGAAGGTACTGTACACCGAAAAGCAGATTGCCGCCCGGATCGAGGCCATGGGTGCGGAGATGTACCGGGATCTGGAGGGCAAGGACCCCCTCTTTATCAGCGTGCTGCGGGGGGCCTTCATCTTCATGGCGGATATTGTCCGGGCCTGCCCGGTAAAGAGCGACGTGGAGTTCATCGCCGTGTCCTCCTACGGCAACGCCACCAGCTCCTCCGGCGCGGTGCAGATCACTCACGACATCCAGCAGGATATCACGGGCCGGAATCTGGTTGTGATTGAGGACATCCTGGACTCCGGAAATACCCTGTACTTTCTCAAGCAGTACTTCCTCACCAAGGGGGCGGCCTCCGTGGCTGTGTGTACGCTGCTGGACAAGCCCAGCCGCCGGGCCAAGGCCATCACCGCCGACTACGTGGGCTTTCAGGTTCCGGACGAGTTCGTGGTGGGCTACGGACTGGACTACTGCCAGAAGTACCGGAACCTGCCCTACATCGGCGTGCTGAAGCCGGAGGTTTACGGCGGAGCGTGACGGACCGGCGGGAATCTGAAACAAGGGGGCCCGGCTCCGGCGGCGCATATTCCGCCAGATTTTAAACAGGCTCTAAAGGAGTGGAAAATTTGACCAAACAGGGAAAGCGCCCCGGAATGGGGATCTATCTGGCCGCGATGCTCCTGCTGCTGGCGGCCTACTACGTCTTTTACGGCTCCATCCGTACGCCCGGCGTTACCTACGCCCAGGTGGGAGACCTCTTCCGCCTGGAGCAGGTGGACAGCTTCATCATCCGGGACGGCGACGAGCTCTACCTGACGCTGAAGGACGGAACCGTCGTACACAACGAGCTGGGCAGCGTCTACCTCTTCTGGCAGGACTACGGCCAGCTCATCCGGGACCAGAAGGATCGGGCCGTGCTCAAGGATTACGACAGCAAGCCCGTGTACACCCCGCCCTGGTGGAGCGAGATTTTGCTCTACATTGTGCTGCTGGGGGGGCTCTTCCTGCTGTGGCAGTTCATGATGGGCCGGGCCCAGGGGGGCGGCGGCGCGGACCAGGGCCGCCGTTTCGGCAAGGCCCGCATCCGCTTTGGCTCCGACAGCCCGGAGAAGGTGGGCTTTGCCAGGGTAGCCGGCGCGGACGAGGAGAAGGAGGAGCTCAAGGAGATCGTGGATTTCCTCCGGGAGCCCCAGAAGTATCTGAACCTGGGGGCCCGCATCCCCAAGGGCGTGCTGCTGGTGGGCCCTCCGGGCACCGGCAAGACCCTTCTTGCCAAGGCCGTGGCCGGGGAGGCGGGGGTGCAGTTCCTCTCCATCTCCGGGTCGGACTTTGTGGAGCTCTATGTGGGCGTAGGCGCCAGCCGGGTCCGGGACCTCTTTGACGAGGCCAAGAAGGTGGCCCCCTCGGTGGTGTTTATCGACGAGATCGACGCCGTGGGCCGCCAGCGGGGCGCGGGCCTGGGCGGCGGCCACGACGAGCGGGAGCAGACCCTGAACCAGCTGCTGGTGGAGATGGACGGCTTTACCAACAACGAGGGCGTGGTGGTCCTGGCGGCCACCAACCGGGCGGACATCCTGGACCCCGCCCTGCTGCGGCCCGGCCGGTTTGACCGGCAGGTGTTCGTGGGCAGGCCGGACAGCAAGGGCCGGGAGGAGATTCTGGCCGTCCACACGAAAAACAAGCCCCTGGCGGAGGACGTGGACCTCCACGTCCTGGCCCAGGGCACCTCCGGCTTTACGGGGGCGGACCTGGAGAACCTGGTCAACGAGGGGGCGCTGCTGGCCGCCCGGAAGAACCGGAGCTTCATCACCATGGAGGATTTGCAGGCCTCCGTCATCAAGGTCCTGGCCGGCCCGGAGAAGCGAAGCCGGGTGGTGCCCCAGCACGAGCGCCGGCTCACCGCCTACCACGAGGCGGGCCACGCGGTGATGCACCACTGCCTGGAGAGCGTGGACCCGGTCCACCAGGTGACCATCGTCCCCCGGGGCCAGGCCGGCGGTATGACCATCTCCCTGCCGGAGGAGGACCGGGGGTACTACTCCAAGCGGTATATGGAGGAGGAGATCGCCGCCCTGCTGGGGGGGCGGGTGGCGGAGTCCCTGTTCCTGCGGGACATCTCCACCGGCGCTTCCAACGACATCCAGCGGGCAAGCGCCATGGCCCGCAAGATGGTCACCGCCTACGGCATGAGCGAGAAGCTGGGGCCCATCAGCTTTGAGTCCGGACACGACGAGGTGTTCATCGGCCGAAGCATGGCCCAGGCCAAGTCCTACTCCGAGGAGGTGGCCTCGGAGATCGACGCGGAGGTAAAGGCCATTATCGACGCCGCCTACCGCCGCTGCGAGGCGGTGCTGGAGGCCAACCGGACCCAGATGGAGGCCGTGGCCGCCTATCTGCTGGAGCATGAGACCATGAGCGGCGAGGATTTTACCGCCCTGATGGGCTTTCCCAAGGCCGGGCCGGCGGAGTGACGCGGCAAAAAAGGCTGCCGGAAAGCCCTGCTTTCCGGCAGACCTGTGTTTTTTATTCCTGCATCATGTAATGTTCCTCCGCCTCCTGTAGGGCGGAGAGCAGCAGATCTCCCGCCTTTTTAATCATGGGGTCACCGGGCTCATACAGCTCCAGGATTGAGATCGCCCGGTCGATCTGGCCCACAAGACTGGCGTATTCCTTTTGATAGTTCATAGGCTTTTCCTCCTTTTCAATGTCCCGCTTGTTTGCGGGCGTATGTGTGAGAGACAGCCGCCGTTTCTCCGCCGCTGAGGCCGGCCCAGAGCGGCGGCGGATGGGAGCGCGTCCGGCGCTGTCGTTCTCTGGGCATAGTATATATGCTGTGCCGGAGATATTTTGTTGAATTTTGTCGAATGAGAAAAATTTTTTGACCGAAAATACAAGATATTGTGGTTTCCTGACTCTTTGCGCCGCAATGTGGCGAAACCGGGGCAAAGACGCGCTATGTAAGAACCCATTGGACCAGTAGCAGCAGCACCAGCCCCGGAATCCCCAAAATCCCCACCACTAAGGCATTGAATAGGTTGAGGCCCAGCCGCAGTCCGGTAACTGCCGCAGTGGCGTTCAGCAGCAGCAGCGCGCCCATCCCCAGCAGGGTGTTTACCGCCGCCTTGGCCGCCAGCCGCAATGGCGCGGAGAAGGCCCGGGCTGCTACTGCCAGCAGCACCAGGCCTCCCACGGTCAAAAGAACGACGGTCTTCAGATCCATCGGGCCCTCCCGCCTGCATGGGCCGTGACGGCGGTGGCCGCGCACACCTCCAGCTCCTTGATCTGCCGCACCAAATAGTTCATCCGGGCCTGGAGGGAGCGGATCTCAAAGATGCACGCCTCCGTGAGCTCCGGGTCGCTGGTGTAGTCAAAGGCTGTGTAGGCGTGGTTGAGCGCGTCCTGGGTGGTTTGCAGGCTTGTCTTTAATTCCAGCAGAGCCGGAGCGTCGCTCTGGCGGGTGCGCATGGGTGAAATGCGTTTCATGGGAAATCCCTCCTTTGTTACCAGTCTATGTTTAGTTTGGACAACTATTCCAGTTTTTAAAAGGCATACATCCTTTTTCTTGAAAGCGCCGGCGAGCCTAAATAAACCGCCTTTCTCCTTTTTTCTTTTTAGCTGTGCCATGCGCTATAAAAACCATAAGCGAAACGTAGTTTCGCGGCAAAAGTTTCGGGCCGCCCTTTTCAAAGGGCGGTGGGGTGCAGGGGCAAAGCCCCTGCCTTTCAGGAGGCGCGATGCGGGAATTTTACATGGGGCAGGCTCTGGCTCTGGCGCTGGAGGCGGCGGAGGCTGGGGAGGTGCCGGTAGGCTGCGTGATTGTCCGGGAGGGCGTAGTCATAGGCCGGGGCCGCAACCGCCGGGAGGAGCGGCGCAGCGCCCTCTCCCACGCGGAGGTGGAGGCCATCGCCCAGGCCAACGAGACCCTGGGCTCCTGGCGGCTGGAGGGGGGCGAGCTCTATGTCACCCTGGAGCCCTGCCCCATGTGCGCGGGGGCCATTCTGAACGCCCGGATTTCCAGGGTGTTCTTCGGGGCCCGGGACCCGGCCTTCGGGGCTTGCGGCGGCGTTATGAACCTCTTTATGGAGGACTTCCCCCATCCGCCCGCTCTTGTGGGCGGTATTCTGGAGGAGGAGTGCCGGGCGGTCCTCTCCCGTTTCTTCCAGGACCTGCGGCGACGGGAGACGACTTGAGAGAGAAATAGGGCTGAAGCCCCGCGCAAATGCGCGGGGCTTCAGCCCTATTTCTGGTTTTTGAATTATTCCGCTGTCTTTTTGGCGATCTTTCCACCCAGAATCCAGCTGATAACGGCGCCGAGCACCCACGTGGACGCGATGCAGAGGGTCATCAGGGCCAGGTTCTTAATGCCGCCGGCGGGATCGGCGTAGACCGGCAGGGAGGTGATGCCGGGCATGACGAAGGCGAAGCACTTCGTACCCAGGAGCACCGTCAGGGCGCCGCCGATGCCGTTGGACACCATGGCCGCGATGAGGGGCGTCCGGTTGACCACGTTGACGGTGAAAAGCGCGGGCTCCGAGATGCCCAGAAACGCGGAGAAGCTGGTGGTAAAGGCGGCGGAGCGCCGCTGCTTGTCCCGCATCCGCAGGGCCGCGCCAAAGGCCGCGCCGGACTCCGCCATGTTGTGGCAGAAGGAGACGGGGAGCAGATAATCGTAGCCCAGGGTGGCGATATTGGAGATCTGGATCGGGGAGGTGGACTGGTGCATGCCGCAGAGCACGATGAGGGGCATGAAGAAGCCCAGCAGGAATCCCGCCGCGGGGCCGACGGTGCTGAACAGCCAGACAATGCCGTCGGCCAGGGCCAGGCCGCCGTAGGCGCCCAGAGGCGCCAGGAACAGGTAGGTGACGGGAATCGTGACAGCCAGCGACAAGGCCGGGACCACCACCATCTTCAGAACGTCGGGAACGAACCGGTCGATCAGGCGGTAGACGAGGGACAGCAGGCCAACCCCCAGAATCACCGGGAAGACGGAGTCGGAGTAGTTGAAGGCGGGGACCGCCAGGCCCAGGAAGGTCAGTCCCCCCTCCCCGGCGCCCACCGCGGCCATGAAGCTGGGGTAGAGCAGCGAGCCCGCCACGCAGACGGCCAGGAACTCGTTGACCTTGAACTTCCGGGCGGAGGAGATGGCCAGAAGGAAGGGCAGGAAGTAGAAGGGCACGTCGGAAATGAAGTTGAGGATCTGCCAGGCGCCGGCCCCGCTGGAGACCCATCCAAAGGCCTCGAACATGGCGATGATGCCCTTGAGCATACCGCCGGCCACAAGGGCTGGCAAAATGGGGGAAAATACGCCGGTGATGACGTCCAGAACCGCGCCGGGGGTGAGCCGCCCCCCGCCGCCGGAGCCGGTCTTTCCCAGCAGGGACTCCACCTCAATAAAGACGTCGCCCACCATGGGCCCGATGATCACCTGGTACTGCCCGTTCTTGATCTGGGTCCCCAGTACGCCGTCGATGGCCTCGATGGCCTCCAGGTCCGCCCTGGCCTCGTCCGCCAGGTTGAACCGCAGGCGCGTCACGCAGTGCAGGGCGCCGGTGATGTTCTCCCTGCCGCCGAGATGGCGGATTACCTCCGCCGCCACTTTCTTGTTGTCCATGCTCGATCTCCCTTCTGCAATGTTTGAAATTGGTTCCTTCTGATCCGCGGGCAGGTATTTTACGGAGGACCTTACAAATCCTCCCCGTTGCTCGCTATGCACCTCTGATACCAGGCGAAGCTGTCCTTCTTATACCGCTTCCCCGTGCCCCGGCCGCCGTTGTCCAGGTCCACGTAGATCACCCCGTAGCGCTTGTCCATGGTCAGCGGCCCGCAGGCCACCAGGTCGATGATCCCCCACATCGTGTAGCCGATGAGCTCCACCCCGTCGATCACCGCCTCCTTCATCTGCTCAATGTGGGAGCGCAGATAGTCGATCCGGTAGGGGTCGTGGACGCTGCCGTCGGCCTCCAGGACGTCGCCGGTGCCCAGGCCGTTCTCCGCCACGAACAGGGGCAGGCCGTAGCGGTCGTACATCTGGTTGAGGGTCACCCGCAGGCCCACGGGGTCCTTCTGCCAGCCCCACTCGCTGGTCTCCAGATAGGGGTTCCTGTTGGCCATCACCAGATTCCCCGCGGTCTTTTCCCAGGACTGGTCGCTGGTGGACACCTGGGAGAAGTAGTAGGAGAAGGAGAGGAAATCCACCGTCCCCTCCCGGAGGGTCGCTTCGTCGCCGGGCGCAAGGGAGAGCCGGATGTGGAAGCGGTCAAAATACCGCTCCATGTAGGCGGGATACTTCCCCCGGGCCATGACGTCCGTGTAGAACCAGTTGGCGTACTGGTCGTCCAGCAGGGCCTGCATGGCGTCCTCCGGACGGCAGGTAGCGGGGTAGGTGGTAAAGCGGGCGATCATGCCGCCGATCTTGCTGCCGGGGAGCAGCTCATGGCAGAGCTTCACCGCCCGGGCCTGGGCCAGGAACTGGTGGTGCAGGCACTGGAACACCGCCTGGTCCGTGCACTCCTCGCTGCCGGGGATCAGGCATACGCCGTCCCAGGGGGAGAAGCGCCCGGCGTTGAACTCGTTGAACGGCAGCCAGAAGTCCACCAGGTCCCCCAGCTCCCGAAACAGGGTCTCCGCGTAGCGCACGTAGAGGTCCACGGTCCTCCGGCTGGTCCAGCCGCCGTGCTTGAGCACCAGGTTCACGGGGATGTCGTAGTGCAGCATGGTGGCAAACACCTTGATGCCCCGGGCCCTGCACAGGCCGAACAGCTCCCGGTAGTAGCGCAGGCCCTCCCGGTTGGGCTCCTCGTCGTCCCCGTTGGGGAAGATCCGGGACCAGCAGATCGAGGTCCGGAACACCTTCATCCCCAGCTCGGCAAACAGGGCCACATCCTCCCGGAACCTGTGGTAGAAATCGATCCCGCGCCGGAGGGGGTAGTAGGCCGTGTCCATGTCACCCAGGGCCCGCTGAAATTCCTCCCTGGAAAAGGGGCTCTTGTGGTGCTTCTCCTCCACCTGCTCATGGGTCCAGGCGGGGTCCAGGTACCGCAGGTCCTGGGTGGAGAGCCCCTTGCCGCCCTCCCGGAAGCCGCCGTCAGCCTGGGAGCAGGCGATTGCCCCGCCCCACAGAAAATTCTTGTCAAATCCGCTCTTCATTTGTTCCTCCTAAATTCCCTTGCAACGTTCTCTCTTTTTTGATATACTTCTGTTGTATCTCCTATTATACGGGAAATACTGCCCTTGAACATGGCAGCATCTTCCGCATTTTTTGTCTGATTCACAGATTTTGCCCCGGGGACGGAGGGAAATTGGGATGGATTTGGAGCAGCTGGAGCGGTATCTATACGCGCAGACGCCGGGGGAGGCGTGGCACCTGGCCCACCCGGGCCTTCTGAGCCCCTTCTACGCCACCCTGGAGCGGCGGCGGCTGGGGGAGCGGGAGTACTACTACTTCGACTTCCGCAACACCCTGAAAAAGGAGCTGGTGGGCATCGTCCGGGAGTCCAGGTATACCACCATTCCTCCCCACTTCCACAAGGATATGGAGTTCAACTACATCTACAGCGGCTCGTGCACCTTCACCGTCAACGGCAAAACCATCCACATGGAGCAGGGAGACCTGTGCATCCTGGACTCCGACGTGGTCCACAGCGCCGACAGCGTAAAGGGCAGCAGTGATATCGTCATCAACGTGATCTTCAAAAAGGAGTACTTTGACCACATGTTTTTGAGCCAGCTCTCTAGCAAGGGAATCGTCGTGGACTTCCTGCTGGACATGCTGACCAAGAGCCGGGACCACGACAGATACCTGATCTTCCACACCAGGAGCAACTTTAAGGTGCACCTGTTGATCCAGTTCCTGCTGGTGGAGTACTTCTTCCCCAGTCAGTGCTGCCATGAGCTGATCCAGGGCTACTCCGCCTCGCTCTTTACGGAGCTGGTCTCCACCTCCTGCATAGAGTCCAGCCTCTGCGCCTCCCACAGCCGGCTGCTGCCCATCCTCAAGTACATCGAGACCAATTATCAGACCTGCTCCCTGAGCGAGACCGCGGCCCACTTCGGGTACAACGCCAACTATCTGGGCGGCTACCTGAAGGCAAAGACGGGGAGGACCTTTCGGGAGATCAAGCTCTCCCAGCAGCTGGCCCAGAGCGCCCGGCTCCTGGAGGGGACGGATATGACCATTGAGGAGATTATGGACTACATCGGATGCACCAACATCTCCTTCTTCTATAGGAAATTTCAGAGCGCCTACCAGACGACGCCCAGAGGCTACCGGCTGGCCCACCGGGAATAGCGCAAAACCGGCCGTCCGCGCACCGGAGGAGGGTGCGCGGACGGCCGGCTCTATCGTTATGTAAGTTCAGACGTATCCAATGGATGCTGTTAAACCCAGCGGCGAAGGTTCGCCGCCGGAGACCGCATGGGCGGCCTTGACGTGCGCTTCATAGGGGGCAAAGTGCGCTTCGCGGGCCAGCGGGCGCTCTACAGGATGCCGGCGGCAATGGCCTCTCTGGCCGCGTGCAGACTGGGATAGATCCCCGCGCTGGACGAGCGAAGGTCCTCCGTAGGGGGGATCAGGTCCGGCACAACCACCGTCGCGCAGCCGGCGGCCATCCCGGCCCGCGCGCCGTTGATGCTGTCCTCAAAGACGTAGCACTCCTCCGGCGCAAGGCCAAGACGCTGGGCGGCCAGGAGAAAAATATCCGGGGCCGGCTTTCCGTTGGCCACGTCCTCCCCGCTTGCCACCACTTCAAAATAGGCGGCAAGCCCCGCCCGGCGGAGATTATCTAAAATCACCCGCCGTCCGCTGCTGCTGGCAACGGCAATTCCCACGTCCCGATCCTGAAAGAAAGCCAGAATTTCCCGTGCGCCAGGTTTTTCCGGTACGCCCTTTGCCAGCATTGCCTCCGTCCTGGCAAAGCAGGCGTGTATAAACGCCTGCGGATCAATCCCCGGATAGAACCGGCGGATGGCCGCCACGGAGCTGGCGCCGTTGGTGCCGCAGATGGCCGGCAGGAAGTCCGGATGCAGCGCCAGACCAAAGTCCTCCGCCGCCCTTTCCCAGTTCTCCCGGTAGATCCGCTCCGTATCCAGCAGAAGGCCGTCCATGTCGAAAATCGCTCCCTTTTTCATGAAAGCGCCCCCTCGTCTCTGTGTTTTTTTCAGTATAGCAGAGATTAGCAAAAATCGCAACGGCAATTCTCCTCTGAGCGCCGGTTGAGCGGAGGTTTTTCTTCCAACTGGCGGCGTATTTTGAAAACTTTTACTTTACAAATCTGTCCTGTATCGATATAATTGGAATGTCCTTTCAGCAGGCGGATTTGACCGCGGTCATTCCAACGGGGAGGCCGGTATTGCTGCCTTTTCAGGGAAGGCCCCGTTAAGCGCGGCCAGACGCAAAACCGCCTGGCGAATTTTATCGGGCGATCAAATAGCGGGGCATATTGCGCGGCCGCTTATACGATGCGGGCATGATGGAATTGGTAGACATGCGAGATTTAGGTTCTCGTGCAGCAATGCGTTGGGGTTCGAGTCCCCATGCCCGCACCACGTCGGAGCAAAGTCCGCTTTGCTCCGGCATTTTTTTGCAAAAAATGCCATCCGCTCCGCTCCCTTGCTCCTCCTTTCCAAATCGAACCCGCTTCGCTGGGCTTCGATTTGGTTTTGGGCGCAATCTCGAAAAAAATCGATTTTACCCACTTATTGCAACTTGCGTCGACAAAAAAGATGCAGGCAAAAATCCCGCGCTTCGGTGCGGTATTTTTGCATATAAAATCAAAAACCCAAAGCAATTAAGAACAATAGCAATTAAGAACAATTTTCTCACATTTGAAAAATCAGGGGGCGTAAAATAACGAGCCGGAGATGCAAATTCGCCGGATTTGGGAGTTTTTGGGGATACGCATGACTCGAACGCTCCAGCACTCAAAACAACAAAAAGGCCGTCCGCAGCCTGCCAATTTTCAGGCAGGCCAGTGGACGGCCTTTTTCGTTCCCCCCTATTCACATTGGTGATGCCTGTCGTACCTTTACCGACAAAAAGACTTGCAGTAAACACTCTATCCGGCAGGATAAGTTAGAAGAAGCGGTTTTAGCTGCCCTGCAAGTGCAGATCGCTCTTGTGGACATACTATCAGATTATCGTCAGCGCAGTTAAAAAGTCGACTGCCGTCAATGCGTTCGCCGGCTGGAGCGTTTCCTCTGGAACAGAGCCGCCCCGGCTGTCATAGAGTAGAGCAGCGGCATGGATACCCTGCCGCGCATTCTTGTTCCGGCACTGCCCGGAACGCGTTATGGAGTTTTGAATATGTCGATGCCTTCCTTTCCGTCCAACGGGGCGGACATGACACGAGAGGAAGCCCTGACCATGATTATTGCGTCCATCGCCATGGAGGAGCTTGCTCTGAGCCATATTCTCAACGCCGAGGGTGAGAAACTGCAATATATCTTAGGAACTTTGCCGGGTACAAGTCCCTACGCCTGTCCTCAGGATGTTCTGACCGTCAATAAAAGCGTGACAGCTCTCGTCGAGGCGGTCACGCAAAACCAGATGCTGCTGAAAAACAAACTGAGCCAGGTGCTGGAGTTCTGTCCGCTGCCCCCGGCGCCGCCCCCGCCCTGCAGGCCGGAGCCCTGTCCCCCGCCCTGCCAGACCCGCCCCTGCGCGCCGCCTGGGCCGCCGCTGTGTCCGTCCCCCTGTCCCTTGCCCTATCCGGCTCCCCACAGGGAGCGCGCCTGTGAAAGCAGCGCCCTCCAGCTGGCAGGCCGGCGGGAAGGAGCGCCGTGGAATCCGGGCTGCTGCCTGACCTGGAGAAAGCGGAGCCGGTTGGGAAAAGCCATTCGCTGGGACGAGTGCGCTCCAGCCCAGATTTATCTGAGCCCAGGAAGAGCTTACATGGTCCAGTACACGCTGAATGTCCGCGCCGCGGCTCCGGCGGATGGGACGGGAACAATTTTTCTCAAGCAGTCGCCCTGCGGTATATTTACAGACGCGCTGCCTCTGCGCTTCTCGATGGAGCACCTGGCGCGGGGCCCCCGATCTCTGCATATGGTCTCCGTGCTGCATCCCTGCTCAAATTACGGATGCGAGACGTGCCTGACCCTGGTGCTGGATGCCAAAGGCGCCTTATGTGTGGAGGGCGCTGTCATGGATGTTGCGGAGCTGCCATGAGCGGATCCGCAAGTCAGCCGGAGGAGGTCAAAGGAGGTGTATTCACTGTGACGGGTGAACAAGGATTGACAATAAAAGAGCAGCTGGCAAACCCAAACAACTACGGCGGGAAGAGAACGGCAGACCAGATCCGGTATTTGGTCATCCACTATACTGGCAACGACGGAGATAACGCGGCAAATAACGCAGCCTATTTCCAGAGAACCGTGGTACAGGCCAGCGCCCACTACTTTGTGGATGATACCGCCATTTATCGTTCTGTACCGGAGCTCTGCGCGGCCTGGGCTGTAGGCGGAAAAAAGTACGCCGACGCCGAACAGACCGGCGGCGGGACCATGTATCACATTGTCACCAACGCCAACTCCATCAGCGTGGAGCTGTGCGACACGGTGCAGGATGGAACCTACCAGGCCACGGAGGCCACGCTGGAAAACGCGTTTGCCCTGTGCCGGGAGCTGATGGCGAAGTATCAGATTCCGCTGGAAAACGTCTGCCGGCATTTTGATGTGACCGGGAAGCGCTGCCCGTCCTATTTTGTGGACCCTGAGAAGTGGGCGGAGTTTAAGAGGAGACTGGAGGTGTGGAAGACAATGGATAACAACCCAAGCCCTGTCCATAAGGAGGGCGTGGAGTGGGCTCTGAAGGAGGGGATCCTCCTCGGGGATGACAGCGGGGATCTGATGCTCCATCAGGGGCTGACACGGGAGCAGTTCTGCACCATGCTGAAGCGGTGGAGCGATCAGATGGAGCGGGGAGCGCCGGCAGCGCCTTAAAGCGCCAGAGCCGTCAAGAGGCGTCTTTCAAGAGCAAGCTCCCGCCGGTAGAACCGGCGGGAGCTTTTTGGTATGCGCTTCCCGGCAAAAAAGCGAGTTCGCTTCACATCTTCTCTTCCGCAGCCTTTTTGACTCCCTGCGCATCCACCCTGCCCTCGGTAATGATGTAGGACACCACGGAAGCTGCCGATACCACAGCGCCTGCTACGGAGCTGATGGCGCCCTCGTCCAGGCCGAACACCATGGCCAGCCCCGTGACGATGCCCGCCATCGCCGCCCAGAGCTTGCGGGAGCCCAGCTTTCGTTTCCAGTCAATCTGATTCATAGCGTACCGTTCCCCTTGTCGTAAGATTATCGGATATTTAAACCGTTTCGCCTGCCTTCTGCTCCGCTGGACAAATTTGAAGAATCAGAGGACCACGCCGCCTATCACGCCCAGCGCAGACAGGAGCTCCGCCAGCATCACAAATGTATCCGTACCAATGGTCATTTCCATACCTGGTTCTCCGCTCTAATTCCCGCGTTGGGCGCTGCTTCCCGGCGGAACGATGGAGGCGGCGCGTGCAGGCGGCTGCCGGGATCGGAGTACGGCGGCATGACATCTGCCGCCGCCGTTCCAGCCTATGAGGGAAACGGCAATTTGGTTCCGTGCGCCCGTACTTCAGCAGTCGGTCAACAAGCCGGTTTCGCTTCTCTCCTTGACCCCGGGCGGCGCGCATGGTATCATGGAGCGGCCGGAGGCTGTCAAGGGGATCTTCCCCGGCTGTACGGGAGAGCACGGCGGATTATTTTGAAAAGGATGGGATCCATATGGCCGGAGATATCCAATGGAACCGGTTTCTGGCGCCGGACGCAGAGCCCAGCCTGGGCGAACAGATGGGGCTTGTGGCGCGGCTGAGCGTCCCCATCATTCTCTCTGAGATCAGCTCCACGGTGATGAGCTACGCGGACTCGGCCATGGTGGGGTCCCTGGGGGCCGCGGCCACGGCGGCGGTAGGGCTGGTGGCCAGCAGCACCTGGCTCTTCAACGGCATGGGAATGTGTATCGTTACGGGGTTTTCCATCCAAATCGCCCAGCTCATTGGCGCGGGACGGCTGGGGCGGGTACAGTCGGTGGCGCGCCAGGCCCTGCTGGTCAGCGCGGCGGTGGGGCTGCTCTTCGCGGCCGCGGCGGCGCTGCTCAGCGGACCCCTGCCGGTTTGGCTGGGGGGCGGGCCGGACGTGTGCAAGGACTCCTCCCGCTACTTCCTTCTCTACGGCTGCGGCCTGCCGGCTGTGCTGCTGCGGCAGATGGGCGGGAGTATGCTCCAGTGCAGCGGGGATATGAAAACCCCCAGTGCGCTGAATATCCTTATGTGCGTTTTGAACGCGGCGTTTAACGCCTTTTTCATCTTCCCCACCCGAACTGTAGCCCTCCTGGGGATGCATCCCACCATTTTCGGGGCGGGAATGGGCGTTGCGGGGGCGGCTCTGGGCACGGTGATGAGCGAGGCGGTTACTACGGTGCTGATGCTGTACTGCGTGTGCCGCCGCTCCCCTGTGCTGCGGCTGGAAAAGGGCATTCCCTGGCGTCTGGAGCGCGGCTGCATGACAACCACCGTACGGCTGGCCGTCCCCATCGCCCTGGAGCGGGTAACCACCTCTCTCGCCCAGATCGCGGGGACAAGAATCGTCTCTCCCCTTGGCACCGCGGCGGTGGCGGCCAACTCCCTGGCCGTAACGGCGGAGGGGTTCTGCTATATGCCCGGCTACGGCATGGCGGCGGCGGCCACTACGCTGGTGGGACAGAGCATCGGCGCGGAGCGGAGAGATCAGGCCAAACGGTTCGCCTGGCTGAGCGTAGGGCTGGGCGTGGGCGTCATGACAGGTACCGGCGTCCTGATGTACATCGCCGCGCCGTGGCTGTTCTCCTTGCTGACGCCGGACGCGGCGGTTCAGGCGCTGGGGGCCCAGGTGCTCCGCATTGAGGCCTTCGCCGAGCCCCTTTTCGCCGCGTCCATCGTGGCTGCCGGAGCCCTGCGGGGCGCGGGGGACACCCTGCTCCCCAGCGTCATGGAGCTGGGGAGCATGTGGGGCGTGCGGATTCCGCTGGCTGTGGCGCTGGTTGGGCCGCTGGGCCTGCACGGCGTGTGGATCGCCATGTGCAGCGAGCTGTGCGTCCGGGGGCTGCTGTTCCTCCTGCGGATGTACCGCGGCAGGTGGCTGGAGCTCCGGACCATCAGCGCGGACCATAGCCAGCACAGTTGAGAGAGCCAGAGGCCTGCCGGCGCGAAAAAACCGAAGCTCTTGAGTTCCCCCTGACAGAGGAACGCCCCAGCAGGAAATTATAGCATAATTCCTGCTGGGGCGTTCCTTCTCCCCTGGTTTCGCCGATAAACCCAAGGTCAGCATAGTGGATTTCCACGATCTGTTCTGCGTGCTTGGAATATTTCGCGTTTTTCTTGTGCACCACGGTTTTCCGGATGAACAGCCGTTCAGATCAAGAGGAAACAGTTTGAAAAAAACATTGACACACTGGACGCAATTTAGCGAAAAAGATAGTGAAAAGGGGCCTTGAATGTGCTATAATAGATGCAAGCTCAAAAAGCCGTATTCCGTTATCTTGTAATTCCTAACTTGGCAGAATACTAGAGCTTGCTTGAAAAATGTTAACACGCCCAAACAGCAGGTCTTTTTCCGCCGCGCATTGCCAAGCTTCCCTGCAATACATCCAGTATTCCCGCGTCAAATTGGCTTCGCCTGGCGGCGAAAAAATCCCTCGCTCTTGGGCATATTCCCATTGTTCAAACAGCGCCTAAACGCGGCAAATTCCGGGCTTGGGCCCGCTTATTCAGGGAGGCGTCTATGGATCTCTGCAGCATTCAGGACATCCGGGCTCTGCTGGACCGGCATGGCTTCCGGTTCTCCAGGTCCATGGGACAAAACTTCCTCACCGCGGACTGGGTTCCGCGGGAGACCGCCGCCGCCTGCGGCGCGGACAGCGGCTGCGGCGTGCTGGAGATCGGGCCGGGGATCGGCTGTCTGACCCAACAGCTGTGCAGACAGGCCGCCCGGGTGGTCTCCGTGGAGCTGGACCGGGCCCTGCTGCCGGTGCTGGCGGAGACCATGGCAGGCACGGAAAATTTTACTCTGCTGCCGGGCGACATCCTGAAGCTGGATCTGTCCGCCCTGACGGACCAGTTCTTTTCCGGCCTGCGCCCGCTGGTCTGCGCCAACCTGCCCTACAACATCACAACGCCGGTTCTCCAGGCCCTGGCGGAGGCCCGCCGCTTCCAGACCCTCACCGTGATGGTTCAGCGGGAGGCGGCGCTGCGGCTGACCGCCGCGCCCGGCCGCGGAGAGTACTGCGCTTTTTCAGTGTACATGCAGTATTTTTATGATCTCAACATACTGTTTGAGGTCCCTCCGTCCTGCTTTTTTCCCGCTCCAAAGGTGACCTCCGCCGTGCTGCACGGCCAGCTGCGCGCCGCGCCTCCGGTCTCCCCCGCCTGCGGAGAGGACTTTCTCTTTCAGACCATCCGGGCGGCCTTTTCTCTGCGGCGGAAAACCCTGCGCAACAGCCTGGCGTCCGTCTTTGGACACCGGCGAGACGCCATCGCCGGCGCCATCGCCGAAAGCGGCCTGCCGCCAACGGTCCGGGGGGAGGAGCTGGACCTTAAGGCCCTGGCCCTGCTGGCGGACCGGCTCTATGAGGCAATGGGAAATCCGCCGAAATGAGGGAGCGCAGGCTCCAATCCGGTTTTTTCGGTCATTGGGAGAGAGAACCCAGGAGGGCGCCGCAGGCGCTGCGCAGATGGAATCAGTAGGCCAGCCTTTCCGCCAGCCAACCCTTCAGCTCACGGATGGAGAGTCGGACCTGCTTCATGGAGTCCCGCTCCCGGACGGTGACGCAGCCATCGGCGGGGGTCTTGTCGTCCCCCACGGTTTCAAAGTCCACGGTGATGCAGTAGGGCGTGCCGATCTCGTCCTGGCGGCGGTAGCGCTTGCCGATGGAGCCGGCGTCGTCGTAGTCCACCATCCACTCCCTGCTGAGCTCGGCCTGGATCTCCTGGGCCTTGGCGGCCAGCTTCTTGCTCAGGGGCAGCACGGCGCACTTGAAGGGCGCCAGGGCCGGGTGGAGGCGCAGGACCGTGCGCACATCGTTTTTCTCCGCGTCCACGACCTCCTCGTCGTAGGCGTCCACCAGGAAGGCCAGCACCACCCGGTCCGCGCCCAGGGAGGGCTCGATGACGTAGGGGATATAGCGCTCATTTGCCTCCTGGTCGAAGTAGGACTGGTCCTTGCCGGAGGTGTTCTGGTGGGCGGTGAGGTCAAAGCTGGTGCGGCTGGCCACGCCCCACAGCTCCCCCCAGCCGAAGGGGAACACAAATTCAAAGTCCGTGGTGGCGTTGGAGTAGTGGCTCAGCTCCTCCGGGTCGTGGTCCCGGAGGCGGAGGTTCTCCTCCCGCATGTTCAGCCCCAGCAGCCAGTCCCGGCAGAAGTTTTTCCAGTAGGAAAACCACTCCAGCTCCGTGCCGGGCTTGCAGAAGAACTCCAGCTCCATCTGCTCAAATTCCCGGGTGCGGAAGGTGAAGTTGCCGGGGGTAATCTCATTGCGGAAGCTCTTGCCCACCTGGCAGATGCCGAAGGGCAGCTTCCGGCGGGTGGTGCGCTGGACGTTCTGGAAGTTGACGAAGATGCCCTGGGCAGTCTCGGGCCGGAGGTAGACGGTGTTTTTCGCGTCCTCCGTGACGCCCTGGAAGGTCTTGAACATCAGGTTAAACTTGCGGATATCCGTGAAGTTGTGCTTGCCGCAGGAGGGGCAGGGGATGTTGTGCTCCTCAATAAACGCCTTCATCTCCTCCTGAGAGAGGGCATCCACGCTCTTTTCCAGCTGGAAGCCGTTCTCCTGGGCCCAGTCCTCGATGATCTTGTCCGCCCGGAAGCGCTCCTTGCACTCCTTGCAGTCCATCAGCGGGTCGGAGAAGCCGCCCACGTGGCCGGAGGCCACCCAGACCTGAGGGTTCATGAGGATGGCCGCGTCCAGCCCCACGTTGTAGGGATTCTCCTGGACGAACTTTTTCCACCAGGCTTTTTTTACATTGTTTTTCAGCTCCACACCCAGGGGGCCGTAGTCCCAGGTGTTGGCCAGACCGCCGTATATCTCGCTTCCGGCGAAAATAAAGCCCCGGCCCTTGCAGAGAGCCACAATTTTATCCATGGTCTTTTCTGTGTTTTTCATGTCGGTCCGCTCCTGTCTCATGATAAAATTTGCAGGTTCTAAAAAGAAAACGCCCCAAGCCTCACGGCTCAGGGCGGATTTCACATCCGTGGTTCCACCTGAGTTCGGGCTGGAGCCCGCGCTCTATGTCCGTAACGGGGACCTCCGGCGGGGCATTTCCGCTCCGCAGCTCCAAGGCGCCTTCGCCGCCAGCCTCATAGGGACTTGCACCGTCCGTCCCCTCTCTGCCTTCCGCTGGGCGGGTACTCCTCCTCTTCCTCGCTTCTTTTATGGGACTTTACTTTATCACTTTTTCGCTCAGGTGTCAAGAAAAAATTTCTCTTGTTTATAAAATTTATAGTTGACAAAGTCGAATCGAGCGGTTATAATAGACTTCGCTGGTTGTCCTGAAGGCGCCAAATGCGAGTGTGCTGGAACTGGTAGACAGGCACGTTTGAGGGGCGTGTGTCAACAGACGTACGGGTTCAAGTCCCGTCACTCGCACCACTCTCCTCTTAACGGAGACCAGCCGATAAATGCGCGAGTGGTGGAATTGGCAGACTCGCTAGATTCAGGTTCTAGTGTCCAATACGGACGTGCGGGTTCAAGTCCCGCCTCGCGCACCAACTTGCATTGACAAAAAGATGCAGGCAAAAATCCCGCACTTCGGTGCGGGATTTTTGCACATAAAGCTGGAAATCAAGAGAAATCAGAAGCAATAATTGCTCATCGGAAAAACCAGGGGGCGTAAAATAAAAATAACGTGCCGGAGATGCAGATCCGCCGAATTTGGGGATCTCAGGAAATACGCATGACTCGAACTCCCAAGCATTCAAAAAAGCCGTCCACAGCCTGCCAGTTTTTTGGCAGACCGTGGGCGGCTTTTTTCGTTTATTGCTTTAGCAAAAGGACATCTGGCGAAGCCAGATGTCCACGAACCGCCCGCTAAGCGGGTGGGATTAAAGCTTAAGCAAAGAAACACCCAATCTGGTAAAACGGTGAGCGTTCAAGACACCAAAAAACAGAAGGGATGTTTCTTATGGCAAATAGTTTAGCACATACAAAGAGGGTATGCAAGTACCATATCGTATTCACACCAATATTGTGCATATATTGACGGCCCCACTGGGCCCACCGGGCCTGCCGGCGAGATTACTCCCGCCGCTGCTGTGGCCAATGCCACCCAGTCCACTTTGCTGACCCAGTTTAACGCACTGCTGGCCAGTCTGCGGGCCGCCGGACTGCTGGCGACCTGAGAGAGCGGGGGAGGACGGTGCGCCGCCCTTCCCCGCTCCAATATAGACCAGGGGATCGCAATGAAAATTGTTGTCTATGCTATCTGCAAAAACGAGTCTCAATTTGTGGATCAATGGATGGACTCCATGTCCGAGGCGGATCAGATCGTTGTACTGGACACCGGCTCTACAGACAACACCGTCCAGCGCCTGCGGGACCGGGGCGCCCTGACGGTACAGGAGGCCATCCTGCCCTGGCGGTTTGATACGGCCCGCAACCGCTCTCTGGACCTGGTCCCCGAGGACGCGGACATCTGCGTCTGTACGGATCTGGATGAGGTGTTTCGCCCAGGCTGGCGGGAGAAGCTGGAGCGGGCCTGGTTTCCCGGCTGCGCCCAGGCGTCCTACCGGTACGTCTGGAGCTTCAACCCGGACGGCTCCGAGGGCGTTGTGTTCTGGTATGAGAAGATCCACACCCGGCGCGGATTTCGATGGGTCCACCCGGTCCACGAGGTTCTGAAGTGGACCGGCGGCGGCGCTCCCGGCCCCAAGATCACGGTGGAAGGGGTCCAGCTGGACCACCATCCGGACCCCTCCAAATCCAGAGGGCAGTACCTTCCCCTTCTGGAGCTGTCCGTGGCGGAGGACCCGGCGGATGACCGCGGCGTCCACTATCTGGGCCGGGAATACCTGTACCATGGCCGGTGGGACGAGTGCATCCGCACCCTTCTGCGCCATCTCGCCATGCCCACGGCCACCTGGCGGGACGAGCGGTGCGCCTCCATGCGGTATATTGCTAAGGCCTTTGCCGGAAAGGGGGAGACAGCCGCTGCCCGGGACTGGTACTTGCGGGCCGCGGCCGAGGCGCCCTATCTCCGGGAGCCCTATGTGGACCTGGCCATGCTGCTCTACGAGGAGGCGCTTAATGGGGCGGAGGACGCCTGGGAGGGCGTCCTCTACTTCACCGCCTGCGCGCTGGCCATCAGGGAACGGCCCAAGACCTATATCAATGAAGCGTCCAGCTGGGGCAGCCTGCCCCACGACCTGCGCGCCATTGCCTTCTACCGCACCGGACGGCGGCGGGAGGCCCTGGAGGCGGCCAAAAGGGCGCTGGCCCTGGAGCCGGAAAGCAGGCGGCTCCAGGACAATGCCGCACTGCTAGAGAAGGAGAGCGGGACGCGCTGATCCGGCGCGTCCCGCTCTCCTCAGGGGTTGGGGTCCTCCTCCCGAAGGTCCTCCGGGCGGTAGAACAGCATCTGTGTGCCGAACATGCCGCCGAGGAGGATGGGCCTCCTCTCCTGCTCCCGCTGCCGGGCTTCCTCCGGAAACTCCGCGCGGAACCAGTCGCTGTCCTCCGGCAGAGGATACGAGCTATTTTCTCGCATTGTCTGTCACCTCACGGTTCGGCCTTGGACCCCATGGAAAATGGAGCCCAAGGCCTAGTGTGCCGCGAGGCGGCGGCATTATGCGGGCAATTTCCGGTACAGGCGTAGAAACGCCCGCCGCCGGCTCCGGCGGAAAAAGCCCTCGCTTGAGGCTGTGAATACAGATTCTAAGCCTGTCTGGCGGCCTCCTGCAGCTCCCGGAGACACTTGGGGCAGATGTTCTTCCCCTTGAAGATAGCAATGTCTCGGGCGCTGTCACAAAAAATGCAGGTGGGCCGGTATTTTTTCAAGATAACGGCGGAGCCCTCCACAAATATTTCCAGCGTATCCCGCTCCGCGATATCCAGGGTTCGTCGAAGCTCAATGGGCAGCACAATCCGCCCCAGTTCGTCGACCCTTCTCACAATCCCCGTGGATTTCATGTCTGCATCCTCCCATGTGTTGCTGATGATCCGGGTTTCGGCGGTCCCTTCCTGGTAAGAATATCACACTTATATACCGCTTTTCAACATAATTCGACAAAAAAACTAAAAATTTTTTTGCATCTTTTCTATTCCGCACTGTATACATAGAGAGACGGAGATGTCCGGAAAAGGAAGGGAGCGGCGTAATATGGCAATGGCATGGGTGTGGACGGGCATGGTGGCGCTCTCCGTGGTCTACGGACTGCTGAACGATACCATCGGCGCGGTAGGCAGCGCGGCAATGGAGGGGGCGGCGGCGGCGGTGGAGCTGTGCCTCAACATGGCGGGGATTATGTGCCTGTGGAGCGGGGTCATGTCCATTATGAAGGCCTGCGGCCTCATGGATGGTCTCAGCCGCCTGTTCCGGCCCATTTTAAGCCGCCTGCTGCCCCGGGCCTGCCGGGATCCGGAGACGCTGGCCGCCCTCTCTGGCAACGTGTCCGCCAACCTGCTGGGTCTGGGCAACGCCGCCACGCCCCTGGGCATCCGGGCCGCGCAGCGGATGGCCGCCGGGACCAACGGCCGGGCCAGCGACGAGCTGTGCACGCTGGTGGTGCTGAACACCGCCTCCATCCAGCTTTTGCCCACCACGGTGGCGGGAGTCCGCGCCGCCCTGGGATCGGGCAGCGCCTTTGACATCCTGCCGGCGGTCTGGTTGGCCTCCCTATTGTCTGTGGCGGCGGGACTCACGGCGGCCAAGATTTTCTCCAAGCTCTGGCGGGGCTGAGGGAGGGGGAGCTATGGATTATTCCGCCTATCTGGTCCCTCTGCTGCTGGTGTCGGTGGCAGTTTTCGCCATGGGGAAGCGGGTCAACGTCTACAGCGCCCTGACCGAGGGCGCGGAGGATGGACTGCGGGTGCTGATGCGGGTCCTGCCGGCCCTGGTGGGACTGATGACCGCGGTCTATATGCTGCGGGCCTCCGGAGCCATGGAGCTGCTGGGGGAGCTGCTGGCGCCCCTGTTGGTCCGGCTGGGCATCCCGCCGGAGACGGCGGCGCTGCTCTTCATCCGGCCCGTCAGCGGCAGCGGTGCGCTGGCCATCGGCAGCGAGCTCATGGCCTCCCACGGACCGGACTCCTACGTGGGCCGGGTGGCGGCGGTGATGCTGGGCAGCACGGAGACCACCTTTTATACCATCGCTGTCTACTTCGGCTCCGCCGGCGTCAGCAAAACCCGCTACGCCATTCCCGCCGCCCTGATCGCCGACCTCACCGGATTTATGGCCGCCGCCTTCGCGGTGCGGCTGCTGTTTGGGTGATTTTTTTCATCTGTCGGGAGTGCCTGTGTATACGATAGCTCCGGGGCTAACGCCGCCGGGGGCGAAAGCCCCCGGCGCGTTTTTTGGGTGCTTTTCGCACGGGCAAAACGTACCGTCCCCGTCCCGGGCCGCGAAAAGGGGGCCCGCCCCACGGCAGGCCCCCTTTCCGCTTTATGAGAGATGGAGGAAAGAGAGAAGCAGATCCAGGCCCTTGAGTCGAAAGACAATTCCCTCCGACTCCCAGCGGAAGCCTCCGGCCATGTCGCTGGAGAGTCCGGCGGTGGTCAGCTGCTCCGCGATGGGGGAGAAGAGCACGCCCCACCACATGGGAAGGCTGTAGAGCAGCATGGCGCAGAGGCCGACAGCCAGGGAAATGAGCACCTTTGTCCGTAATTTCATAGCAAACACCGCCCATACTGGAGTTGTTGCATCCAGTATAGACGGTGTTTTCCGATTTTATACAGCCCTGCCCGCCGGCCGGCACAAAAAAGTGGCGGGGAACTGCCGGCCCAGGGCCTCCCTGGCCCGTTCAGCGTTCTCCCGGTCCCGGAACAGCCCAAACACCGTGGGGCCGCTGCCGGTCATGGAGGCCCCTATCGCCCCCAGCTCCAGCAGACGGCTTTTGATCTCAAATACCTGGGCGTACCGTCGGGGCAGCACGTCCTCGAATACGTTGTAGAGCCGCCGGGCAACCCCCTCCAGGTCGCCGGCCTCCAGCGCCGCCAGCAGGCCCGCCGTCTGGGGGTGGAAGCGCAGCCGTTTGACGCGCACCAGGGAAAAGAGCTCCGGCGTGGAGACGGCGCAGCCGGGCTTGCACACGGTGAGCCAGCACGGCGGAAGGGCCGGCAGATCCGTCAGCCGCTCCCCCCGCCCCTCCGCCAGCACCGTCCCGCCCCGGATACAGTAGGGGACGTCGCTGCCAACCAGGCTCCCGATCTCCTCCAGGCGCTCCAGGGGCAGCTCCGGCGCGTAGGCCCGGCGCAGAATCCGCAGCACCGCCGCGCTGTCGCTGCTGCCCCCCCCCATGCCCGCGCACACCGGAATCCGCTTTTGCAGGCCAATGGACAACCCCGGCGGCGGCAGCCCCGTCTCCTCAAAAAAGCGGACCGCCGCCTTAACCGCCAGATTGCTCTCCCCCTTGGGAAGATACGGGAAATTTGTCTCCGCCTCATACCCCGGCTCCTCCCGAACGGCCACTGTCAGCTCGTCCGTTAAGTCGATGGACTGCATCACCATTCGCAGATCGTGGTATCCATCCGTCCGCTTCCCAAGTATGTCCAGCGTCAGGTTCAGCTTCGCGTAGGCCAGATCGGTATAGACCATAGGCGCTCCTTTCCGGCGCACGCTTTTGAAAATACCGCGCGCCCCTATTCCCTGATGAATACTGTATGCTGCCGTGAGCGCATATCCCGCGGTTCCGGCATATACTGGAGCAGCCGCGGAATGTGGGAGAGCACGCCGTCTGACTTTGCCGGCCGGGCCCTCTCCTCAATGCGCGGCAAAGAGCTTTTTGCGGATTTAACAGGATCAAGCTCAACAGGCGCCGCATAAACGGCTGCTCCCGCCGCCCTGGAAGAGACGGCGCTGGAGCCGCAGCCTTTATGCCGGAACCTGGTCCAAAAGAATTCCTGCCGCCTGGAATCCTGCGGGCGGCGGAAAAGAAGGGGACCATATGCGGCAGATTCAATGGCAGGATCGATTTAATATCGGGGTCGAGATCGTAGATAAGGCGCACCGCAGGCTTTTTACCATTGTTGAAAAAATGATGGATC
The DNA here is from genome assembly GCA_949878425.1 of uncultured Oscillospiraceae bacterium. Lineage (GTDB taxonomy): Bacteria > Bacillota > Clostridia > Oscillospirales > Oscillospiraceae > Pelethomonas. The sequence continues at coordinate 181,784 of CATLAL010000001.1, forward strand.
TCTATGTGGAGAAGCATGAGAACAGATTCGCCTGTGTGGAAGGAATCAAGTATTTTAAGGCCTATGCCCTTCAGCATTTTGCTGAGGAGGAGGCCTATATGCGCCAGATCGGCTACGCCGGCTATTCAGCCCACAAGAAGCTTCACGACAAGATGAGGCTGGAAACGCTTCCGGCGCTGGAGCGCCTGCTCTACGACTCGAATTTTTCCACGGAAGCGGTGCAGCGCTTTATCGGCGTGTGCACCGGGTGGCTGACCGGCCACATCCTCATCGAGGACCGGGCTATTATCGGAACAGCGGACAACAAATCGGCTCTCCTGCGGCCGGAGGGGGAGTTGTCTGTGATTGATACGGTCATCGTCTCCCCCCTGCAGGAGATATTTGGATGTCAGATCCAATTTATCGGGACGTTTTCCACAAAGGATGCCATTTTGAACGCACAGTATTATGAGCTGACCTATAGCACCCAGGAGGAGCGCCTGCTCCGGATCATTTTGATTATAGAGGAGCGGATGCTGCTCCGCGCGGCGGGGTTGGCCTTTGGAATTGATTTTTACGAGAGGAATGAAATCGTCTGCTTCGCCATGCAGGAGATCGCGCAGAATCTGATTCAGCGGGCGGAGTTCGTCTTTGGGAGAAGGCCGGACGAATATCAGCTGGAAACGGGGCGCTTTTTAGAGCGGGAGGAGTTTTGTGAGATATTCGGAGCGCGGGAACCCCAGTACAGCCTGCTGTTTGAGGTAAAGGAGGGGTGCTTCGCCCTCTGCTTTGACCAGATTCCAGAACCCGGCTGACCGGCCGCTCCCCGCGTTTTCGCGGCGTCCAGCCCAAATTTCCCATAGACAAGGGGAGCTTTGATCCCAACAGCTTCCCTAGCTTCCTTCTGAAACAGTACGCCATATAGGCGCCGCAGGGATTTCGCCCGCGGCGCCTATTGTCAAGTCCCGCCGCGTTATTCAGCGTGGGAATCCGTTATGTATCGCGGGCCAGCGCGGCGCGGCGGCGGGGCCGCAAATCATGGCGGATTACTTCTTGCACAGCTCGGCGGTATCCATGGCGATCATCAGCTCCTCGTTGGTGGGGATGACGAAGATCTTCACCCTGGAGCCGGCCGCGGAGACGTCCGCCTCCCTGCCGCGGACCTTGTTCTTCTCCGGGTCCATCTCCACGCCCATATACGCGAGCCCCTGGCAGATGTGCTCGCGCATATCCGTGGAGTTCTCGCCCACGCCGGCGGTGAACACGATGGCGTCCACCCCGCCCATGGCGCTGGCATACGCGCCGATGAACTTGCGCACCTCGTAGGCAAACTTGTCCAGAGCCAGCTGGGCCCGCGCGTTGCCCTTAGCGGCGGCCTCGTCCAGGTCCCGGAAGTCGGAGCTGACGCCGGAGATGCCCAGCACGCCGCTCTTCTTGTTGAGGATGTTCAGCATCTCCTTGATATCATAGCCGTAGCGGCCCATGAGATACTCCAAAATGGTGGCGTCCACGTCGCCGGAGCGGGTGCCCATGGGGAAGCCGGCCAGGGGCCCCAGGCCCATGGTGGTGTCCACGCACTTGCCGTCCACCACGGCGGAGAGGCTGGAGCCGTTGCCCAGGTGGCAGCAGATCACCCGGCTGTGCTCCGGATTGCCCAGCAGGTCGATGGCCCGGGCGGAGACGTAGCGGTGGCTGGTGCCGTGGAAGCCGTAGCGGCGCACGTCGTCCTTCTCGTAGTACTCGTAGGGGATGGCGTAGATGTACGCCTTGGGGGGCATGGTCATGTGGAAGGCGGTGTCAAAGACGGCCACCTGGGGGGTGTTGGGCATGATCTTCTGGCAGGCCTCGATGCCCATGAGGTTGGCGGGGTTGTGGAGGGGCCCCAGGGGGATACACTTCTTGATGGCCTCGATGCACTTGTCGTCGATGATGCAGCTCTCGGTGAAGGCCATGCCGCCGTGGAGCACCCGGTGGCCCACGGCCGCGATCTCGTCCGTGGAGCGAATCACGCCCTTCTCCGGATCCGTCATGATGTCCAGCACCGCCTGGATCGCCTCGCCGTGGGTGGGCATGGGGATGTCCTGCTTCACATCCTCCCGGCCGGGGACCTTGTGGGTCAGGCGTCCGTCGATGCCGATGCGCTCGCACAGACCCTTGGCAAAGACCTGGCCGCCCTCGGACTCCATGAACTGATACTTCAGAGAGGAGCTGCCTGCGTTAATAATCAGAATTTTCATGGGTTTTCTCTCCTTGCTTTGTTGTTATTGTTTTGTCATTTTTTGTTTCCGTACTGTGACTTGCTTTTCCGGCGGCATGCCGTTACAATAAAGCTATCCATATTGTAAACTATTCTTGCCGGTTAGACAACCATTTTTTGGAGTTTTTTCTAAAAAATACGGTTGTAGACCGGCGCTTGTCGTGGAGGAGGAGCGGCTATGGCCGTGGCGGGCGTGATCGCGGAGTACAACCCCTTCCACCGGGGTCACGCCTGGCAGATTGCCGAGATCCGCCGCCGGCTGGGACCGGACACGGCGGTGGCGGTCTGCATGAGCGGAAACTTTGTTCAGCGGGGGGACTTCGCCCTCCTGCATAAAGGGGCCCGGGCGGAGATGGCCCTGCTGGGAGGGGCGGACCTGGTGCTGGAGCTGCCCACCCCCTGGTCCGCCGCCGGGGCGGAGCGGTTCGCCCAGGGGGGCGTATCGGTTCTGGCGGCCGCGGGCGTAGTGGACTATCTGGCCTTCGGCTGCGAGAGCGGAGCGCTGGAGCCCCTGCAAAGGATCGCGGCCTGTCTGGACAGCGAGCCCTGTCGCGCCGCCCTGCGCCGCTTTTTGGACAAGGGCATGTCCTTCGCCGCCGCCCGGCAGGCGGCGGTGGAGGAGCTGACGGACCGGGAGACGGCCTCGTGCCTGTCCCAGCCCAATAACGCCCTGGCGGTGGAGTACCTGCGATCGCTGAGGCCCACCGGCATCCGGCCTCTGGCCCTGCCCCGGGTGGGGGCGGGGCATGACAGCGGCGCGGAGAGCGATTTCCCCTCCGCCGACGCCATCCGGGAGCGGATTCTCTCCCATGGCGGCTGGCGCGCCATGCTGCCGGAAGCGTCCACCGCCATTGTCTCCCGGGAAATCGAGGCCGGACGGGCCCCGGCTTCCATGGCCGCCTGTGAGCGAGCCCTCCTGGCCCGGCTGCGGCGGATGTCTGAGGAGGACTTTCGCCCCTATGACGGAGGAAACGAGGGGCTCTACCACCGCTTTTACGACGCGGTCCGCACTGCCGCCACGCTGGAGGATATCCTCCGGATGGCAAAGACAAAGCGCTATCCCCTGGCCCGGCTGCGGCGGATGCTGCTCCAGAGCGCTCTGGGCGTTCCCCAGGCGGCTCAGGGGGAGACGCCACCCTATCTGCGGGTCCTGGGGACCAGCGGGCGGGGCCGGGCGCTGCTGCGGCGGATGAAGGGGACGGCAAAGCTGCCCGTGCTCACCAAGCCCAGCCACATCCGGCGGCTGGACCGGGAGGCCCAGCGGGTCTTTGCCCAGGAATCGCTCTGCACGGACCTCTACGTCCTGGCCTGCCCGGACCTCCGGGAGGCGGGGCCGGGAGGCGAGTACCGGGCGGGACCGGCGGTGCTGCCGTTCAGGAAAGGAGACGACCTATGAAAAAGCTTGTAACCGTCCTGCTGGCCCTGTGTCTGTGCCTGCTGGCAGCCTGTGTGGGGCTGGAGAACGCCGCTCCCGCCGGTCAGGAGCCGGAGGCCCCCTCCGGCGAAGCTCTGCCGGAGTACCGGGTGGAGACCATCGAAGCCCAGGAGAGCTTTCAAGCCTCGGACGGCACGGAGCTGGCCAGCTGCTCCTATGAGCTGCCGGCCCTGTCCATCGCCAATCTGGGGGACCTCTCCCCGGAGAAGGCGGAGGCGGCCCAGCGGTCCGCGGATACCTTCAATGAGAAGATGCAGGGCATGCTGGACAACTCCGTGGCCTGGGGTAAGGATGTTGCCGACAGCGCCTCCGGTGTCTACGGCGACGGATACCTCGCGGAGGGCTACTACGACCAGTGCTCGTATCGCGCCAGCATCTGCGGCCAGATTGTCAGCGTCCGGGTGGACACCGCCAGCTATACCGGGGGCGCGCACCCCAACTCCTATGCCGCCAGCTACCTGTTTGATCTGGCTGCGGGGCAGTTTATCAATCCAACCCAGCTGGCGGACGAGCCGGAGACCTTCCGGTCCGGCGCGGCGAAGCTGCTGCTGGAGAAGGCGGAGGCATCGGACGCCCGGGAGAGCTACTGGTCCGATTACGAGGAGAGTATCTCCCGATGGAACGAAGGGACGGTGCTCTTTGACGGGGAGGGAATGGAGGTCGTCTACTCCCACTACGAGCTGGGGCCCTACGCCATTGGAGAGGTGTCCCTGCGCCTGCGCTACGAGGAGATCGCCGACCTGCTGGGGCCCGGCGGCCTGGATCGGCTGGGCGTCCGGCTGGAGCCGGAGAGCTGACTTTGTAAAGCCGGCATACAGGGGGCTGTATGCCGGCTTTTTCGCAGAGCATGTGCCTATCTGCACGACAGCACCGGGGGTATCCCCCCGGACCCCCGGGGAGTTCCGCGCTCCGGCGCGGGGCCGCTTTTTGACGCCAAAGAGCGGCCGGAAAAACCGCTGGACCTACGGTCCAGACCCCCTTGCTTTACGGGAGTCCAGAATAAGTCCTAAACCTCTCAGCTCCTGAGTCAAAAGCGCACTTCTGCGGGTTTGGCGTTCGTCCCGCTCCGCATGCCGGCCCTTTGAGGGGGGGGGATCTACCGTCGGCCTATGACCGGGACGGTTCTTTAAAATAGGGGCGTTCCAATCGCCGGACCTGTAGGGGCGAGCATCGCTCGCCTTTACACGGATTCAGCAAACCGGAAGAGCTGCGGATGATTGAACCCGGCCTCCGTCGGGTGCGCGTCCAAAATGGTTCTATCCCTTCGTGGGCCGGCAGGCGGAGCCGGCCCACGGGGGGCAGAGCCCCCGGTGCTAACGACAAGATAGGCATTCGCGGAACCCGAGGTTACAAAGTTTCGCCGGGAAAAGTTTTTCTTAAAAAAGGATGTATGCCGGAAGAAGTTGGAGGAAGCGCTATGGTTGTCACAGTTCAGTCCCTGGGGCTCCAGGGGATCACGGGCTACGAGGTAGCGGTGGAGTGCGCCCTCTCCGGCGGCCTCCCGGCCTTTGACGTGGTGGGGCTTCCCGACGCGGCGGTGAAGGAGGCCAGGGAGCGGGTCCGGGCGGCGGTCAGGAGCTGCGGCGCCAAGCTTCCCGTCTCCCGGATTACCGTGAATCTGGCCCCCGCGGCACTGCGCAAGGAGGGCACGGTCTACGACCTGCCCATTCTGCTGGGCATTCTGGCGGCCCAGGGGGACGTGGAGCCCCCGAGCCAGGACGCCGCCTTTCTGGGGGAGCTGTCCCTGACCGGCGCGCTGCGGCCCATCACCGGCGTGCTCCCCATGGCCATGGCCGCCGCCCGCTGCGGGCTCCGGTCCCTATACGTCCCGGCGGAGAACGCCGCCGAGGCCGCCCTGGCCGGAGACCTCGCGGTCTACCCGGTAGAAACTGTGGAGGCCCTGCTGGCCCATCTGCGGGGAGAGCGGGCCATTCCGGCGGCCCGGGAGTGGGCCCCGGAGGCCGGGGCGGAGGCCGGACCGGACTTCGCCGAGGTGATGGGCCAGGAGAACGTGAAGCGGGCCATGGAGGTGGCCGCCGCCGGAGGGCACAACATCCTGCTCATCGGGTCGCCGGGGGCGGGAAAGTCCATGCTGGCCCGGCGGCTGCCCTCCATCCTGCCGGATATGACCCGCCGGGAGGCCCTGGAGGCCACGGAGGTCTGGTCCGTGGCGGGCATGACGGACAGCCGGCACCCCCTGCTCCGCCGCCGCCCCTTCCGCAGTCCCCACCACACCGTCTCAGCGGCGGCTCTGGCCGGCGGCGGAACCGTGCCCAGGCCCGGGGAGATCTCCCTGGCCCACAACGGGGTGCTCTTTCTGGACGAGCTGCCGGAGTTTGGCAGAGACGCCCTGGAGGCCCTGCGCCAGCCCCTGGAGGACGGGGAGGTGACCATCACCCGAACTGCCGGCAGCGTGCGCCTGCCCAGCCGGTTCATGCTGGTGTGCGCCATGAACCCCTGCCGGTGCGGCTGGCGGGGCCACCCCTCGGGCCGCTGCTCCTGCACGGACGCTATGGTGGAGCGGTATGTCAGCCGCATCTCCGGACCCCTGCTGGACCGAATGGACCTCCATGTGCAGGTGCCCTCGGTGGAGTTCGAGGCCATGCGCCGGCGGGAGAAGCCGGAGCCCTCCTCCGCCGTAAAGGCCCGGGTGGACGCGGCCCGCTCCCTCCAGGGGGAGCGTTTCGCCGGCACGGAGGTCTCCTGCAACGCCCACATGACCCCCGCCATGGTGGGCCGCTTCTGCGGTCTGGACGGCGCGGGGGAAAAGCTCCTCCAGGCCGCCTACGCCCGCATGGGCCTCACCGCCCGCAGCCACGACCGCATTCTGCGGGTGGCCCGGACCATCGCCGACCTGGAGGGGGAGGCGCAGATCGCCGCGGCCCACCTGGCGGAGGCCATCCAGTACCGGAACACGGATATTCTGCGGAGCTAGGCCCTCAGCGGTCATCCAGGAGAGGCCCGAAGTGCCGGGCAAAGAGCTCCTCCGCGTACGCCTTCAGCTCCGCCTCAAAGCCCTCGTAGGCCGCCAGCACCCGCCGGCCCTCCGCCGTCAGGGACGCGCCTCCTCCGTTTCGGCCGCCGGCGGCGGCGTCCACCAGCTTCATCCCCAGGCCCCGCTCCGCCTCCCGCAGGATGGTCCAGGCCTTGGAGTAGGCCATCTCCATGTCCTGAGCCGCCGCCCGGAGGGAGTGGAGCCGGTCTATTCTCCGCAAAAGCATGGCCACCCCGGGGCCGAAGCACTTTTTGTCCGTGTACAGCCGGGCTGTGATGCCGGGGTGCAGCCGGATCTCTCCCATCGCCCTGTCCTCCTCCGATTTTTGCCCAGTATACCACGGCAACCGCCGCCGGACAACGGGTTTTGCCTCAAATTTCTGTTTACTGTCCGGATTTTCGGACACGTCGCGGTGTATCCTATGTACAGAAGCAAAGAAAAACCGTCGGCTGTACAGAAAGGAGCGCGGAGCGATGAAGGGGTATTACAACGGCAGCGGCTACATGGGATACGTGGACGGGCGGTGGATGCTGTTCGCCAGCGAGCAGGACTACCGGGAGTATCTGGAGGAGTAATACTTTTTCTTGAAAGCGTCGCTTACGGCGCCCCTTGGGCGCTGGCGAGCCTAAACCGCCTTGCAGGCGGTCCACGGAAAAAGTATCAAAAAGAACTTTAATGCGAGCCTAAACCCATTGCTATTCCAAGATTTCTGCCCGATGACGTTTGGATGCTTTTAACTGGAGAATAGGGCATGTTTGATATTTTTCAAACATGCCCTAGTATAGGCATACCGTAAAAGCCAGAGGACCATGGGCCCTCCGGCTTTTTATAGTGAATAAAGTTGAAAAGCAATAAAGTTTAGGTCCGCCCTTTTCAAAGGGCGGCGGGGTCTGGGGCAGAGCCCCAGCGGGTTTGGGCAGAGCCCAATTCTTGTTTGAAAAATGTCAGCATACCCAAACGGCGGGTCTGTTCCCGCCATGCATTGCCAATTTTCCTTGCAATACATCCAGTATTCCGGCGTCAAACTGGCTTCGTCTGGCGAAAAAATTCCTCGCCATTGGCATATTCCCATTTTTCAAACAGCGCCTAGAGACTGTTAAAAAAGTGGTGCGGAGCCTTTTTTGCCGCTACATCAGGGGGGCCACGGCCTTCAGGAGGGCGCCCATCAGCTTCAGGCTCCGCTTCTCATGGCGGACCGTCTCCGGCGTCACGGCGCGGCACTTGGCCAGCGTGGCCTGGAAGTCCGCCTCGATCTCCGGCACACAGGCGGTCCCGTAGAGGTAGGTGGCGCACTCGAAGTGGTGGTACAGGCTGCGGTAGTCCAGGTTGATGGTGCCCACCACCGCCTCCCGGCCGTCGCTGACAAACACCTTGGCGTGGACGAAGCCGGGAGTATACTCGTAGAGCTTCACGCCGGAGGCCAGCAGGGAGGCGTAGTGGGTCTTAGCCAGGGCGTAGGGGACCTTCTTGTCCGGGATGCCCGGCAGGATCAGGCACACCTCCACCCCCCGCTCCGCCGCGAACTTCAGGGCGGTCTCCATCTCCCCGTCCAGAATCAGGTAGGGGGACATGATGTGCACATAGCGCTGGGCCCGGTTCAGAATGTCCATGTACACCCGCTCCCCCACCTTGTCCCCGTCCAGGGGGCAGTCGCCGTAGGGGAGCACCCAGCCCCGCTCCTCCTCTTGGGTGGGAACAGGGCCGGCCAGGAAGCGGTCAAACTCCGGCTCCCTGACGTCGATGGACCACATCTGCAAAAATAGCAGGGTAAAGCTTTTCGCCGCCTCCCCCTTGACCATGACGGCGGTGTCCTTCCAGTGGCCGTGCTTTTGGATGTGGTTGATGTACTCGTCCGCCAGGTTCACGCCGCCGTTGAAGGCGGTGTGGCCGTCGATCACTAAAATTTTCCGGTGGTCCCGGTAGTTGTAGTGGGTGGAGACCAGGGGCGCCACCGGGGCGAACATCTTGCACTGGATGCCAAGGGCCCGCAGCCGCTTGGGGTAGTCGTGGGGCAGGGTGGAAAATTCGCAGGTGCCGTCATACAGCACCCGCACGTCCACCCCCGCCGCCGCCTTGCGCTCCAGAATGTCCAGCACCTTCCCCCACATGAGCCCCTCATCTATGATGAAGTACTCCAGGAAGATGAAGCGCTCCGCCCGCTCCAGCTGGCGGAGCATCTCCGCCCACTTGTCCTCCCCCAGGGGGAAGAAGGTGACGGCGGTACGGTCAAAGACCGGGTAGCACCCGCTGCGCCGGATGTAGCGGGCCAGGGCCGCGGCTCCCGGATTCTCCGCCGCCAGGGCCTCCAGGACCTCTGGGGATTGGGGGATGGCGCCTCGGGTCTGCTCCGTCAGCTGGCTTAGCCGGGCCTTCACCGCCCGGTGGCCGATGTCGCTCTGGGTGTACCAGAACAGCAGCGCGCCGAATACCGGCATCAGCATGATCACGATGAGCCAGGTGATCTTCGCCGTGGGGTCGATGGCGCTGTTGAGAAGCCAGAGCACCATGCAGGCGGTGAACAGGGCCGTTCCTCCCAGGATGTAGGGCAGAATGCCCGCGAACCATTGGAACACGCTAAACAGGGCGAAAACCTGGAGCGCCAGCAGGACGAGAATCAGGCCCATCCGGCTGAAGATGGCGTGGATAAGACCCTTTCGCCCCCTCCTCAGCAGGGACAGACCGTTGCTGTCGCGCTTCATCTTACGTCTCCTCCTCCCTTTCTTTTGGGGCGGGCCCGTTCTTCAGCCGCCAGCGCAGGCCGCTGTAGCGCCGCTGCTGGCGGTCGTTGGCCGCCATGCGGCCCAGCGCGGCGTCGTCCCCCACCACCACCAGCAGCTCCCTGGCCCGGGTGAGGCCGGTGTACAGCACCCCCCGCACCATCAGGGCCGGGGCGGCGGGCAGGGCCACCAGCACCACCGCCCGGTACTCGCTGCCCTGGCTCTTATGTACCGTCACCGCGTAGGCCAGCTCCAGCTCGGAGAGCATGTCCGCCGTGTAGGTGGCGGTCCTGTCGTCAAAGCGGATGGTCAGCAGCTCGCCGCCGGGGTCCATGTCCTCCACCTGGCCCACATCGCCGTTGAAGATGCCGGAGCCGGTGACGCCGTCGTCCCGGACCCAGAGCACGTCGTAGTTGTTGCGCACCTGCATCACCCGGTCCCCGGTCCGAAACACGATCTCCCCCCAGGCCTTCTGCCGCTTCTCCGGGGCAGGGGGATTCAGCGCCGCCTGAAGGGCCCGGTTCAGCGCCCCGGTGCCCCACTCCCCCTTCCGGGTGGGGCAGAGGACCTGGATCTGGCTGGCGGGGACGCCCATGCTCTGGGGCAGGCGCTTCCCGCACAGCTCCACCACCAGCTCCATAGCCGCCAGGGGGTCCCGGCGGCGCATGAAGAAGAAGTCGCTGTCCGCGCTGTTGCGCAGCTCCGGCAGGCCCCCCCGGTTCACCGCGTGGGCGGCCCGGATGATGGCGGAGGCCTGGGCCTGGCGGAAGATCTCCGTGAGGGCCACCGTCTCCACCCGGCCGCTGCGGATGAGATCGCCGAACACGTTCCCCGGCCCCACGGAGGGCAGCTGGTCCGGGTCCCCCACCATGATGAGGCGGCAGTCGTCCCGCAGAGCCGCCAGCAGGGCGCTCATGAGGGGCAGGTCCACCATGCTCATCTCGTCCACAATCACCGCCTCCGCCTTCAGGGGCTCCTTCTCGTTCTTCTGGAAGGCCACCTCCCCGGTCTCCTCCTTCCAGATCATGCCCAGAGCCCGGTGGACGGTCTGGGCCTCCCGGGAGCAGAGCTCCCCCAGCCGCTTGGCCGCCCGGCCCGTGGGGGCCATGAGCATGGTCCGGCAGCCCAGGGCGTCCAGCACGGCCACGATGCCCCGCACGGAGGTGGTCTTTCCGGTGCCGGGGCCGCCGGTGAGCAGCACAACCCCCTGCCGCGCCGCCAGCTCCACCGCCCGCCGCTGGGCCGGGGCGTAGGTGAGGCCCTGGGCCTCCTCGATCTGGGAGAGAATCCGGTCCGCCTGGTTGGACACATAGTCCGACCGGTCCGCCTGGCATTGGAGCATCCGCTCCAGCTTCTCCGCCACGCGGACCTCCGCCTCAAAGAGCCGGCGGAGGTAGCAGGCGTCCACCTTCGCCACCGACTGGCGGAGGACGCTGCCCCGGGCGATAAGGCCGTCCAGAGCCGCCTCCACCATGTCCGGCGGGCAGTCGATGAGCTGCGCCGCCGCGGCAGCCAGCTTGTCCCGGGGCAAAAAGACGTGGCCGTTGTTCAGGTTGTAGCTCAGCTCAAAGAGGACAGCCGCCTCTATCCGCCGGCGGCTGTCCCCCGCCATGCCCATGGAGAGAGCGATCTCGTCCATAACGGAGAAGTCCACGCCGTAGACCTCCTCCACCAGCAGGTAGGGGTTGTCCTTCACCGCCTCCAGGGCCCCGGCGCCGTAGCGCCGGTAGAGCCGCAGAGCCAGGCTCAGAGGCAGGTCGTTGCGGGAGAGGAACTCCAAAAGCCGCCGCATGCCGGTCTGGTAGCGGTAGCTCTCCCCGATCTCCCGGGCCTTCCGGGGCGTAATGCCCCGGATCTTGGCCAGCAGCTCCGGCTCCTCCTCCAGCACCCGCAGGGTGTTGACGCCGAAGCGCTGGACCAGCCGCTCCGCTGTGGCGGGGCCCACCCCCTTGATGATGCCGGAGGAGAGATAGTCCAGGATCTCGTCCTCCGTGGTTGGCATGTGCCGCTCCACCTGGCTGGCCTGGACCTGCTCTCCGTGGACCGGATGGCTCACCCACTGGCCGGTGACGATGAGGTTCTCCCCCGGCGCCGCGCAGGGGATGGTCCCCACCACCGTCACAGCCTCCCCGTCGGAGGTCACCAGACGCAGCACCGTGTAGCCGTTCTCCTCGTTCTGGAAAATTACGTGCTGTACCGTCCCGTCAACGCTGCACCGCCCGTTCATGGGGCCACCTCCTCTTTTGGGCATACATTCTTTCCTTTGTAAACAAGGAAAAAGGGCAAAAAGAAACGCCTTTTCCGCGAAACGATCCTTTCGCTCTGCCTTTTTATCGTGAGAAGTCTGCGCTCCTTTTCTCATCCATCAGCAAAGCGGCAGCTTTGCGGACAAAGTTCTTTTTGATTCTTTTTCTTTCAAGAAAAAGAATGTGTGCCTGAAAAGTAGTCCGCGATCTCATCCTTTTGGCACAGGGACACCCAGCGGTCCTCCTTGACCAGGAGCTTTGCGAGCTTTTTGCCCTCCTCGCTGAGGCCGCAGTCCACCAGAAGAATAAGGCCGAAGAGGCCCTGCTCATAGCGCAGCCGCTCCAAAGCGTGGACCTGCTGCTCCAGTGCATCCCCGTCTCCCTGGGCGGGAATGAGGGCTACCACCCCCTGCCGCTGCTCCGGCTTTGCGTACAGCACCGCCTTCACCGCCGCCCACATGAGGGAGGCCAGACCAATGGCGGCCAGCAGAGCCACCAGTCCATCCTGCCATAGCTGCATAAGTTCCTCCAATCCGCCGCGATAGCGCGGCTTTTGCGTTCCTTATGTCAGCTTATGCGGCGTATGGACGGTTTGACAGGGGAAATTCAGACGGCGGAGCGCACCATTTCAAGCTCGGCCAGATTGCCCGAAAGCCGCTTCTCTTCCCCGGTAAAGACGTACCCGCACCGCCGGTAGAGCGTCTGAGCGGCAAGATTATTGCTCAGCACCCAGAGCTGAGGCGTTCCGGTGCAGAGCCCCTCTGCAAAATGCAGCAGCTTTGTCCCGTATCCCCTGCGTTGCTCACCCGGCAGGACATAGAGGTTTCCGATCAGCCGTCCGCATACGGATACAACCCCTTTCGGATCGCCCAGCAAGAGCAGGTAGAAGCGCCGCCCCCGCTCCATCTCCCCGCGGATGTACACCATCTGTCGGGCCGTTGTATGGGCCGCCACGAATTCCGCAGAGCAGAACCCCTTGTGGGACTCCCTCCAGGATAGGGCGTGGACCCGGGCCGCGGCCTCCAGGTTTTCTTCCGTAACAAGCGCAAACATACCCGTACGCCCCCCTTAGAACAGGCTGGCCACCCCGAAGGTGAGGATACTGATGGCCACCCCGGCGATGAGCACCCCCGCTATAATGGACGGCAGCGCCTTGCGCAGAGGCATGTCCAGAAACGCCGCAGCCAGGGAGCCTGTCCAGGCGCCGGTCCCAGGCAGGGGAATGGCCACGAATAGCAGCAGGCCTAAATATTTGTATTTCGTCACCTTCTGGCCCTTGAGGTGGGCCTTTCGCTCCAGCTTGTCCACCAGGTGGTTGAGCCGGGGGACCTTCCGGCGGATCCAGAGAAAGATCCGCCGGATGTAGACGATAATGAAGGGCACCGGGAGAATGTTGCCAATCACCGCCGCCAGAAACGCCGCCCATACCGGCAGCCCCCTGGCTACGCCAAAGGGTATCCCCCCCCGCAGCTCCACTACCGGAATCATGGACACCAGCGCGGTGAAGCAGAACTCCCCCGCCGCCGTGCCCGTAAGCCACTGCATTAAATCCATGAAAAACCTCTTTTCTGCGCGTATGCGGGCATACATACTTTTTCTTTGTGAACAAACCGCTCGCCGCCCTTTGGGCGGCCTGGACCGCTAGTGCCCGCTTCGCGGTCACTGCAAGGAAAAAGTATCAAAAAGAAAAACCTTTTGCGGAAAAACTGCGTTTTGCCTTTTGGGTATATTGAAAATATTGAAATTGGCTCGTTACAAAATACAAGAGCAAAGCGATAGCTTTGCGATCAAAGTTCTTTTTTGATTCTTTTTTCTTTCAAGAAAAAAGAATGGATGCCCTAACGCTCTAAATGCCCTAAATGCCTACCGGGCCAGAACCTTTTTGAGATATTTTCCCGTATAGCTGGCCTGGCAGGCGGCGACCTCCTCGGGGGTACCGGTACAGACGACGGTACCGCCGCCGTCGCCGCCCTCGGGGCCAAGGTCGACGATATGGTCCGCGCACTTGATGACGTCCAGGTTGTGCTCGATCACCACCACGGTATTGCCGGCGTCCACAAGCCGCTGGAGGACCTCCAGCAGCTTGCCCACGTCGTCGGTATGGAGGCCGGTAGTGGGCTCGTCCAGGATATAGATGGTGCTGCCGGTACTGCGGCGGCTAAGCTCGGTGGCCAGCTTCACCCGCTGGGCCTCGCCGCCGGAGAGGGTGGTGGAGGCCTGGCCCACCTTGATATAGCCCAGTCCCACGTCGCACAGGGTCTCCATGCGGCTGCCGATCTTGGGCAGGGCCTTGAAGAACTCCTTGGCCTCCTCGGCGGTCATCTCCAGCACGTCGTAGATATTCTTCCCCTTATAGCGGACCTCCAGGGTCTCCCGGTTGTACCGCTTGCCCTTGCAGACCTCGCAGGGGACATAGATGTCCGGCAGGAAGTGCATCTCGATCTTCAGCAGGCCGTCCCCGGAGCAGGCCTCGCACCGGCCGCCCCGGACGTTGAAGCTGAACCGGCCGGAGTTGTAGCCCCTGGCCTTGGCCTCGGGCGTGGAGGCGAAGAGGTCCCGAATGTCGCTGAACACCCCGGTGTAGGTGGCGGGGTTGGACCGGGGGGTGCGGCCAATAGGGCTCTGGTCGATGCCCACCACCTTGTCCAAATACTCCTCCCCCTCCATGGCCCGGTGCTTCCCCGGGCGGCACTTCATCCGGTTCAGGTCCGCCCCCAGGCGCTTGAAGAGGATCTCGTTGACCAGGGAGCTCTTCCCGGACCCGGACACGCCGGTGACGCAGGTGAAGGTCCCCAGGGGGATGGAGACGTCGATATTTTTCAGGTTGTTCTCCGCCGCGCCCCGGATCACCAGGGCCTTTCCGCTGCCCTGCCGGCGCTCCCTGGGCACGGCGATGGACCGCCGGCCGCTGAGGTACTGGCCCGTGAGGGAGGCGGGGTTGGCGGCCACCTCCTCCGGCGTACCGGCGGCGATGATCTGCCCGCCGTGGACGCCCGCGCCGGGGCCCACGTCGATGATATAGTCCGCAGAGCGCATGGTGTCCTCGTCGTGCTCCACCACGATGAGGGTGTTGCCCAGGTTCCGCAGCTGCCGCAGGGTCTCCAGCAGCTTGTCGTTATCCCGCTGGTGGAGGCCGATGGAGGGCTCGTCCAGGATGTAGAGCACCCCCATGAGGCTGGAGCCGATCTGGGTGGCCAGCCTTATGCGCTGGCTCTCGCCGCCGGAGAGGGTGGCAGCGGAGCGGCTGAGGGTCAGATACTCCAATCCCACGCTCCGCAAAAAGCCCAGCCGGGCCTTGATCTCCTTGAGGATCTGGTCCGCAATCATGGACTGGGTCCTGGTGAGGGTCAGCCCCTCCACGAATTCCAGGGCCTGGTTGACGGGCTTGGTGGTGAAGTCGTAGATGCTGCTGCCCCCCACGGTCACCGCCAGGCTCTCCATCTTCAGCCGCCTGCCCTTGCACACCGGGCAGGGGCACTCGCTCATGATCTCCTCCAGGTCCCGGCGGGAGGCGTCGGACTGGGTCTCGCTGTAGCGCCGCTGGAGGTTGTTGCAGATGCCCTCAAAGGGCTGCCGGAGCACGCCCTTGCCCCGGGGCTGGTCGTAGTGGAGCTCCAGCTCCTCCCCCTTGGTGCCGTAGAGGATGATCTCCCGCACCGCCGGCGTCAGCTCCCGCCAGGGGGTGGTCAGCTTGAAGCGGTACTTCTTGGCCAGGGCGTCGAAGTACATGCGGCTGATGCCGTCCCCCCGGATGTTCTGCCAGCCGCTGGCCTGGATGGCCCCGTCCAAAATGGACTTCTCCTGGTCCGGCACAATGAGGTCCGGGTCCGCCTTCAGCTGGCTGCCCAGGCCCGTGCAGGCGGGGCAGGCGCCGTAGGGGTTGTTGAAGGAGAACATGCGGGGGGCCAGCTCCTCAATGCTGACGCCGCAGTCCTCGCAGGCGTAGTTCTGGGAGAAGAGCAGGTCCCGCTCCTCCTGGAGGACGTTGGCGATCACCAGGCCCCCGGAGAGGCCCGAGGCGGTCTCCACGCTGTCGGTCATCCGCTGGCGCACGTCGGGCCGGACCACCAGCCGGTCCACCACGATCTCAATGTTGTGCTTCTTGTTCTTCTCCAGCTTGATCTCCTCGGTCAGCTCGTAGAGGGAGCCGTCCACCCGGGCCCGGACGTAGCCGGACCGGCGGGCGTCCTCAAAGACCTTCTGGTACTCCCCCTTCCGGGCGCGGACCACCGGGGCGAGAATCTGCACCCGGGTCCCCTCCGGCAGCTCCAGAATCTGGTCAATGATCTGGTCGATGGTCTGCTGGCGGATCTCCTTGCCGCAGACCGGGCAGTGGGGCGTGCCCACCCGGGCCCAGAGCAGGCGGAGGTAGTCGTAGATCTCCGTCACCGTGCCCACGGTGGACCGGGGGTTCTTGCTGGTGGTCTTCTGGTCAATGGAGATGGCCGGGGAGAGGCCGTCGATGTAGTCCACGTCCGGCTTCTCCATCTGGCCCAGAAACATCCGGGCGTAGGAGGAGAGGCTCTCCACGTACCGCCGCTGGCCCTCGGCGTAGATGGTGTCAAAGGCCAGAGAGCTCTTCCCCGACCCGGAGAGGCCTGTCACCACCACCAGCTTGTCCCGGGGGATCTCCACGTCCACGTTCTTCAGATTGTTTTCTCTCGCGCCCTTGATGTAGATTTTGTCCTGCATATCCATTTCCTCTGCTGTTTTTTCGCGTACATTTGGCATACAGTCTTTTTTCTTGAAAGAAAAAAGACTCAAAAAAAGAACTATTTGCCGCAAACCTGCGGTTTGCTCCCGGATTTTTGGTGGGGATGATATGGCTATGGCTGTTACAGGGATTCCGCCAGCCGCACCGCCCCGTCCCGGAGCAGCGCGATGTTCTCCTCCTGGAAAACGGTGTCCTTTTTGGTATGGATCCGGTCCATATAGTAGCCGATGATCCGCCTTTCCTTCAGGGCGCAGACGCCCACGCCCCGCTTGAAGGACGCGTTGTCCGAGGGGTAGAAGCCAAAGCCCCGGACCACCTCCGTCCGCTTCTCCCCCCGGCCCCGGAAGGCCCTCTCAATCTTCGCCAGGGTCCCGCCGTCCTTTTTCAGCCGTGCGCCGGGGAAAAATTGGATGAAATCCCCGTCGGACACGCAGTCGAAGTTGATGTTCAGGGTCTCCCGTTTCGCCCTTTTGTGGGCCCTGGTGAAGGCGGCGGAGCCGAACATGCCCTTCTCCTCGTTGTCGAAGAACACGAGGCAGACCTTCTCCCGGTCCTCCTCCGGCAGGGCCAGGGCGGTCTCCAGGAGGGTAATGACGCCGCTGGTGTTGTCGTTGGCGGTGTGCCTATTGGCCGGGCCGTCGAGGATCCACCAGACGAAGAAGGCGCACAGGGCGATGGAAGTGACGGGCATCAGCAGCAGGAGCTTTGGTGCGTGCAGCTCCACGATCACGGCCAGGAGGACGCCCTCCAGGATTGCCACCGCCAGAAACAGCGGGATAATCAGCAGCAGCTGGTAGCAGACATAGAAAAGCAGGTTCCTGGGGGTAATAAAATTGGGGACCGGCAGCGCGGCGCAGGTGTCGTAGTGGGCGGAGAAAATCACCTTGGCCGCCTCCGGGTCCCCTGCCACTACGTTTTTCGCGGCGAAGCCCTTTTCTACCTTCGGCGCGTAGCCCGCCCGCTCCAGCTCCCCGCACAGCCAGGCGCGGAAGGCTTCCTTCTGTCTCCTGGATTTGCGGACCTGGAAGTCCGAGAGAACGGTATGGGATTGGGGCGTCATAAGGGCCTCCTCTCATCGGAACGGCCCAGAAGGTAATCGGTGGTCACGCCGAAATAATCCGCCAGGGCCATCAAGGATGTGGCGGGGATATTGATCTGGCCGTATTCGATCTTTTGATAATGATTGGGACTGCAATTTAAAAACTGCGCCATGTCAACCTGTTTTGCGTGCGTTTCTTTGCGCAGCAATTTTAGTCGAGCCGAAAAATTCTGCAATTGATCTATTTTTTCGTTTTTCATACGGCAGCCTCTTGACACATCGTAAAACGCGGTATATAATATACATTGTAAAACGCGGTGAGACAAGGGGGATTTTCCATGGATGACATCTATGAATGGCTCTTCGATCAATATGCCCTGCCGCAGATGCAGGACATCGCCGGAGGGCAGGACCAGGTTCTGGACCGGCTGGCCGGGGCGCTGCGCCTTTCCCGGAACGGGCGGCGCAGCTTGATGGACATCGCGGACAATATGCGCGTCCAATGGGGGACCGAGGCATTTGTTCTGGGGCTGCGGATGGGCCTGGGACTGTGCGGTCCCAGGCCGCGGGAGACGGACTGCGGGCGGCTGTCATACCTCTTTCCTTAGCTCGATGATCCGGTCTCTCAGCACGGCGGCGTACTCGAACTCCAGCATCTTGGAGGCCTCCTTCATCTGCTTCTCCAGCTTGAGGATCTCCTCCTCCACCTCCCGCTTGGTCAGCTTCTTGCCGGACCTCTTCTGGGTCTCCGCCTCCGCCTTGCTCAGCTCCAGGATCTCCCGCACGGACTTGATCACCGTCTTGGGAACGATCCCGTGGGCCTTGTTAAACTCGTCCTGAAGCTTCCGCCGCCGCTCCGTCTCGTCCATGGCGGCGCGCATACTGCGGGTAATGGTATCCGCGTAGAGGATCACCAGGCCCTCCGCGTTTCGGGCCGCCCGGCCGATGGTCTGGATGAGGCTGGTCTCGCTGCGCAGGAACCCCTCCTTGTCCGCGTCCAGAATGGCCACCAGGCTCACCTCCGGCATGTCCAGGCCCTCCCGGAGGAGGTTGATGCCCACCAGCACGTCGAACTCCCCCAGCCGCAGATCCCGGATGAGCTCCATGCGCTCGATGGTCTCCACGTCGTGGTGCATGTAGCGGACCTTGATGCCCGCCTTGGTCAGATAGGCCGTCAGATCCTCCGCCATCTTCTTGGTCAGGGTGGTCACCAGCACCCGCTCGTTCCGTGCGGAGCGGGCGTTGATCTCCCCGATAAGGTCGTCGATCTGGCCCGTGACGGGCCGCACCTCCACCCTGGGGTCCAGCAGGCCCGTGGGCCGGATCACCTGCTCCACAATCTGGTCCGCCTGGCCGCGCTCGTAGTCCGCCGGGGTGGCGGAGACGTACACCGCCTGGTGGAACCGGGTCTGGAACTCGTCAAACTTCAAGGGCCGGTTGTCAAAGGCGCAGGGGAGGCGGAAGCCGTAGCCCACCAGGCTCTCCTTCCGGGCCCGGTCGCCGTTGAACATGGCCCGCACCTGGGGCAGCGTCACGTGGCTCTCGTCCACAAAGAGGACAAAGTCCTCCGGAAAGTAGTCCATCAGGGTCAGGGGCGGGGAGCCCACCGGCCGGCCGGAGATCACCCGGCTGTAGTTCTCAATGCCGCTGCAATAGCCCAGCTCCCCCATCATCTCCAGGTCGTAGGTGGTCCGCTGGTGGATGCGCTGGGCCTCCACCAGCCTGCCCTGCTCCACAAACCACCTCTCCCGCTCCTCCAGCTCCCGCTCAATCTCCACCATGGCCCGGTCCATCTTCTCCTTGGAGGTGACATAGTGGCTGGCGGGCCAGACGGGGATGTTGGTGATGCGGCGAATCACCGTGCCGGTGACGCCGTTGATCTCACTGATGCGGTCGATCTCGTCCCCGAAGAACTCCACCCGCAAAGCGGTGTCCTTCCAGTAGGCGGGCCAGAGCTCCACCGTGTCCCCCCGCACCCGGAACATGTTGCGCTCAAAGGCGATGTCGTTGCGCTCATAGCGGATCTCCACCAGCCGGCGCAGCAGCGCGTCCCGCTCCATCTGGGCGCCCACCCGGAGGGTAATCATCATGTTCTCAAAGTCCTCCGGCTCGCCCAGGCCGTAGATGCAGCTGACGGAGGAGACCACGATCACGTCCCGCCGCTCCAGCAGGGAGGCGGTGGCGCTCAGCCGCAGCCGGTCGATCTCCTCGTTGATGGAGGCGTCCTTCTCAATGAAGGTATCCGTGTGGGCGATATAGGCCTCCGGCTGGTAGTAGTCGTAGTAGGAGACAAAGTACTCCACCGCGTTGTGGGGGAAAAACTCCTTGAACTCCTCGCACAGCTGGGCGGCCAGGGTCTTGTTGTGGGCCAGCACCAGGGTGGGCCGCTGCACGGCCTCGATCACCTTGGCCATGGTATAGGTCTTGCCGGAGCCGGTGACCCCCAGGAGCACCTGCTCCCGCAGGCCGTCCTCAATGCCCCGGGCCAGCTTCTCGATGGCCTGGGGCTGGTCGCCGGAGGGGGTATATTCGGAGACAACTTGAAAAGCGGGCATGGCTGGCTTCCTTTCTTTACAGATACCCCTGCTGATGGAGGGACACAAAGTCCCCGTCCGCCACAACGATGTGCTCCGCCAGGCGTACGCCCACCGCGTCCAGGGCTGTGCGCAGCATCTCCGTGGAGGCGATGTCCTCCCGGGAGGGCAGGGCCAGGCCGCTGGGATGGTTGTGGGAGAGGACCACCATCACCGCGTTGCAGGCAAGGGCGTTTTCCACGATCTGCCGGGCGTTGGCCGTCACGCCACCGGGCCCGCCCTCGGAGAGCCGGTAGGTGTTCAGCCGCCGGCCCTTGGCGTCCAGGCAGATCTCATACATCACTTCTCTGGGCTCGGCGGCCAGAAGATCCAGACAGTAGACGCCGATGCGCTCCACCGTGTCCAGGATTACCTCGTTTTTCGAGGCGGAGATGCGGGCCCGGCGGTACAGGGGCGCCACCAGGCGGATGAGCCCTACGGAGCTACTGCCCAGCCCGGATACCTTCTCCAGCTCCGCATCCGGCGCGGAGAGTACGTTCATCAGACTGCCAAAGTGCTCCAGGAGCCTGTGGGCGATGGGATTGGTGTCCACTCGTGGAATGGCGTAGTAGAGCAGCAGCTCCAACAGCTCGTGATCCGCGAAAGCCTCGTCACCGTAACGCCGGAACTGCTCCCGCTTCCTCTCGCGGTGTCCGTCGTGTACGCCCATATTGAATCTCCCTTCCCCGGCCCTGGGCCGAAAATTGCTTGTACCCTCTATTGTACCACACAAACGCCTGTTTCACAAGCAGTTTTTTCAGCAGGCATTAAATCCTTACAAGTCAGACCCCGCAAATGCCTATCTATTCGTTAATCCGGGGATGCGCAGCCCCCGGGATTAACGAATAGATAGGCGCTCTCGGGCTGCGGGGCCGCCCAGGCCCCCGTGTCTCTGCCAGAATTTGCATTTGCAAAATAGTTACAAATCGGTTACAATTTGCTCGTTCTTGTTTTGCGGGAATCCATCCAATCCAACCAGGAGGTAGAAGTCATGAAAAAACGTACCGCATTTCTGGCAGCGCTGGCGCTGTCGGCGGCGCTGACCGCCGGCGCTTCTGCGGCGGATCACACGGTAGCGCCGGGAGACACCATGTGGAAGCTGGCGGTCAAATACCAGGTGGGGACCAGCGAGATCATTGCCGCCAACCCCCAGGTGGCCAATCCGGATCTGATCTATCCCGGTCAGATCCTGTACATCCCCCAGGTGCCGGATGCCGTGCGCAGCTACGAGACGGAGGTGATCCGTCTGGTCAACGTCCAGCGGGCCCAGAACGGCCTGGCGCCCCTCGCGGAGAACTGGGAGCTGAGCCGGGTGGCCCGCTGGAAGTCCCAGGACATGTCCTCAAACGGCTACTTCTCCCACAACAGCCCAACCTACGGCACGCCCTTCCAGATGATGCGCTCCTTTGGGCTTACCTACCGGTCCGCCGGGGAGAACATCGCCTACGGCCAGCGGACTCCCGCCGCCGTGGTGAACGCGTGGATGAATTCCAGCGGCCACCGGGCCAATATTCTCAGCAAGTCCTATACCCAGATCGGCGTGGGCTACTGCGCCGAGGGGAACTATTGGACCCAAATGTTTATCGGGTAGCCGGAGATCAAACCCGCCTCCCCCCAATGAAAGCTGGGGGGAGGCGGGTTTTCAGGGCGTATAGATCTTGTCCGGCTCCACCGCCATGCCGGGCTCCATGGCGCCGGGAACCTGCCGCGTGCCGTCGGTGAAAATCAGGAGCACGTTGTCCCAGTCCTCGTCAAAGGTGTAGCTGAAGAGGGAGTCCCCCTCGTCCACACAGGGGACGCCGGGCCACGCCGCCGCCTGCCGCACGCTGCCGGTGCTCTCGTCGTAGACGTAGGCGAAGATGGCCTCGCTCCAGTCCTCCGGCTTCTGGAAGTAGACCGTTGTACCGGCCTCCACGCTCCGCTTGCCCTGGACGGTGAACACGTAGGTCATGACGGTGGAGGACCCCTCCGCTCCGGAGGCCGTCAGCGTCACCTCTACGCTGCCGCCCTCCGCGCCGCCGCCGAGCTCCAGCTTGTCGCCGTCACTGTAGGGGACGCTCTCGCCGCCGTCAATGGAGTAGGAGGCGGAATCGGCGTTTTCCGCGCAGAGCCGGACCGTCACGCTGCCCTCCGTTAAAAGGAAGGTGTCCGTCTCCAGGGAGACCGTTGGGGCCTCGGGGAGGTTTAGATACCCGTCGTTGTACAGCACGGCCACGCCGCCGGAGAGGATGGTTCCGGTGAGGACGCCGCCGGAGACGGTGTAGTCCATGCCGCTGCCGGTCCGGTCCGGGTAGGTCCCGTCGGGCAGGGAGACCGGCTGGCGAAGGTCATAGCTGTAGCGGCCGGCGTTGACCGCCACCAGGCCCCGCTCCCCCCGCTGGATGAGGAGCACCGTCTCCTCCCCCTCCGGGTTGGAGAGGACCTCGTCCTCGCCGGCCATGGCGTTGCGGAAGCGGTTGACCGCCGCCACCCGGGGGTCCTTGTAGAGGGGGCTGCCAGCCGCGCCGATGCGGTTCATGGGGCCCCAGATATTGGACGCCGAGGCGCCGTAGGGCCGGTCGAAGAAGAGGGGCGTGCCGCTGCCACGGGCGCAGACCACCGCCCAGGCCAGCGCCACCTGCTCCTCCGTCAGCTCCGAGGCAGTGCCGTCGTTGCAGTAGTTGTCGTGGGACTCCACCCAGGTAACGGCGGTGGGATTGTCCACATCGATCCGCAGGCTGGCGAGCTCCTCCGCCGGCAGGCGGCCGGAGCCCACCGCCTGGCGCACCGCCCAGCCGAAGTCGCTGGCCGTGGTGGCGCCGATGGCCTCCTGATAGGCCGCGATGCGCTCGTTGTCCCCCTGGAGCACCTCGCCGTAGTTGAAGATGGTCTCCGCGCCATCGATCTCCCCGGTCACACGGGCCCAGAAGTTGTTCTCCCGGCTGCTGGGGTCCAGGGGGTCGTCCGGCAGGCCGATGTGCTTGGCGGTGTCGTAGCGGAAGCCGTCCGCGCCGCAGGCGATGCACTCGTTGAGATAGGCGATGAAGTAGTCCTGGAAGTCCGGGTTCTCCGTGTTCACGTCGGGCAGGCCCCCCATCTGGCCGGTGGTGCACTCCAGCCGGTCGTCCCAGTGGGCAATCTCCTGGAAGCCGCCGGCGTGGTAGAGGTTCTCCGCCCCCCCCACGGCATTCAGCAGATTCTCGCTGACGCTCTCCAGGGAGGGGGTGGTGTGGTTTGGAACCACGTCCACGATCACCTTCACGCCGTACCGGTGGGCCTCCTGGCACATGGCGGTGAACTCCTCCTTGGTGCCCAGCTGGTAGTTGCCGATGGTCCAGTCCGTGGGCTGGTAGTGGTAGTACCACTTCCCCTCGCCGTTGAGCTGCATGCCGCCGTTCCCGCCCACCACGCACGCGTTGGCCGGGGAGGTCTGCACGGCGGAGTACCCGGCCCGGGCGATGTCCTCCATGCTCTCGGTGATCGCGGAGAAGGACCAGCACCAGGCGTGGAGAATCGCGCCGTCCTCAATACGCTCCGTCAGGCCGTAGGGATTGCCGGACCCGCCGGCCGCTCCGCCTGCGGCCTCCCCGCCGCCGGAGTCCGAACACCCGGCCAGCGCCGCCGCCAGAAGAAGCGAAAGAAGAAGGGCCAGGGCCCGTCTGGAGAGAGATACCATATGTATACCGTCCTCCTTGCTGTAATTTTCTCTATTATGCCACAAGCATCCGCGCAAATCAAGGGCCCGCCCCATGGACGGCCCGCCTTACGATTCCTCCGCGCCGGACGGCCCCTGCTGGGCCAGAGCCTCCCGGAGGGCCCTTGACAGCTGGTCCGGGCAGCTGGTGGGCCTTCCGCCGCACAGGATGCCCGCAAGCTGTTCCATCGCCTCCTCTGCCGGCATTCCTGTCACCAGGCGGCTGATCCCCTTCAGATTCCCGTTGCAGCCGCCGGTAAAGGAGACGGATTGGATGACGCCGTCCTCCAGCTCCAGGTCGATCCGGGTGGAGCACGTCCCCCGGGTTTTATAGGTATAGGTCATTGCCGCAGTCCTCCTTTATTTCCATGTGGGGCAGGGTACAGAAAAAAGTATAGCAGAAATTCCGGCGGGACGCAAGCTGGAATCGGCGGGCCGGCGGAAAAGAAAACACACTCCCTGCCGCTCTGGGGGCGGCAGGAGAGTGTGGCTGATACAGGCCGCGTCGGCCCTTGCGTACGCTCGTGCAGGACATTTCAGGCCAGGGCTTCGCTCTTCTGGTTTTTCCGCTTCAGACGAATCCGGTCGCTGATCATGGCGATGAATTCCGAATTGGTTGGCTTGCCCTTGGCGTTGCTGACGGTATAGCCAAAAAACTGCTGGAGGGTTTCCAGGTCGCCTCTGTCCCACGCCACCTCGATGGCGTGGCGGATGGCCCGCTCCACGCGGCTGGGGGTAGTGCGGTAGCGCTTTGCCACCTCCGGGTAGAGCACCTTGGTGACGGAGTTGATGACCTCCATGTCCTCCACGGTGATCATGATCGCCTCACGGACGTACTGGTAGCCCTTGATATGGGCCGGAACGCCCACCTCGTGGATGATGGAGGTGACAAGCTCCTCCAGGCCGGGGGTGTGGAGGGGCTCCTCCTTCCTTTCTCCCAGCCGGATGAGGTTCTCCACCAGAGCGTTCTGGTCGTAGGGCTTGCTGATGAACATGGAGGCGCCCAGAGCGCCGGCGTCCATCACCACCTCCTGCTTGATGAAATTGGACATCGCCAGGATCTTCGGGCGGTTCGCGCTGCCCAGACGCCGCAGGATGCCCAGACCGTCCATGCCGGGCAGGATCATATCCAGAACCAACAGGTCCGGTTTGAGTTCCTGGATCATCCGCAGGGCCTCGCTGCCATCGCCGGTGGAACCAACGACGCTAAAGCGGCCGGTATGCTCCAGGGCCTCTTGGAGCATACCGCGAGCGTCCTCGTCGGTATCCGTGAGTATGATTTTGCTCCTATTGTCCATACGCATAAGTCCTTTCCAGTTATTCATGTCGACATATATTGAGGGCCGTCCGTCTCTTTAGACGAAATCTTGAAGCTTCATTGCACCTTGCTTACAAATTACCATAAACAGACAGAAAACTCAAGAGGAAAGCGAAAAATTTTCGTGAAAATCGTTCCTGATATTTCGACAAAACAGGATAAAATATCCAATTATGTCGAAAAAAAATCCATAACTCGATTTATTTTTATAAAAAAGCGGACAGCCCCGGATGGGTTGTCCGCCTAGGTATCCGCGCCGCCGCTATAGTCAAGAAAGTTCAAACGTATCGGAGGGATACGTCTGAACCCAGCAGCAGGGCGGCCGCCGGAACGCATCCTCCGGCCGCCGCCCTGTTCATCCGCGCCTCAGCGCTTGTTCTGGTTGTTGTTCTGGTTCTGATTCTGGTTGTTCTGATTCTGGCTGTTGTTCTCGTTCTGGTTCCGGTTGTTGTTCTGGCTGTTCTGATTGCTCTTCATAGCTTCGGAAACCTCCTTTCCAAAAACGGTACGCCCCTAGTATTTCCGCCTTTCCCGGCCCTTATACATCAACTTTGCGGAATAATCCGCCGCAAAGGGGCGCATAGTAGAGGTATCCATGAAGCTGAAAGGAGCCATACAAATGGAGCTGAGAGACAGCGCAACAAAAGAGAACCTGCTGCGTGCCTTTGCCGGGGAGAGCCAGGCCAGAAACCGCTACACCTTTGCCGCCCAGACCTGCCGGGAGAGCAAGCTGCAGGTGCTGGAGGCCATTTTCCTCTACACCGCCGGCCAGGAGAAGGAGCACGGGGAGATCTTTTATAACCATCTGGTCCAGGGGGGATGCGAAAATGTGACCCTGACCGCCAACTATCCGGTGGACCTGACGGACCAGCCGCTGCGGCTGCTGGAGCTGGCCAGAGAGCATGAGATGGACGAGTACGGCGATGTCTACCCCGCCTTCGCGGAGAAGGCCAAGGAGGAGGGGTTCCCGGAGATTGCCCGCCACTTCCAGCAGATTGCCGCCATTGAAAAGATCCACGCCGAGCGCTTCGAGCGCTTCGCCAAGCTGATGCGGGAGAACAAGCTGTTTGTCAGCGACGTGGAGACAGGCTGGATGTGCCTCAACTGCGGCCATGTGTTCCAGGGGACCAAGGTCCCCGGCAAATGTCCGGTCTGCGACCACGACCAGGGCTATTTTATCCGTCTGGAGCTGTCGCCCTACGAGCGGTAGCCGGCGGCACAAGGGGGAGCCGGACGGCTCCCCCTTGTTGATTTACTTCATCCGGCCGGGATTGATTACAGCTTGCTGAGGGCCGCCTTATCGCCCACCAGAGCCACATTGGGGTGCAGCTGGAGGATGGACGCGGGAACACGGGGGGTTACGGGGCCGGTGAAGGCGGCCTTGACAATGTCGGCCTTGCCCTCCCCGCTGACCAGGACCAAAATCTGGCGGGCCTGCATAATGTTCTTGATCCCCATGGTGATCGCCCTTCTGGGCACCTCGTCCTTGGAGGCGAAGAAGCGGGCGTTGGCCTCAATGGTGCTCTCCTGGAGGTCCACCACATGGGTCTCCAGCTCAAAGGCGTCGTCCGGCTCGTTGAAGCCGATGTGCCCGTTGTGGCCCATGCCCAGCACCTGGATGTCGATGCCGCCCAGATCCCGGATGATCTGGTTGTACCGGCGGCAGGCCTCGTCCGGATCCGCGGCCAGGCCGTCCGGCACGTTGGTATTGGCGGGATCGATGTTGACATGGTCAAAGAGATTTTTCTGCATGAAATAGCGGTAACTCTGGTCGTGGTCCGGAGACAGGCCTACGTACTCGTCCAGATTCACCGACTTGACTTGGCTGAAATCCAGATCGCCCTTGTTATACCAGCTGACAAGCTGCTTGTACATCCCGATCGGCGTGGAGCCCGTGGCCAGCCCCAGCACGCTGTTCGGATTGAGGATCACCTGGGCGGAGAGAATATTGGCCGCCTTGCGGCTCATATTTTCGTAGCTCTCAGCAACATAAATTCGCATCTTTTGGTTCTCCTTCATAAATTTGTTGGCGGGCGCCGGAGGTTTGATGCGCCCAAGAGACGGAGCCTTCGGAGGGGCGCCTGGACGGCCTGGGACTTTTACCCAAGGTACTGTTATTGTACAGGAGACGCCCCGGTTTGTCAATATGCCAGGAAGGACAGCCTGCGTTTCGCGGCCTGTGCGGGCGCGTCCAGACGCGGCCGCGCCCCGGAAGCCCGCCGCCGTGATCCCTTCCAAACGCGGCTTGACAAGCACCCTGGGATTTGGTAGAATTTGTATAATTGAGGATAGAATGATTTGAATTGGCGGCAGGCGATAGGCTTTCTATCTGTGCCCCGATGCGGCATACAGCCGGAACGCAGCGGCGGCATGGATTCGCGGGCACCCTATTTCGAGCTGTAACAGAAAGGATGGAGCGCATGCTAAAAAACAAGACGGCCGTTGTCACAGGCGGCACGCGGGGCATTGGCCTCGCCATCGTGAAAAAGTACCTGGAGAACGGCGCCAACGTGGCCGTGGCCGGTTCCAGGCAGGAGACCGTGGACAAGGCCTTGGCGGTCCTCGGCCAGTACGGGGACCGCGTCATGGGTATCTGGCCGGATCTCTGTGATCCGGAGGCGGTAGCCGGCGCCTTTGCCGGCATAAGGGACCGCTTCGGTTCTCTGGACATTCTGGCCAACAACGCCGGCGTATCCTCCCGCACCAGCCTCTACGACTATACCCTGGAGGAGTTCTCCAAAATTCTGGACATCAATCTCAAGGCGGTCTTTGTCTGCTCCCAGGCGGCAGCCCGGATCATGAAGCCTCAGGGCGGCGGCGTCATCATCAACACCAGCTCCATGGTGGCCGAGTACGGCCAGAGCGCCGGCTGCGGCTACCCCGCCACCAAATTCGCCGTCAACGGCCTGACAAAATCCCTGGCCCGGGAGCTGGCGAAGGATCAGATCCGCGTCAACGCCGTGGCCCCCGGCGTCACCAGGACGGACATGGTGGCGGCGCTGCCGGCGGAGATGGTGGAGCGCATTTCCGCCGGCATCCCCCTGGGCCGCGTCGGCGAGCCGCTGGATATCGCCAACGCCTACCTGTTCCTGGCCAGCGACCTGGCCTCCTACGTCACCGGCGTCACGCTGCGGGTGGACGGCGCGGCAATGGTTTAGCGCCGGCTGTGAACCGGCGCTGGAATCCGTCAAATCAAACATCAGAAAGGGGATTTTTCTTATGAACAAGTACGCTGGAACCCAGACCGAGAAGAACCTGGAGGCGGCCTTTGCCGGGGAGTCCCAGGCCCGGAACAAGTATACATACTTTGCCTCCAAGGCCAAGAAGGAGGGCTTTGAGCAGATCGCGGCCCTGTTCCTCAAGACCGCCGACAACGAGAAGGAGCACGCCAAGCTGTGGTTCAAGGAGCTGGAGGGCATCGGCTCCACCGCCGAGAATCTGGGCGCGGCCGCCGCCGGCGAGAACTACGAGTGGACCGATATGTACGCCGGGTTTGCCGAGACCGCCGAGAGGGAGGGCTTCCCGGAGCTGGCGGCCAAGTTCCGCCTGGTGGGCGCCATTGAGAAGCGCCACGAGGAGCGCTACCGCGCTCTGCTGCGGAATGTGGAGGCCCAGGAGGTCTTTCAGCGCAGCGAGGTCAAGGTCTGGGAGTGCCGCAACTGCGGCCACATTGTCGTAGGCGAGAAGGCCCCGGAAATTTGTCCCGCCTGCGCCCATCCTCAGGCATATTTTGAACTCTCTGCGGAAAATTATTAATACCAGCAAAAGCAGAGGCTGGACCGGCCTGTGAAAGCCGGTTCAGCCTCCGCCTATTGAAAAAGGGCCGCTTTGCCGCTGGACAAGTCTGCGGGAAGGATGGGACCACATCATATGACAGCCGAAGTAATGCGGGGAATTTTCCTCCCCTTTGCGGGGACAGTTTTGGGCGCGGCCTGCGTCTTTTTCATGCGCGGCGCTCTTCACGCGGGGGTGCAGCGGGTTCTGGCCGGCTTTGCCGCCGGGGTCATGGCCGCGGCGGCGGTCTGGAGTCTGCTGATTCCCGCCATGGAGCAGGCGTCGGACATGGGGGAATTTGCCTTTGTCCCGGCGGCGGCCGGATTCTGGCTGGGCACCCTGTTCCTGCTGGTACTGGACCGGACCATTCCCCATCTGCACCAGGATAGCGATGCGCCGGAGGGCCTTCAGGCCCGGCTGAAGCGAACCACCATGCTGGTGCTGGCCGTCACGCTGCACAACATCCCGGAGGGCATGGCGGTGGGGGTGGTCCTGGCGGGATGGACGGCGGAAAGCGCGCCGATCACCGCCGCGGGCGCGCTGGCCCTGTCCATTGGCATCGCCATTCAGAACCTTCCCGAGGGGGCCATCATCTCCCTGCCGCTCCGGTCGGAGGGGGCGGGGAAGGGGAGGGCCTTTCTATATGGGGCTCTGTCCGGCGTGGCGGAGCCTCTGGCGGCTCTTGTGACCTTCTGCGCGGCGGAGCGGATCCTCCAGGCCCTGCCCTGCCTGCTCGGCTTCGCGGCGGGGGCCATGATCTATGTAGTCGTGGAGGAGCTGATTCCGGAGGCGTCTGAGCACTCCAATATGGGCGCGCTCTCGTTCGCGGCGGGATTTACGGTCATGATGGCACTGGATGTGGCGCTTGGATGAACGGCCTCCATGCGCCGTGGGATGGAAATGAAGGGCTCCTTATGAGAAAGTACGGCCTATTGGCGGAGCTGTTTTTCGTTTTCCCGAAAATCGGACTGTTTCCTTTGGCGGCGGGTATGCCGTGATCGCTCTGATTGGGCACACCTGCGTGGGGCGGAAGGGGTGGATTACGCACGATGATATGATGACGATCACCGTTGTCGCGGAATCCACGCCCGGGCCTTGAACGAAATTTTGATTCTCTTCACCGCATTCACAAGCAAAAGACGCCGCGGCCTCCCCCCGTATGGGGAGACCGCGGCAGTTCCATGGGCTGTATTGCCAATATGGCCCAATTGGATTGCCGGCCATATCCGATAAGCAGTATGCCGGCCCATGCCTCTCTTGATCAATCTCCGAAGCCGGCTCCGGTATCCCGGGCGGTCTGGATGAGGGGGTGGTCGGTGGGGAGGAACTTGGTCTGGCTGGCGGCCTCCTCCAGGGGGACGCGGACGATCTGGCCGGCCTGGACGCCGATCATATACCCGTACTGCCGCTCCATGATGAGCCGGGCGGCGGCGACGCCGAAGCGGGTGGCCAGCACCCGGTCGTAGGGACAGGCCTGGCCGCCTCTCTGGTAGTGGCCGGGGACGGTGACCCGGGTCTCCTGGCCGGTAGCCCGCTTCAGGTCCGCGGCAATGCGGTAGGAGATGGTGGAGTAGGGGTTGGCGTCCTTGAGGCGGCGGCGCTCCTCCTCGGAGAGGATCTTATCCTCCTTGGAGATGGCCCCCTCGGCCACGGCGATGATGGAGAAGGTGCGCCCCTCCTTCTTCCGGCGCTCGATGGTCCGGGCCACGCTCTCAATGTCGTAGGGGATCTCGGGAATGAGGATGGCGTCCGCGCCGCCGGCGATTCCGGCGGTGAGGGTGAGCCAGCCCGCGTCCCGGCCCATCACCTCCACCAGGAAGATCCTCCGGTGGGCCAGGGCGGTGGAGTGGATGCAGTCGATCACTGTGGTGGCGATGTCGGCGGCGGACTGGAAGCCAAAGGTCTCGTCAGTGCCGTAGATGTCGTTGTCAATGGTCTTGGGCAGCGTGATGATGTTCATGCCCGCGTCCTGGAGGAGCTTGGCGCTCTTCTGGGTGCCGTTGCCCCCCAGGACCACCAGGCAGTCCAGATTCAGCCGGTTGTAGGTGTCCAGCATGGCGGGCATCACGTCGTTGCCCTCGTGGTCCACAATGGCCTTGCCGGGGACGTAGGGCTGACGGGACGTGCCCAGGATGGTGCCGCCGGTGCTGATGATGCCGGAGAAGTCGATGGGGCGCATGTACTGGTAGTCGTTCTCAATGAGGCCCCGGTAGCCGTCGTACATACCGAAGATCTCAATGTTGTCCACGTACTGGTACAGCGTCTTGCCCACGCCCCGGATAGCGGCGTTGAGCCCCTGGCAGTCGCCGCCGCTGGTCAGCAGGCCGACCCGTGTTTTTCGTTTCATAGCAGCCTCCTTTTTTATTGACTCAAGCTTGTTATACTTTTTCTTGAAAGAAAAAGTATCAAAAAGAACTTAGGGCCTGTTCACACAAGAGAAATGAGGGGATTTTCGAGGAAATTTTTGCCGTAAGCAGGGCAATAATTTGCAGGCGTACTGCCGTACGTCAAAAATTTTTAACGCGGCAGACGGCAAAATTGGCCGGAAAGCCCCGCGTTTCGCCTTATGTGAACAGGCCCTAGGCAACGCTTGCGCCGCCGGGCCTGTCGTTGGCGGCGAAGCCGACAATGACGGCCCTAACGAGCCTAAACCCATTGCAGTTCCTGGATTACTGCCCGATGACGGAATAACGGCTTTAATTGAGAAATAGTATTGAAAAATGTCGCTATGCCCAAACAGAACGAGAGCGCCGGTCGGTAATAGTATACCGAACCGGCGCTCAAAATGCAATCCCCTCCAAGAGGTCCTGCAAAAAGTTTACAAACCCTCCGTCAGCCCCATCCGGGCCAGGGCCTTTGCCACGCCGCCGTCGGCGCAGCTCTCGCAGACCTGGTCCGCCAGGGCCTTGACCTCCTCCGGCGCGTTGCCCATGGCCACGCCAATCCCGGCGGCGCGCAGCATGGCCGCGTCGTTCATGCTGTCGCCGAAGGCCACGGCCCGGTCAAGCCCCAGGCCGAAGTGGGCGCAGACCCTCTCCACGGCCCTGCCCTTGTCCACGTCCCGGTCCGACACTTCTCCGGCCAGGACTGTGACGCCGGGAACCATGTTCTCAAAGCACACGAAGCTTACCGGTTCCCCCTCCAGCCGCCGGGCCGCCCGCTCCACCTGCTCCCGGCTTTCCGCCTGAAAGCTGATTTTATAGATGGGCTCGCCGGTGTACTCCTCCAGCTTCCGCCAGCCGGTCTCCGTGGCCATGCGCATCAGCTCGCTGCTGCCGCCCTCCTCCGGCAGGAGGAGGAACTCCTCCTGGCTCCGGTAGGCCCCGCTGGCGCACTCCAGGGCATAGCTGGCCACCGCGTCCTCCACGGCGGCGCGAATCCGGTCCGAGAGCGCCCGGGGCATGGCCCGGTCCAGGAGGACCTGGCCGTCCACTACGATCCTGGCCCCGGCGCTGTAGATCCCGCCGTCAAAGCCGATGGCCGCCACCGCCGGGGGGACGGTGCTCTCCGTGCGCCCGGTGCTGAGAAAGGCCAGATGCCCCGCCCGGCGGGCGGAGCGGACGGCCTCCACCACGGCCTCCCCGGGCAGCTGGCCCGGGATAGCCAGGGTTCCGTCAATATCAAAGAAAAGCAGCCGCTTCACGTCATCCCTCCGTTTCTCCCAAATACTCCTCCAGGCACACGCCCTGGCTGTAGATCTCCTCCGCGGCCTCCCGGCCCACGTAGCGGTAGTGCCAGGGCTCGTAGATGATGCCCGTGATCTCGCTCTTGTCGTTGGGGTAGCGGAGGATGAAGCCGTACTCCCAGCTGTGGGCCATGAGCCACTGCTGCACGGCGGTGCTCTCCTGGGACTCGTCCAGATTCTGGTTGTTCACGTCCACGATGTCCAGGGCCAGGCCCAGCTGGTGCTCGCTGGTGCCGGGGACCGCCACCACCGTCCCCGCCGCGGCCACGGCGTCCTCCTGGGAGTAGCCCTGGGCCACGAGGCGGTTGATCTTGTTCTGATATAAGTACTCCTGCTTCTCCTGGG
This sequence comes from uncultured Oscillospiraceae bacterium, assembly GCA_949878425.1. Taxonomy (GTDB): domain Bacteria; phylum Bacillota; class Clostridia; order Oscillospirales; family Oscillospiraceae; genus Pelethomonas. The sequence continues at coordinate 214,534 of CATLAL010000001.1, forward strand.
TGCGGTAGGAGGAGCAGATCATGGGGGAGAGGCCGTCCGCCCGGCAGGCGTCCATCATCTCCTGAAGGTCCGGGTAGCAGCGCTCGTCCACCGCGTGGCCGTTGTCCAGCTGCTTTAATGTAAGCTCATAGTCCTCCGGCAGAAAGTTCCAGGGGTTCACCAGGATGAGCCGCCAATCGTCCCGGTCCGGCCCCTCCTGGGGGGCCTCCGGCGGCGTGACGCCGTTGCTGGGGACCGGCTCCTCCGGCTTTACGGCGGAGAGGAGGCCGCCATCATCGCCGGCTTCATCCGCCCCGCCGGAGGAGTTGTCCGGCGCTCCGGCGGAGTTGTCCGGCGCTCCGGCGGAGTTGTCCGGCGCTCCGGCGGACGGGGCGTCTCTACCATCGCCGTTCTGGGCCTGGGCGGGGGCCGGATTCTTGAAGAGGAACACCCCCACTGCCGCGCACAGCGCCAGCGCAAGGAGGAGTCCCGCGGGACCCCGGCGCCGGCGCCGCCGCCTGCCGCCGGAGGGCCTGGGGGAGCCGGAGGGCCTGGGGGAGCCAGAGGGCCTGGAGGAGCCAGAGGGCCTGGAGGACCTGGAAGGAACTGTAATCTCTCTTTCGTACATCGCTCATACCGTCCTGTTCTTTTGGGATGGGGCCAGCATACAGCGTCTATGTATAGAGCTCCCATCTTTTTTCCATCGTATTTGTATCGAAGGGGGGCGTCCCGCCCCATTTCATCCTTCATATCTTTTGATTATAGCACCCGGCGGAGAAAATAGCAACCATCGGAAGGCGGAAATTCCTCCATAAATCTGGGGGAAGCTTGATTCCACGATTTCAAGGGGGGCCTATCGATTCGACGGCCCCGGGGGCTCCGCGAAACGTGGGCGGTACTTTTTGCACGAGCAAAAAGCACCCAAAACACGCCGGGGGCTGCCCCCCGGAGCTAGCGACAAGATAGGCGCTCACGGGTTCCGGCCCTCCCCGGCCAGCCGCAGGTCCTCCACCAATGTCAGCGCCGCGTCCAGGACAGGCTCCTTTCCGGTGACGGTCAGGGTCAGTGCGGGGACCTCCCCCGCCGCCAGGGTCAGCCGGCGGCGGTACTTGGGGCTGGAGCAAATGGCCGCCACCGCCTCGGCGGAGAAATCGCTGATAACGAATTTCAGCTTATCCCCCCGCTGGGAGATGTCGGAGACGCCAGCCCTGGCGGCGTTGGAGCGGAGCATGGCTACGTCCAGCAGGGCGTAGACGGATTTTGGCGGCTCGCCGTAGCGGTCCAGCAGCTCGTCGAGCAGGTCGCCGGCGTCCTCCGTGGTGCGCACGGCGGCGATGCGGCGGTACAGGTCCATCCGCTGCTCCGGCGCGGGGACGTAGCGCTCCGGGATGTTGGCGGAGATGGTGAGGTCCGCGGAGCACTCGGTGGATACCTTCTTTTTCTCCCCCTTCTCCTCCAGCACCGCCTCCTCCAGCAGCTGCAGGTACATGTCGTAGCCCACGCTCATCATATATCCGGACTGCTCCGGCCCCAGCAGGTTCCCCGCCCCCCGGATCTCCAGATCCCGCATGGCGATCTTGAACCCGGAGCCGAACTCCACGTACTCCCGGATGGCGGTCAGCCGCTTGCTGGCCACCTCGGAGAGGACCTTGCCGGCGCGGTAGGTCATATAGGCGTAGGCCCGGCGGGCGCTGCGGCCAATGCGGCCCCGGATCTGGTGGAGCTGGGCCAGGCCCATCCGGTCCGCGTCCTCGATGATGAGGGTGTTGACGTTGGCGATGTCGATGCCCGTCTCGATGATGGTGGTGCACACCAGGATCTGGGCCTCCCCCTCCACCATCTGCTGCATCACGGCGGACAGCTGCTGCTCGTTCATCCGGCCGTGGCCCACCACCACCTTTACCTCCTCCCCCACCAGCTTGCGCACCCGGGCGGCGGTCAGGTCGATGGTCTCCACCCGGTTGTGGAGGTAGTACACCTGGCCCCCCCGGTCGATCTCCCGGCGCATGGCGTCCGAGAGCATCCCCCAGTCGTGCTCCACCACATAGGTCTGCACGGGCTGGCGGTTGTGGGGGGGCTCCTCCAGGGTGGACATGTCCCGGATGCCGGAGAGGGCCATGTTCAGCGTTCGGGGAATGGGGGTGGCGGTGAGGGTGAGCACATCCACCTGGCGGCTGAGCTCTTTGAGCTTCTCCTTGTGGGTGACGCCGAAGCGCTGCTCCTCGTCCACCACCAGCAGCCCCAGGTCCTTGAAGGCGATATCCTTTTGCAGCAGCTTGTGGGTGCCGATGAGCAGGTCGATCTTCCCGGCGCGCAGATCGCTGAGGATCTGGCGGCACTGCCCCGGGGTCTGGAACCGGCTGAGGACCCGGATCTCCACGGGAAAGGAGCGGAAGCGGTTGACCGCCGTGGTGTAGTGCTGCTGGGCCAGCACCGTGGTGGGCACCAGGATGGCCGCCTGCTTGCCGTCCAAAACGCACTTCATCACCGCCCGCAGGGCCACCTCTGTCTTGCCGTAGCCCACGTCCCCGCAGAGCAGCCGGTCCATGGGCAATGGCCGCTCCATGTCCCGCTTGATCTCCGCGATGCAGCGCAGCTGGTCCTCGGTCTCCGCGTAGTCAAAGGCGTCCTCGAACTCCCGCTGCCAGGGGGAGTCGGGGGAGAAGGCGAAGCCGGGGCGGCGCTGCCGCTGGGCGTAGAGGGCGATGAGGTCCTTGGCCAGATCCTTCACCGCCGCCTTGGCCCGGCTCTTCTGTTTGGTCCAGTCCGCGCCTCCCAGCTTGCTGAGCTTGGCGGGGCGGACCTCCCCGTCGCTGTCCACGCCCCCGCCGCCGATGTACTTGCTCACCAGGTCCAGCTGGGTGGCGGGCACGTAGAGGCTGTCGCCCCCGGCGTAGGCAATCTTGATGTAGTCCTTTTCCACCCCGTCCACGGGCATCTTCCGGATGCCCTCAAAGCGGCCGATGCCGTGGTGGGTGTGGACCACCAGGTCCCCCACGGTCAGGTCCGTGTAGCTGAGGAGCTTCTGCCGGCTGTCCCTCCTGGAGGACCTGGCCGGAGCCTTTTTCCCGGAGGCGGAGGCGGTGAGCTGGCCCTCCGTGAGAATGGCCAGGTTCAGCTGGGGGTACTCCGCCCCGGCGGAGAGGGCCCCCACCGCGATGCGCACCTCCCCGCCCCGGGGCATGGCGTTCAGCTCGAAGTCCAGGGCCGCGGGGATCTTCCGCTCCTGGAGCATTCTCTGCATGTTTCGGGCCCGGGTGGGGCTGCCGCACAGCAGCAGCACGGCGTACCCGGCGGCTATGTAGTGCTCCAGGTCGCCGGCGGCGGCCTCCACGCTGCCGCCGTAGGCGCTCAGCTGCTTGGCGGTAATGGCCAGCAGGGTCCTGGGGGCCAGGGGGTAGCGGGAGGTGGGCAGGGACTCCATCATGCACACCGGGAAGTTCTCCAGGCTCTCCAGCCACTCCCCCTGGGTCAGCAGCAGCCGTGTGAGGTCGCCGTTCTCCTCCCCGGCGGCCAGCAGAGTCTCCGTGTCCTCCTTGGCCTGCCAGAGGACGCTCTTCACCCGCTCGCCCACCCGGCCCGTCTCGCTGACGCAGAGAAGGGCGTCCGCCGGCAGGTAGGCGAAGGCGGAGGCCGGCTCCGCCCCAGGCAGCAGCTCAGCCGCCGGCAGCAGCAGGGCAGAGGGGATATTTTGGGTCCGCCGCTGGGTTGCTACGTCGAAGCTGCCCAAAGAGTCCACCTCGTCGTCAAAGAACTCGCAGCGCACCGGCTCCTCCATCAGGGGGGAGTAGACATCCAGAATGCCCCCCCGCAGGGCAAACTGACCCACGCCCTCCACCTGGTCCGCGCGGGTGTAGCCGGCGTCGATGAGGCGGCGGGGCAGGTCCGCCAGGTCATAGCGGCCCCCCAACTCCAACGAGACGGCCGCGGAGCGCAGACGGCGGAGGGGGCTGGTCTTTTGCAGCAGCCCCTCGGCGGTGCAGACCACCGTCTCCCCCTCCAGGCCCTGGCTGAGCCGGTAGAGCACGGCGATGCGGCCCAGCTCCCACTGGCGGGAGGCCACGGCTCCCTGCCGCACAAAGAGTTCCCGGGCAAAGAGCTTCAGCGGCGCTCTGCCCAGCAGGGTCTCCAGATCGCCGGCCAGACGGCTGGCCTCCCCCTCGTCGGAGCAGACCACCACCAGGGGACGGCCGCTCTCCCGGGCCAGGGCAGCCGCGATCTGGGCCCGGTGGACCGGGGCCAGGCCCGTCACCGCCGCCGGACAGCCGCCGCCCTCCGCGGCGGCAGCCAGCGCACCGGCCTCCGGTATGCCCAGCAGCGTTTGGAGCAACTGTTCCATGCAGCGTCTCCTCCTTACAAAAAATTCCTCCGGAAAGCACAGGAAGGCCCACGCCAGTCCCCCCGAGGGGAGGCGTGTGCCGTTTTCCTGATCGTTTGTCAAGCGGTATGGTACTCCATCCCCCGGATGCTGTCAAGGGGAAAACCGGCGGCTCCAGGGGAGTGCCCCCGGGACTCCGGGGCGGCTTAAAGATCCCTCTTGAGGAGTCGGATGTCGTCCCCAAAGAAGCGAAGCAGCTGGTACTCCCCGCTGAGCCGGGAGAGCACCGCCTCGCCGTAGCGCCGCCCCAGTTCCTCCAGGGGCAGGTTGGTGGATAGGACGGTCTTGCGCCGGGCCAGCAGCCGTTCGTTGACGATCCGGTAGAAGGCGGACTGCACGAAGGCCGTCAGCAGCTCCGTGCCCAGATCGTCCATGATGAGCAGGTCGCAGCCGAGGCACCGGTTGATCTCCCGGTCCGGGTCCTCCTCGTAGGCGCTCTCCCGGCCGAACTTCTCCCGCTCAAACTGCTGGAACACGTGAGAGGCGGTGTCGTAGACCACGGAGAAGCCGTGGTCGCTGACCTCCCGGGCGATGCAGGCGGAGAGGAAGGTCTTTCCCAGCCCCGGCGCGCCGGTGAAGAGCAGGTTCCCGCTGCGCGGCCCGAAGGTGTGGGCGTAGTTGCCGCAGATCTCCCGGATGGCCTCCATGTTCTCCAAGGGGCTGATCCCGTACCCCTCCCAGGGGACGCTGCTGTACCAGTCAAAGGAGAAGGTGTCAAAGGACTGGCTGCCCAGGTCCAGCAGCTTGCTCAGGCGGCGGTTCTGCTCCCTGGCGCAGTAGGCCAGAAGGCACTGGCAGGGGGAGCCGTCCCGCAGATAGCCGGTGTCCTGGCAGGTGGGACAGACAGGGCCGTCGTCCAGGTAGTCGTAGGGGTAGCCGGCCCCCACCAGGAGCTCCGCGCGCTCCGCCTGGAGCTCTAAATTGCTCCGCTCCAGCTCCCGGAGGGTTTGCTCCGGGTCCCCCTCGCTCTCAAAGGCCGCCAGGACCAGCCGGGCGGCGGTGCTCCGCAGCTCCCCCTCGATCCGCTCCAGCCGGGGCAGGCGGCGGTAGACCTCCGCCGTCCGGCGCTCCAGACGCTCCCGCCGGGCGTCCCGGTCCGCCTGGTAGCGGCGGTAGGCGGCGGAGAGAATGCCGGCGTCCTGTGCCATTTAGGTTCCCTCCTTCTCTCTGCGCAGCTGCTGGCGGTACTTCTCCATCCGGACCATGTCCTCCCGCACCCCGGCGTCCCGGTTCCCCTGCCGGGGACCGGCCCGCTGGCCGGACGCCGGGTGGGAGCCGGACGCTGGTCGGGGGCCGGACGCTGGTCGGGGGCCGGACGCTGGTCGGGGGCCAGACACTGGTCGGGGGCCAGACACTGGTCGGGGGCCGGAGGACGGCGGGGGGGCGTCCCCCGCCTCCACCTCCGCCAGGGTGTGGAGGCCCTTCTCGTGCCAGGAGGCCAGAATCCGATTCATGTAGGGCCATTTGAGCTCCTTGCACTTGAGGATGGTCCGGTCATAGGCCGCCTCCAGGGCCTCCGGCGCAAAGCCCATGGCGCTCCACTCCATGAGGTACTTCTCCTCCGTGGGGGAGGGCCGGCGCTCCCCCAGCCGCAGCAGGCGCATCATCTGGGGCAGCTCCTCCCGGCGGCGCTGGTCCTTTTTGATGTAGTCGGCGGCGCTCTCCTGAGTCATAAGGCCCTGGCGGGCCCACACATAGCCCTCCTTCTCGATCTGGCGCAGGGTGGGCCGGCGGCCCGGGCCGTACTGCTGGACCGTGCGCTCCGTGCAGAAGCCCACCAGGAGGAAGATCACGTCCGCCGGGAGGCCCAGCTGGTCGTAGAGCCCCAGCAGCGCCGCCACATCCGGCGTGGTGAGCTTCTTCCCCAGCTTCTCCTCCACCGCGCCGGTGAGGGAGCGAAACTCCGCGCCCTCCAGGGCCCGGGCCAGGTCCGAGCGGGTGTAGGCGGGCTTCTCCTCCGGCGGGGCGGGGAGGGGACTCTCCGCCTTCTCCGCCGCCCCCCGGCGGGGCAGGGACACCAGGCCCTGGCGGACCAGCACATCCAGCGAGCGCCGGAACCGGACCTCGTCCCAGCCCAGCTGGGCGCGCAGCTGCTGGTCGTCCACGCCGCCCCGGTTGCGCAACACGGCGATGTACAGCAATGCCGCGTCCCCGTCGCCGCCCTGGATCAGCCGGCGGGCCACCGGGCCGGAGAGGACGATGCTCTCCTCCTCCGGCAGATGGAGTATGTATCCGTTCGTAGGCCCCGCCTCCTCTCACTTCATGACAGCATTCTACACGAAAAGCGCCTGCCCGTAAAGAGGGAATCCCCCCAAAAAAAGGACAAAACGGGAGCGTCCTTTCAGCGCCTTTGGCCTCGGGGCTCATTTTGGGGGGATGGCGTTTTGACAGATGTTAAACAGGCCCCAAGGCCTCTGTGCGCTTTTATTGACACAGGCGGCAAATTTGTGCTACAATACCCCCATCAAGGTGCAGAAATGGGGCGCGCAGATGGACGGCAATCCAGAAATCCGGATCCTCCTGGTAGACGACGAGGCGGAGATGCGCGCCTCCATCCGGGAGCTGCTCTCCTCCTACCGCCGCTTTTGCGTGGCCGGGGAGGCGGAGAGCCGGGAGGCCGCTCTGGCGCTGCTGGACCAGCGGGAGGTGGATGTGATCTTCTCGGACATCCAGATGGCGGGCGGCAGCGGCTTTGCCCTGGCGGAGACGGTCCACCGCATCCGCCCGGACATTCTGGTGGTGTTCCTCACCGGCTACGCGGACCTCGCTCTGGACGGCTACCGCTACGGTCCGGTGGATTTTCTGGTAAAGCCGGTGAGCCGCCAGCGGCTGGAGCGGACCCTGGAGCGGATTGAGGAATGGCGGGACCGGCGGGCCCCGCCGCCGGAGGCCGTGCGCGTGGGAATCCAGACGGAGGGCGGCTACCGCATCGCGGACCCCCGGCGCATTGCCTACCTGGAGAAGAGCCAGCGGCGGATAAAGATCTGCTGGAAGGGCGGCTCCTTCGACTTCACGGGCCGGCCCATGCAGGAGCTGGAGGAGATGCTGCTGGACCACGACTTCTTCCGCTGCCACCAGTCCTACCTGGTCCCCCTGGGGGACATTCAGTCCATTCAAAAGGAGAGCTTCGGGCGTTCCTACAAGCTGCTTCTCAGCGGCGGCACGGAGCTCCCCCTCAGCAGGAAGAAGTATTACGAGCTCCGGGACGTACTGCGGGAGAAGGGGTATCGCATCCGGTAGGCCCTGCGGGCCGGGGAGGGATGGTATATGGAACGGTGGATTGGGGCGGCGGCGCTGGCCGCCGCCGCTGCCTCCGGTATCGCCCTGGGCGGGCTTCGGGACGTACCCCCCAGGCAGACGGAGCGAAAGCTGCTGCTTCTGCGCTGGGCCCTGGCGGCGGCAATCGGGACGGATGTGGGGGCGCTGCTGCTCCTGGCCCGCCGGCTGGCGGCCTCAGGCGGCGCTCTGTGGCAGGCGGCGCTGGCCGCGCTCTGCCTCGCCCTGACGGCGCTGGCCCTCCTCCGGCCGGTGTCCCTGTTCCCGGAGGAGTCCGGGGCCCTGATCCTCTCGGACCAGAGCCAGCAGAAGCGGTTCACCCTGTGCCTGTTGCAGCTGACGGCCGCCTTCGCCCTGTGCGGCGGCTGGCTGCTCCGCCTGCTCCGGGCCGGGCCCGGCGGCGAGGCCGGCGCTCTGGGCGACCTCCTCTTCGCCGCCGCGGCACAGGTTTGCCTGCTGTGGATCGGCCGGCAGTCCATCCGCAGCGCCTACGAGCGCATCGAGACCCTGGTGGACCAGCAGTATCAGGCAGAGCTGCTCAACTTTATGCAGGTGATCCGCTCCCAGCGCCACGATTTCAACTTCCACATGCAGGCCGTGGCGGGCATGGTGGAAAGCGGACGCTACGAGGACTGTAAGGGCTACGTCCGGGAGATGGTCAAAAACGCGGAAAAGCTCAACGACGTGCTGCCCCTGAAAAATCCCATCATCAGCGCCCTGGTCAACGCCTTTCAGGAGCTGGCCGCCGCCCGGGACATCCGGCTGGAGGTCCAGGTTCTCAGCCAGCTGGAGGACCTGCCCTGCACCATCTATGAGATCAACTCCGTTCTGGGCAATTTCCTCCAGAACGCCATTGACGAGCTGGAGGACAAGCCCCCGGAGGACCGCTGGATCCATCTGCTGATTATGAAGCGCAGCCGGCGCTACCTCATCAAGGTCTCCAACCCCTGCGCCAGGGTCCCGGAGGACTGCGAGCGCCTCTTTCGGGTGGGGTTCTCCACCAAGCGCTCCCACGAGGGCATCGGCCTGGTCTCCGTGCGGCGGATCGCCGCCAAATACGGCGGCGCCGCCTATCTGGAGCACGACCCGGGCGTCATCCACTTTATCGCCAAAATTCCCGAGAAGGCCGCGGGGTAGGGGCGTACACGCTTGGGCATACACGTTTAGGCATACATTCTTTTCTTTTTGAAAAAAGGAAAGAATCAAAAGAAAAACTTTATTTGCAAAGCTCCGCTTTGCTCAAAGGATTTCTGTTTCACACGATTCTCCAGTTAAAAGTATCAGGCAGCGCTTGCGCCGCCGCCCGCATAAGGATGCGGACGGCGGCGTATTTTTTGTACCAAATAATCGGGATTTGTCCCGAATCCGCAGACCGTCTTGTTTTATGGCGGGAACATGGTACTATTACACTATCTTCAACAAAAAGGAGCGGTACCATGGCATCAACAGTTGTGAAACTCTACGACTATCTCTCCGCGGACCTCCCGCCGGAGCTGCGCAAGTGGCACGTGACGGAGGAGGAGATTCAGGAGTCCCTGGCCCTCCTGGGCCGGGACCATGCCGCTCTGCGGGCGGTGGAGCAGGCCCGGGAGGGCGACTCTCTCCGGTGCCGGGACGGCCAGGGCCGCACCGTGCTGCTCTACCCGGGGCGGGGCCTGGCAAAGGAGGCCGAGGACGCCTGTCTGGGCAAAAGGCCGGGGGAGGGCTTCTCCTGCCGGCTGGGGGAGAGGGATGTGTCCCTCATTGTGGAGGAAATTCTGCGCCTGGAGCCCCACCCTGTGGACGGCGGGCTGGTGAAGCTGGCCGGCATTGAGGGCGTGGAGGACCTGGCGGCGTACCGGGCGTGGTACGTGAAGGAGAACGATCCCAAAAAGCGGCTGGAGGCCGCCCGGGAGATCGCCCGGAGGTTCTGGGAGAACATCCGGGAGCGCTCGGAGCTGGCCATGGACCAGGCGGAGCGGGACCACTGGTGCGGCGTCCGGGGGAAGATGCTGTACGACTCCATGGTGGAGAACGGCCGCGACCCCCACATCCCCGACGAGGGCACGGAGCTCCTCAGCGACGAGGAGGCCCTCAAGCAGATGGTGGACTATCAGGAGCGGTTCTACCGGGACTATGTCCTCCTGCGCCACATCGCCCAGCAGGACGGCTACACCTACACCCGGGAGCTGTTCGATCAGGAGATGGCCGAGTACATCGCCGCCCACAGGGAGCAGCTGGAGGCCGCGGGCCAGGACCTGAACCGCGCCTTCACCGACGACGACTTCCTCATGAAGTCGGAGGGCGCCTACATGAACTACGCCTACGGCCTTCTGACCAGGGCGGCGGAACAATATTTGGAGGATTGAGCTATGGTATACGAAGCGACGACAGCCAATTATGATGAGCAGCTCAAGGCGGCGGAGTTCGTGGTGGTGGACTACTACGGCGACCACTGCGGCGCCTGCGTGTACCTGGCCCCCTTCTTCCAGGAGGCGGCCAACGACATGCCCTTCATCCGATTCGTAAAGATCAACATCTCCCAGCACTGGGAGATCGGCCAGCGCTACAGCATCCGGGGCGTGCCCACCCTGAAGTTCTTCCGGAACGGCCAGGAGGTCCACCAGGCCATGGGCGGCATGGAGCGGGAGCGGCTCAACGGCGAGATCGCCAGGATGCTCTACAAAGACTACCTGGAGGTGTGACATGGGAAGGATTCGTCTCAACGGGAACGCGGACATCGTCGCCCAGGTGCGGGAGGGCCTGAAGGCCCGCCACGGCTACTGCCCCTGCCGCACGGAGGATAAGGAGGAGTACAAGTGCATGTGCCAGGAGTTCAAGGACCAGATCGCGGACCCGGACTTTGAGGGCTACTGCCACTGCATGCTATATTATAAGGAGAAATGACGGTATAGAGGAGGGAGAACGCTATGGAACCATTGAAGCAGCTCTATGACTTCCGGGAGCTGGCGCTGCCGGAGCCGCTCTTCCAGCTCACCTGGGACGGCTCGGAGGTGGAGGCGGCCCTGGCGGCCGTCCCGGCCCGGTTCCTCACCATCGAGGAGGCCGCGGGGCCCGTCCAGGCCGGGGACTTCGCGGTTTTCGACCTGCCGGAGACGGAGGCCGAGGAGGCCAAGCGGGTGCAGATCAACGTGGGCAAGCGCTTCTGCGACCCCGCCTTCGAGGACGCTCTCGTGGGCCTGCCCCTGGGGGCCCAGGTGGCCATGCCCCGGCGGGACGCCGGCCGGACCGGGACCCTGGTCCAGCTCAAGAGGCGGGTATACCCGCCTCTTACGGACCGGCTGATCAGCCGGATGGGTCTTGCGGGCGTGGAGACCATTGCGGACTACCGGGAGCACATCAAGGGGAAGCTCCTGGCCCGGGACAAGCGGAAGAAGGCCGAGGCTATCTACACCATGACCGTGAACCAGGTGGTGGAGCGCAGCCAGTTTGGGGATCTGAGCGCGGAGGTTGACCGGCAGCTGGAGCGCATGGAGGCTCAGAACCGGCAGCTGGCCCAGGAGCACGACATGTCCTATGAGGAGCTGACCGCCCAAATGATCCCGCCCCAGTACGACACCCAGGAGAAGAAGGACGCCTTTCTGCGCGCCCAGGCGCAGAAGCGGGCCAAGGAGCACCTGGCAGCCTGCCGCTTTGCGGAGCAGGAGGGCAAGGTCTTTACCTCAGAGGACTTTGAGGCGGAAAAGCGGAAGTACCTGGAGATGGGCATGACCCGGGACAAGGTGGAGCAGTTCCTCCCCTCCTTTGAGCTGTTTCTGGAGACCGCCCCCTTTGCATTCTTCAAGGACGCGGTGCTGGCCCATTTTGACAAAAATTTTAAGGTGGTGGAGAAGGCATGATAAACAAAAAAACCAGCGCGCCCCAGATGATGCACACCTCCCACGAGGAGCTGGAGCGCCAGAACAAGCGCCAGTCCTGGAAGCCCTTCTGGCACCTCATCAAAAATGTCAAATTTCCCTGGCTGCTGATTATTGTCTGTATTATCCTGAATCTGGCCCAGGGACAGCTGTCTCTGATGTTCCCCCAGTACACCCAGGAGATCTATAACGGCAACTTCACCGTGGCCCTGGCGGTGACGGCGGTGCTGGTGGTGCTGGGGCAGGCCATCCTCACCGCGGCCATCCAGTGCGTGGCCCGGTACACCTCCCATCTCAACCACATGCGCTTCCAGAACTACATCTGGCGCAAGCTCTCCCGGCTGCCCATCTCCTACTTTGAGAAGAACGAGCCCCGGGACCTCATCAGCCGTACCACCCAGGACACCCTCTCCATGAGCGAGTTCATGTCCTACAGCATCTCCTACTGGCTGCGGGGCATCTACACCCTGGTCATGACCGTCGTCCTGATCACTGGCTACGACTGGCGGCTGACCGTCTCCCAGTTCATCTGCATCCCTCTGACCTATGCCATCGGCGTCATTGCCGGGCGCATCTACTTCAAGATGAACAACCGGGTCCAGGGCCGCCTTTCCGACGCCACCCGGTACTTTGCCGCCGTGCTGCCCTACCTCACCCTGGTCAAGCTCTTCGGCCAGGAGACTCGGGAGGAAAAGGCCGGAAATTCCTGGCTGGCCAACCAGTTCAAGACCCAGATGCAAAACGCGGTGTACGGCCTGGCCATCTCCTTTGCCGAGACGGTGACGGACCTGATCCGGACCCTGGTGATCATCTTCACCGGGTTGTGGCTGCTCCGGGAGGGAGCCATTGACATCGGCCAGTGGATCGCCTTCTACCAGTATGCCAACCTGCTCAACGGCAACGTCCGCTCCGTTATGGCCCAGTGGCAGGCCCTCAAGCGCAACCAGGGCGCCTGCGCCCGCATCGCCGCCGCCACCGATGCGGAGCCGGAGGAGAATACCGGCAAGCTGAACGCCGGTGAGGCCAGCGGCAATGTGGAGTTTAAAAACGTCTCCTTCGCCTATGAGGAGCAAAACGTCCTCAACGATGTGAGCTTCACCGCCGAACACGGCAAGGTCACCGCCATTGTGGGCCCCTCCGGCGCGGGCAAGAGCACCATATTGAACCTGGTGGAGCGCTTCTATCTCCCCGGCCAGGGCTCTATCTCCTGGGCCGGGAAGGACGCGAGGGAGTACGAGCTCCAGTCCTGGCGGCGGAACATCGGCTACATCCCCCAGGACGCCCAGCTCCTCTCCGGCACCATCGGCGAGAACATCGCCCACGGCGTGGACGGCCCGGTGAGCCGGGAGCGGCTGGAGGACGCCGCCCGCCGGGCGGACATCCTGGACTACATCAAGAGCCTGCCCCAGGGCTTTGACACCCAGGTGGGCGAAAACGGCGCACGCCTCTCCGGCGGGCAGAAGCAGCGCATCGCCATCGCCCGGGCCATCCTGATGAACAGCCAGATTCTGGTCCTGGACGAGGCCACCAGCAACCTGGACGCGGAGAGCGAGTACAACGTCAACCGGACCCTGAAGGAGCTCAGTAAGGACCACACGGTCCTCATGGTGGCCCACCGGATGGACACCGTGAGGGACGCGGACAAGATCGTGGTGATGGAGCGCAGCCGGGTCTCCGCCCAGGGGACCCACGGTGAGCTCATGACCGCCAGTCCCCTGTACCGCCGCCTGGTGGAGCTCCAGCGGGCCGGTGTGGAAGTGTGAGGAGGCGTGAGAAATGAAGAAGAACGGCAAAGTCAAGCACGACTGGAAGGCCCTCTGGCAACTGCTGAAGGAGTCCCGCATTCCCTGGATCTGGTATATCATCAACCTGGCCGTCAGTATGGCGGTTATGACCGTCTACGCTAAGCTGCCCATGGTCCAGGGGCAGATCATGGCGGGTGAGATCCAGGACGCGGGGACCATTACCACCTACGTCCTGGTCACCATCGCCTCCTCGCTCATCATGATGCCTATGAGCCTTCTGAGCGCCTGGATCGACGCCACCACCACCCGGAACATCAACCAGAACATCTGGACCAGGGTGGTCCACATGCCCATGAGCCACCTGGATACCGTGCCCCCCACGTCCCTGGTCAGCCGCGTCACCGCGGACAGCAGCACCATGAGCTATTCCATCAGCTACGTGTTCTCCCTGCTCCAGACCATTTACGGCATGGGCGTCATACTGGCGATGATCGCCGGGATGAACCGGAACATGGCCCTGCTGATGCTGCTTTTGATCCCCTTTATCATCCTGGCCAGCATCCCCAGCCACTACATGCATAATGTGGAACACGAGGCCCACACCGCTCTCTCCAAGTACACCAACTTCCTGGCCGAGCGGCTGAGCGCCCTCAAGCAGATCAAGGCCTCCGGCGCGGAGGAGAAGGAGGACGCGGTCAACGACGCGGCGGCGAAGGCCTACTTCAAGGCCAACGCCAAGATGGCGGGCCTGGACTTCCTGGCCCAGCCCCTGGTCTACTCCATGGAGGCCGTCATCCAGGCCATTGTCCTCATCTACGGCGGCTACCTGCTCAGCAACGGCATCATGGACACCGCCTCCATGGTGGCCCTGTACACCTATGCCGGCCAGCTGACCTACCAGCCCATGCAGTTCGTGTTCTTCTGGCAGTCCGCCAAGAAGGCCCAGGGCGCGGCCCACGCGGTATCGGAGTTCATCCAGTGCGAGCCGGAGCAGATGGAGCGCAGGAAGTCCTTCGCCATCCCCGACGCGGACCTGAAGCTGGAGGACGTGTCCTTCGCCTATGAGAACGGCGAGGAGGTGCTCCACCACGTGTCCATGACCATCCCCACCGGCAAGGTCACCGCCATTGTGGGCCCCTCCGGCTCCGGCAAGACCACGGTGCTCAAGCTGCTGGAGCGGCTCTACCAGCCCACCGGCGGGCGGCTCCTCTTCGGCGAGACCCCGGCGGAGGACATCCACCTGAACGAGTGGCGGGAGTCCTTCGGCATGGTGCCCCAGTCCAGCCCCCTGCTCTTCGGAACGGTCCGGGACAACATCACCTACGGCATCGACGAGGGCGTGGGCGAGGGCAAGCTCAGCCAGGCCATGGGCGCGGCCAACGTCACCGAGATCGTCTCCCGCCTGCCCGAGGGCCTGGAGACCGACGTGGGCGACGTGGGCTCCAAGCTCTCCGGCGGCGAGAAGCAGCGCATTGCCATCGCCCGGATGATGATCCGGGATCCGTCCTACCTGCTGCTGGACGAGGCCACCAGCAGTCTGGACGCGGAGAACGAGTACCAGATCACCCAGGCCCTCTCCAAGCTGATGGCCGGCCGGACCACCGTCATTGTGGCCCACAACCTGCGGACCGTCGAGCACGCCGACAGCATCATCTTTATGGAGAACGGCCGGGTCCAGGCCTGCGGTCCCCACAAGCAGCTCTATGAGCAGAGCGCCACCTACCGCCGCTACGTGGATTTGCAGCGGGCATAAGAGGAAGGAGAAGCAGTATGGTAAAAGACGGACATATGGTCTATCAGACCTCCAACGTGTGCGCAAGGGAGATCCACTTCGACGTGGTCAACGGCATTGTCCACAACGTGGTCTTTGACGGCGGCTGCCGGGGCAACACCCAGGGCGTGGCCGCCCTGGCGGAGGGCGTGGCCATCGAGGACATCCCCCTGCGCCTGCGGCACATCGACTGTAACGGCGGGCACTCCTGCCCGGACGAGTTCGCCAAGGCCGCGGAGCAGTATATCGCGGAAAATTCCTAAATATCCCACTATTCTGGGGAGCGGACAGAGACCTGTCCGCTCCCCTTTCTACAGCAATCTTCAAAACAGATGCCGTTCCCTTGCGGGGGCGAGCAATGCTCGCCCCCGCGCGATGTTACAAATTTTAATGATGGCTATAATTGAGAGGAAGGCTCCGGGATTTTCCGAAAGCGGATTGAACTGCGCCTCATCCTGTGCTATAGTATATCCAACACAGCTGAACAGCTCAAACGGAGGCGTCTCGCATGGACGGAGATATCCTTCTCTTTTTCGACCGGCGCCCGGCGGCGCTGCCCCTCTACGGGGCCCTTGAGGAAAAAATTCTCTCCCAGATCGAGGATCTGCGGGTCAAGGTGCAGAAAACCCAGATTTCCTTTTCCAACCGGCGGCTCTTCGCCTGCGCCTCCTTTCTGGGGGTGCGGCGGGCCAAGGACCGGCCGGAGCCCTTTCTCGTCATCACCTTCGGCCTGGACCATCGGGTGGACTCCCCCCGCATCGACGCCGTTTCGGAGCCCTACCCCAACCGCTGGACCCACCACGTCCTCATCTCCTCCCCGGAGGAGGTGGACGGGGAGCTGGCGGCCTGGGTCCTGGAGGCCGCCCGGTTTTCCGCCGGGAAGCGGTGAGTATAAGGAGGGCGCTATGAAATTGGAATACATCACGGCGGGCCGGATCGTGGGCGCCCACGGCGTCCGGGGGGAGGTCAAGCTCCTGCCCAGCCGGGGGGTGGCCCCGGAGGCGCTCCTCCCCTGCAAAACCTTCTACCTGGCGGGCCAGCCCCTGGCCCCCGCCGCCCGCCGGGTCCACAAGGGCTGCCTGCTGCTGAAGCTGCCGGGGGTGGAGGACATGGACGCCGCCCTGGCCCTGAAGGGCCGGGAGCTCTCCATCCGCCGGGCCGAGGCGGCGCTGCCGCCGGGAACCTACTTTGACCAGGAGCTGCTGGGCCTGGCCGTCCGGGACGCCGCCACCGGCGAGACCCTGGGGCGGCTGGAGGAGGTCCTGGAGTACCCGGCCCACAAGATTTACGCCGTCCGGGGCGGGGCGGCGGAGTACCTGGTCCCGGCTGTGGACGCCTTCGTGGCGTCGGTGGACCTGGAGGCGGGGACTATGGATATCCACGTCTGGGAGGGGCTGGCTCAGTAGCGCCTCCGCTGGCCGCCGTAGGCGGCCCACGGGGGCGGCATGAGCCCCGGAGCTATCATGTAGATAGGCATTTACGGCAGAGAAACCACCGCCGGGGCGCGGAGTCTCCCCGGGGGTGAATCCCCCGGTGCTGTCGTGAAGATAGGCATTTCTTCCGGAATGCCCCGCCGAGGGCGGCGGGGCCCACAGGCAGCGGGGCTAACACCCCCTTTAAGAGGTTGAAAACAAAAAACGGAGGACCTATGCAGATCGACATAATGACGCTTTTCCCCGAGACGGTCGGGGACATGATGAACGAATCGATTCTGGGGCGGGCCCAGGAGCGGGGGTACATCCGCATCGAGGCCCACCAGATCCGGGACTACACCCTCAACAAGCAGAAGCAGGTGGACGACTACCCCTACGGCGGCGGCCGGGGGGCCATCATGCAGGCGGACCCCCTCTACCGCTGCTGGGCCCACATCCGGGAGAGCTGCGCCGTGGGGCGCAGCCGGACCATCTACCTCTCCCCCTGCGGCGAGACCTTCACCCAGGCCAAGGCCCGGCAGCTGCTGGCGGACTATGACCACCTGATCCTCGTCTGCGGCCACTACGAGGGGGTGGACGAGCGGTTTCTGGAGGAGTGCGTGGACGAGGAGATTTCCCTGGGGGACTTCGTCCTCACCGGCGGGGAGCTTCCCGCCATGGCGGTGGCGGACGCGGTGTGCCGGATGGCGCCCGGGGTGCTGCCAGAGGCGGCCTGCTACGAGGAGGAGAGCCACTGGAACGGCCTTCTGGAGCACCCCCACTACAGCCGCCCGGAGGAGTGGCACGGCAGGCGGGTGCCGGAGGTGCTCCTCAGCGGCCACCACGAGAACGTGGCCCGGTGGCGGAAGAAGCAGTCCATGCTCCGGACCCTGCGGCGCAGGCCGGACATGTTCCGGGAGGCGGACTTTCAGGGGACCAAGCAGGACCGAAAGCTCCTGGCGGAGGTGTACGAGGAGCTGCGCCGGGACCCCTCGACCGCCGGTTTACCCCCCCAATCAACCGATTAGCGGTTGCTTTTCTCGCCGGAATGTGCCACAATGGTCCCAACCAAAGGAGGACTTGTCTATGGAAGAAAAACAGATCGGTCAATTCATCCGGGACCGGCGGCTGGCGCTGGGCATGACCCAGCAGCAGCTGGCGGAGCGCCTGGGCATCACCGACAAGGCGGTGAGCAAGTGGGAGCGGTGCCTCAGCTATCCGGACATCACGCTGCTGCGGCCCCTGGCGGACGCCCTGGAGGTGGGCGTTTCGGAGCTCCTGGCCGGGGAGCGGGACGCCAGCGACCTGCCGCCGGAGGTGGAGGACGCGGTGCTGGATACGGTGGCCTACGCGGAGACAGCCCGGCGGCGCAACAGCGACTGGCGGTTCTGGCTGTTCGCGGCGGTGTCCGCCGGATGCCTCATCGCGGCGCTGGTCCTCCTCATCGTCCACCTGGCCACCGGCGACGGCAACTGCCTCACGGCGGTGAAGTGCGTGGCCTTCGGCTGGGCGCTGTGCTACCCGCTGCTGCGGCTCCGGCGCCCGGTGTGGGGCTTTCTCGTGATCCTGAGCCTGGCCATTGTCCCCTTCCTGTACCAGTTCGTCTCGCCCCTGACCCACCTCTGGGCCCACATCATTGCGCTGCTGGCTGTGGCCTGCCTGTGGGGCATCTACATTCTCTGGCGGAAGCTCCTGCCCCGGCGGCCCTGGCTGGCCCTGGCCTGGAGCTCCCTGCTGGGCGTCGCCCTGGCCCTGATTATCAACCAGATCCTCTGGGGCGCCACCGGCCTGCGCCCCGACGAGCTGAGCACCTGGTCCAACGCGCTCACCGGCGCGGTCTGCTTCGCCGTCTTTTCCATGATTGACGGACTCTCCTGCCGCCGTCGGGCCAAGAGCTGATACGTCCTGTTGAATCGCGCCAAAAAATAACGGTTCGGAGTCTCCTCCGGACCGCTATTTTTTGTTCCCCGCCTGTAACCTTTGTAACCGGCTCTGTAATTTTTTCTGCGGAATAGAGAAATTTTTGCAGTTTTTCCCGCGAATTCTGGGGGCTGTCCGGAAGGAACCAGGAAAAAATGTTTCAAAAACCTTGACAAATCCCAGGCTTTGCAGTATACTACAGCCAGTTTTCAAAATGGTAACAAAAGTTACAAACCAGCGCGTACGCTGTTTAGAGAGAGGAAATTTTGGTAATCCTCCCTGTAAGGCGTTCCCGCCGCTCCTCCTGGAGGCCGGCGGCGCATGCGTTGACCCCACGCTTTCTATCCCTTTTGAAAACCAACGGAGGTTCAAGTAACATGTTTGAAAGAAGCAAGAAAGCCGCCCGCAGTCTCAAACGGCTGATCGCCGCCGCCGCTGTGCCGGCCCTCTCCCTTCTCGCCGTGTCCCTCATGCCCTTTCCCAGCGACACCGATGCCTACGCCCTTTACATTGTCAGCGACGACGACTATGTCCATGTGGACGAGCTGGAGGGCGGCGTATTTCTGACCGACGGCTCCGCCGAGCTGGTCTCCCGGAAGGACGGGAAGGACCTGCTGCTCACTGCCGGACAGACCGCCGCCGTCAGCTACCAGGGCAGCACCCGCTCCACTGTCACCCGCCAGGAGACGGTGACGGAGCTGCTGGAGCGTCTGGACATCCAGCCCAGCCCCCTGGAGATGGTCTCCGTAATGTTCTTAGACGACAGGCTGGAGATCAGCGTTGCCTCGGAGCTGGTATTTTACGAGCACATTTCGAATGTAACAGAGCACGAAATTATTTATCAGTACAACGACAATCTGCCCGATTGGCAGGAGACGGTCCTTCAGGAGGGCTGTGACGGCGAGTACCGCGAGGTCTATGAGGTGGTCTATCAGGATGGCGAGGAGACCTCCCGTCAGCTCATCGAGGTGGCGGACCGGGAGCCTGTGCCCACCATCATTGAGCGGGGCACCATAGCCAACTTCGCCAACAACGGCGACGAGGTGTCCTCTATTGTGACGGAGGCCGACGGTTCCGGCGTTATTACCCTGGCCAACGGTGAGACCCTCACTTTCAGCAGCGCCAAAACTATGAAGGGCACCGCCTACACCACCGGCGGCCGGGTGGGCAGCATCACTGCCAGCGGAACTCCCGTCCACGTGGGCGTAGTGGCTGTGGACCGGAGCGTGCTCCCTCTGGGCACCAAGGTCTATGTGGTCTCTAACGACGGCGCCTATGTCTACGGCTTTGCTGTGGCGGAGGACACCGGCGTCCGGGGCAACGTGATCGACCTCTATATGGACACCAACCGGGAGTGCATCCAATTCGGCGTCCGGCAGTGTACCGTATATATTCTGGACTGAGGTTCCTTTCAATAGCAGGCGTCCGCCGGGAAAGGACGGGGGCCGTAAGCAATGTCATTTAGATAAGCTGAAAAAAAGCAAAAGGGGACCCGGCTGTTCATTCAAAACAGCCAGGTCCCCATCATTTGTTCAGAAATGGAAACCGTATTTAGGGCTTGTTTGAAAAACGTTAACACGCTCAAATAGCGGGTCTTTTTCCGCCATGCATTGCCAATTTCCCTTGCAATACAGCCAGTATTCCGGCGTCAAATTGGCTTCGCCTGGCGAAAAAATCCCTCGCTCCTGGGCATATTCCCATTTTTCAAACAGCGCCTAGTCGCTTACATTAAGATTAGAACCAATGTCGGCTATCTCTTCCTCTTTGTTGTCACTACCATAGAGTATAGCAGGTTTCTATTCCGGCGCAAAGGAAATTTTTCGCCGGTTCGGCCCATGATCCGCCGGAAATTGGGCAGGATATGGCAGAGTACCCAAAAGGGCCTCCTCCGGTTTGTTGTAAATGCCCCTTGACAGAGGGTAAATCCTAGATTAAGATAGGAATTAAAAGAGGGGAGGGGATCGCGCTGTGAAGATTTCCGCCAAGAGCCGCTACGCGCTGCATCTGATGCTGGCCCTGGCCATGCAGGAGGAGGGGACGAACCTGTCGGTGAAGTCTGTAGCGGAGAGCCACGGAATCAGCGAGAAGTATCTGGAGCAGATTATCCCGGTGCTGGTCCGCTCCGGTCTGGTGGGCAGCGTCCGGGGGGCCCGGGGAGGCTACCACCTGACAACGGATCCGGAGGCCTGCACGGTTGGCCTGATTCTGCGGACGGTGGAGGGCAGCATTGCCCCGGTCTCCTGTCTGGACGACGAGATAAACCCCTGCGCCCGGTGTAAGGAGTGCGTCACATTGGACCTGTGGGAGCAGGTAGACCAGGCCATCAGCAACGTGGTCGACCACGTGACGCTGGCTGATCTGGTGGACAAGCAGCGGCGCATCCGCGCCCGCCAGCCAAAGGAGGTCCCGCCCGCGGCCTGCCAGAGCTGAGGCGCCGCTCCCACAGCTCCCGGTAAAAGTCCTATTCCCCTATAGGGATTTCGGAAAAACCCGCCGGCACAGCAGCCGGCAGAGAAGGAAGGTTGAGAACTATGTTTGTTTACGCCGACAACGCGGCAACCACCGCCATGAGCCGGGCCGCCGCCGACGCCATGCTCCCCGCCATGGGCGAGCTCTACGGCAACCCCAGCAGCCTGCACCAGAAGGGGCGGGAGGCCAACTACGCCCTCATGGGGGCCCGGGAGGCGGTGGCCAAGTGCCTCCACGCGGAGCCCAGGGAGATCTACTTCACCGGCTGCGGCACGGAGGCGGATAACTGGGCCATTACGGAGGCCGCCCGCCTGGGGGCCCTGGCCGGGAAAAAGCACATCATCTCCGACGCCATTGAGCACCACGCGGTGCTCCACACCCTGAAAAAGCTGGAGAAGCAGGGCTTTTCCGTCACCTACCTGCCGGTCCATGAGAACGGCCTGGTGCGCCTGGAGGAGCTGGAGGCGGCCCTGCGCCCGGACACGTGCCTGGTCACCGTCATGTTCGCCAATAACGAGATCGGGACCCTCCAGCCCATCCGGGAGATCGGGGCCCTCTGCCGGGAGCGGGGCGTGCTCTTCCACACCGACGCCGTCCAGGCGGTGGGCCACGTGCCCGTGGACGTGGAGGCGGACAACATCGATATGCTCTCCCTCTCCGGCCACAAGTTCCACGCACCCAAGGGCGTGGGCGCCCTGTACTGCAAAAAGTCCATCCGCCTGGAAAACTTCATTGAGGGCGGCGCCCAGGAGCGGGGCAAGCGGGGCGGCACGGAGGCCATCCCTGCCATCCTGGCCATGGCGGCGGCCCTCCAGGAGAGCTGTGCCCACATGGAGGAGAACATGGCCCACATCTCCGCCATGCGGGATAAGCTGATTGCCGGCCTGAGCCGGATCCCCAACGCCCGCTGCAACGGCGACCCGGACCACCGGGCCCCGGGCATTGTAAGCTTCTGCTTCGAGGGCATCGAGGGGGAGAGCCTGCTGCTGCGCCTGGACCTGGCCGGCATCTGCGCCAGCTCCGGCAGCGCCTGCACCAGCGGCTCTTTGGACCCCAGCCACGTGCTGCTGGCCCTGGGCCTGCCCCACGAGATCGCCCACGGCTCCCTCCGGCTGAGCCTCAGCGAGTACAACACCATGGAGGAGGTGGACTATATCCTCCAACAGGTCCCAGAGGTGGTCCGGACCCTCCGGCAGATGAGCCCCGTCTGGCTCCATATGCTGGAGAAGATGGAGGATCCGTACAAGGAGTAAGGCATAGGGCATATATTCTTTTCTTTTATGAATAAAAGAAAAGAATCAAAAGAAAACACTTTTTTCGGCGAAACTACGTTTCGCCTTTGGGATAATAATTTTGGGAAAGGACGATTTTGGCTATGGCAATGGAATACAGCGAGAAGGTTATGGAGCACTTCGCCCATCCACACAACGTGGGGGTTATTGAGGACGCCGACGGCGTCGGCGAGGTGGGCAACGCCAAGTGCGGCGACATCATGCGGATGTATCTGAAGATCGGCGAGGGGGAGGTCATTGAGGACGTAAAGTTCCAGACCTTCGGCTGCGCCTCCGCCATCGCCACCAGCTCGATTGCCACGGATATGATTAAGGGCCAGCCCCTCAACGAGGCGCTGAAGCTGACCAACAAAGCGGTGGTAGAGGCCCTGGACGGCCTCCCGGCGGTAAAAATCCACTGCTCGGTTTTGGCGGAGCAGGCGGTGAAGGCAGCCGTAGCGGACTACTACAAAAGGAAGGGACTGCCCTATGACCACCCCTGCGACGCCTGCGGCGAGGAGGGCTGCTGCGGTCACAGTCACGGCCAGGAAGAGGAGTAACAGATTAATGGTAAGAGCCGCCCGGAGCACTCCGGGCGGCTCTTACTCATCGATGTATCGTTTTCTCGGATACGCACCGCCGGTTCCTCCTCCGCATACAATAAAACCGGAGGCCCGGTTCTCCCTACGGAAACCGGCCTTTCTCAAGCGGCGTGCTGCCGCGCCGCATCTTGTGATACAGGGAGGAATTTTCCCTATGCGATACAACCACTATGCGGGCTGTCTGGAGCAGCCGGACCGGTGCTGCGACCCCTGCGGAAGCGTCTGCTGCGTTCCCGGTCCCAGAGGGCCCCGGGGCCTGCCGGGGCCCATTGGTCCCGTAGGCCCCACGGGCGCTGCCGGCGCTCCGGGCGCTGTCGGACCCATGGGACCCACCGGGCCTGCCGGCGCTGCCGGCGCTGCCGGCGCAACGGGCGCTGTCGGACCCATGGGACCCACCGGACCTGCCGGCGCTGCCGGCGCTCCGGGCGCTGTCGGACCCATGGGACCCACCGGACCTGCCGGCGCTGCCGGTACCCCGGGCGCTGTCGGACCCATGGGACCCACCGGACCTGCCGGCGCTGCCGGCGCAACGGGCGCTGTCGGACCCATGGGACCCACCGGACCTGCCGGCGCTGCCGGTACCCCGGGCGCTGTCGGACCCATGGGACCCACCGGGCCTGCCGGCGCTGCCGGCGCTCCGGGCGCTGTCGGACCCATGGGACCCACCGGACCTGCCGGCGCTGCCGGCGCAACGGGCCCCACTGGGCCGCTTATTTATGCACAACAGTAACTTTTGCTTGGTG
>CATLAL010000002.1 GCA_949878425.1 uncultured Oscillospiraceae bacterium
TTACCCTCGGAGGGCTGAAATTAACTTCTACTTGCGGAATTTTGCCCCGTATGGGACGCTTCGGTTTCCTGTGCGGGGCCATTTTATGAAAGGAGATTTTTGCCGTGGCAGATAACAAGCCCAGCAATGCTGGTAATGAGGATATTGGCGGTCTTGGAGATGGTCTCCAGGCTGGCTTTCAGTTCCGACAGGCTCCTATCCTTGGACCATGTGGCGATGTAGCCCAGGCTGTTGGCGCTTGTCTCAATGCCATAATACTGGCAGACCGTATAGGAAACACTTTCGGCCTCCACCTCTCTGGTGTTTTTGTCCTTCGGCTTGGTCGGCTCCCGATCCGTGTCCCCGGCAGCGGCGGTGAGTTGGTCCTGCTCCCGGTTATGGAGCATGGCGTGGGTGATACCCGTTACCACCATGATAAGAAACGCTTGGAAGCCCAGGGCAAAGAGGGATTTCAAATAGCCCTGCCCCATGCCCCGCCACTCGCTGTTCCCAATGGTGGCGAGAGGAATAGGCCCCAGCGAGGTCACGAGATATATTTCAATCAGCCTGCCATAGACCACAAGCATGATGCAGATGGAGAGAATATTCATCGTCAGCCCTACAAAGAGGGACTGGAACCACAGGCCCAGCAGACCGCCGATGTCCATATCCGAAAGCCGGTTTTCCAGGTCGGTGACAACGGCTGTAATGTCGATGCTGGTATTGCCGATGATAACCCCGGCGCTCTGATTGACGACGCTTTGGGTCAGGTCGAACACGCCCATGACGATGTTCCAGGTGTTGGACACAAGGATGATCGCGGCGGCGGATTTGAACACCCAGCGGAACAGCATCCAACTGTCCATGTCGTGCATACTGTTCCGTTCCGCAATCAACTGTATCAGCTCGTAGCACATGATAAGGGCGAGGATAGCCCCAGCGATGGGGACGATCACCGTTTCCGACAGGCTGCGGAGCATATTGAACACGCCGCTGTTCCAGTCCTGCGGCGTGGCTCCCACGTCGGCGGCGATCTCGCCCACTTTGCCGTTCACCGTGTCAAAAAGGCCGGTGAGGTTGCTGGTGATGCCGTCGATCAGCACACCCTTGAACCATTCTTCCAGCCAGTCAAGTATCATGGGTCAAGCACCTCCTTTCCCGCGGCCCCCGCTTGGGGCGGGAGGCCGCGAGGGGATTTAGCGGGGAACATCAGCCCAGCAAGCCGGACAGCAGGGGAACCAGGGTAATGCCGATCAGGGCCACGCCTCCCCCGGCGACAAGCTGTTTCATCTCAAAGTTAATGAAACAGCCCACGGCGGGCGGCGGCATCCTCAATCAGCATTACCCCGGTTCCTCTGCTGTCCGGGCTTAATGTTGCGGTATTCAGTTATTTCTCGCGGATTATCCTGCGTTTATCCGCTTTATCGTTGAAATTGAAATAGATTTCCACAGTCTGGCGAACAGTCTCGCCGTCTATGTCCTCGTGGATGACGATTTTCTGAACAAGCCGGTTCAGCGTCACGGTGTCCAATTTCTGGATGTCGGCATAGTCCTTGATGATTTCCAGCCAGCGTGTGCTGTCCTCCTGCTCCTGGGTCTGCTGGGCCAGCCGTTCCCGGTTCAGCATGACACGGTTTTTCAGCGTAGCCTGCTCCGTCTGGCTGTTCTCCAAGATGCGGTTGAAGTTGTCCTCGCTGATGCGCTGGGCAATCATGTCCTCATAGACCCGGCTGATGATGCGCTCCAGAGCGGTGATGCGTTCGCTGTCCTCGTCAATGCTCCGCTGGATGGCCTCGCGCTCGGCCTGCTCGTCCGCCTGGCAGTTCTCCCGGAGTTGGGCCGCTGCCTCCTGTTCATCGGCAAGGGCCTTTCTCGCACAAGCTCTAATCTGTTCCAGCACGACGTTGTAGAGCGTATCATACTTGATGCGGTGCTGGGTACAGTGGGCCACGCCGTACTTGTTGTACCGGGAACAGGTGTAGATGCGCTCGTTGCCCTTTTGGTTGGCGCGGCGGATGTTCAAGGTGCTGCCGCACTGTCCGCACTTCACCAGACCGGCAAACAGGCTGAAATTGCCCCATGCGTCCGGGCGTTTCCGGCTCTTGACTTTCTCTTGTACCAGGTCGAACGTGTCCCGGTCGATGATGGCCTCGTGCATCCCCTCGACAACAATCCAGTCCTCCCGTTTCTTGTCGCCCATCCAGCCGATTTTGAAACGGTAGTTGACCTTTTGGGAGGCAATCGCGCCGATGTAAACCGGGTTTGCCAAAATGCCCTGGATGGCGGTGAAGTCCCAAATAAACCGCCCCCGCTCCGGGTTTTCCCGCTCAAACTTGGTAACATGGTCGCGCAAGCCCTTTTGCCGGTTCCACCATGCGGGGCAGGGGATTTCTTCATCTTCCAGCCTGCGGCGGATGCGGTTGGGGCCGCTGCCGTTCTTCGCCCACTCAAAAATCCTGCGGACGATCCAGGCGGTATCCTCGTCAATGAGAAGATGGTTTTTGTCCTCCGGGTCTTTGCGGTAGCCGAACGGGGCCAGACAGCCGGTAAACTTGCCGGACTTGGCTTTTGTCAGGTAGGACGAATGGACTTTCTTGCTCACATCCCGGCTATACATCTCGTTCAGCAGCGAGCGAAACGGGGTTATCTCATTCTCAACCTCGCTGTCTACGGCATCGTTCAAAGCGATATACCGTACCTTCTGCCGTGGGAAAAAATCTTCCAGCAGTTGGCCCACCTGCAAATAGTTCCGGCCCAGCCGGGAGAGGTCTTTCGTCAAGACCACATCGAACATTTTCCGCTCAACCGCCGCCAGCATCTTCTGAAAGTCGGGGCGCTCCATGTTCAGGCCGGTGTACCCGTCATCCTGGAAAATCCCTGCCACGCGCCAGCCCTGTTCCTCACAGTACCGGCACAACAATTCCCGCTGGTTCTGGATGCTTGCGCTGGGGCCGCTCAAATCATCGTCCTTGGACAAGCGGCAATAGATAGCTGCTCTCACCTCCTGGGGATAGGGTTCAGCATACACAGTGTTAGTCCTCATTTTTGACCTCCATCCCGCTGTGTATGCCGCGTTTTGGAGTAATTTCATTATACCCTGCCGCACGTCCGGCGTCAAGGGAAAGTTGTGATTTCACAATCTCATTTTTCTGTATGATTAAGTCAATAAAGGCTTGCCTGTCGGTCTGCCTCCCGGCGAACACGGTGCTGACAGTGATAACAGGCTCCTTTGCTTTTGCCATAGGCGGCTCCTTTCAGTCCATCAGATTTTTCAGACGTGCCAGTTTGTCCTGAGCGGTGGCCCTGCGGAAGTTATCTCCCGAAAAGCGGATGGGGGCACACATTTCCAACAGCCGGTCATAGATGCGGGCATGGGCGGTGTCCTGGGGGTGCTGTAAGTCCTGGAGGGACAGGTTGGTGGTGACGATCAGCGGCCTGCGGCTGCGGTAACGGCTGTCAATCACGTTGTAGACCTGTTCCAAACTGTACTCCGTCCCACGCTCCATGCCAAAGTCATCCAGGATAAGCAGCGGGGCGCGGCACAGTCTGGCTATGTACTCGTTCCGGCCCTCAAAGCTGGCGGTCAGGTCATTCAAAATTAGGGCAAAGTTCGTCATGCGGACGGCCACTTCCTGCTCCATCAGGGCGTTGGCGATACAACCGGCGAAATAGCTTTTGCCGGTTCCCACGCTGCCCCACAGCAGATAGCCGATGTTACCGACCAATGGCAAGCCTCCCACAAATCCCTACAAATGGACGGCCAAGACAATTTCGGGCATTTTGGAGCGTGTCGAGTATTTAGGCCATACGGTCAATTTCAAGACCAGCAAACCATCGTTCAAGAGCAAAAAGACCGTTTGGAATAACCCGTCTGAATGGGTGATCTTCGAGAATACCCAAGAGCCTGTCATTGAGGAAAGCGTGTTCCTGATTGTTCAGAATATCCGGCAGGGACGCCGCCGCCCGACCAAGATGGGGGACATGGGTATGTTCTCCGGGCTGGTGTACTGCGCCGATTGCGGCGGCAAGATGTATCTTTGCCGGGCTAACCACTTCAAGCCGGAACAGGAGTATTACATTTGCTCCACCTATCGAAAAGACCGTACCCTGTGCAAGACGCACTCCATCCGCCGTGTCGTGCTGGAAGAAATCGTACTGCGGAACCTGCGGGAAGCGATCTCCCATGTGACACAGTATGAGGACGACTTTATCCAGCGGGCGGCGGAACGGAGCCTGCGGGAGCGTGACAAGGCGCTGGCACAGAAAAAGGCTGTGCTGGCACAGTCCGAAAAACGCATCGCGGAGCTGGATGTGATCTTCAAGAGAATTTATGAGGACAACATTTCCGGCAAGCTGTCCGATGATCGGTTTATCAAGCTGTCCCGTGACTATGAACAGGAGCAGGAACAGTTAAAGGCCGTCGTGGAAACCCTGGGACGGGAAGTGAAACAGCAGGAGCAGAAGAAAACCAACGTCAGGAAGTTCATTTCTGTGGTGAAGAAGTACACGGATATGACCCAGCTTGATGCCACCATCCTGCGTGAGTTCGTGGAACAGATCAGGGTGTCCGACACCTACACGACCAACGAACAGCAGAAGCGGGTGAAAATCCGGGAAATTGAGATCGTCTATAACTTCATTGGTGCATTTGATTTTGAGGGAGCGCGGGAGCAATCCCAAAATGCCCAAGACAAAAATAATGCGAAAGTCGGCGCAGCTTGACGCTACGCCGACCCTCGCTTAAAATGTTTTCTTACGTTACCAGCCTATTATGGGCGGCGTTTCACCAGTCGGGAGGATCTGATCTGGATGATTGAGGACTACATCGCTTATTACAATTCCAGGCGGCTCCAACGCGGCCTTGGCGTACTCACACCTTTTGAGAAGCATGAACTGGCTATGGTGGCATAACCAGACCTTGCAAAATCTGTTTGGATGCCATCGGCTGACAAACAGATTTTGCAAGGTGCTACAGTGCCTCTGCACTGTGAATTTTCTATGAATTATTTCACTGTCTACTTGACGGGGGGGCAGTTCAAAGCGATAGCTTTGCGCAAAAAGTTTTTCTTTTTGATACTTTTTCTTTGTTCACAAAGAAAAAGTATGCCAGCCGGTAAAGAGCCTCACAGTCCCAGGGATGCGATAGCCTCCTCCATCTGCCGGGCGGAGGCTGCCAAGGCCCGGCTCTCCTCCGGGCTCAGGGGGATCTCCAAAATCTCCTCCAGGCCGTCCCGGCCCACCAGGGAGGGGATGCTCAGCGCCACGCCCTCCAGGCCGTACTGCCCCTCCAGCACCACAGAGATAGGCAGCACCGCGTGCTCGTCCTTCACGATAGCGGCGGCGATGCGGCCCACCGCCATGGCGATGCCGTAGTAGGTGGCGCCCTTGCGCCGGATGATCTCATAGGCGCTGTCCCGGACGGTCCGGTAGAGCCGGTCCAGCGCCGCCGGCAGGTCCGCTCCGGCCTCCCGGGGCCGCCACCGGCGGATGCGGCAGAAGTCCTCCAGGTCCAGACCGGACACGTTGGCCTCGCTCCACACCGCCAGCTCGCTGTCCCCGTGCTCGCCAATGATGAGGGCGTGGACGTTGCGGCTGTCCACCCCCAGCTCCTCCCCCACCAGCTGCTTGAGCCGGCCTGTGTCCAGCACGGTGCCGGAGCCGATCACCCGGCCCCGGGGATAGCCGGAGAGCTTCCAGGCCGCGTAGGTCAGCACGTCCACCGGGTTGGACACGATGAGGAGAATCCCCCCAAAGTCCCGGGCCGTGATCTCCCCCAAAATCTCCCGGAGGATGGCGATGTTCTTGCCGATGAGGTCCAGCCGGGTCTCCCCCGGCTTCTGGTTGGCCCCGGCGGTGATCACCACCAGGGCGCAGTCCGCGATGTCGTCATAGGTCCCGGCGGTGATCTCCATGGACGCGCCGTAGGGCAGGCCGTCGCTGAGGTCCATGGCCTCCCCCTCCGCCTTGTCCCGGTTGGCGTCCAGCAGCACCAACCGGCTAAAGAGCCCCTGCTGCAAAAACCGGAAGGCGATGGAGGCCCCCACAAAACCGCAGCCCACGATGGCCGCTTTCCTGGGATTGATCTGCATGTGCGCTTCTCCCTTCCAGCCGGAGGCTTCTCCCCCGGCACATATTGCGAAGCGCCCCGCGGCTTCCCAATTCCCGCGGGGCGCTCTCCTCTAGTTATTCCTCTTTTTTCAGGCGGTATTCCTCTTATCGCAATCTTCCAAATAGATGAGAGCCGTGACCGCGAAGCGGGCACTAGCAGCCCAAGCGGCCTGAAAGGCCGCGAGTGGTTCTTCAGAAAGAAAAGAATGCATGCCGAAATCACGCCATAGAAAACCCCAACGCGCAGAGGAGGAACCCCGCCGCCGCGGCCAGCATTGCCGCCGCGGCCAGGAACGCCCAGAGCGTCCGCCGTCTCCGGCGGGCCCGGTACTGGCGGACCTCCTCCGGGTCCACGCTCTCCAGCAGGATACCGGCGGTGTCCTCCGGCGGGCCCACAGCCTCCCGGAGGTCCTCCAGGGTCAGCTCCTCCTGGGAGGCGAACTGCTCCTCCAGCTGTTGGCCAAGATCCTCCAGCAGTTCCCTCCGCCGCCGCCGGGGCAGCTCCAGCGCCTGATCAATCTCCTGGCAGTACAGCCGCACCGCCCTGCCCATGTCCGCCGCCTCCCCGCCGCCGCCGAAATCCGGCGTTTTTTGTCCCCTACAGCATACACCCGGCGGCAGGTCTTGTCCAGATGCAGTTTCATGAATTTTCCGGGATTTTTCTCCCCGGTTCCCGGCTTTCCCTGTTGTTGTCCGGGCCAACCTATGTTATAATAGTCTCTACGCAAAACAGCGGCAAAAACAGCGAAAGAGGAGCGCCCATGCAAATCGGAGAGGTTACCATACAGTCCCAACTGGCCCTGGCCCCCATGGCCGGCGTGACGGACGCCGCCTACCGGCAGATCTGCTCCGAGCTGGGGGCGGGGCTCACCTATACGGAACTGGTCAGCGCCAAGGCCCTGTGCTACCAGGACAAGAAGAGCCGGCAGCTGCTGCGGCCCTTCCCCGGGGAGGGCCCCTTTGCCGCCCAGATCTTCGGCAGCGACATCTCCTGCATGGCGGAGGCGGCCCAGATCGCCGCGGAGGCCAGCGGGGCGGACCTGTTGGACATCAACATGGGCTGTCCGGTGGGCAAGGTGGTCTCCAGCGGCGACGGCGCGGCCCTCATGCGGGACCCGGAGAAGGCGGCCCGGCTGGCGGAGGCGGTGGTGAAGGCCAGCCCGGTGCCGGTGACGGTAAAGATGCGCCGGGGCTGGGACAGGGGCAGCGTCAACGCCGTGGAGCTCAGCCGGCTGCTGGAGCAGGCGGGGGTGTCCGCCATCGCCGTCCACGGCCGGACCCGGGCCCAGATGTACGGCGGCGCGGCGGACTGGAATACCATCCGGGAGGTCAGGGAGGCGGTATCCATTCCGGTGATCGCCAACGGCGACGTCTTTTCCCACGAGGACGCGGTGCGCATCCTCCGGTTTACGGGGGCGGACATGGCCATGATCGGCCGGGGCTGCTTCGGCAACCCCTGGCTCTTCCAGCAGGCCGCCGCCGCCCTGGCGGGGGAGACTATCCCGGAGCGGCCCCCCCTGGACCAGCGGTGCGACACTGCCGTGCGGCAGATCCAGCTGGCTGCGGCCTACGGCTGTGAGAAGGTGGCCGTGCTGAACGCCCGGCGGCACTATGCCTGGTATCTCAGGGGGGTGCCCCACGCCTCCTACTACAAGGAACAGATCGTCCGCATGGAGACGTTGGAGGACGTCCGCCGCGTGACGGAGGGGATCAAGAGGGATTTGCATGACGGTTGAGGAGCTGGTCCGCGCGGCGGCCCGGGGGGGCGAGGACGCCTTCGGGGAGCTGGTGCGGCTCTATGAGAACAAGGTATACGCTCTGGCGCTGCGGATGTGCGGCAGTCCGGAGGACGCCTGGGACGTGGCCCAGGAGGCGTTTCTCTCCGCCTGGCGGGGCCTGCCCTCCTTTCGGGGGGAGTCGGAGTTCGCCACGTGGCTCTACCGGCTGACCTCCAACGCGGCCATTGACCATCTGCGGCGCGCCAGGCGGCAGCGGGGGGAGGTCTCCCTGGAGGCCCTCTCCGCGCCGGACAGCGGCCCCAGTCCCCAGGAGTCCGCCGAGCGGGGGGAGCTCCGCTGGGCGGTAACGGCGGGCATGGAGCGCTTGACGGAGGACCACCGGCAGATCCTGGTCCTCCGGGAGCTCCAGGAGCTCAGCTATGAGGAGATTTCCCAGGTTCTGGACGTGGATCTGGGCACGGTGAAATCCCGCATCTCCCGGGCCAGACGGGCGCTGCGGAAAATCCTGCTGGAGAGCGGGAACTTATCGGGCTACCTGCCGTCTAAAGAGGCAGAATCGACGGATGGGAAGGGGGTGGACCCGTGGGACCGTGCGAAGCATATGAGGAGCTGATGAGCCTGTGGCTGGACGGCCTCCTGCCGGAGGAGGAGCGCGCGCGGCTCATGGACCATCTGGCGGCGTGTCCCGCCTGCCAGCGCTGCCTTGCAGAGCTCACCGCCATACGCGCCGCCATGGCCCCCGCCCCGATTGCCGCGCCAGAGGGCTTTGCCCGGAGCGTGATGGACCAGGTGGCCCAGACCCGCCAGGAGCGGCCCAGAACCATACGCTTCCCCCGCTGGCGCCGGTGGGCGGCCCTGGCGGCCTGCTGCGCCCTGGCGGCGGCTGGCCTATGGGGCCTCCAGGGCCAGAAGGGAGACTCCTCGGCCCAGGACGCCGCCCCGGCGGCCTACAACGGCGTGGGCGCGCTGCCGGCGGAGAGCGGCGGGGGCTTGGGGAGCGCCGCGCGGGGACCGGAGGACCTGGACGGCGGCGGGGAGACCGATGACGCCAGATCCGCCGACACGGCGCCGGAGGCCGGACAGGCGGAGGAGGACTGCCCCGCCGGTGAAGCGCCGTCCGCCGCGCCGCCTGTGGAAAACGCCGCCGGGGAGGACGGGAGCGACGGCTGGGACCTGGTGGACTACGAGACCGCCAGATCCCTCTTCGGCCCCGGCCTGCCGGCGTGTACGGAGGAGGACTTTTGGGGGTACGTTCCGGAGGTGACGGACGCCGGGACGGACGCCTGCGCCGTTGTCACCTACGTGTTCTCCTGGGGCACCGTCACGGTGGAGGACCTGACCCGGCTGGAGGCGTCCCAATACCCCACCGGCGGGGGAACCAGCGTGGAGCGCTCCGGCGCAGCCTTTTCCCTGGAGGACGCCGGCGGCGGGGAGACTCTGGTCCACTACGCCCCCAGCGGCGAGGAGGGCCTCGCCTATACCGCCCAGTTCGACAGCCACACGGAGCCGGAAACCGTCCTTGACCTGCTGCTGTCCCTGAATGGGGGCTAGGGCTTGTTTGAAAAATGTCAACATGCCCAAACGGCGGGTCCGCCATGCATTGCCAAGTTTCCTTGCAATACATCCAGTATTCCGGCGTCAAATTGGCTTCGTCTGGCGAAAAATCCCTCGCCATTGGGCATATTCCCATTTTTCAAACAGCGCCTAAGCGTTTTCCTTCTAGGACACCATACTTTTTCTTTGTGAATAAAGAAAAAGTATCAAAAAGAAAAACTTTTTGCGCGAAGCTACGTTTCGCTTATCTTTTTTTCTATAGTTGGCTGAAAGAGGCCCTCCGCTGAAGGTTTCAGCGGAGGGCCCTCTGTTTTTCTTTTCAGGAAATGGGTCAGGACGCGCTCCCGTGGGTATAGGAGAAATTCGTCCAGTCGGAGTAGACCATCTCGCCGTCGACGGTTTTTCCGGCCCGTACGCCGAAGTAGTATGTATAGCCCTCCTTCAGGCCGGTCCAGTAGTCCGCCGCCCCGTCCTCCGCGTCGAGGGTATAGAGGCAGCCCTCCGCGATCTCGCTGTAGGCGGAATCCGCATACGCGCAGGAGTCATATACCTCCGCCCCGGGAACCGGGTCCCAGGTGATCGAGACCTCGTCCTCCCCCGCGGCGGCGGTCTGGATATTCGCGGGCGCGGCGGGCCTCCGGGGGGCGGCGTCCTCGGACGGTGTGTAGGACAAATTCACCCAGTCGGAGTAGACCGTCTCGCTATTGACGTCTGTTCCGGCCCGTACGCCGAAGTAGTACGTCGCGCCGAGCGTCAGGCCGGTCCAGCCAAAGGACTCCCCATCCTCTGCGAGGTTGGTATAAAGGGCGCCCCCCATGATTTCAGTACAGGTGGAATCCGTATACACACACGAATCGTATACCGTCGCTCCGGGAACCGGGTCCCAGGTCAGCAGGACCCCGTCCGCTTCCTCCACAGAGGCTGCCTTGAAATTCGCGGGCGCGGCGGGCCCCTGGGGCGCGGCGTCCCAGGTATGGGTGTAGGAGAAATTCGTCCAGTCGGAGTAGACCGTCTCGCCGCCCACAGTCTTTCCGGCCCGGATGCCGAAGTAGTAGGTTGCGCCCTCCCTCAGGCCGGTCCAGTAGTCCGCCGCCCCGTCCTCCGCGTCGAGAGTATAGAGGCAGTCCTCTATGATTTCGCTGTAGGTGGAATCCGTATACGCGCAGGAGTCGTACACCTCCGCCCCGGGAACCGGGTCCCAGGTGATCGTGACCTTCTTCTCCCCCGCGGCGGCCGCCCGGACGTTCGTGGGGGCGGCGGGACTGCCGGTTCCGCCGCCGGCTGAGGAACCGGGCTGCTGGAGATCCGCCTCTGTGGGCGCGTAGCTCTCCCTAGCAATGGCGGGAATCCATCTGGCCATAGGCTCCTTGTATGTATGGGCCTCCTTCCTGCTGTTGGTTTCGGACATGATCGCCTCGCCGATATTCAGGTAGTCGTGCTTATAGGGCGGATTTCTGTCCGTATCGTTCCAACAGACGTCCACGGCGTAGCAGTTTCCGTCCTCAAGGCGGACCACGTTCCACGCGTGGTTCACGGAAAGGGCGGCGGTTGCTTCCACATCCAGGGCGTTCATCATGGCGGTGAAGGCCTTCGAGTACCCCGCGCAGACCGTATCCTCCAGAATCACCACGCTGTAGAGGGACTGGCAGATCCAGATCGCGGGGCCGCTGTCGTCCTCCAGGGCGTCATGGTTGTAGGTGACGGCCTCGCAGATCAGATCGTTGGCATAGAGCTCCTTCTGATAGGTTGTTTCTGCGCTGCTCTCTACGTCCTGAATCCAGCCGTCCAGCTTGTCAAAGAGCTCGTTGGTGATCTCCGCCCGTTCCTCTCCATCCGCCGCGAATTCGTATACACAGGGATACAGCATGCCGGAGGACATGTCCCACGCGGCCCAGCTGTTTAAGAAATAGTACTGGGGGTAGTTGTAGGTGAACCAGGTGAGGATATTCTGCGCCTGCTGGGCGGTCAACCCCAGGTCGCCGTACCGGACGCCGCCGAGCCTGTAGCGGTTCTGCTCGCTGCCGCTGCCCAGGTTCCTGACGGCGTCGAGGCCGGAGGTGCTGATATATTCCCGGCACAGCTTGTCCAGCCGGTCAAAGAATTCGGCCTCACTGTGGTACAGCTGCTCCTGTCCAAGGGGGCTGGCGTATCTGTCCCAGTCCCGCTGCCTCACCAGCGGGTCCTCCCCGTTGGAGCTGGCCGCGCTGGCCAGCCGCATGTCGGCCATGGACCGGTTGATGGCCTCCGCCTCCGCGGCGGAGATTTCCACCAGATCGCCCGCCAGAGCGCCCATCCGCCTGGTCAGATTCTCCTCCTCAGGCGATATGGACGGCTCCTCCTGCGCCCTATCGGAGTCCCCCGTCACCCTGGAGGGGAAGAAGCCGCTCCGGTTGTCCTCCGTGGACGTATCGTTGCTGGAGGGGGTATTGCCGCTGTCCGCGGGCTCGCCGGTCTCCGCGGATGTGTTGTCCCCGGCGGCCTGGTTCTCCTCCGGCGCGGCGCACCCCGCCAGCAGCAGCAGCGCCAGAACCAGCGCCGCCAGGCGATGCGCTCTCGTTGTTCGCTTCATGATACGATTTCCGCTCCTCTCTGTTTTGTGCTACAGCTTGCGCTGCGCGGACCTTGCGGCCCGCGCAGCCTGTCGCAAAGTATATCATATAAACCGTCAATTTTCAATATAATACCAGAGATTTTGTGGCATCTTATGCCTAACGCGGCTGAAAAAGACGCGGCGGGCCTGAGGGAAGCTTCCCTCAGGCCCGCCGTCCGCACCGGCCGGTCCTTTTTTGCGCCCCGCTGTCTATACGCAGTAGAGGGCGATGCACAGGTACTGCAAAATGCTCCCCGCCAGCACGAACAGGTGCCAGATAAAGTGGCGGTAGCGCTTCTGGGACTTATAGAACACAATGCCCACGGTGTAGGACACGCCTCCCGCCACCAGCAGCCCCAGTCCCAGGGGCGGCAGAGCCTCGATAATGGCCCGCAGCGCCAGAACGATCAGCCAGCCCATCAGGGCGTAGAGCGCCAGGGAGAGCTTGTCGAACCGCTTGAGGTCAATGGCGTTGAGGGTCACGCCGATTACCGCCAGGGTGGTGTTGGTGAGAAACAGCATCCACCCCGTTCTGCCCCCCACCACCAGCAGGGACATGGGGATATAGGTGCCCAGAATCAGGATAAAAATGGAGCAGTGGTCCATTACCCGCAGGGCCGCCTTCACCGCGGGACGGCGGGCGGCGTGGTACACCGCCGACGCCGTGTACAGCAGCACCAGGCTGACCCCATAGGCCGCTAGGCTGAAAACCGTCTTGGGAGATCCGGTTAAGCTCCCTTTGACCACCAGAGGCACAGCGCCGGCCAGCGCCAGCAGAGCCCCCACGC
Organism: uncultured Oscillospiraceae bacterium; assembly: GCA_949878425.1. Classification (GTDB taxonomy): domain Bacteria; phylum Bacillota; class Clostridia; order Oscillospirales; family Oscillospiraceae; genus Pelethomonas. Next base: position 12,759 of record CATLAL010000002.1, read on the forward strand.
CGTGGGATATGGTGTTGGCCAGCTCCTCTCCCATAGTCTGCGTCCGCTTGATGCCCTCCTGTCCAGCTGCCATACGAAACAGCCCCCTTTCTGCATTAAAAACAATATAATCTAATATCTAATATTAGTATACGCTGTTTGTGCAAATATGTCAAGCGGGTTGGCTAAATTATTTTTCGATTTTTCATATTGCATTATTCCTGGAAATCAACTATACTAGGAAAAAACGTCAGGAGGAGTTCCCCATGCGCGATGACAACGAGAGAGACCTCCAGCGCCTCGCCCTGTGGCTGGAGGGGCTGGAGCGGTTCCGTCTGCCGGACTGGGAGAGCCTGCCTCAGCTGGATCTGTATATGGACCAGGTGATATTGCTTCTCACCCGGTATCTGGCCCCTGTGGAGCGGGACCAGGACGAGCGGTCCATCACCTCCAGTATTATCAACAACTACGTGCGCATGAAGGTGATGCCGCCGCCGGTGAAAAAGAAGTACTCCCGGGTGCACATCGCCTATCTGGTGATCATCTGCACCCTCAAGCAGAGCTTGAGCATCTCCTGCATCCGGCAGCTGCTGCCGGAGGACCAGGGCGAGGCCTCCGTTCGAGCGGTGTACGAGGACTTTGTGGGGCAGTACCGCTCCGCTGTGGCCCTGATCCGGAACATTGCGGGCAGCGGCGGGTGTCTGCCGCTAAAGGACGGCGGCCTCACCATGATCTCCGCCATTTTGTCCACGCTGTCCAAGTCTCTGACGGAGTTCCTGCTCCAGGGGGACGGGGAGGACGGCGGCTATGACGACGAGGACTGAGAACCATCTGGGGGCGCTTGAGAGGAGCGTCCCCAGTGTTTTTGCCCTGCGGTTCCCTTCAAGCGCCGCCGCCCGGCAGGTCCCCGCGTCTGTCTCATAAATGTATTTTTTGCAGAAACGGGGCCGTCTTAAGTGGGCCGGCGTCCCCACCGGCCCATCTCCTGAATCCTTGGGATTTCATCTCTAAGAATCGGGCCCGCCCCAACTCCCGGTTGTAATCCCGCCGGGATCTGGTATAATAGCCGCAAGGCGGCTATTATAGTTTGATTTCATCCCTTTTGCTCCCGCCCTGCGGGCGGAACCGCAAAAGATAGAACATTATACCATTTCGCTCCGCTTCATGGTATAATAGGAGCGGTAAGAACAGGCCCTGCGTCCCCGCGCCCTTCCCCCGCGGACAGCGCCGGGACAATATGAGGAGGTTCCCATGAAATTAATGGTGATCGACGGCAACAGCATCGTCAACCGGTCCTTTTACGGCGTCCGCCCCCTGACCACCCGGGACGGCTTTCCCACCAACGCGGTCTACGGCTTTGTAACCACCCTTCTGCGGCTGCTGGAGGAGGAGGACCCCCAGGCCCTGTGCGTCACCTTTGACCGGCGGGAGCCCACCTTCCGCCACTTGGAATATGAGGACTACAAGGCCCAGCGCAAGGGGATGCCGGAGGAGCTGGTCCAGCAGATGCCGGTGCTCAAGAAGGTGCTGGACGCCATGGATATCCCCCGCTACGAGCTGGCGGGGTTTGAGGCAGACGACCTTCTGGGCTCCATCTCCCGGCGGTGCGAGACGGCGGGCTGGGAGTGCGTGGTGGTCACCGGGGACAAGGACAGCCTCCAGCTGGTGACGGACCACACCAAGGTCAAGCTGGTCTCCACCCGCATGGGACAGACCACCACCAGAGACATGACCCCGGAGACCTTCCGGGAGGCCTACGGCTTTGACCCCATCCACATCATCGACCTGAAGGCCCTCATGGGGGACGCCAGCGACAACATCCCCGGCGTCAAGGGGGTGGGGGAGAAAACCGCCATGGCCCTCATCCAGAAGTATCAGACCGTGGACGCCCTCTACGAGGCCATGCCGGACATCGAGGCCAAGCCCGCCGCCATCAAACGGCTGGCTGAGGGGGAGGCGGATGCCCGGATGAGCTACCGCCTGGCCACCATCCTCACCGACGCGCCGTTGGACTTTGATCCGGAGGCGAACCTGCGCCGGCCTGTGAAGCCGGAGCTGTACCAGATTTTTATGGGACTGGAATTCAGCAAGCTCATTGAGAAGATGGGGCTGACCGCCTCCCCGGCGCCGGACCGGGCGGACCGGGCGGACCGGGCGGCGTACGCCGTCCACGTGGAGACGCTGGAGACCTGGGAGCAGGCGCGGACGGTGCTGGAGGCCTTCCGGGGGGCGGACCACGTGGCTCTGCTGGCCCTGCCGGATCTGACCGCTGTGGCGGTTCAATGCGAGACCGGGCCGGATACCGGCCTGGTGGGGGAGTTTTACTCCAACCGCTACACCGGTGACTGGGATCAGCTGCTGGCCGCCCTCTTCTCGCCGGATATCAAAAAGGTCTCCCACGATGTGAAGGATCTGACGCGGGCCCTGCTGGCCGGCGGCCTCCCGGCGGAGGGCTTTGTCTTTGACACCGCCCTGGCGGGCTACCTGCTGGACGCCACGGCGGGCCGCTACGACATTGCCCGGCTTTTCGCCTCCTGGTTCCAGGAGGAGCTGCCCAAGCCCCTCTATCTGGAGGCGGACGCCTTCTCGCCGCTGACGGACACGGTCCAGACGGAGGCGTCCTTCCTCAGCTACCTGTCCGCCGTGGACGCGCTGTATGGGGCCATGGCGCCCAAGCTGCGGGAGACCGGCGCGGCGGACCTCTATTTCAGCGTGGAGCTGCCCCTGTGCCGGGTTTTGGCGGAGATGGAGCTGGCGGGCTTCCGGGTGGACCGGCGGGCCCTGGGGGAGTTCGGCGAGACGCTGCGCGCCGCCATCGCCGCCCTGGAGGAGCAAATCTACGCCCACGCGGGAAAATTCAACATCAACTCCCCCAAGCAGCTGGGGGAGGTCCTCTTCGAGCGCCTGGGCCTGCCCCACGGCAAGCGGACCAAGACCGGCTGGTCCACCAACGCCGAGGTGCTGGAGAATCTGCGCTATCAGCATGAGATTGTGGGCCAGGTGCTGGAGTACCGGCAGTACGCCAAACTGAAGAGCACCTATGTGGACGGCCTTTTGAAGGTGGTGGAGCCCGACGGCCGGGTGCGCACCAGCTTCCAGATGACCGTTACCGCCACCGGCCGGCTCAGCTCCACGGAGCCCAATCTCCAGAACATCCCCACCCGCACGGAGCTGGGCAGCGAGCTGCGGCGCATGTTCGTGGCGGACCCCGGCAGGGTACTGGTGGACGCGGACTACAGCCAGATCGAGCTGCGGCTGCTGGCCCACATCTCCGGCGATGAGGCCATGCGGGAGGCCTTTCTCTCTGGGGAGGACTTCCACACCGTCACTGCCTCCCACGTGTTCGGTGTGCCCCTGGACCAGGTGACGGCGGCGATGCGCCGGGCCGCCAAGGCGGTGAACTTCGGCATTGTCTACGGCATCTCCGCCTTCTCCCTCTCCCAGGACCTGGGCGTGACGGTGGAGGACGCCAAGGCCTACATGGACGCCTACTTCGCCCGCTTTCCCGGGGTGAGAAAGTATATGGAGGACGTGGTGGAGCGGGCCAGGGCCGACGGCTTTGTGGAGACCCTCTTCCACCGCCGCCGGGCCCTGCCGGAGATCCGAGCCGCCAAGTTCGCCACCCGGTCCTTCGGGGAGCGGGTGGCCCTGAACATGCCCATCCAGGGCACCGCCGCCGACATCATCAAGCTGGCCATGGTGAAGGTCTTTGACCGCCTGAAGGGGGAAAATCTGGAGGCAAAGCTCATCATGCAGGTCCACGACGAGCTGATTGTGGAGTGCCCGGAGGGAGAGGCGGAGCGGGTCAGGGCCCTGCTCACCGAGGAGATGGAGGGGGTCTGCCAGCTGGCCGTGCCCCTCACCGCCGAGGGCCACAGCGGGAAAAACTGGCTGGAGGCAAAGTAATATGGGTATTATAGACGCGTTTGACAGTCAATCGGAGGAGATTTTAAAGCCCAGCTGCATCGCGGCTCCTGTGGAGGGCTTTCCCAAGACCGTGATTGTCACCTTTCAGCCGGATTTGACCGACATTCTGAAATCCCTCTTCCCGGTGGAGATCGTCAGTACCATGGATTCCGGTGTCCAGGTGCCAGTGTACCGGTTTTGGTACAAGGGGCGCTCTCTGGGCCTGTATCTGACCACCATCGGCGGACCCGCCGCCGTGGGGCTCATGGAGGAGGTCCTGGTGAAGGGGGCGGAGAAGGTCCTCTTCTTCGGCGCCTGCGGCGTCCTGGACCGGACCATCACCGCCGGACGGCTCATCCTCCCCACCGCCGCCTATCGGGACGAGGGGACCAGCTACCACTACCTGCCGCCCAGCGACTATGTGGAGATTCCAACCGCAGGCCGGCTGGGGGAAATTTTTCAGGAACTGCAGGTCCCCTATGTCTACGGCAGGACCTGGACCACGGACGCCATCTACCGGGAGACCCGGAACAACACGGAGGCCAGACGGCGGGAGGGCTGCGTCGCGGTGGAGATGGAGTGCGCCTCCGTTATGGCGGCGGGGCAGTTCCGGGGCGTGCCGGTGTACCAGTTCCTCTACGCCGAGGACAGCCTGGACGGCCCCGCCTGGGAGGCCAGAAGCTGGCACGGCGTCCCCCGATCTGCCTACGAGAAATATCTGCAAATCGCTCTGGAGACTGCCGTGCGGCTGTGACGGCTCCGGAATAGCGGTTCATTCCGGTTCTTTTCCTTGAAAGTTAAAGGTATCAGCCACTCGAACCCCTTGCGGTGGAACGGTTTCATGGGTTCAGGCGGCGTTTGGTACACAAAAAGTACACAAGTAATTTGTTTCGGCACAGAACGGCAAACCGGAATTTGGGGGGTGAGTTAATTGGAGAATTGTGTTTGGTGCAATCTGTCTGAAGAAGATAAACAGTATCAGGTATACGAGACTGCATTCTGGTCTGTTTTCCTTTCAGATGAGCAGGATTATATCGGACGATGTATCTTGGTTTTGAAACGTCACTGAGGTTCAATGTCAGAGCTAACAGATGATGAATGGGAAGAGCTTCGCAAGCTGATTTGTAAAGTAGAGACCTGCTTAAAGACGATTTTAGGAGCAACTCTGTGTAATTGGAGTTGTTTGATGAATAGCTTTTATAAAGAATCAGAACCAAATCCTCATCTTCACATTCATGTTAGGCCAAGATACGATGAACCAGTGACGGTTAATGGACGCACTTATATTGATAGCGAGTTTGGCCGTCATTATGCAGTAAAAAAGGGCGGAGAAATATCTGACAAAGATAGAGAAGAAGTGTTCACTCGGCTAAAGAAATGGCTGAATTGCTAAATTCCGGTTTATCGGGAAGTTGTGGAACTAATATTCTCTTACGCAGGGGGGGCATAGTACACAACCTGGTACACAACCGAAGCTGTTTCAACCTGCTTGAAACTGTATCAGCAAAGGTAGCGGAACGCTGGAAATGCTCAAAACTACATGACGTTGATTAAGACTGAACCAGTGTCCCTATAATTGAAAGAAAAAGAAGTTTGTCCGCAAAGCTCCGCTTTGCTCAATAAAAATCATATGGGAGAGTTTTGATGCACTACACCATTGTTCCCATGACAGCGGCCCAGCTGGACCAGGTGGAGGCCATTGAGCGAACCTGCTTCTCGGACGCCTGGTCCCGCCGCCTGCTGGAGGACATGCTGACTCACCCGGGGGCGATTTCCCTGGCCGCCGTGGACGGGGAAGGGGCGGTTCTGGGCTACGCCAGCGCCCAGACCGTGCTGGACGAGGGGTACATCAACAATGTGGCGGTCCGCCCTCAGAGCCGCCGCCAGGGCGTGGCCTCGGCGCTGCTGGAGGCGCTGCGCCGCCTGGCTGTGGAGCGGGAACTGGCCTTTTTGACCCTGGAGGTCCGCGTCTCCAACCGGGCTGCCCGGGCGCTCTACGCGGGGCACGGGTATCTGGAGGTGGGCTGCCGGAGAAACTACTACGAGCATCCCAAGGAGGATGCCATTTTGATGACACTGGAGTTTTAAACCATGGAACTGAAAATTTTGTCCCCCCTGGAGCTGAAGCGGGCCTATGAGACCGACCTGCGGGAGGCCTTTCCCCCCTCCGAGCTGAAGCCCCTGGCCGCTATGGAGGCTCTGCGCCGCCGGGGCGTCTACGACCCCCTGGGTTATTTCGGCGATACTGGGGAGCTTCTGGGGTACGCGCTGCTGTGGAAGCACCGGGACGGGCGGTATCTGCTGGTGGACTACTTGTGTGTCCCCGCCGGAAAGCGAAACGGCGGCATCGGCGGGCGGCTGATTCAGGCGGTCCGGGACCGCTATCCACAGGGTACCGTGTTCCTGGGCGAGACCGAGGCCCCCACCGGCGAGGCGGACCGGGACGGGCTCATCCTGCGGCGGCTGGACTTCTACCGGCGCAGCGGGGCGGTGACCCTGGGCTACGACTGCGCCCTCTTCGGGGTCCATTTTAAGAACATCTGCTGGGCGGACCCCCTGCCGGAGGAGGCGGAGATCCTCCAACGGCACCGGGAGATCTACCTGGACCAGTTCGGCCGGGAGCGCTTTGACCGGTATATCCAGCTGCCCCTGGCCCCCGGAGAGGCCGTCCGGCCGGTTACGGACTGGACGGAGGAGAACTTCTGATCCTATAGTAACCGCAGCTGGGCTCCGCCCAAACCCGCTGGGGCTTTGCCCCAGACCCCACCGCCCTTGTGATTGTGCAATGGCCGCATCAAGCGGCCATGCACAATTTAATTTTGCACGGCCACTCGATGTGGCCGTTGCAAAATATAAGGGCGGCCCTAAACTTTGTTATTTGTTATTAATGGAAAGGGCGGGACATCGGCCCCTACGCCCTGCTGACAGTACAAAAAGGACAGCGAAACGACAGTTTCGCAAAAAAGTTCTTTCTGATACTTTTTCCGTGGACCGCCTGCAAGGCGGTTTAGGCTCGCCGGCGCCCAAGGGGCGCCGTAAGCGACGCTTTCAAGAAAAAGTATGAACAACCCGAACAACCTGAACAGCCTGGAGGCGCGAAGAGCCCCCGCCCGGGTTCCCCGGGCGGGGGCTCTTCGCGTCAGACGGCCTTCGCGGCTGTTTGCAGCTCGTATACCCGGTCGAACTCCTTCTTGCGGGCGGGGGTGAGGTGGTGGCTGACCAGGATCAGCGTGATATCCCCGTTGGCCAGCAGGCTCTCCTCCACAATATCTGCGTTTTCCCGGTCCAGCGCGCTGGTCCCCTCGTCCACCAACAGGATGGAGTGACTGTTGTGCAGCAGGGCTCGGGCGATGGCTACCCGCTGCCGCTGCCCGCCGGAGAGGCAGCTGCCCCTCTCCCCTACGGAAGTGTCCAGCCCCTCCGGCAGATTGGTCAGATCTCCCGACAGGGCGCTGCCCCGGATGGCCTGTTCCAGCTGCTCCTCCGTGAAGGTCCCGCCCAAGGTGATATTGTCCCGGATGGTGGTGTTAAAGAGGAATACATCCTGGGCGATATAGCTGATCTGCCGCTGGAGCTGTTCCGGCGGGAGGCTCCGGACGTCCCTTCCGTCGAAGCAGACGCGCCCCTCATAGTCCGGGAGCCAGCCCAGCAGCAGCTTGAGCAGGGTGGATTTGCCGCAGCCGGAGGGGCCGGTCAGCGCGTACTTCCCGCCGATGGCAAAGCGGACGGACAGGTTCCGGAGGACCGGACTGCTCCCATAGCTGAAGCTGACGTTTTCCACCGTCACCGCCTCCGCCGCCGGTGGGCAGGGCTGGATGGGGGCCGGCTGATCCTCGCCGGCGTGAACGGTGATGCGCTCAAAATAGGGCTTGCTGGTGGAGAAGCACAGGCGGTAGTAGGCCAGCTGGTTGAGTCCGTTGGAGATGGCGGCGCACAGGTTGCCGCCGCCCATCAGGGCGGACTGAATGATCGTCCCCCGGATGGAGAGCACGCCGATATAGAAGTTCACAAGGCACTGGGCAATGACGTTGACAAAGCCGATGCCGCCGTAAATAAAGCCCTGCCGGCAGGCTCTGCGGTACTGGGGCAGCTCGATTTGGTCGCTGGCCTCCTCCACGCCGCCACTGAAGCGCTTCCTCCTGCCAAAGGCGCAGAGGGTGTCATAGCCCTCCAGCAGGTCCTTGAGCCTGCCGGAGGCCGCGGCGTGCGCCTGGGCGCAGTCCGCCCCCAGGCGCTCCAGCTGCTTCTCAAAGAGCTTCGGCGCGGCGATCATCAGCACCGCCGAGAGGAGGGAGGCGGCCACCAGAGACCAGTGGAGGGCCGCCAGGGCGACGATGCTGGTGACGATCTGGGCGGTATAGGCGGTGAGGGAGAAAAAGGCGTCCCAGGCGAACTGCTCGATCTGCTCTACGCCGTTGGTGAGCCAGGAGAGGTATTCGCCGCTGTCCTTGGCGTGGTAGTCCATGTGGCTCTTCCCCAGGAGCGTGGCGGCCATATCCCGGCGCACCTGGTTGTTCATAGCCCGCACCGCCCGGGCCTGGAGCATGGTCTGAACGCTGCTGCACAGCAGATAGAGAGCCCACCCGGCCAGGGCGGTCAGCTCCCAGAACAGGAACCGGCGGAAATCCCGCTCAATGATCCCCTGGAAGGACAGGATCTGAAGGACGTTCAGGGCAGCGGTAATCCCGTGGCAGAGAATTTGCAGGGCCACAGCCGCGGCGTTCTTTGTCCAGTATTTCTTCAAATAGTATGTCATATGGCAATTCCTCCTGTGGCGGTTATAGGCCGCTCCGGACCCGGCGGGAGCAGGGGCGCTCCGGACGGCCATGGAGCAGGGCGCTTACATCGCAGCGCAGGTTGAGGCAGCTGAGGACCTCCGGACAGGAGAGGCACTCCGGCTCCATGCGGCTGGCGCTCCACTCCCTGCGGGCGTCCTCCTCCAGGATCACGCCCTTGTCGTAGTCCACCCGTCCGATCAGGTTCCCCGGTTCGTCCAGGCAGACCGTGCATTTAACAATGTCGCCATTGGCGCGGAATACCATGCCATGGGGATAGCGGGCGCAGCAAATCTGAGAAAACAGTCCCTCCTGCCCATTGGTGTGGGCCAGGCCGATTTGATCCAGGTAAGCAATATGCTCCGCCTGAAGCGCCTCCCAGGAGGCCTCCCGCAGCAGCTCCAGCTTTTCCACGGACGCCCCGCCCCAGTTCTGCACCGGGTACACCAGCACGGAGAACCGTCTGTCCCCGCCGAAGCGCTCATGCAGGCAGTCGTACCAGCTCAGATCGTGGTCCCCGGCCAGTACGTTGCGGCGCAGCGCAATCCGGAAGGGGTACTCCTCCTCCGGCAGGGCGGAAATGGCGGTCAGATTATCCAGAATGGTCCGCAGGGTGCCGTGGCCGTCCACATGGGGCCGGGTCTCGTCGTGGTTCCAGCCGTCCAGCGTAATCTGATAATCCGTGACCCCCGCTTCAAACAGCTCGCGGAGGACATCGGCGGTGAGCAGGTAGCCGTTGGTGGTCATGCTGGACTGGTAGCGGAAGGCGTGGTTCGCCTGGAGCCGCTGGACCAGCTCGGCGGTCTCCAGCACACTGTCCTTGCACAGCAGGGGCTCGCCGCCGAACCAGGCGATCTGGACGGTCTGAAAGCGGGACGCCTGGTCGCTGATATACGCCTGGATGTGGTCCAAGGTCCTCCGGGACATCATGGACACCGGTGCGTGGCACTCATAGCAGTAGACGCAGCGGAAATTGCAGCCCTCGGTTGGCATGATGGTCAGCATCAGGACGCTGTCCAATATCCCCTTCACCTGCTCCAGAGTCTCTGCTGTTTCCTCCCTGCTCAGCAGCAGCTCCTGCTCGTGGAGAAACCGGGTCAGCCGGGTGTCGGCCTCCGGACAGCCGCTGCGGACAATGGCGCGGAATTCCTCGATCAGCTCCGGCTCGCTGATCTGGACCTGGTTTTGCAGCAGCTCGGAGCGGACAAAGACGGACCCGCCCTCCTCATGGTATTTTACGTAGCCAGGCAGAATGTAAATGGTACTCTCCCCCCTTCGTATTCTTTAAACGCCCCGCGCAGGGGCGGGAAATTTTCAGGCTGGGGCCCCCGTGACCGGGAGCCCCGGCGGGCGTTTACTTCGTGCCGCCCACGGTGCACTTGATGTTGATGTGGATGGGGAAAAACTGGGGAATCGGCTTCTTTCCAGCGATAACCTTCATTGCTGTGCGCTCCTTTCTTGTATGTATTCAGCCTGTGGGATTTGTCTCGGCGTTTGCTGTGTCCCTTGCTGTGAGTATAAGATACCACTGGACAGAAGAAAGCAACATATCGCCCCCTGTTATTTTTCCCTAACACAAAACGACGGGGCGCCCTTGCATTCCTTATGGGGAATATGGTATTCTAAGGGGTATAAAACACCCTGTTTTTAGGAGGAAACGGAGGCGTAACCATGCGGGAAATATTTATTGGCGAGTACATCCGCCACCACCGGCAGGACCAGGGCTTGAGCCAGGAGAAGCTGTGCGAGGGGATCTGCGAGCCCATGACCCTCTCCCGTCTGGAGAACGGGAAGCAGACCCCCTCCCGCAACCGCATCCAGGCCCTGCTCCAGCGGCTGGGCCTGCCGGATGACCGGTATTTCGCCCTGCTGACCCCATATGAGGCGGCGATTGAGCCCCTGCAAAAAGAGATTTCGGACTGCCTTGTCCAGCACCGGCGGGAGGCTGGTCTGGAGAAGCTGGGGGAACTGGAGGCGCTGGCAGAGGAGGACGACCAACTCACCCGGCAGTTCATCCTGTTTGTCAGGGCACTTTTGGGCAGGGCGGACGGGGAGCCCTACAGCCCCTCAGAGCAGATGGACCTGCTGACGGAGTCCATCCGGTTAACCATGCCGCGCTTCAGTCCGGAGACCATGGGCGGACAGCTGTACAGCCATATGGAGGTCAGGATTATGAATCAAATTGCCGACCTTTTCTCCCAGTGCGGCGAGCATAAAAGGGCTTTTGACCTGTTTGAGCAGCTGATGGAATACATACAAAACCGCACCCAGGGAATTTTATGGAGCCGGGGTGTGCTGGGACTGGTCTCCCTCAGCTACGCGCGGGCGCTGGCACGGACCGCCCGCCATCGGGAGGCCCTTGAAATCGCGGAATTGGGCTGGAGTACCTGTATCCGCATGGGATACTACGATTTTTCCCCCGCGCTGCTCCACGTTATGGCCGAATGCTACCACTTTTTGGGCTCAGATGAAAAAAGCCGGGATCTGTACTCCCAGGCCTACTATTTATATGAAGCACTTGGCGACCAGTACCATCTGCTCCGCGTCGCGAAAAGCGCCCGAGAACAGCTGTGTCTGGAATTTTGAGGCAGGAACGGAGGCGTAACCATGCAGGAAATATTTATTGGCGAGTACATCCGCCACCACCGGCAGGACAAGGGATTGAGCCAGGAGAAGCTGTGCGAGGGAATCTGCGAGCCCATGACCCTCTCCCGTCTGGAGAACGGGAGCCAGACCCCCTCTTTCAGCTGCGTCAACGCCCTGCTCCAGCGGCTGGGCCTGCCGGACGACCGGTTTACCGCTCTGCTGAGCCAGAACGAGCTTGAGATCGTCAGGCTGCGGAAGGAGCTCGTGGCCGCTATCTCCCATCATAACACGGGGAAAGGGTGGGAGACGGTCCGGGAGCTGGATCGGATTGCGAAGAAGGACGACCAGGTCGTCCGGCAAGTAATTCTGCGGGCCAAGGCCGTCCTGGGCCGTGAGGATAAAATTCGCAGTCCGGAGGAGACCCTTGCCATGCTGGAGGAGGCCCTTCGTATTACATCCCCCCATTTTGACCCGGAGGAAATCAGCCGGGGCCGCTACTGCGCTGAGGAGATTAAGATTATCAACTCTATCTCTGACATTTATTCGGAGATCGGGGAGCGCAAAAAAGCAGCCGACATTTTAAGCCAGCTGCTCAGATATATACAAAAGCAGAACCAGGACATTCCCCAGCTGCTGTCGATGGTTGCGTACAACTACGCAATAGACTTGACTCTGCTCAAGCGCTATGAGGAGGCCATCGAAACTGCGGAGCTCTGCTGGCAGTCCTGTGTGGAGCGCAATCACTATCAGTTTCTGCCCGGCTCGGTCCATATAATTGCCGAGTGCCGCTACTTTCTGGGGGAGCTGGAGGAGAGCGCCCGTCTATATACCCGGGCCTACTACCTCTATCGGGCGATCGATGAAAAGAGCGACTTGGAAATTTTGACAAAGGAGGCAAAGGAACACCTTGGACTTTTGTTTAAAAATTAGATAGTGTCATCGTCATCACACTGTTTCCCCGGCACATCCATCGGCAGCAGCGGCTCCTCCGTTCCTCCTCCGCCGCCGATGGCGGGCGGGTCCGGCGGGTCGGGCGGACAGGGCGGCGTCAGGGGCGCGGCCAGCAGGGTCAGGCTCAGCAGCAGGGAGAGCAGCAGCGCGTTTCGCTTTTTCATGGAGATCATCCTTCCTTTTTTGTCTGTGAACAGAGGATACACCCCATCTGGAGAGAAATCCATATCGTATCCGGTTATTTTTTCCTAACACAAAACGACGATTCCCCAGGCGGCGCGTATAGTCAACGCAGATGAAAACGAGTAAAAGTTGGGCTCCGCCCAAACCCGCTGGGGCGTTGCCCCAGACCCCACCGCCCTTGTGATTGTGCATGGCCGCATCAAGCGGCCATGCACAATTTAATTTTGCACGGCCACTCGATGTGGCCGTTGCAAAATATAAGGGCGGCCCTAAACTTTGTTATTTGTTATTAATGGAAAGGGCGGGACATCGGCCCCTACGCCCTGCTGACAGTACAAAAAGGACAGCGAAACGACAGTTTCGCAAAAAAGTTCTTTCTGATACTTTTTCCGTGGACCGCCTGCAAGGCGGTTTAGGCTCGCCGGCGCCCAAGGGGCGCCGTAAGCGACGCTTTCAAGAAAAAGTATGAACAACCCGAACAACCTGAACAGCCTGGAGGCGCGCAGAGCCCCCGCCCGGATTCCCCGGGCGGGGGCTCTGCGCGTCAGGGGAGATAGCTGCTGACGGACCTTCCTCCGGATGACCATGGTGCATGCGGGTCAAAACGCGTCCTTTCCTCAAGCCCTTTGGTCAAAAACCTCCGGATAACGCTCCTGCACAAATGCGTACCACGCCAGATAGGTGTCCAGATCTCCGTCCGGTCCCACCTGGAGCTGGGCACCGGTGGAGTGGGCGGCGGCGAAGCGGTTCTCGCCTCCGGAGGACAGGAGGTATTTTCCGTACTCCAGATCCACCGGATAGTACATCCCCTTATAATTTTTAGAGGTTTCCGGATAGGCCCTGAGGAAGAGCAGGTAGCTGTCTCCGGTCTCTGTGGGGAGGTAGCCCTGTTGGGTCCAGAGGACAGAGCCGCTGAGATAGCACTCCTCCGTGATAACGATTGTGTCCCCGGCAGAGACCTCGCCGGAGAGAACCTCCTCCACCCTGCCCGTTGTCTTGGTGTAGCCAAATTGAACATTGCCGTCGGAATACCGCTTCAGGACAGTTTCGTGGCTCTGCGGCGTAAACACCACAACCAGGTCGCTGGCCGTTTGGAGTTCCTCGGGAGAATGGGTCAGAACGGACCGGCAGGCCATTTGCTGCCGGACCTCAATTCCCGATGCGCATGCTGTTGAAATAAAGCAGCACAGGAGAAGCAGCAGGAGCGAAAAACGCCGTTTCATGTCTATTTATGCCCCCATTCCATGCAAAGCAGAAATTGTTCCGCGCTATCTTTTCCCAGAGCGAAAGGCCCCCGCCCGGATTCCCCGGGCGGGGGCTCTGACGCCTCCAGATCAGATTTCCAGATAGGAGTCGGCGTACAGGTTGTTGTTCTTGATGATATCGCAGCTCTTGATGGTCTCCATCAGCCGCTGGTCGCAGGGGTTTACGATGGCGGAGGTGAGGCCCATGGTCATGGCCATGCCCACCATGGCCGCGTCCATGATGGGACGGATGTGCTTGGGCATGCCGTTGGAGTTGTTGGAGAGGCCGCCGGTGGACTTCAGGCCCTCCTCGGAGAAGGCGCGGATGGCGCTCAGCACGTCCATCTGCTTATCCTGCATGCCCTTGATCACCAGGAACAGGGGGTCGAACCACAGATCGTCGGACTCCATGCCCAGATGCAGGCCCCGCTCCAGCATGTTGTGGCAGTGCATCATGCGCTCCTCGTTGTCCTTGGCAATGCCGTCGGCGGAGCACAGGGCGATGACGATGGCGTCGTTGGCGGCGGCCAGGTCGATGTTGCTGATGCGGCTGCCGGCGTCGGCGGAGTTCACGATGGGCTTGCCGTTGGTGCGGTTGTAAACCTTGATGCCCGCCTCAATGGCCTTCTGGTTGGCGGTGTCCAGGGCCAGGGGCACGTTGTTGAAGTTCTGCTGGAGCAGCTGGACCGCCCACTGCATGAGCTCGGGGCCGTTGGACTCAGCGGGCCCGATGTTCACATCCAGGTAGGTGGCGCCGGCGGCGATCTGCTCCGCGGCCCGCTTGAGGATGGGGGCCTCGTCGTAGCTGTCCATGGCCTTGCGGATGGCCGGGGAGATGCAGTGGATGCGCTCGCCGATGGTGACGAACTGCCTGCTGGCGGGGTCGTGGCCCTTGTAGGTCACTTCCTTGCCGTCGATCTTGTAGGGGCCGGTGACCACAATCGGGGGAGCGGGGATCACCTTCTTGGGCGCGGGAGCGGCCTCGGCAGGGGCGGTCTCGCCGGCGGCGGGAGCCGCCTTCTCCACGTAGCTCTTCTTCCACTCCTCATCCCTGAGGTACTTCACCAGCTGCACAGCCTCGCTGGTGCCCACGATGACGCTCCAGTCGGGCAGCTTATCCTGGATCTCGCCCTTCATAACCGCCACCTTGCCGGGGATGATGAGGGCCCGGGACTTGATCTTGTTCGCCACGTCAAACTCGTCGAAGAACTTCTTGATGGAGGAGCTGGAGAACTTGCCGGCGGCCCAGGCGGTCAGAACGGACATGCCGGAGGCGTCGGTGATGAGCAGGTTCACAGGCACCTTGCTGCGCTCCAGCTCGCCGGAGACCAGGAAGTAGGTCAGGGCAAAGTCCACGGTCAGACAGCAGGGGCTGTTCTCGTCCGCGCCGTTGATGGGGTAGATGCCCGGCTCCACCTTCATGGGCTTCTGGGGGTCGGTAAAGATGTTCTGGCGCAGGCCGTAGAGGGGCAGGGCCTTGGCGTAGGTCATCTCAGAGCAGACCACGATGGAGCCGTACTTGCAGGTGAACAGGCTCAGCAGGGCGGCCTCCAGGTGGGCATCGCCCTTGGCCAGATTGTCCACATTGACAATGGAGGGGTAGCCGAAGGTGCGGTCGCCGTCCTTCAGGGCGGCCCGGCGGATCTGGACCGCGTTGGCGTAGGCGTCCTTGATGGACGCGTCGCCCACGTCCAGAATGAGGTTCTTGTTGCCGGCGGCCTCCAGCTTCTCCACCACCTCGTGGAGCTGCTCGATGCTGTCCGCCCGGACGCCCAGCAGGGCCTTGGCCCCGGCGGCGACGGCGCTCATGTCGGCGTAGTTGTCCGGGGTGGCGCCGTTGACGATGATGTCACAGCCTGCGGCGGCCTCCACGCCGGCCTTCATGGCCTCCACGTCGGTGCAGGAGAGGACCATGGGACGGCCCAGGGCCTTGGCCTTGCCCACCAGGCCGGCGTAGTCGGCGGCGGACTTGGCGGGGGAGTGGTTGACATAGACCATCTCTACGTACATCCGCTCGCCGATGCGCTCATAGTCCACGGCGGGGATATTCTTCAGCACCTCGTCCTGCTTGGCCTCGTCCATGCAGTCGCAGACCTGGACAGCGTAGAGGGTCTTGGAGACCAGGGTCTTCTCGTGGCGGCTGAGGACGGTCTCGCCGCCCAGGGCGTGCTCGCCCACCTTGTAGCTCTTCATGGGGGGCGCGGTGGCCTCGGACAGGGTGGAGAGGGCCTCTGCGGACATGTGGGGGCACTTCTCAATGGGGAGAGCGCCGGAGGCCACCTTCATGGCGAAGGCCATACAGGTGGGGTTGCCGCAGTCCTTGCAGTTGGTTTTGGGGGTGAGCTTAAAGATGTCAAGACCTTTCAATGCCATGGTTCGGGCCCTCCTTACATGAGCGCGGCAGTCAGCCGCGCGACGGTCTCAATCGATGCGGGATGCTTGAGGATGACGGCGTCGCTGCCATAGGCCAGGCAGGCGGCGGCGGTCTCCACCTCCATGTCAATGCCCCGCTCCTCGGCGCTACCCCAGCCGGGGTTCTCGCTCTCGGGGGCGGTGGACTCCTTCACGCCCCAGGTCTCCACGCCTACGGGGGTGATAATGGGCATCTGGAGGGTGTTGTCGTTCTGGCTGAGGGCGGCGGCCTTCACCCGCTCCAGGGTGGAGACCACGTACTCAAAGCCGTAGCCGGCGGCGGCGGAGCCGATGTTCATGGCGATGTTCTGCCCGCCCACGCCCATCTGGGTGATGAGAACGTTAAGCTGCTTGGCCAGGTTGATGTCCACCGCGGACTCCGCGCCCACCTTCTGGCCGTAGGCCAGGCCGGCGCCGGCGGCGATGCCCTTGTAGTTCTCCTCCTTGGCGGAGAGGACCAGGATGTTCTTGCCCTGGAGGGCCTCGGAGACCTTGGCAAAGAGGTCCGCGTCCTTCTCCGCGTTCTTGCAGCCGGCCACTACGATGGGCTTATCCACCGCCTCGGCCACGGCCTTGGCGTCGGCCACGCAGTCCTCAATGGACTTGTTGGCCCCGTTGGGGTCCGCCAGATCGAAACGGATGCAGACAAAGTCCACATGCTCCAGGGCGGCGGCCTTCTGGGCCCGCTGGGCCAGGGTATCGCAGCCGGCGTAGAACTCCCTGAGGCCCTCGCTGGGCTGCTCGGGATCGTCGGACACGTCAATGCCAATTTTGGGGGAATTGGCCATGGGCGCGTCAAAGGCATAAAGGTTAAAGACGTTCTGGCCGCCTAAGGTCACGGCCTTGTCTCCGGCGCCCAGCGTCAGCTCGTTGATCTTGGCGCTGAATACCTGGGGCTTTTTCGCAAATGGCATGTTGATTTGCTCCCTTCTTCATTTTTGGCTCTGTTTTAAGAAATTACAAAGTATCCATCCTTTTTCTTTTTTCAAAAAGAAAAAGGATCAAAAAGAAAAGCTTTTGCGCGGAACCTTGTTCCGCTTCAGGCGCTGCCTGGGTGTGCCGGCATTTTTCAGACAGGCCCTAGGCGTATACGTCGAAGAGGTGCTCCTGGGGCTCCCGGGGCGCGTCCTGCCGGACGGCCGCCTCCCCGCCGCCGCGCTGTTCCCGCTGCTGCTTGAGCTGCTCGATCTGCCTTTCGATGTTCTCGATCCGCTTCGCCTTTTCCTCGTCGGAGAGGCTCTGATTGGCCTTGAGCTGCCCGAGCTGATTTTCCAGCTGCCGGATCTTCTGGTCAACCCCGGCGGCGTCTGTTCCGCCTCGAAGCGGCGCCTGCCCGGCGCCGATGGCATTCACTCCCATCCGCTCCTCCTTCCTACAGGGCTAAGGTGTCGAAGATCTTCCGCACCGCCTGCTTGACGGGGCTGTCCGCCGGCACGGTGACGGAGGGCCTGCCCTCGGCGTCGTACTCGTAGACCGTGTCGTCGTGGGGGACCACGCCCATGAGCTTCATCCCGTACTTATCGATCTCCTCCCGGACGCCGGGGTTCAGCTCCCCGCCGGGAGCCCGGTTGACGATGAGGCCCACCTCCTTGGCCCCCAGCTTCAGCTCCGCGATCATCTCGCTGAGCCGGCCCGCGGCCTGGACGCCCCGCCGGGAGCAGTCGCTGACCAGCAGTATGGTGTCCACCTGGGGCAGAACCCCCCGGCTCAGGTGCTCCAGCCCTGCCTCATTGTCCACCACAATGTAGCGGTAGTTCTTGGCGTACTTGGCCACCTGGGTGGTCAGCAGGCCGTTGACAAAGCAGTAGCAGCCCTTGCCCTGGGTCCGGCCCATCACCAGCAGATCGTAGTCGTCCGCCTCGGTGAGGGCGTCGGAAAAGCGCATCTCCGCGTAGTCCGCCTTGGTCATCCCCTTGGGGATCACCTCCTCCGCGGCCAGCTCCGCCCGGGTCATGTCCTCCCGGATATCTCCCAGGGTGTCGCCTACCTCCACCCCCAGCACCTCGTTGAGGTTGCTGTTGGCGTCCGCGTCTACCGCCAGCACCGGGCCGTTCTTCTTCTCGCACAGATACTCAATGAGCATCCCGCAGATGGTGGTCTTTCCTACGCCGCCCTTCCCGGCCAGCGCGATGGTCTGTGCCATAGTCTCAGTCACTCCTTAATGGGCGATCGGCATACATACTTTTCTTTGTGAACAAAGAAAAGTATCAAAAGAAAAACTTTTTGCGCAAAACTTCGTTTTGCTTATGTCTTAATTTTCAAGACATAGAGAAAGGCGTTAGCCTTTCGACTAAAGTTCTTCTTTGATTCTTTTTTTCAAGAAAAAAGAATGTACGCCTACAGGTCGACGATGCCGGACTCCTTGACGATACGGGCCACGTCGTCATACTTATTGAGGGCGTAGAGGTGGATGCCGTCGATGCCGCAGGCGCGGTACTCGTCGATCTGGTTGATGGTGTACTCGATGCCGGCCTCCTTGAAGCTCTTCTTCTTGCCCTCGATGTCCGCGTCAAAGCAGGCGTTGTTGCCCTTGGCGTCGGTGAGGCCCACGGAGAAGGGATTGGGGAAGATCCAGTTCTTGGAGATGATCTCGCAGAGCTTCCGGGGCATGACGCAGCCGTTGCGGCTGAGGGCCATGTTGATGGTGGCGGCCTGGTCCAGGATGGGCATAATGCCCACGTCCACAGGCATCCAGATGCCGGCGGCCCGGATGGCGTCCAGCCAGTAGCGGAACTGGTCCATATCCCAGCACAGCTGGGTCATGATATAGTCCGCGCCCTCGTCCTGCTTCTGCTTGAGAAAGCCAATGTCCGCCTCCAGGCTGCGGCAGGCGATGTGGCCCTCCGGGGAGCCGGCCACGGCAATGGTGAACTTCTCGCCGAACTCCTTGCGCACGAACTTCACCAGCTCGGTGGCGTAGTGGAGGTCGCCGCCGGTGCCGGTCCAGCCGAAGGGCAGGTCGCCCCGCAGGGCCAGCATGTGGTTGATGCCGTGGGCCAGGTAGTTCTCCAGCTGCTCCTTGATGCCCTCCCGGGTGTTGCCGATGCAGGTGAAGTGGGTGACGGGGGTGCACTTGCCGTCCTTCTGGATCTTGTCAAGAACCTCCAGGTTCTTGCCCACGTTGGTGCCGCCCGCGCCGTAGGTGCAGGAGATATAGTCCGGATTCAGGGTGTACAGCTGCTCCAGCACGCCGCCCGCGCCGCACAGCTTCTCCATGCCCACGTCCGTCTTGGGGGGGAACACCTCAAAGGAAAAGGCTGCTCTCTCTTCAAAAATGTCGGCTACGCTCATGGTGAATCGTCCTCCATATGTGAAATAAATATTTTCCAGCGGCACCGCCGCTATGGGTTGCAGTGTTTCCGATGCTTGCTCTTGATTCATCTCAGGGCAGGCGGGGCCCGCCCCCTGCACAGCGCTGCGTCTCCGTCAGATCGGCGTAAACGAGTAGCGCTTGCGCAGTCCGGCGGTGTTGGTGTGATAGACCACCGCACCGTCGGAGAGGTCCTCCCGCTCAATCTCCGCCCGGGGCTCCAGAGCGCGGATATAGGCGTCGGTGTCCTCCACCGCCACCTCCTGAAAATCGATGTCCCGCATCTGGTTGTTGCTGCACTGATTAAAAATTTCGCAGCAGAGCTCGTATTCCCCCATGGCCGTCACTCCGCCGCCACGATGACAGTCCCAGCGGTGAGGTCCGCCTGCAGCAGACGGCCGGTGATGGTGGTGGTCTCCCCCATCACGTCCACAAAGGTCAGCGTGTCTCCCTCCGCGGTGATGGCGGCCACGTACTGGCAGAGGATATTTTCGCTCTGCTTTTCGTTCTTATAGACAGTTGAAAGGCACATGGTCTCGCTCCTTACTTTGTTTCCTTCAAAAGCTCCAGGGCCGCCGAGAGGTACCCGTTGGCCTGGTCAAAGGACTCCACCGCGTGGAGCAGCTGGTGTCGGACCTCACCGGAGAACTGTCCGGCCAGATCGCTGAGCTCCGAGGCGTGGTGGATGTTGTGGTCCAGCATATAGCGCAGAACCGCCTCCGCCTGCGCGCCGCCGTGCTGGTGGGCGTGGCCGTCCTCGTGGGTGTGGGGTCCGCTCCCGTCCCCGTGGGTGTGGGGGTGGGCGCACTCCTCGTGGGTGTGGTCAAAATGATCCATCAGAAATCAGCCTCCAGATTAAAATTGACACAATTTTAACTAAGTACACTATACCCCAAATTTGTCAAGTTTGCAAGGCGTATTAAAAGAATAATTGACGAAAATTTTTTCGGATATTTGTGGAAACAGACAGATTGACTCTCCAAAGCAGACAGATCCCGCCTGAAAGCGGAATTTTCCCCTTTGCTTTGGGGCGAAACTGTGCTATACTATATATTTGTATGCTGGATTCCAGTCCAGGGCGGCCCCGGCGGCGCCCCGGCGAGAGAAGGGAGATGCCGCTGTGCATAAGAAGCTGTCCCGGCTGATGCAGCCGAATCTGGCCCCCTATTTTCTGTGTCTGGTCCTGTTTATCCTGGTCACCGCCCGGGACCTGCCCTGGGTGGCGGCGGCGGAGGCGGTGGCGCTGGCGGCGCTGCTGGTCCTCTACCAGCGCCAGAGCCGTCTGCGGCGGCGCAGGGCGGCCCGCTTTATCGACGACCTCACCGGCGGCACGGACTCCGTCAGCCGCAACACCATGCTCCGCACCCCCCTGCCCGTGGCGGTGGTCCGGGTGGAGGACGGGGAGATGATCTGGGCCAACGAGGGCTTTGCCGAGCTGAGCGGCCTGGGCGACGAGGTTCTGGACGCGCGCTTTGCGGACCTCCTTCCGGGGCTGGACCTGCGCCGGCTGGCGGAGGACGGTTCCGCCGGCGCGCCGGTGGAGCTCAACGGCCGCTCCTGCCAGGTCTACAGCGCCGCCGGCCGCACCGAGGAGCGGGCGGTCCAGGAGGCCGTGGTCACGGCCTACTTCGTGGATGTCACCGAGGCCCGGGACCTGAAGGCCCTCTACGAGGCCAGCCGCCCGGTGGTCTCCATCTTTGTTCTGGACAACTACGAGGAGCTGATGAAGGCCGGCGGCGACGCCGCCAAGAGCTCCATTCAGGCCCAGATCGACGAGCGGCTGGGCGACTGGGTCACCGGCAACGGCGGACTGCTGCGCAAGTACAACCGGGACCGCTACCTCTTCCTCTGCGACGAGCGCTGCTTCCAGCGGATGGTGGAGGACAAATTCGCGGTGCTGGACTCCGTGCGCCAGGTGGTCAGCGAGGACGGCGTCAACGCCACCCTCTCCATCGGCGCGGGCCGGGAGTGCGGCAGCTACGAGGAGTCCTTCCGCTGGGCGGAGAAGTCCATCGAGATGGCCCTCAGCCGGGGCGGCGACCAGGCCGTGGTCAAGGACCGGCTGGACTTCCAGTTCTACGGCGGGCGGTCCAAGTCCACGGAGAAGCGGACCAAGGTGAAGTCCCGGGTGATGAGCAAGGCTCTGGGCGACCTCATCGGCGACGCGGGCCAGGTCTACGTCATGGGCCACGAGTACGCGGATATGGACGCGGTGGGCGCGGCGGCGGGCATCTGCTGCATTGCCCGCAAGCGGGGGAAAAAGGCCCAGATCGTCATTGACCTGGAGGGCAACAACGCCCGGCCCATGGTCCGCAAGCTCAGCAGCCTGCCGGAGTACGAGGGGGTCTTTGTCAGCGGGCCGGACGCCTTTCTCCACGCACAGCCCGGGGCGCTGCTGGTGGTGGTGGACACCACCCGCCCGGACATGGTGGAGAGCCGCCAGCTGCTGGACGCCTGCAACCGGGTGGCGGTGATCGACCACCACCGCCGGGCCTCCACTTACATTGAAAACGCCGCGCTGAACTTCCACGAGCCCTACGCCTCCTCCGCCTCGGAGCTGGTGACGGAGCTGCTGCAATACCTGGTGGAGCCCCAGGACCTGCTCCAGGAGGAGGCGGGGGCCCTGCTGGCGGGCATTGTGCTGGACACCAAAAATTTCATGATGCGCACCGGCGGGCGGACCTTCGAGGCCGCGGCCTACCTGCGCCGGGCCGGCGCGGACACGGCGGAGGTCCGCCGCTACTTCCAGAGCGACCTGCCCAGCATGATCCAGCGCTACGACATCATCCGCACCGCCAAGATGGTCCACGGCGACATTGCTGTGGCCGTGGCGGAGAAGGAGGTCCCCCGGGTGACCGCCGCCAAGGCGGCGGACGACCTGATGGGCCTGGAGGGCGTCCAGGCGTCCGTTGTGCTCTACCGCCAGGGCGACGGGGTGTCCATGTCCGGCCGCTCCCAGGGGGAGATCAACGTGCAGCTGATTCTGGAGCCCCTGGGCGGCGGAGGCAACTCCACCGCCGCCGGCGGGCATGTGATGGAGAGCTCCCCGGAGACCGTATACCGGCGCCTGCTGGCCTCCATTGACGCCTATTATGAGCAGCTGCCAACCTGATTTATCCTTGTTTTTATTTTATTATAACGGAAATTCTATCATACTTGGAGGATTTTAGCATGAAAGTGATTTTACAGCAGGACGTGCGGGGCCAGGGCAAGAAGGGCCAGCTCATCGAGGCGGCGGACGGCTATGCCCGCAACTACCTCTTCCCCCGCAAGCTGGCCGTGCCCGCCACGGCGGACGCCATGAATACCATGAAGCTGAAGGAGAAGGCCAAGAAGGCCGAGGACGCCCGGCTGAAGGCGGAGGCGGAGGCTGTAGCGGAGCGGCTGAAGAACGCCCCCGTCAAGGTGACCGCCCGGGCCGGGGCCAACGGCAAGCTTTTCGGGGCCGTCACCAGCAAGGAGGTCTCCGACGCCCTCCAGACCCAGCACGGCATTGACCTGGCCAAGCAGAAGATCGTCATGGACGAGCCCATTAAGGCCTACGGCAGCTACGAGCTGAAGGCCAAGCTGGGCTATGAGGTCTCCGGGACCATCTATGTCATGGTAGTGGAGGAGAGGTAAGCCGGGGCCCGGGGGTGCGTACCCCCCGGAGCAGCCGGGCAGATAGGCGCTGCCCGGTGGCGGTGTGAGCCCCAGATGCTATCGAATCGATAGGCACTCCCGATGAAGCGGTGATAAAAAGGAGGTACCGCCATGCCCTATGACGATGAACTGACCTCCCGGGCCATGCCCCACTCTCTGGAGGCGGAGCAGGCCGCCCTGGGCGCCATGCTCATTGACGCCGGGTGCATTAAGGACGTCATGGACAAGCTCCAGCCGGAGGACTTCTACATCAAGCAGAACCGGGACGTTTTTGAGACCATCTACACCATGTTCAGCTACTCCAAGCCCATCGACGGCGTCACGGTGGCGGAGGAGATGCAGAAAAACGGCTCCTACGACGAAAATACCACCCGCAGCTACCTGGCCCAGCTGATGGAGCTGACCCCCACCAGCGCCAATGTGATGGAGTATGTGGGCATTATCCGGGACAAGGCCCTGCTGCGGGGCCTGGCCAAGGCCGCGGGGGAGATCACCGCCCTGGTCCAGGAGGGACTGGGGGAGGCCTCGTCCATTCTGGAGGCGGCGGAACAGAAGGTCTACGCCATCCGTCGGGGCCGGAGCGCCCAGGAGCTGGTGCCGGTATCCCAGCTTATCAAGCCTTTTCTGGACCAGCTTAACGATCTGGCCTCCGGCAAGACCGGCCTGCCCGGCCTGCCCAGCGGCTTCTCCGCCGTGGACCAGAAGATCCACGGCCTCAACCGTTCAGACCTCATCCTCCTGGCCGCCCGGCCCGGCGTGGGCAAGAGCTCCCTGGCCATGAACATGGCCCTGAACGTGGCCAAGCAGACGGGAAAGACCGTGGCCGTGTTCTCCCTGGAGATGAGCCGGGAGCAGCTTCTGGTGCGTCTGATGGCTTCGGAGTCCCTGGTGGAGCTGACCAAGCTCTCCACCGGGCGGCTGAGCGCCTCCGACTGGGGCAAGCTGACCCAGGCCGCCCGCACCCTGCGGCAGACCGACATCCGCATTGACGACAACCCCATGCTCACCGCCGCGGACATGAACGCCAAGTGCCGCCGCCTGGACAATCTGGGCCTGGTGGTGGTGGACTATCTCCAGCTCATGAGCTCCTCCGGCGGCAAGAGCTACGCCGGCGAGAACCGCCAGCAGGCGGTCAGCGACATCTCCCGCATGCTGAAAATTATGGCCAAGGAGCTGAATGTGCCGGTGATCTGCCTCAGCCAGCTCTCCCGCGCCAACGAGAAGCGGGAGGACAAGCGGCCCATGCTCTCCGATCTGCGGGACTCCGGCGCCATCGAGCAGGACGCGGACATTGTCCTGTTCCTCTACCGGGAGGACTACTACCGGGAGGACACGGAGAATAAGAACATCGCAGAGTGCATTGTGGCCAAAAACCGCCACGGCGAGACCGGGAAGGTACCCCTGCGCTGGACGCCGGAGTATACCACCTTCAGCACCGTGGAAATGCGCTTTGACGAGGACGGCTGACAATGAATAGCCGGAGGCAGGGTATTGCTTATGAAAATAAATGTGATAAATTTGCCGACGGTTACTGTTATTGGTAAGGAAGGTCTGTGTACTACAGGAAAAAATATTGTTCAACAGTTATGGCAAGAGGCCAATTCTCATTTTAATGAGGTGGCCGCGCTTGGAATGAAAAACTCAGACGGGTCATATGTTGGATTTTGGGGAGCCATGAGTGATGAGAGTATGTCTTTTCGCCCATGGACGCATCAGTTTACAAGAGGATTATACCTTGCGGGTGTTGAAGCCCATGCTGATGCAATCGCGCCTGAAGGATGGACTAAATGGGTTATGCCAGCGCGAAGCTATATTGTTGTGGACGTTGAACCAAACAGATATGGCGAAATATTTGACGAGGTAATACATCATACGATTTCTGAAAAAGGGATGAAGCTCGCGGGGGCAGTGTGTGATTATACTGAGCCCGCGACAGGAAAAAGCAAGCTGTTTTTCCCTGTTGAACCGGTAGCCAGGACACAAGAAACAGGGAGTCCAGACTGACCCCAAGGGCCTCCGGGAGTATCAAGGCATAGAGTCTGTTTGAAAACCGACAACATACCCAACAGCGGGTCTTTTCCGCCATGCATTGCCAATTTTCCTTGCAATACATCCAGTATGTCTGCGTAGATCGCGCAATGGGCGCATCGAGCGCCCGTGCGCGATTGAATTCCACACGGCCCCTCGATGGGGCCGTTGTGGAATCGTATTGGCTTCGCCTGGCAAAAAATCCCTCGCCGTTGGGCATATCGCTGGTTTTAAAACAGGCTTTAGCCCCCTTGCGGGGCGGCGGTGTCGATGTTCTCCTGCAAGCTGACAAACCCAACTTGCCGCGCTGACAGGTCTGACACGGTGGAAAGCAGGCCGCGGGTGTTCCGGGCAATACGGGAGGGGCCGTCCCACAGTGGGAAATAAATTTTGAAAATTCTTTATTTGTTCACAATTATCCGCTATACTGGGGGAAAAACCTATCTGGAATCGAGGTCGTCTCCATGCGGAATTTCTTTTACAGGATCACAAGCGCCATGGCGCGCTTCATGTATGGGCGCAACGGTACCGACCAGCTGAACCTGGCGCTGCTGGTTGTCTACCTCATCATCTGTGTGCTGCAAATGGTCCTTGCCCGGATCAAGGCGGCCATGGTTATCCTGAACCTGCTGGCCATCGCGCTGGCGGCGCTGGTGCTGTTTCGCGTCTTTTCCCGGAACCTGGCCAGGCGGCGGGCGGAAAACGCCCGGTTCCTCAGCTGGTGGACCCCGCTGAAAAACCGGGCCGCCGGAGCCAGACAGCGCCGTCAAGACAAGGAGCACAAGTATTTTACCTGCGATGGCTGCAAGACCATCTGCCGGGTGCCGGCGGGCAAGGGCAAGATTGAAATTACCTGTCCCAAGTGCGGTAGAAAGATCATAGGGAAGAGCTGATGCCTGTCGTTGGCAGACGGACGGAGAGGGGGCCGGACCGGGAGGTCAGGCCCCCTCCCGTTGTCCCTGCGCCTAGGGTCTGTTCACATAAGAGAAAGGAGGGGATTTTTGAGGAAATTTTTGCCGTAAGCAAGGCAAAAATTTGCAGGCGTACTGTCGTACGTCAAAACTTTTTAACGCGGCAGACGGCAAAATTGACTGAAAAGGCCCGCGTTTCGCCCTATGTGAACAGACCCTAGAATTGGACGAGGATTGGAGCAAAGGCTTTGATGTCACTCTGGACGATCCCCGCCATCGAAAAAAGTGGTCGCTTTTTACGCGGAGATATGACCTGGAAGGTCACGATCCAGAGCTTGACTGGGCGGTGCGTGTCCAAAACCCTTGCGCCGCAATGCTTACCCAGCGGCATCTTTTTTATGTACAGCAGGAAAACCAGCCGGTTTTCCTGCGGGGTGGACTCCCGCTTCTTGGATTTGCAGCTTTCCGTGGCGGTCTTGCTGCGGACTGTCCAGCCCATATATTCTTCTTTTTTGAGGATTTGGATAAGCGCGGCGGCGGCCCATTTGTAGGGGTCTGCGCCCGATGCGCCCATGCTCATCCGCTCCCCGGTGGCCCTCCAATGGGCGGCGGGAGTGAGTATCCTTTGGGCGGCGTTCATTAAGGCCTCGTTGACCGGCAGCTCCGGCACCCCGTTGCCTTTTCGGGTCCGGTTGATGAGCCGGACCATCTCCTGCCGTATCTTCAGGCTGTCTGCCAGGCCGGCGCTGTCCCCGCTGTCGGGAGCTTCCGGCGTGGCGGAGACTGCGGAGCCAGCCGTGGAACACGTGGAAGCACTGCTTTCAAAGAGTGCCGGAGAGCAAATGAAACAGAGCAGAAACAGCTATAACCTATCAGAATTTGTCCAAAAAATCTTTGCAGACCTCTTTGTAGAAAAAGTATCACTATATTGCCGCGAAACAGCAGCAGGCCTCCAGGAAAGTCTCCCTGGAGGCCTGCTGCTTGGACCGGCAGCCGTTTGGCGCCGAAAGCGGTGCTCTCAAGAAAAAGGATCGGGCTCCGTCCAGCCCTCGATATAGGGCTTCACAATTCCGATGGCCTTGGGGTTGCACACGGCCACGATGTCGATGGTTCCGGCGTACTCCACCGACTCCACCTTGGCGTCCCGGTACAGCGCGTCCAGAAGGCCCGCCCTGTCGTAGGGCAGGTGGACCGTCACCCGCCGAGTCCCCCTGTCCAGGATCCGGTCAATGGCCGCCAGCAGCTCCGGCAGGCCCTCCCCGGTCTTGGCGGAGATATTCACCTCCATCTGGCCGTGGGGCCGGACGTCCCCCCAGTGGAGGTCGGACTTGTTGTACACCCGGAGGCAGGGCGTCTTTTCCGCCCCCAGCTCCCGGATTAGCTGGTCCACAATCTCCGCCTGCTCCTGCCAGAGGGGGTTGGAGATGTCGATGACGTGGAGCAGCAGATCCGCGTACTCCAGCTCCTCCAGGGTGGCCTTGAAGGCGTCCACCAGCTGGTGGGGGAGCTTGCGGATGAACCCCACCGTGTCGCTGAGGACCACGTCCATGGTGTCGCTCACGGTCAGCAGGCGGCTGGTGGTATCCAGGGTGTCGAAGAGGCGGTTGTTGGCCGGGATGCCCGCCCCGGTGAGGGCGTTGAGGAGGGTGGACTTGCCGGCGTTGGTGTAGCCCACGATGGCCGTCACGGGGATCTCGTTCTTCATGCGCCGCTGGCGCTGGGTGCCCCGGACCCGGCGGACCTCCTCCAGCTCCTCCTTCAGCTTGTCGATCTTCCGGTGGATGTGCCGCCGGTCCGTCTCCAGCTGGGTCTCGCCAGGGCCCTTGGAGCCGATGGGGCCTTTGCCGCTGGTGCCCGCCTGGCGCTCCAGGTGGGTCCACATGCCCGTGAGCCGGGGCAGCAGATACTGGTACTGGGCCAGCTCCACCTGGAGCCGCCCCTCCCTGGTCTTGGCCCGCTGGGCGAAGATGTCCAGGATGAGGGCGCTGCGGTCCAGTACCTGGACGCCCAGCTCCTCCGTCAGCACCCGGAGCTGGGAGGGGGAGAGATCGTTGTCAAAGATCACTGTGGTGGCCTCCTCATGGCGGACCAGATCCCGGATCTCCGATACCTTCCCCTCCCCGATAAAGGTGCGGGGGTCCGGCGTGGCCCGGTTTTGCAGCACGGAGGCCACAGCCTCCCCGCCGGCGGTCTCCACCAGGGCCTCCAGCTCGGCCATGGTCTCCTCGTCGGCGTTGTCCCGGCTGTCCAGCCGGGGGCTGGACAGTCCCGCCAGAACCGCCCGGTCCCGGGGCTTCTCAATGGGTTGCAGTGTGTCTTCTCTCATAGTACCTCGCGATTTTCAGGTTGTTCATTCTTTTCCTTTGTGAGCAAAGAAAAAGAATCAAAAAGAAAAACTTTTTCCGCGAAACTACCGTTTCGCTTGTGATTTTAGACGCTGTTCAGAGAAAAAGAAACCGTGCCGCACCGCAGACCGCGGTACGGCACAGCTGTAATGCAATCACTTCAGCCCAAACTTCTTGTTGAACTTGGCGACGCGTCCGCCGGTATCGACCAGCTTCTGCTTGCCCGTGAAGAAGGGGTGACACTTCGAGCAGACTTCCACGCGAATGTCCTTCCTCGTGGAACCTGTCTCAATTACATTACCGCAGGCGCATTTAATCGTAGTCTGCTGATAATTGGGATGGATACCTTCCTTCATTGCTCTCGTTCACCTCTTTCCTCGTGAATTGGACCCTCTGCGTCTCTTGCCGCAGAGCCGACTTTCAATATACCACAGCCCAGTCCGTTTTGCAAGCTCTTTTTTGAAATTTCTCCGGAAATCCGGCAGAATCCGTGAAAGAGGGGGAGAACGCTCCGGCGGCCGCCTGGATTCTGCCCAGCCTCCAACCGGGAGAATTTCCAGATACTGCCATGGAAAGTGCGTTGCGTTATGGGGAAATCTATGGTATACTATCCGCAGAACATGGCATAGAAACCATTTTGCCCGCTTCATGGGACCAGTGGCCCAGGGCGCCGGAGGAGCGGTATCCCCGCCCCGTCCTCGCGGCGGGCGGGACGGGAGAAAGGATAGATGCGCGATGAAAAGAATCGGGAGGCTTGGGGCGGCCCTTTTTCTGGTCCTGCTGCTGGCGGTATCCCAGGCGGCAGCGGAGGCCCTTCCGGGGAGCGTTCCCGCCGCGGCGTCCACCTCCGCCGTCTATATTAACGACCAGCGCTGGGAGATAGCGGGGTACAATATCGAGGGCAGCAACTATTTCAGGATCCGGGATCTGGCGGCGGCCCTAGCGGGGACCTCCTGCCGGTTTGACGTGGCGTGGAACCAGGCGGAGCGCCAGGTGGAGCTGACGGCGGGGAGAGACTACGCCGGGCAGCGGGAGGAGCGCAGCCTGCCCCAGTCCGCCGCCGCCCTGCCCTTTGCGGCGGGGCTCCTGCTTGACGGCCGGCCGGCGGAGCTGGAGGCCTACAACATCAATGGCAGCAGCTACTACAAGCTGCGGGACCTGGGGGATCTGCTGTCCTTTGAGGTCCGCTGGCTGGAGGAGGAGCGGAGCGTCTGCGTCTACACGGAGCTGGGCGGCGGCGCTCTGCTGGCGGAGAGCGGCGGCGGGGACATAAAGCCCATGAACCGGGAGAAGAGCACCCAGCGCTGGGCCCAGACCTGCACCTCCTACCTCTGGGCGGAGGGGGAGACGGTCCGGGTATTCAACGTCTCCGAGGGGGAGGAGGCGCCCCGCCTTACGGTGGACACCTACAGCGCCGAGACCTATGACCTGCTGGACTCCCGGGAGATCCCCATGGAGCTGGATCTCTTCGGCGGCTTCTATCCGGGGGAGAGCTTCTGCTACATCGCCTTTGGCAGCAACAACACGGAGGAGGACAGCGGCAAGGAGGTCATCCGCATCGTAAAGTATGACCAGGACTTCCAGCGGCTGGGAGCGGCCTCTGTCACCGGCGGCGAGAGCGCGGTGCTGCGCCCCTTTGATACCGGGACTCTGCGCATGTGCGAAAACGGAAACGAGCTGGTAGTCCACACCTCCCGGGCGCTCTACGCGGCCGGCGGCTGGGACGCGGAGGCGGCCCAGCTGACGCTGGTGCTGGATACGGAGGCCATGGCGGTGGAAAACGACCTAGGCCCCCTCCAGGGGGGATATGTGAGCCGGTCCCTGAACCAGTTTGTCCAGTACAGCGGCGGGGAGCACGTCCTGGTGGACCAGGGGGACGCGGACCCGAGGAGCGTCATTCTCTACCAGTACGACGGGAGGCAGTACACCTCCGTGGAGCTGCTGCGGCTTCCGGGGGACGCCGGAGCCAGCTGCACCGGAGTCACGGTGGGCGGCTTCGAGGTGTCCGGGGACAGCTATCTGACGGCCATCAACACGGTGGACCACCAGCTGGTGGAGGCCTATACGGACTACACCCTGGAGGGGCTCTCGCCGGAGGAGCGGGACGTGGTGCTGCTGGTCTGCCCCAGAGACGGCGGGACTCAGGTGGAGCAGGTCCGGCTGACGGACTACGTGGGGCAGGGCAAGCTGGGCAGCACCCCCTACCTTGTAAAGCTGGAGGAGGACCGCTTCCTGGTGCTGTGGGAGGAGTTTTCCTACTATGAGACGGAGGCCGGCTACTACGGCGTCCGGGACGAGGGCGTGCGCTGGGTGGAGGTCAACGGCTCCGGCCAGGCGCTCACGGGCGTGCGGACGCTGGAGCGCGCCCGCCTCTCCTACGACTGCCAGCCGGCTGTGGTCGGCAGCCGGGTGATGTGGTACGTCAACAGCAGGGCCGGGCGGATCTTCTATTTCCTGGATGTGGAGTCCGGCCCCGCCGGGGAGTAGCGGACAATAGCGAGGGGCTGTCAGGCGGCGCGCCTGACAGCCCCTCTTTTATAGCTTTCTACAGCCTGGCAATGTCCCGGGGGATCTTCTTGAACACGATTCCCATCCGCGCCAGCTGGTCCGCGCTGATGGTGCAGCGGTCGGCATAGATCACCATGGCGTCCGCCTCCTCCTTGAGGGTGGAGAGAAAGGCGTAGTCCAGCACCGTGACCGCGTCCCTCTCATAGCAGAAATAGTAGCCGGCCCCGCCGTGTTGGCCGAGGCAGTAGGGATGCCCCCCAGCGGGGGGGACGTAGGGAGTCCTGGTCTCCATAAACCAGATGTACTCCCGAATCTTCTCGGTCCCAACGGCCTCGTTGAGGCAGTCCCCCAGCAGCAGCGGCTGGCCCAGCTCATAATAGGAGAAGCCGCCGCCGGTCCCCTCCACCGCGCCTTTCCCCTCCCCGTAGCCGTCGATGACCCGCTTGACCCGTCCGGCGGTGATGCGCTCGGCGTAGTCCTCCATCTCGATGAGAATAAACCTGCGGTTCCCGCCGTCGGCCTTGTTCATGTTGAGGACCGCGTGGGCCGTGGTGCCGGAGCCGGCGAAGGAGTCCAGAATCAGCGTATCCTTATCTCCGGCAATCTGTAAAATACGCTCAATCAGGCGGGGAGGCTTGGGCGTGTCAAAGGCAGCATTGCCCTCAAATATAGCTTTGAGTGTCTTTGCCGCCTCGTCGGTGTGTCCTACGTCGGAATACTGCCATAGATTCGTTGGGGGAGTTCCCCCCACATTACCCAGATAAGTTTTTCTTGCGATACTCCCCATTCCGCCTTTTGAGAAGAAGAAACGGGGCCAAGGCCCCTTTTTCAGTACAGCCGCCGCCTTTTCTCGCGCTGCTTCAAAGGGCTCCGCCAACATGATGGCTTTCACCCCTGGGCGTACAGCGCCGTCCGCGACGCCGCAAATAGCCGCCCGCTCATGGGTGTCATCCAGCTCGCGGAGCTCGTAGGCGCACCAGCCGCACAGGATGGACAGCATTTCATCCTGCTGATAGCGCCAATGGGATCCGCCGCTTGGGTAGAGCAGTTTCCCGGTAAACGGGTGCTGAATCGCATAGACCATCCCTTGATGTGTATTCGCGCCAGCAGCATAGGCATTATCAGGCCGCCAATCCCCCAGAGGGTCCTTGTCCGGATTTTTATATTTGGCGTTCATGCGGTCCGTCCGGGGCAGCTTATTGGGATTCCATCCCGGCCTTTTGCCGTATACGAGGATGTGCTCCACCTCGCTGACGATTCCCCTGGAGTCGTTGCGGGTAGAGTAGGTCCGCTGCCAGGATACGTTGGATACAAAGCAATTTGCCCCAAAAATTTCGTCGCAGATCAGCTTCAGGTTGTAGAGCTCATTGTCGTCAATGCTGATAAAAATAGCCCCGTCCTCCGCCAGCAGCTTTTGCAGCAGCCGCAGGCGGGGATACATCATGCACAGCCACTTGTCATGGCGGGAGAGGTCCTCCCCCTCCCTGCCCACCACCTCGCCCAGCCACTGTTTGATTTTCGGGTCGTTGACGCTGTCGTTATAGACCCAGCTCTCGTTGCCCGTGTTGTAGGGCGGGTCGATGTAGATGCAGTCCACCCGCCCCGCGTACCGGGGCAGCAGGGCCTTCAGGGCCTCCAGGTTGTCCCCGTGGATGATCCTATTTTCGCCGCTGTCCCCGCCGCAGGTATATTGCTTCTCCAGCACCCGGAAGGGAACCTCCTGGTGGTGGCTGACGACCTTTGCTTTTCCAATCCAGTCTAATGTGGGCATGGGCGGCTCCTCCCGGTTGGCGTATGTTTCAAGGCCAGTATACTATAAATTTTCGCAAATAGCAATTTGTGAAGTGAAAGAACCACGCCAGAAATCCGCTGCCAGTCAACGCGGTGGCCGGCGAGGACGCCGGCCCCTACGAAAGCGCCGCCGCTGTAGGGGCCGATGCCCCCATCGGCCCGCTCCCCATAACATACCCGATGCTCCTATTTTATGAGGCAGGCGGATTTCCGGGCAGGGAGCGTATTACAAAAAATGGGAAATTGTGCTATATTACTATATATTGAGGGAGAGATACATCTAAAATTCAGAGAAAACGCAAGGGATTCCTACGCGGCGCCGCTGTCGAAAGCGGCCGGACAGAGGCGCGGTTATACAGGAGGAGGTTGATCCGCGTGGAGATTGGAACCCTGCTTCTCGCATTTTTACCCCCCGCATTGCCGCCGGCTTTCTTTCCGGCGCGCTGGCGGTTGTGTTGAATCTGGCGCTGATTGCCGCCGGCGTTACGATACTGGCCAGTCTGTGCCAGCTCCTGCAAAAGGGAGAGCTCTCTCTGACAACATTGGCAGCCAGGCGGAGATCGTCGTGGAGGAGTACGCCCACTACTGGGCGGTGAACCCCCAGCCCTCCTACTGGACCACCTGCCTCACCGTCTACCTGGACGGGCTCCCCTCCAAAAACACCCCCGCGGCGGGGAGCGCAATCACCATCGGGGAGCAGATTCCGGACAATCCTCTGAATGCGTATCCGGGTGAGGAGGACGTGCATACGGACGCTAGAGGCAGGGCCCTCCCCGAAGGCCGGCATAGGGACCCCGCCAGCCGGTCCTACTCCGTGGTCAAGACCGTCCGGCCCGTCCATGCGGCGGATAAGTACGCCATTCTGCGGGAGCTCTTCACCCAGTTCGAGCGCATGGAGAATACGATCCAAAACTTCGAGGTATCGCCGGGGCTCAGCCTCGCGCCGGACGCCGGGAGCGGGGGGTTCAATCCCCTGACCGCGTTTGCGGACACAAACCTCTTCCCCCTGAACCAGATCCGGCTCTCCGACAACAGGACCATCAGCGATGAATTCTATGAGGACCTGGACCGGAACCGGCAGCTGGACGGCATCCGGGCCAACATCGCGGCGCTGTATCAGGACGCTCTCAGCCAGATCGGATCCGCCCGGGGCGGCGGCGGACGGCCGGCTTCGGACCAGAGGGTCTCCATGCCGGCGCTGCCCGGCATTGCCCAGTCCTGTCTGGACGGCGGGGACGCCGGGGAGGAGCCGGAGGACGGCGCAGACGGGAAAACCGCCCTGCCGGAGTACCAAAAGCTCTCAGCCTACATCGACCGGGCGCTGGCTCTGGACAGCCTTTTGCAGAGCGATCAGTCCGGCAAGACGGAGAAGGGCCCGGCGTATGAGGTGCAGCGCTACAGAAACTACGCCATGGGAATCGCCCGTCTTGAGTTCCAGATCAGCTGCGACGCCCTGCTCCAGGGGCATCTGGGCATGAACCCCGTCCGGGAGGAGATCAACGAGCTCTACACCACCGCCCCCATCGCCGTATTCGTCCTGATAATCTGCCTGCTGATCGATCTGCTGGCCTTCTTCTCCGGGCTGCTCCTGTTTAAGAGCATCTACCTGTTCGGGAAGAACGCGGGTATTTTGCAGATGGGATACCTCAACTACGACATCGCCCTCTCCTACCTGTTCACGCCGCCAAAGGACGCCCACAGCCGCGTGCTGCACCTGGCCTTTCTCTACCGGGTCCTCTGCGGGGACGCGCCGTCCTTCCTGGAGGACAGCGAAGAGCCGCCCTCAGACGGCGATGGGCCGGACCTGAATGGGGAGTCCCCGGACGCCGGTTCCGACCGGGAGGAGGACTCC
The DNA here is from genome assembly GCA_949878425.1 of uncultured Oscillospiraceae bacterium. Classification (GTDB taxonomy): domain Bacteria; phylum Bacillota; class Clostridia; order Oscillospirales; family Oscillospiraceae; genus Pelethomonas. The sequence continues at coordinate 47,182 of CATLAL010000002.1, forward strand.
TCCGATCCCGCGCCGGAGGACGCCGGTTCGCCTGGCCGGGAGACGGCCACGGAGCCGGAGCCTCTCGATGGGGAAAACGGCGAGGAGGCGGACTCCCAGGCCCCGCCTGAAGGGGACGGCGGCGGGGACGCGGCGGAGCAGCCCGCCTCCGCCGCCGGCGGCGAGCCCCAGCGGGACGGGATCCGCGCCGATGGGGAGGATCCGGCGGAGAAGTACCTCCGAGAGCTGGACTGCCTGCACAAAATTATGGCCTCCCCGGACTGCAAGGGCCTGGAAAAAACCATGTGGGCCACCCTCAAAATGCTGGGGATCACGGAATTTACCAGCGCGGAGGAGAGCGATGACAGCTATGCGTCTCTCCAGCTGTGGCTGCGCAGCTTTGTGGAGGAGAACGCCATTACCTTTGACGGGCTGTTCCCGCCAAAGGAGGACTGACCCCCGGCAGTACGAAGGGGAACGATGCGCGCGAAATCCTCTCCTTGACAAAGGGCTCCCGGGGCTGTATGCTAAGGACAGCGCAACTTTTGCGCCGCTTCTTCCGCGGCGGAGGCCGCGCGAGGGGAAATCGAGCGCAAAGGGGAGGCCTGCCTCCCCCGGAGGGCCTATGGAGCAGAACAAACTGAAGCTGGAGGAGGTGGCCCGGGAGCTGGGCGTCTCCAAAACCACCGTGTCCCGGGCCCTCAGCGGCAAGGGCCGGGTCAGCCCGGAGACCACGGCGCGGGTGCGGGACTATGTAAGCCGCTCGGGCCGGGGCGCCGGCAGCCAGCCCGCCCGCCAGGCCACCAGCAATCTGGCGCTGGTGATTCCCTCCCACTTTGTGCGCCTGGACCTGCCCTTCCTGCGCAAGTGCATGGGAGGGATCTGCCGGATGGCCGCGCAGCGGGGGTACGACGTGCTGCTGTGCTATGCCGACGAGCGCAGCACCGAGCAGCTCCAGCGCCAGCTGGCCGCCCGGAAGGTGGACGGGGTCATCCTCTCCCGGACCATGGTGGTGGATCCCTGCCTGGAGCTGGTACGGCAGCACGGCGTCCCCTACGCGGCCATCGGCCGCCTGGCGGACGAGAGGGCCCTCCAGGTGGACAACGACCAGGTGGGTGCGGCCAGAGCCCTGACCCGGCACCTGCTCCAGACGGGCGTGCGGCGCATCGCCTATCTCAGCGGGCGCATCAACTACACGGTCAACGTGGACCGGCTCCTGGGCTTCCACCAGGCGCTGAAGGAGTACGGCGTGCCGCCCGCGCCAGAGCTGGTGTTTTCCGACGTGGAGACGCCGGAGAAGCGTCTGGACGCCCTGGCCGCCGTTCTGGAGCGGAGGCCGGAGTGCATCCTCTGCGGGGACGACAGCCTGGCCTTTGACCTGCTCAAGGATCTGCGGCAGCGGGGCGTCTGCGTCCCCGGGGACATCCGGCTGGCCAGCCTCTATGACAGCGAGATCCTGCTGGACACCACCCCCACCGTCACCGCCGTGCAGTTTGACGCGGAGGCCCTGGGGACCGCCGCCTGCCGGCTGCTGCTGGACGCCATGTCCGGCAGGGAGGTCGTCCCCCGGCAGGTGCAGGGGTTTCAGGTGGTGCTTCGGGAATCCACCTAGATGAGAACAGAGCCGGATGCTGCGCAAAATGCGCAACATCCGGCTGTTGTCGTTTCAACTAAAAATCGGCTGCAAATTCCGTGAAAAACAGACAATTGACAGGAAGTGCGGAAAAGTGTATGCTAAGAATGCCTCAACAGATGCGCAAAATGTCGGATTTTGTTGCGCGATCTGTCCCGGCAAAAAATACAGGAGGAACTGACCATGAAAATGAAGAAGATTCTTGCACTTGTTCTGGCTGCCGTCATGGCGCTGGCCCTGGTGGCCTGCGGCGGCAGCGGAAACAACTCCGGCAATTCCGGCAGCTCCGGCGGCGACGCCCAGAACAGCCAGAATGACCAGAGCGGCGCCGGGTCCCAGGACCCGGACACCAGCGGAGGAGCCGCTGGTGAGACCATCTCTCTGACCCTGTGGGGCGCGGAGGAGGACCAGGCCCTGCTGGTGGATCTGGTGGAAAAGTTCAAGGCCGCCTACAGCGACCAGACCTTTGATATCAAGATCGGCGTGGAGAGCGAGTCCACCGCCAAGGACACCATCCTCACCGACATCGAGGCCGCGGCGGACGTGTTCGCCTTTGCCAATGACCAGATCGACGACCTGATCGCCGCCGGGGCCCTGCTGCCCATCAGCGGCGATATGGACGCGGTGCTCCAGAACTACGCCGGCAAGTCCCTTGAGGACATCAAGAGCGCCAACAGCGCCGCCACCGTGGCCCTGGCCACCCGCAACGACACCCTCTACGCCTTCCCCATGGGCGGCGGCAACAACTACTTCCTGTACTACGACTCCACCCGCGTCACCGACGAGCAGGCCCAGACCTGGGACGGCCTGCTGGAGGCCGCCAACGCCGCCGGCAGCAAGATGGGCATGACCCTGAACTCCGGCTGGTACAACGCCTCCTTCTTCCTGGGCGCCGGCTTTACCACCGCCCTCAACGCCGACGGGTCCACCGTCGTGGACTGGAACGGCACCTCCTCCAAGGGCATCACCGGTGTGCAGGTGGTCCAGGGGATGCAGGCCATCGCCGCCAACCCCGGCTTCCTGCCCATCGCTGACGGCGACATCTCCAACCAGATCAACGCCGGCAACGTCTGCGCCGTTATCAGCGGCACCTGGGACGCCGAGGCCGCTCAGAAGGCCTTCGGCGACGGCTACGCCGCCGCCAAGCTGCCCACCTTCACCTGTGCCGGCCAGCAGGTCCAGATGGGCTGCTTCTCCGGCGGCAAGCTCATCGGCGTCAACGCCTACGCCAAGAACTCCGGCTGGGCCGTGCTGCTGGCTGAGTTCCTGACCAACGAGGAGTCCCAGGTGGCCCGCTTCAACGCCCGCCAGCAGGCTCCCTCCAACATCAACGCCGCCGCCGATCCCGCCGTGGAGGCCAACGTGGCCATCGCCGCCTCCGCGGCCCAGGACGCCTACGGCGTGGTCCAGTCCGTGGGCGGCAAGTACTGGGATCCCGCCAAGTCCTTTGGCGAGCAGATCGCTCAGGGCACCATCGCCTCTGACGACGCATCCATCCAGGCGGCCCTGGACAGCCTGGTGGAGGGCATCACCGCCCCCGTCGGCTGATTCCCGCTTCGGCTATAGGACAGCCGTTGGGACGCCCCGCGTCCCAACGGCCGCCTTGGGCCCATACGCTGTGGGCGTATGGGCCCCTAATTTTTGAGAGAAAGGGAGCCCACTATGGAAGATCATCTGAGCGAAAAATCCGGCATCAGCGGATTCTTCTCCAATTTCGGCACCGCCGTGGCCAAGGGCGACTGGGCTGTGAAGCTGACCCTGCTCTGGTGGGGCGCGGGCTACGCCCGGCGCAAGCAGTTCGTCAAGGCCCTCATCATGACCGCCCTGGAGGCGGGCGTCATCGCCTTCACCTTCCTCTTCGCCATGCAGTATGTGCCCAAGTTCGGCACTCTGGGCACGGTCCAGGCGGAGCAGGTGTTCAATATGGCCACCATGAAGTCGGAGTGGAACGACTACGACAACTCCTTCCTGATCCTGCTGTTCTCCCTGTTCAGCTTTGTGGTCTGGGCGGCGGCCATTGTGGTGTGGATGCGCAACGTGGTCAACGTCTACCGGCTCCAGCTCCAGGCGGAGGCGGGCCGGCATGTCAACTCCTTCCCGGAGGACCTGCGCACCTATCTGGACGAGAAGTTCCACGTCACCCTGCTGAGCCTGCCGGTGCTGGGCGTGGTGGTTTTCACCATCATCCCCATCCTGCTGCTGATCCTGGTGGCCTTCACCAACTACGACCAGCAGCACATGCCCCCCACCAACCTGTTCTCCTGGGTGGGCCTGAACAACTTCATCTCCCTGTTCGGCGGCGGCGTCACGGCCAACTTCGGCTACGCCTTCGCGCGGGTGCTGGGGTGGACATTGGTGTGGGCCCTCTTCTCCACTCTTACCACCTACATCGGCGGCATCTTCATGAGCCTGCTGCTCAACAGCAAGATGGTCAAGTGGCCCAAGCTGTGGCGGACCCTCTTTATGGTCACCATCGCGGTGCCCCAGTTTGTCTCCCTGCTGCTGATGCGCAACTTTTTCTCCAACGGCGGCATTATGAACACCATCTGCGCCGACATCGGCCTGACCGGCTTTCTGCGGGACATTGGCCTCATCTCCACCAGCTACATCCCCTTCCTCTCCGCCAACGGCTGGGCCCATGTGATGATTATCCTCATCAATATCTGGATCGGCGTGCCCTACCAGATGCTCATCGCCACCGGCGTGCTCATGAACCTGCCCGGCGACCAGCTGGAGAGCGCCCGGATCGACGGAGCCAACCCCTACCAGACCTTCCGGCATATCACCATGCCCTACATGCTCTTCGTTACCGGCCCGGCGCTGGTGACGGACTTTGTGAAGAACATCAACAATTTCAACGTCATCTACCTGCTCACTCAGGACGTGTTCACCACCACCAACCAGGCCATGGCCAACGCACAGGCCCGGGAGGTGGACCTGCTGACCACGTGGCTCTTCACCCTGACCCAGGACTACTACAACTACAAGATGGCGTCGGTGATCGGCATCATGATCTTTGTCATCTGCGCCGTGTTCACCCTGATCGCCTTTAACTTCATGATTCGCGGCGACAAGGAGGAGGGATATCAATGAGCAGCAAAAAAGTTGTCCGCAAGGTCCTGTTCAACCTGCTGATCGCGTTCCTGGCGCTCTTCTGGCTCATCCCCATCGTGTGGCTGGTGTGTACCTCCTTCAGCGCCGACTCCGGCATGAACACCAGCACCTTCCTCCCCAGGGCGTGGAGCGCCGTCCACTACGCCAAGCTCCTCCAGTCCGATACCGTCAACCAGTTCGGGACCTGGTTCCTGAACACCTTCAAGATCGCCTGCATTACCTGCCTGGTGTCCACCTTCTTCGTGCTCATGGTGGCCTACGCCACGTCGGTGATGCGCTTCAAGATGCGCAAGCCCCTCATGAACATCGCGGTTATATTAAACCTGTTCCCCGGCATGCTGGCCATGATCGCCGTGTACTTCACCCTCAAGACCTTCAACCTCACCAACAGCCACATCGGCCTGATCCTGGTCTACTCCGCCTCCTCCGGCCTGGGCTACCTCATCGCCAAGGGCTTCTTCGACACCGTGCCCCGCTCCCTGTGCGAGGCCGCCCGGCTGGACGGATGCAACGAGGCCCTGATTTTCCTCAATGTGGTCCTCCCTATGAGCAAGCCCATTATCGTCTATACCGTCATCAGCAGCTTCCTCACCCCCTGGATGGACTTCGTCTACTCCAAGATGATCCTCAACGCCGGCATCTCCGAAAACTATACCGTGGCCGTGGGCCTCTACCGGATGCTGGATAGGAGCCTCATCAATACCTACTTCACCCAGTTCTGCTGCGGCGGCGTCCTGGTCAGCATCCCCATCTCCATCCTGTATATCATCATGCAGAAGTTCTACGTGGAGGGCATCACCAACGGCGCCGTCAAGGGCTGACGCAGGAGGCGCACATATTTTTCTTTGTGTGCGAATATGTTGATTTCCGCCATCAAGATGGTGCCGCCTCGCGGCACAGCCGCTCGGCCTACGCTAAAAATGTGCCGCCGGCACATTTTCTTAACGCTGCGGCAAAAGAAAAACGTTTTGGCGCAAAACTTCGTTTTGCTTATGTTTTTGAGTATAACAATGGCTCTATCATAAAAAATAGGAGAGCAAAGCGGCAGCTTTGCGAATAAAGTTCTTTTTGATACTTTTTCTTTCAAGAAAAAGTATGTATGCCTGAAAGGAATAGCATATGGAAGAACAATTTATTCTCAACATCATTCACCGGCCGGAGCTGGTGCCGGAGTACGCCGAAAAAGTGACGGGGCAAGGGAAGGCGGAGGATCTGGGGCGCAAGGCGCTTTTGACGGAGAGCCTGGACATCTTCAAGCTCCAGCAGGAGGCGGCCCACCGCAACGGCCTCAAGACCACGATCCAGATGACCTACGCCAGTCTCTTCAACGCGGAGGCGGTGGCTCTGGCCAAGGCGGACCACCAGCGCTACGGCGACGAGATTGCCCTGAGCCTGCTGGGCCTGCCCTGCAAGGAGTTCCGGGAGAAGTACAAGACCAAGGATTTCTGCATCTGGATGTTCGACATGGAGATGAAGCGAAGCGTGGTGGACGACGTATTCGGCAAGTTCCACGACTGCTTCGGGTTCTATCCCCAGTCCACGGGCAGCTATTACATGGACGCGGCCCTCATCGGCTATATCAAGGAGAAGTACCCCTCGGTCAAGTGCGCGGTAGCCACCTGCTGGGAGGAGGGCCCCAAGGCCTACCACACCTGCAACAACTCCTGGTACACCTTCATGGATGGCGGACCCTGGGCCCCCTGGATTCCCTCCAAGGTCAACACCCACGCCCCGGCGGCCAGCGCCGCCGAGGACAGCGGCATTGTGGCCATTCCCCACCTGAGCCGGGACCTGATGGCCTGCTACGACGGCAACGGCTCCAACTTCGGCACCCACCCCCAGAACGTGCTGCGGGGGATGCTGTACACCCCGGGGCAGTTCAACCCCGACGGCAGCTACTCCGGCCAGAGCTACCCCTATCTCTACAACCTCATCGACCAGTACCGCTACCAGGCCCGGTTCAACAGCGGCTACGCCTACAACATGCAGTTTGTGGGCCCCGGCTGGATGAACAAGATGGGCCGGTGGGAGGCCCCCTATGAGCTGCTGAAGGCCAGCTACGACGACGGCTGTGCCTACTACGGCCAGCTGAAGAAGGAGGGCAAGCTCACCGACATGACCATGGCGGAGTTTGCGGACTACTACCGGCAGAAAAAGCACTACACGGAGCCGGAGTGCGCCCTCTGGCGGGATATCATCTACGGCAGCGACAAGCAGCTCTTCTGGTACTGCGACCCCTACATGCGCGCCTGCGTGAACATGGACCAGGGCGGGGCCATCGTGGATCTGCGGCCCTACGCGGCCAAGCTGGAGTGGGACATCGGCATCGGCACCCCCCACGTCCAGGAGGCGGGCTACCCCTACCTCATCCAGGAGAAGTACCGGGCGGGCTACTTCACCCACTACGCCGGGGAGGGTACCGTCCGCTCCGCCAAGCTCTGCCACAACGGCGAGGAGGTGGACCTCTGCCTCTGCCGCACCCACGCCCACTTCTCCCAGGAGGGGGACTGCCGGCGGCTGACCCTGGACCCGGTGGAGGCGGTGTTCTCCGACCTCACCGTGAAGCTCCAGACGGTCCTCACCTTCCGGGAGGGCTCCAGCGCCATCCAGATCGACCGCCATATCCTGGAGATGAGCGACCCGGATGCCCAGCTCACCATCAACGAGTATATGGTGGCCTGCTACGGCACCACCGAGTACCCGGAGGATATGACCGGCCTCACCCTGAGCGCCCGCCGGGGCGATGAGGAGCACCCCCTGGCCTACGCCTATAAGTGCCGGGAGTTCGCCCTGCCGGAGGCGGACGGGGTCTCCTGCGTGCTGCCCCCCATCAAGACCCGGGTGTCCCTGACCTGCCAGGGCCGGGACAGGGCCGGGTACTATAAGGAGGGCTACGCCTTCAGCCCCATGTTCACCCTGGGGTACACCGGGACTTTGAAGGAGAAGGAGGTGTTCACCACATGGCTCAGGCTGGAAAGGGCCGGCTGAACTACCGCTGCCCCTCCTGCTTCATGCGGGATTTGGACATCGACATGTTCTACGACCCGGATAAGAAGGAGTACTACTGCATCCGCTGCCAGTATACCGGCACGGAGCGGGACGTGCTGGAGAAGAACCAAATGGCCCGCTTCCGCTACCGGTTCCTCACCAAGCGCTTCGGCATGGACGAGTTTGAGAAATTTTAACCTGCGAAAAGGCGCCGCCCCACGTCGGACGGCGCCTTTTCGCGGGGGCATACATACTTTTTCTTTGTGAACAAAGAAAAAGTATCAAAAAGAAAAACTTTTTTGCGCGAAACTATCGTTTCGCTATTGGGTTTATGGTATACTGCTGGGGGAGCTTTCCGGGCCTCTTTGAAAAATGTTAACGCGCCCGAACAGCGTCCCAAAACATTGAGCAAAGCGGCAGCTTTGCGAACAAAGTTCTTTTTGATTCTTTTTCTTTCAAGAAAAAGAATGAACAACCTACAGCGAGGTTTTTATGGAATTTATCAAGGGTTTTGATGTTTCCTCCCTTCTGGAGGCAGAGCGGTGCGGCGGACGGTTTCGGGACGCCGGGGGTTCAGGTGACGCGCTGGCGATTCTGGGGCGGCACGGGGCCAACTGGGTGCGGCTGCGGCTGTGGAACGACCCCTACGACGGGGCGGGGGAGGACTACGGCGGGGGTGTGTGCGATTTGGCGGTAGTGCTGGAGCTGGCCCGCCGGGCGAAAAAGGCGGGTTTGGCGTGGCTGCTGGACCTCCACTACTCCGACTTCTGGGCGGACCCTGGCAAGCAGACGGTACCCAAGGCCTGGCGGGGTCTGGACGAGGCGGGTCTGGAGGCGGCGGTGTACCGCTACACCCGGGACGTGCTGTGCGCCTGCCGGGCGGCGGGGGTGGAGCCGGGGATGGTGCAGGTGGGCAACGAGGTGACAAACGGCCTGCTGTGGCCCACGGGGAAAACGCCCAACTGGGGGACCATCTGCCGCTATGTGACGGCGGGGGTCCAGGCGGTGCGGGAGGAGGCTCCCAAGGCCCGGGTGATGGTCCACCTGGACAACGGCGGCAACAATCCCATGTACCGGGAGTGGTTTGACCACTACTTCGGCCTGGGGGGTGACTGCGACGTGATCGGGCTGAGCTACTACCCCTTCTGGCACGGGAGCCTGGCGGACCTCTCCGCCAACATGGACGACCTTGCGGTCCGCTACGGGCGGGACCTCATTGTGGTGGAGACCAGCATGGGCTTCACCATGGACGACTACGCCGCCCGGGAGGGGCTGGCGGCGCCGGAGCGCAAGGGCGCGGCCACCCGGCCGGAGCTGGTGGAGAAGATCGACTACCCCATGACGCCCCAGGGGCAGGCGGACTTCACCTCCGACCTGCTGGAGGCCATCCGGAGGGTGCCGGAGGGCCGGGGGCGGGGCTTCTTCTGGTGGGAGCCGGCGTGGCTCCCCGTGCCCGGGTCCGGCTGGGCGAGGCGGTCCGGCTGGGAGTACGTCCGGGAAAAGGGCCCCGGCGGCAACGAGTGGGCCAACCAGGCCCTCTTCGACTTCGACGGAAACGCCCTGCCGGCGCTGTCCGTGATCCGGGATTTCCCATGAGCGGGGGACGGAGCATCGCCGTCAACGGCGCGGACTATCGGATCCTGCGCCTGCTGGGCAAGGGGAAGGGGGGCTACTCCTACCTGGCGGAGGGCCCCCTGGGCCAGGTGGTGGTCAAGCAGATCCACCACGAAAAGTGCGGCTACTACCAGTTCGGCGACAAGCTGGCCGCGGAGCTGGGGGACTATGAGCGGCTGCGGGCCCTGGAGGTCCCCATGCCGGAGCTGCTGGCGGCGGACCGGGAGGCGGAGCGGCTTATTAAGACCTACATCCCCGGCCCCACGGCCTGCGACCTGGTGCTGGCGGACCAGCTGCCCCCCTTCTGTCTGGAGCAGCTGGAGGCGCTGTGCCGGAGGCTCTACGCCGCCGGACTGAATATCGACTACTTTCCCACCAATTTCATCCCCTGGCAGGGCGTGCTCTACTACGTGGACTATGAGTGCAACAGCTACCAGGAGCGCTGGGACTTCCAGCACTGGGGCGTGACCTACTGGTCCAAGACGCCGGAGCTGCTGGCCTGGGCGGAGCAGAGGAAAAAGGAGGAGCGAGGATGACGGAAAGGCGTATTGGCCGCAGGCCCGGCATCAATCTGGTCAACTGGTCGGGGAGCGAGCTGAAGTGGGTGGGGTTTGTGTGCCTGTGCCTGAGCAGCTTCAGCATCGCGGTGCTCCAGCGGGGCGTGATGGCCCTGGACAGCTATGCCTCCACCCAGGAGCTCTACGAGGCCATGAAGCCCGGCAGCGGCATGATCAGCTGGGCTACCGCCGCCGTATTCTGCTCCCTCATCGCCACGCTGGCGATCCCCCTCTACGCCAAGCTGCTCTGCGAGGGCTTCCGGCACACTTCCAGCGTGAAGCGCTACATTCTGCGCCTGGCCCTCTGCGCCCTGGTGTCCGAGATCCCCTACGACTTTGCCATGAACGGGAAGCTGCTGGATTTCAGCGTGCAGAACCCGGTGTGGGCCCTAGTGGTGGCGGCGGTGATGCTGGCCATCCTCCGGCAGTGGAAATTTTCCTCCAAAGCCGCCGCGGCGGGGTTCAGCGCGGTGGTGGTGCTGGCGGCGGTAGCCTGGCCGCTGCTGCTGCGGGTCCAGCTGGGGCCGTCGCTGGTGCTGCTGACGGCGCTGTTCCACTTTGCCGGGAACAGGCGGACCCTGGCCGCCCTGGCCGGCGCGGCGCTGACCCTGCCCCAGTTCCCGGCCCCCTTCGGCGTGCTCCTGGTCCACTGGTACGACGGGAGCAAGGGCAAGACGGACCGCCGCCTGTTCTACGTCCTCTACCCCGCCCAGCTGCTGGCCTTCGGCCTCTGGGGCCTGCTGCTGCGGAGCTGATGCATATATACGGCATACATACTTTTTCTTTTTGAAAAAAGGAAAAGTATCAAAAAGAAAAATTTTTTGCGCGAAACTTCGTTTCGCTTCAGGCTGTAGAAAAAGCAGCCTCCAAAAAGGAGGGACCGGCCTATGAACATCCTTTTCTTTTTTACGGACCAGCAGCGCTGGGACACCTGCGGCTGCTACGGTCAGAGCCTGGACGTGACGCCCAACCTGGACCGGCTGGCCGGGGAGGGGGTCAGATTCCACAGCGCCTTTACCCCCCAGCCGGTGTGCGGCCCCTGCCGGGCCCTGTTCCAGACCGGGCGGTATCCCACGGAAACGGGGTGCTTCCGCAACGGCGTCATGCTGCCCAGGGGAGTCAAGACCCTGGCGGACTATATGGAGGAGGCGGGGTACGAGACCGCCTATGTGGGCAAGTGGCACCTGGCCAGCGACGACGGGCCGGACCGGCTGGCGGTGGACCACACCGCCACCGCCATCCCCCGGGAATTCCGGGGGGGCTACACCGGCTACTGGCGGGCGGCGGATGTACTGGAGTTCACCTCCCACGGCTACGACGGCTATGTGTTTGACGAGAACAACCGGCGGGTGGACTTCAAGGGCTACCGGGCGGACTGCATCACCGACATGGCCCTGGAGTTTTTGGACGGGTACGACGGGAAAAAGCCCTTCTTCCTCACCGTCTCCCACATTGAGCCCCACCACCAGAACGACCGGGGGCACTACGAGGGGCCGGCGGGCTCCCGGGAGCGGTTCAAGGACTTTGTTTTGCCGGGGGACCTGGAGGCTCTGGGGGGCAACGCGGCGGAGGAGTACCCGGACTATCTGGGCCAGTGCGCCAGCCTGGACGAGAACCTGGGCCGGCTGGTGGAAAAGCTGAAGGAGCGGGGGCTCTATGAGGACACGGCGATCCTCTTCGCCTCGGACCACGGCTCCCACTTCAAGACCAGGAACCGGGACAGCCACCTCTGCGGCGGCGACGACTACAAGCGCTCCTGTCACGACGCCTGCCTCCGGGTGCCCCTGGTGATCGCGGGGGGGCCCTTCCGGGGAGGCCGTGTGGTGGAGGACCTGGTGAGCACCGAGAGTCTGCCCAAGACCATCCTGGCCCTGGCGGGGGTGGACGTGGGCGGCGCCATGATCGGAGAAAATCTCCTTGACGTGGCGGAGAAAAAGGACCATAATAGGGCAAACCGGGTCTTTGCCCAGATCTCGGAGAGCCGGGTGGGCCGGTGCGTGCGCACGGAGCGGTACACCTACTCCGTCTATGCCCCCGGCGTAAACGGCTTCGAGGCCCCGTCGGCGGACCGGTACGCCGACGACTTCCTCTACGACCTGGAGCAAGATCCCTGGCAGCTGTACAACGTGGTGTCCGACCCGGCCTACGCCCAGGTGAAGGGGGAGCTGCGCCGGGCCCTGCTGGACTGGATCCGGCGGGCGGAGGGCGCCTCGCCGGTGATTACGGACTAGGGCTTGTTTGAAAAATGTTAACACACCCAAACAGCGCCTAGGCGGCGGACGTTGATTTTATGGAGAGCGGGAGGTTCCGGACTATGAAATCCTTTCTGATTATCGGCATGGGCTCCTTTGGCCACCACCTCTGCCGGGCGCTGGCGGAGCAAAAGTGCGAGGTGATGGCGGTGGACCGCTGCGGCGCCTGCGTGGAGGACGTGCTGCCCCTGGTGGTCAGCGCCAAGATCGGCGACTGCACCAACGAGGAGGTGCTGCGCTCCTTCGACGTGGCCAGCTTCGATGCCTGCTTTGTCTGCCTGGGGTCGGACGTGCTGGGGAGCTTACAGATCACCAGCCTTCTGAAGGAGCTGGGGGCCAAAAAAGTGTTCAGCAAGGCGGAGGACGACCTCCAGGCCAAGTTTCTTCTGCGCAACGGCGCGGACGAGGTGATCTACCCGGAGCTGGAGGTGGCCACCAGCATCGCCGTCAGCGAGAGCTCAGACAGCATCTTTGACTGCATCCGCCTCACCGCGGACTACTCCATCTACGAGCTGCAGCCCATGCAGCGCTGGCTGGGCAAGAGCCTGAAGGAGCTCAACTTCCGGGCCAAGTACAACATGACCGTGATCGCCGCCATCCGCGGCGGCGTCATCCGGCCCAACCTGGGACCGGACTACACCTTCCGGGCGGAGGAGCACCTGCTGATCCTGGGGCGCAGCGAGGATATCCGGAAGGTGATCCGCTGATCAGCCCTAAAGGCCTGCCGCGTATTCCGGCGCGCGCCGGGATACGCAGCAGGCCTTTATACCAGGGCACGCCCCTCCCCCATGGCCCGCAGGGCCTGGGGCGTGTCCGCGTCCGCCAGCTCCCGGGCCTCCGTTTCAAAGAGCAGGAGGCTTTCCCGGTGGCGGCGGATGACAGTGCTGCCGCCCTGATCCTCCCGCAGCCGGAGCAGCTCCGGGAAGTAGGCCGCGGGGAAGATGCAGGGGTTTCCCCGGACGCCGCCGTGGGCCAGGCCCACCAGGGACTCCGGGTGGCGGCGGAAGAACTCCACCTCAGCGCGCACCGTCTCCCGGCGCAGCAGGGGCTGGTCCGACACCTGGAACAGCGCCGCGTCCACCTCCCCCAGGGCCTCCAGCCCCAGCCGGATGGTGTGGCTGATGCCCCAGTCCGGGTGGGGGTTGTGTACGCTCAAAAAGCCGAAGGATTGGGCCAGCGCTGCCACCTCCTCATATTGGGTGACCACCGCTACCGTTTGAAATTCCTCATCCGGCACCGCCTCCAGGGCCCGCCGGATGAGGGATTTTCCGTCCAGACAGGCGGACAGCTTGTTCTCCCCAAACCGGCGGGCGTCCCCAGCCGCCATCACCACGCAGCCGATTTTCAGATCGTCCATATCGAAGCCCCCCTTTTTTCTCTGTTACCATAGTATACCCCGTCCGACCGGTCTCAGTCAACCGGCGGCGCCTGCCGCATAGACTCTGTTTTTCGCGAAACAGGTCGAGGCAGGGGATAACGGGTCGGGGGGCCAGGGCTCTAAGGCTCCTGCACGGCAGACCCGAATTGGACGCGCTCAGGAGGGGCGGCCCACTTGACTTTTCCCCAGCAGGCGGTATAATAGATGCATCCAACCGCGCACTACATTTCAGAGGAGGCTTCCCACCCTATGACCTACACGATGAAGGTCGCGGGCCTGGAGCGGGCGCTCCCGCTCTGCAAGGTCAGTGACGAGCTGTACATCGGCGCGTTCATTATCTTCGGCGACGCGGAGCTGACCGTGGCCTGCGCGTCCGCGCTTCTGGAGCGCATCCCGGCGGACAGCTACGACTACATGCTCACCGCCGAGGCCAAGAGCATTCCCCTCATCCACGAGATGGCCCGCCAGTCCGGGGCGAAGAAATACTTCATCGCCCGGAAGGGGTCCAAGGTCTACATGCCCGACCCCATCCACGTGTCCGTCCGCTCCATCACCACCCTGCGCACCCAGGACCTGTTTTTGGGCTCCGACGACTGCGCCCTCATCAAGGGCAAGCGGATTCTCATTGTGGATGACGTCATCTCCACCGGCGAGAGCCTTCACGCCCTGGAGGAGCTGGTGAAAACCGCCGGCGGCACGGTGACCGGCCGGGCCGCCATCCTGGCCGAGGGCGACGCACTGGCCCGAAAGGACATCACCTACCTCGCCCCCCTCCCCGTCTTTAACGCAGACGGAACCGTAAAGGAATAACCCCTTACAGAGGCCGTCCCCCAGTGATTCGATGGGGGACGGCCTTCTGAATTTCAGGAAAAAGTATCGCAGTCCACCGCCGTATACGCCGCGGCCTCTCCGTTCACGCGGAGGTCCAGCGCCCCCTCCGGAAGGGACAGCAGCAGGCCGCCGGAGTCCTTCTTTTGGAATCTCACGATATCGACCCGCCAGCCCGCCTCCGTCTCCGCGGGCCGCCAGCCGAAGCTCCAGGCGAAGCCGCCGTGCCAGACGTACTGCCTCCCGCCGTACCGGAGGACGTACCACCTGCCATCGGCGCAGGCGTCCAGGGCCTCCCGGACGGTCTGGGGCAGGTCCTCCGGGGAGAGGCTGACCGGCCCGTCCTCCCCCCCGCCGGAGGAGGTAACGGAGACGCCGCCGCTGACGCCGGCCAGCTCCCCCTCCTCGGACCGGAGGAACAGCCGGTAGCGCCCCGGCTCCGCCGGGGACTTTACGGCGAAGCTGGCGGTGCACCGCAGGCCGCCCCGCTCCCGATCCGTGTTGTAGTTGTGCACGGAGAAATAGACCGTGTCCGGCGCGCCGTCCTCCGCCCTGGCGAAGCCCACCTGCATGTCGCCGCCATGCTCCGCCTGCACGTCGTACTGGACGCGGTCCCCATAGGCCAGGTCGAACTCCCCCAGCCAGACCGTCTCGCCGGCCTTTACCGCCGCAAGCTCCACCGGCAGCGCCCCGCTGCCCAGCTCTACGCCGCTCCAGTCCTCATCCCAGTCCCCGCCGCCGTCCCAATCCCAATCCCAGCCGTCATCGCCGTCCCAATCGTCGTCCCAATCGTCGTCCCAGTCCTCCTCCGGCTCCCCGGCCATGTCCGCCAGCAGGGCCGCGGCCTCCTCCGCCGGCAGAAGCTCCACACGCTGAATATCCCCGTCCCCGTCCCGGATGATTTTGATGTTCACGGTCCCCTCCGGGTTGATGCTCAGGGTGTAGACCGCGCCGTTTGGCTGGGGATCCAGGAAGATGTTGACCAGCTGGCCTTGGTAATAGTAGTCCGCGCCCTCTTTGGTGACGCCGCAGCGGGCGTACTCCTCCGCCAGCTGCCGCTCCAGCTCCTCCTTCAGCTCCTCCAGCGCCCGGTCCTCCCCCAGGGCGGCCAGCAGCACGGACCGGAAGCTGGCGCGGCCGTCCGCCTCCGCCCGGTCCAGCCAGGTCTCCCGGGCCTCCCGGTCCATATAGCCGTTCACCAGGACGGAGAAAAAGCTGACCTTTTTATCCGCGTAGGCCCTGCCGGCAAACTCGTCCACAAGGGGGCTGCTCATATCCAGCTTCTGGAAGGCGGCGGAGAAAAACGCAATCGCCCCGTCGGCGTAAATTTTCTCCAGCATGGCCCGCTGGCCCGCCTCATCCAGCAGGGCGAAGGCCGCGCCGAACTGGGGCAGCTCGCCGCCCTCGTAGGACTGCTCCGCCAGGGCGGAGGGGGAGGCGTCCCCGGTGTTCCGCACGCTGACCACCAGGGGCCGGGTCAGGGGGAAGTCCGCTGTCTCCGACCGGAGCCGGGAGAGGACCTGGGCCAGGGCGGAGACGGCGGCGGCGTCCTCCAGGACCCCGGCGCAGGCTTCGGTGTAGAATACGGTGATGGCGCCGCCGCCGGGGAGGGGGAGCTCCGTGCGGGCATAGGCGTCCGCCGCTTCTCCGGTGAGGTTCCAGCCGATCTCGAAGAGGTAGGGGGCCTGATAGTATCCCTCCTGGGTGTAGCGGAACGTCTTGGCGTCCTCCTTGACCGGCTCCGCCCCGCCTCCGCAGTAGGCCCCCGCGGAGGCGGCTCCCCCAATGAGAACAGCCGCCAGCAGGAGGGACAGGATTGGGGTAAATTTCGATCTTTTTTTGTAGCGCATAATGGCTTTCAACCTCTCTTTCAGCAGTTTTCCGCCTCCGCTCAGGGGGATGGACCCCAGGGAGCCGGGAAGGCCGCCTCCGGCCTCCATGGCGCGAATCAGGGTGTCTCCGTAGGCCCGCCGCTCCGCCGGGGACAGGGCGCGGAGCACCGCCTCGTCGCAGGCGAGCTCGCAGGAGCGGCCCATCTCCCGGCTCATCAGCCACACCAGAGGGTTGAACCAGTGGAGGCAGACGGCGATCTGGACCAGCCATTTGCAGAGCATGTCCCGCCGGCGCAGATGGACCAGCTCGTGGGCCGCGGTGTACGTGAAATCGTCCTCCGGCAGCGCGGCGGGCAGAACGATGGCCGGGCGGAGAAGCCCCAGCAGCAGGGGGGAGGAGACCAGGCGGTTCACGTACAGCTCCACCGGCCGCCTCACGCCGGTCCGCTCCCCGATTTCCGCCAGCCGGTCCAGCAGCGCCGGGTCGGAGACCTCCTCCCACCCGGCCCGGACGCACCGGACAAAGCTCTGGTAGGAGGTGATCCTTCGCGCCAGCAGAAGCAGCGCCCCCGCCAGCCACACCAGGGCCAGCCGGTCCCACACCGTCCGGCCGCCGTTCACCGGGGCGGGGCCGGCGGTGACGGCCGTCTCCGGCTGAGGGGCGCTCTCCGCCGCGCCCTGCTTGGCCTCCCCCGGCTCAAGGGAGAGGACAGGGGGCAGCGCGTCGCTGTCCGCCGCCTGGAGTCCCGCCGTCTCTTGGTCCTGAAAGAGGGCGCCCACCGGGCTCCCCTCCGGCGCCAGGGGCAGCAGCAGCCGGAAAACCGCCACCAGCCAGATGTAGTACTGCCACCGCTTGCTCAGGGTGTTCCGGAGGAGGCTCCCGCACAGCAGCAAAGCCAAAATCACCAGGGAGCCGGAGAGGGACAGGGAGAGGACCCCCTTCATCAGCTCGCTCACAGCTCCCGCCTCTCCCGCTCCCAGAACCGCCGCAGCTCCTCGCAGTCCTCCGGAGAGAGCATCTCCCGCTCCAGCAGCGTGGTCAAAAGCCCCTTGGCGCTGCCCGCGTAGAGCTTGCCGACCAGGAGCCGGGTCTGGGCCGCCTGGTAGTCCGCCTCCGATAGGACGGCGGTATACTCGTTGCGGCGTCCGATCTTGCTGGTTTTTAAAAGCCCCTTTTCCACCAGCCGGGAGAGCAGGGTGAGAACGGTGTTTTTCTGCCAACGCCTCCCCCCGGCGTCCAGCCGCTCCATGACGCGGGCATAGAGGGCCGTCCCGCCCTCCGACCAGATGATCCTCATCAGCTCCAGCTCGCTGTCCGATATCTGCTGTACCATGCTTGTATCCTCCCATTCCATTGCCAATATACTAACAGGCTGTAGGCTAAAAGTATCATAACACACTGTAGTCCATTTGTCAAGGGGACAGCGTGTTGGGCATATTGACGATTTCAAAAAGGCCCCTTGTATTTTTTTCAGAAAAATTGTATGATAAAGGGGAGCTCTACAGGAAACCCGGCGGCCGCCTGCCGGCGGGACAACGATATACTAAGGAGGCCATTCCATGGAAGAGAAGAGGATGATACAGGTCGCCGTGGACGGCGCGTCTTACGCCTACCCCTGGGGGACGCCCTACCGGGCCATCGCGGAGGACCTTCAGGACCAATACCCCTGCCGGATCCTGCTAGTGAACCGGGACGGGAAGCTCTGCGAGCTCCACAAGAGTCTGGACCGGGACTGCTCGCTGAAGATGGTCACCGCCCGGGACAAGCCGGGCATCCAGACCTATGAGCGCAGCGCGGTCCTCCTGATGCTCAAGGCGTTCTACGATGTGGTGGGCCGGGAAAACGTGGAGCGGGTGAGCGTGGAGTACTCTCTGAGCAGCGCCCTATTCGTCCGGGCCCGGGGCGGCTTTACCCTGGACCAGGCCCTGCTGGAGCGGGTGGAGGCGCGGATGCGGGAGCTGGCCGATCTGGCGCTGCCCATTGAGAAGCGCTCTGTCAGCACGGACGACGCGGTGGAGCTCTTCCGCCGGGCGGGGCTGGTTCACAAGGCCCAGCTGCTCAGCTTCCGGATCAACTCCCACGTGAACGTCTACTCCCTGGACGGCTTTGTGGACTACTTCTACGGCTACATGGCGCCGGACACCGGCTATATCAAGTGCTTCGGCCTGGAGCTGTATGAAAACGGCTTTGTGCTGCGCCTGCCCACCCAGAGGGATCCCGACCGGCTGGGGGAGTTCCGGCCCTCCCAAAAGGTCTTTCGGGAGCTCTACGAGTCCACCCTCCGCTTCGAGGCCCTCAGCGCCTCCAACGTAGCGGAGCTGAATACCGCCGTCTCCCAGGGCGGCGCCACGCCGCTGATTCTGGCCCACGAGGCCATGATGGAAAAGAAGATCGGCGACATTGCCGCCGCGATTGCCGCCCGAAGGGACGTGCGTTTCGTCATGATCGCGGGGCCCTCCTCCTCCGGCAAGACCACCTTCTCCCACAGGCTCTCCACCCAGCTGCGCGCCTGCGGCCTGCGGCCCCACGCCATCGCCACGGATAACTACTTCGTCAACCGGGACAGGACGCCCCGGGACGAAAACGGCAACTACGACTTTGAGGGCCTGGGGGCCATGGACGTGGAGCAGTTCAACGCCGATATGGTGCGCCTGCTGGAGGGGGAGACGGTGGAGATTCCCACCTACAACTTCAAAAAGGGCGCCCGGGAGTACAACGGAAACTTCCTCACCCTGGGGGAGGGGGACGTGCTGGTGATCGAGGGCATCCACTGCCTCAACGACCAGTTTTCCCACTCCCTGCCCAAGGAGAGCAAGTACAAGATCTACATCAGCTGCCTGACCACCCTGAACATCGACGACCACAACCGCATTCCCACCACCGACGCCCGCCTTCTGCGGCGCATTGAGCGGGACGCCCGGACCCGGGGCTACAGCGCCCAGGCCACCATCAAGATGTGGCCCTCCGTCCGGCGGGGGGAGGAAAACAACATCTTCCCCTTCCAGGACAGCGCGGATATGGTGTTCAACTCGGCTCTCATCTACGAGACGGCCCTGCTGAAGCCCTATGTGCAGCCTCTGCTCTTCGGCGTGCCCCGGGACAGCGAGGAGTACATAGAGGCCAAGCGGCTGCTGAAGTTTTTGAACTACTTTTTGCCCATCCCCGCGGACGATGTCCCCAAGACATCCCTTATGCGGGAGTTCATCGGCGGAGGCTGCTATCACGTCTGACTTGGCGGGAAGTAAAAAGAAAGGCCGCATGGGCGGCCTTTCTTTCTGCCTTTGCGATTGCGATTCCTTCTGCCTGACGTTCAGGGATAGGTTCTCTCTCCAGCTCAGCAAGAGCCCCAAAGACCGCAACCCATACTTTTTTCGATATACTCCTATATCTGTTTATAGGTCGGGTGTTCAGTCACATCTCCGCCAGCCACATCCACCGTCGCCTCAATACTCCGGGGATATGTTTCCCGTACCAAGAGGAGGCACGTCTCCACATGCCTTGTTTTCGGAAACATATCCACAGCCAAGGCCCGTTTCACTTCCCAGCCCGCTTCGGCGAACCGCTTGATATCCCGCGCCAGAGTGCCGGGATCGCAAGATATATAGACAATCCGCTCCGGCTCCATCTCTGCAACCGCCTCGATGACAGCCGAATCCAGTCCCTTGCGCGGAGGGTCCACCGTAATCACTTGGGGCCGGACTCCCTCCGCCGCCAGCCGGGCGGCGGCTCCGGCGGCGTCAGCGCAGAAAAACGCGGCGTTGGACAGTCCGTTCCGGCGGGCGTTTTCCTCGGCGTCAGCCACCGCCTGGGGGACTGCCTCCACGCCAATGGCCCGGCCAGCCCGCCGGGCCATACACAGCGTAATGGTCCCTGTGCCGCAGTAGAGGTCCAGCACCGTCTCCCGGCCGGTGAGCTCCGCCATCTGGAGGGCGCTCTCATAGAGCCGCTCCGCCTGGGTCCGGTTTACCTGATAGAAGGAGGGAATGGAGAGTCGGAAAGTAAGACCGCAGAGGGTGTCCTCCAGGAAGTCCTGCCCCCAGAGCGTCCGATACGTGTCCCCCAAAATCACATTTGTGTCCCGCTGGTTGCAGTTCAGGACCACGCCCACGGCCTCCGGGCAGGCCGCCCGGAGGCGGCGGACCAGCTCCTCCTCGCGGGGCAGGGCCTCGCCGTTCACCACCAGGCAGGCCAGGGCCTGGCCCGCGGCGTTGGTGCGCACACAGACGTGCCGCAAAAGGCCCTGGCGGGTGTCCTCCCGGTAACCCGGTACGGAAAAATCCCTCAAATAGGCCTCTGCCGCCTGGGCGATGGCGTTGGCCTGGGGCGTCTGAAGCCGGCAGTCCGACACCGGAATGACCTGGTGGCTGCGGGCGCGGTAAAAGCCAATTCTGCCCTCCGGGCTGACCGAAAACTGGCTCTTGTTGCGGTAGCGCTCCAGGTCCTCACAGCCCAGGACAGCCTCCAGCCGGATCTCCGCGCCGCCGATGCGCCGCAGGGCGTCCTCCACCCGCGCCCGCTTGGCCTCCAGCTCCTCCTCGTAGGAGATGTGGCGGAAGTCACAGCCGCCACAGGCGGGGTAGTGGGGGCAGTCCGGCTCCCGCCGGGCGGGGGATCGCTCCAAAGCCTCCTCCACCCGGGCAAAGGCGGCGTTTTTCAATACCTTCAGAATACGAATCCTGCACGTTTCGCCCCGGACTCCACCGTGGACGAACACGACCTGCCCATCGATCCTCGCCACGCCCAGGCCCTCGGCGGTGTAGCCGGTGACCGAAACGGTATGCAGCTGATTTTTCGCCAGCTCTCCCATAGGGGGACCTCCCGTGTATTGCTACGCAAAAATATAGGTGTCAGTGCGGCTCTTTTCCCTTGTGCGGAAAAGGGCCTTCAACGTCATCGCCGCCGGGTCGCAGTCGTCGCACTCGAAGCAGAGCGTCTCGAACAGACGGAACTGGCGGGCCAGCAGGCTTTGAGCAAAGCCGGGAAAGGCGCTCAGGTCCTCCGTTCCCACGTAAGCGATCTCGTTATCCTCCACAAAAGCGAGGTGGAGAACCCGGCCTTCCCGCGTCTGACAGACAGCCGTATCCGGCAATCTGGCGGAGAAGGCGGCCTCGCCTGCCGTCAAGGGATTGACCGCGGCATGGGTCTCCCTATAATACCCGTACATCGCTTTGCAGCAGGCGTCAAACAGCGCCGTATCCCGCCGGCAGGCCGTCAGCGGCACGCACTCCTCCGCCTGGTCCGCCAGGCCGGCCCGGGAGACCTCCATCTCATAGCAGCGCCTGCGGCATTGGAAGCCGCCCCCCAGTAAAAGTGGGACAACCGGGTCCGCCGCCTCCGCC
The DNA here is from genome assembly GCA_949878425.1 of uncultured Oscillospiraceae bacterium. Taxonomy (GTDB): domain Bacteria; phylum Bacillota; class Clostridia; order Oscillospirales; family Oscillospiraceae; genus Pelethomonas. The sequence goes on from CATLAL010000002.1 coordinate 68,697, forward strand.
ATCGCCTGCAAGGGACGCCCAACCTCCCCTCGGAGCAGGGAGCACAGCGCCTCCGGAGGAAACTCCGTCCCCAGGAGCTGAAAGCGCACATAGCAGTTTGTCTCGTGAAACGGGCTGCTGGAGAGCTCAACGCGGGCGGCCGGGATGCCCTTCCAGAGGAAAACCAGCTGTCCGTCCTCACAGACCAGCTCTGCGCTCCCCATACATCACACCTCATTCCCTTCTTCTTGAAAGAAGAAGCAAAAAGGACTTCCTTAGAGTCTGTTTTAAAACCGACTCCAGCAAGCTTCCCTTGCTCTATATATTGTATCAAAGCAAAGCGAAGCTTTGGGCAAAAAGTTTTTCTTTTGATTCTTTTCTTTCTTCAGAAAGAAAAGAATGTATGCCCTACGCCTCCCACTTGTCGATGAGCTGCTTGATCTGGTCGGCGAAGCGGGCCAGGTCCTTGTTGGCGCGGCCCTTGCTGCGCAGGATGACCTCCTGGAGCAGCTTGCCCATGGAGGCCAGGCGCTGGTAGGCCGCGGAGATCTTGATAGACGCCCTCCGCTCCGGCAGGTAGCCCTGCTCCAGCTGGCGGCCGGTGATGAGGTCATAGACCTCCGTATACTGGGGGGCGTGGGCGCTGAGGCCCAGCCGCTCCAGGCTGTCGGCGAAGTAGGGGGCCACCTCCCTGTCCCCGTGGACCACGAAGAAGTGGGCGGGGTTCTCAAAGGACTGGGCCCACTCCAGCAGATGCTTGCGGTCCGCGTGGCTGGACAGGCCCCGGAAATTCACAATCTCCGCCTGGACGGCAACCTCCTCGCCGAAGAGCTTTACGCTCTCCGCGCCGTCCAGCAGGGTGCGGCCCAGGGTGCCGGGGGACTGGAAGCCCACAAACACCACCGCGCTCTCCTTCCGCCAGAGGTTGTGCTTGAGGTGGTGGCGGACGCGGCCCGCGTCGCACATGCCGGAGGCGGAGATGATCACCTTTGGCGTGGCGTCCATGTTCAGCTGCTTGGACTCCTCCAGGGACTCCGTCAGGCGCAGGCCTGGGAAGGAGAACATGTCCGTGCCGTCCCGCACCAGGGCCAGGGCCTCCTCGTCCAGGTAGCCCTGGAGGTCGCCGCAGAAGATGGTGGTGGCCTTGCTGGCCAGGGGGGAGTCGATATATACCGGGAAGTCCGACACGGAGTGGACCAGGTGCTCCTGCTTGATGCGGCGGAGAAAGTAGAGAATCTCCTGGGTGCGGCCCACGGCAAAGGCGGGGATCACCACATTGCCGCCCCGGCCCAGGGTCCTGTCGATCACCTTGGCCAGCTCGGAGGTGTAGCTCCACACCTCCGCGTGGTCCCGGTCGCCGTAGGTGGACTCCATGACAATGTAGTCCCCCTTGGTCAGCAGCACCGGGTCCCGGATAATGGGCTGATTCAGATTGCCGATATCGCCGGAAAAAACAATGGTCTTGGTCACGCCGTTCTCCGTGGCCTCCAGGGTGATGCTGGCGGAGCCCAGCAGGTGGCCGGCGTCGGTAAAGGTGACCGTCACGCCCTCACACAGGGGGAAGGGCACGCCGTAGCGCCGGGTGTGGACGTAGCCCCGGACCCGCTCGGCGTCCTCCACCGTGTAGAGGGGCTCCACCGGGGGGCGGCCCGCCCGCTGGTTCTTTCGGCTTTCATACTCCGCGTCGGACTGCTGGATGTGGGCGCTGTCCACCAGCATGATCTCCATCAGGCGGGCGGTCAGGCGGGTGGTCCAGATCTGGCCCTGAAAGCCCTGGCGCACCAGCAGGGGGATGCGGCCGGTGTGGTCAATATGGGCGTGGGTGACGAGGACGTAGTCAATGGTGTTGGGAGCGAAGGGCAGCTCCCGGTTGCCGGTGTCGTCCCGGCCCTGCTGGAGGCCGCAGTCAATTAAGATTCGCTTCCCGTTTACCTCCAGGCAGTGGCAGCTGCCGGTAACACACTGGTCTGCGCCAAAAAAACTGAGTTTCATGGAAAAAGCCCTCCTTTTTCTGATATCCGCGGCATGTTGGGGACGGAGCTGCCGGCGCCGCCGCGCGCGGCTTCGTTAAAGGGGCGGCAACCCTCCTTTGGATATTTTATCACATCCGGCAGAAGTTGACAACAGGAATGTGGCATGAGGTCGAATAATTTGTGCAAAATAGAGACTGAGGGCTGTTTCCCCGACCGAACGAAAGACGCCGCGGAGAGGACAGATTTTGGGGCAAACCATTGCGAACGGACCGTGTCCTCCGATTTTTGCAAATTTAGTGGAATCTTTACTTGACATTTTCCGCAGGCGGTGGTATTCTAACGCTGTGTCCAAAAATGTACAAATTGGTCACTGCTGGGCGGCGCTGTTCCACAGCCCACCTTTCGGCAGTTTTCTATTTTGCACTGGAGCAACACTTATTAGGAGGCTTGATTGTATGACTGGCACTGTAAAATGGTTCAACGCGGAGAAGGGCTACGGCTTTATTTCCAACGACGACGGAAGCGGCGATGTGTTCGTCCACTTTTCCGCAATCCAGGGCACCGGCTACCGCACCCTCAGCGAGGGGCAGAAGGTGACCTATGAGGCGGAGCCGGACCCCAAGAACAGCGAAAAGCTGCGGGCGGTGAACGTCTGCGTCGTCTGAGCGCCATCCCGGTCAAAAGAGCCGCCCCCAATAAGGGGGCGGCTCTTTTTCGTTCGCGCGGACGGAACCCGGAGAATTCTTGCGCCGCGCTCCGCCGGCGGCATTCCCGGGAAACCTTCAATTTTCCGGCTTTTCTGCGGCTTCCATAGCGTCCACCTGGCGGACGTGCTCCTTGATCCGCTGAAAGGTCTCGGCGCTCAGGTCGTGCTCCACCTTACAGGCGTCGGCGGCGGCCGCCTCCCGGCTGACGCCCAGGCGGACAAAAAAGTCCGTCAGCAGCCGGTGGCGCTCGTAGATCCGCTCGGCGATCTCCGCGCCGGCGGGCAGCAGCCGGATGTAGCCGTCTGTATCCATCTCAATATAGCCGCTCTCCCGGAGCTTCTTCATGGCCACGCTGACGCTGGGTTTGGAGAAGCTCAGCTCGTTGGCGATGTCAATGGATCGGACCATCCCCCGCCGTTCCCGGACGATCAAAATGGCTTCCAGATAGTCCTCCGCAGATTCGTAAACGTGCATGCAATCACCTCTCCGCTCAGGATAGCACAATTTGTCCTGTTTCGCAAGAGCAATCCGCCGGAAACCGGCCGCCCCCTCTCAGAGGGGTCCGGGCTGAAACCGCTCCTCCTCCGTCAGCACCTCCACCGCGCCGGCGGAGAGCTCTGTCACCTGCTCCCGGAAGGCCTCCGCGTCCTCCGCCGGCAGCAGCACGGTCAGCACCACGTCCGCGCCGAAGTCGGCGCTCTCCACGGCGCCGCCGCACTTTTCCACCAGCAGCCGCATCCGCTCGTAGAGGGAGTAGGGACAGGGGGCCGCCAGCACGGCCCAGAGGCGCATGCGGCTGATTCCGGCGGCGTCCAGGGCCAGCTTGGCCGCGGCGCCGTAGGCCCGGGTCAGCCCTCCGGCCCCCAGCAGGATGCCGCCGAAGTACCGGGTCACCACGCACAGGACGTTGGTGACCTCCTCCTTTAAAAAGACGTTCAGCATGGGCTGGCCCGCCGTACCCTGGGGCTCGCCGTCGTCGCCGTAGCGGAGGACGCCCCCCTCCCGGAGAACGTAGCAGAAGCAGTGGTGCCGGGCGTCATGAAAGCGCCTGCGGACCTCCTCCAGCCGGGCGCGGGCCTCCTCCTCGCTCTCCACCCGCCAGACCTGGCCGATGAACCGGGAGCGCTTCTCCACCAGCTCCGCCTCCCCGTAGCCGGCCGGCACAAGATAGCTATCCATTGCGCCCCACCTCCCACTGCCGGCGGGGCAGGAAATAGAAGCAGGTGGGCCGGTCCGGGGCGAATTCATCCGTCAGCCGCTCCGTGAAGGCGTAGAGAAAGCCGCACTTCTCAATCACTCGCCGGGACCGGCTGTTTTCCCGGTAGTGGGTGCACCAGATCTCCTCCAGCCCCAGCTCCTGGAAGCCGTAGCGCAGCAGCTCCCGGCACACCTCCGGCATCAGGCCCCGGCCCCAGTAGTCCGGGGAGAGGGCGTAGCCCAGCTCGTCCGACGGGCCGTCCCCGCCCCTGGTCCGGCCCGTAAAGCCGGCGGAGCCGATCACCCGGCCCGTCTCCCGGTCCACCACCGCGAATACGTTGGGGGACGCGAACACCGTTTGGATGATCTCCCGGCTCTCCTCCACGCTCTCGTGGGGCTTCCAGCCGGCGATAGGCCCCACCCGGGGGTCTCTGGCGTAGGCGAATACGTCCGCCGCGTCCTCCTCCGCGAAGGGGCGGAGGAGGGTTCTCTCTGTCTCCAGTATCATAGGCCCTCCCAGTGCAACATTGTCGCCTCCTATTCTACTCCCATTTTCTGCGGATTGCAAGAAGCCTTGCGGGATGTCAATTTTCATAATTCAGATGTCAAGGTACGCTTCGCACGGTCTTAGTATCCCGCCGTGCACGGCCTGACGTCCGGCCTGGTTACACTTGCTTCTGGACCTGGCTACCACGGAGGTTTGTGCTCCCTCAGCCTTGAGAGAAAAACAGCTCCAGGTTGTTCTCCGCAGAGAAACCCAGACAGATTTTTCGTAGGATCCGCAAAATGAATTTCCCCGGACCCCCTGTGGGAAGTCCGGGGAAATTCTGCTTACGGTATTCTCCTGGAGCCGCTTGACGCTCCTCTGGCCCAAAGCAAAGGCCGTTAAAGTTCTTTTTGATTCTTTTTCTTTCAAGAAAAAGAATTTACAGCAGGTGGATCTGGCCCAGCACGGGGACCTCCCGCTCCACGCCCTGGATGGCGTTGATGAAGCCGATGAACCAGCACAGGGCGCAGAAGGCGCAGCCCAGGCCGCAGACCAGCCAGCCGAAGAGGGGGATCCTCCCCACGAAGCCGAAGAGGGTGAGGCCCAGCCAGATCACCAGGGACTGGTTCAAATGGAACCTGCTGCCGGTCCGGTCCCCCGCCAGGAGGGCGATCAGCAGCCCCGGCCAGGAGAGGTAGGCCACAATGTCCGTTACATGCTTATCCATGGTATATCCGTCCTTTCTCTACAGCTGGCGCAGAGAGATATCGCCGCTGATGCTGGAAATGCGGAAGGTCCGTCCGCCGCCGTCCAGGTACATAGCCTCGCCGGAGCGGGTGCCCACCGGCCCCACCAGCTGGAAGTCCGTATCCAGGTCACCGCTGACGGTGCTGTACTGGAGGGTGAACCCCTCCCCACCGGGCATGGCGGCCTCGCAGTCCCCGGACTTGGAGGAGAGCTCCAGCTGCTCCGGCATCTGCTCGGTCTCGATCTGAATGTCGCCGCTGGCGCTGGTGCAGCGCACCTGCCGGACCGGGCCGGTAAAGTCGATGTCTCCGCTGGCGGTGGCGGCCCGGAGGGCGCCCACGGAGCCCCGGAGGGTGATGTCGCCGCTGGCGGTCTCCGCGCGGAGGGTCTCCATCGTTCCATCGGCCTCCAGATCGCCGCTGGCGGACTTGAAGGCGAGCTCGGTGCAGGCCAGCTCCCCCACCTGGACGTCGCCGCTGGCGGTCTTGACGGCAAGACTGCGGACCTCAAGGCCGTCGGCAATTTCCACGTCCCCGTTGGTGGCCGTAATCTGGATGGACTCCCAGAACCGCCTGGGGATGGTCAGCTCCACGTCCGCCGCGGCCAGGCCCCGGTGGAAGAAGAAGGAGCTGCTGGCGGTGTTCCCCTGGCGGATGGAGAGGGTTCCCCCGTCGCTGATGCGGACCTCCAGCTGGTCCACGTCCCCGTCCAGGCGCACGTCGGACTGGCTGTCATCGCTGAGGTTGACGGTGACATCTCCGTTATACAGCTGCACGTCGATCCCCCGCAGATCCTGGGAGGGGAAGCTGGTGCCGGACACCCGGCGGCTGGAGCTGGGCCGGCTGCCCTCGCAGAAGAAGCCGCCCCGGTCCCGGTTGTAGCCCACGGAGAAGGACCAGCCCTTGCTGCGGGCCTCCTCCTGCTCCTGGGCGGGCTCCTGAGGCGCGGCGTCCTCCTCCTGGGGGGCGTCCGGCTGGTCGTCCCCGTCAAAGTGGACATAGACCTTGCCCTTAAAGCCGTCGGGGTACTTCTCCCGGATCTTGTCCGTCACATTTCGCACGATCACTGTGGCCTGGTCCACCGCGTCCCGGGTCTGGTTCACGGTCTCCCGGACAATGCCCTCCACGCCGTGGAGCAGGTCGCTGGTGAAATCCCGAAAGGAGGACTCCTGCCTGGGCAGCGTGCCGTCGGGACCCAGGCCCGCCAGATAGGCCAGCAGCTCGTCCACGTCTCCCAGCTCCTCCAGGGCCTGACGGTAGGCCTCCTCCTCGTCCATGCCGCCGGAGACCAGGTCCTCCCACCGGCTGTAGAGGTTTTCGCTGAGCTCCTCAATGAGCTCCACCTTGGCTCCGCTCTCTGCGGCGGAGGCCAGCCGGCCGGTCACCGCTATGATGAATTTGGTCTTCATTCTTTCCATGGTTCAGTCCTCCTCCAAAAAAATCAGGGCATCCAGCAGGGCCCTTGTCTGCTGCCACTCCGCGCGGCTCTCCTCCCAGCAGCGCCGGCCCTCCTCCGTAATGGAGTAGTACCGCCGCCGGGCGCTGGGCCCGTCCTCCCCCCAGTAGGAGGTGATGAACCCGCCGGCCTCCAGGCGTTTGAAGGCGGTGTAGAGGGTGGCCTCCTTAAAGCCGTACTGGCCGCCTGTGCGCTGCTGGATGGTCTTGTTGATCTCATAGCCATAGTTATCGCCCCGCATCAGCTGGGTCAGGATAATCGCATCCGTATGGCCCCGCAGGGTATCGGAAGAAATGGACAATCCAAACACTCCTTTCATGCCGCCCAGACAGCGGCTGTGTTTGAGGATATCATAGCAGATTATGCATCTCCTGTCAAGGTACTTCTTTTTAAAAAGTATTAAGATTTCGTGACCTGTTTTTTAACAGGACGCCGGCACACGAAAAGGAGACCGCCCCCAGGCGGTCTCCTCCGTTATGTGTTATGCGGCGGCTCTTGGGGCCTTTTGCGGGCGGGAAAGGGCTTAGGGCTTCAGGGTCTCCACCCACTGGCCGTACTTCTGGAGATTGGCATCCCGGCCGGCGGCGTCCGCGCCCTTGGTGAGGATGTACACTTTAATCTTGGGCTCCGTGCCGGAGGGGCGGACCAGGATGGAGGTGCCGTCCGCCAGCTCGAAGCGCAGCACGTTGGACCCGGAGAGCTCCATGGCGCTCCTCCCGCCGGTGGCGCAGTCGAGAACGCTGCCGTCCTGGTAGTCCTTGAATTGGACCACCTTCACGCCGCTGATCTCCGCCGGAGGGGTCTCCCGCAGGCGCTTCATCAGCTTGGCCATGTCCGCCAGGCCGTCCAGCCCGGGCATCACCAGGTTGTGGGTCTTTTCGCCGTAGCAGCCGTGCTTCTCATAGAGGGCCTGGAGGGCGTCCAGCACGGTCATGCCCTTGGCGTAGTAGTGGGCGGCCATCTCGGTCAGCAGCAGGGAGGCGGTGACGGCGTCCTTGTCCCGGACGTAGTCGCCCAGCATGTAGCCGTAGCTCTCCTCGTAGGAGAACACCACCTTGCCCTCGCCGGTGGACTCCAGGGCGTTTTTCTTCTCGGCGATGAACTTAAAGCCGGTGAAGGTGTCGAAGCACTTCACGCCGTGCCCCTCCGCCACGGCCCTGGCCATCTCCGTGGTGACGATGGTCTTGAGTGCCACAGCGTTTTTGGGCAGCTTGCCGGTGCGCTCCATGGCCCCCAGCAGGTAGTCCAGCAGCACCACGCCGGTCTGGTTGCCGGTCATCACCTTGTACTCGCCGTCCTTGTCCCGGACCATGATGCCCACCCGGTCGCTGTCCGGGTCCGTGCCCAGGATGAAGTCCACGTCGTTGGCCTTGGCCAGGTCCACCGCCAGGTAGAAGCCCTCGGGATTCTCCGGGTTGGGGGACTTGACGGTGGGAAAATTGCCGTCGATCACCATCTGCTTGGGCTCGCAGAGCAGGTGCTTGACCCCGGCCCGCTTCAGGGCCTCGGGCACCAGCTTGTGGCCGCAGCCGTGGAAGGGGGTGTAGACCAGACGGAAGGAGTCGGCCACGGCGGGGATGGCGTCCGGGTCGGTGACCATGGCCATTACCTCCTTGAGGAAGGCCTCGTCCGTCTCCTCCCCCATGACGGTGATCATGCCGGAGCGCACGGCCTCGTCGTAGGGCATGGAGCGGATGCCGGTGAAGATGTCGATTTTCTCCAGCTCCCTGGCAATGGCGGAGGCGTGCTGGGGGGGAAGCTGGGCGCCGTCCTCCCAGTAGACCTTGTAGCCGTTGTACTCCTTGGGGTTGTGGCTGGCGGTGACGTTGATGCCCGCCTGGCAGCCGTAGTGGCGCACGGCGAAGCTCAGCTCCGGCGTGGGCCGCAGGGCGTCGAAGATGCGGACCTTGATGCCGTTGGCGGCGCAGACCTCGGCGGCGGCCCTGGCGAACTCCATGCCGTGGAGACGGCAGTCCATGCAGATGGCCACACCCCGCTCCCGGGCCTTCTCCCCCTCGGCGCTGATGACGTTGGCAAAGGCCTGGGTGGTGTGGCGGACAACGTAGATATTCATATGGTGCAGGCCCATGGCCATGGTGCCCCGCAGTCCCGCGGTGCCGAATTCCAGGGGACCGTAGAACCGGTTCTCGATCTCCTTGGGATTGTCCCGGATGGCCTCCAGCTCCGCCCTCTCCTCCTGGGTCAGCGCGCCGCTATTGAGCCACTTCTGGTATTCTTTTTGATAGTCCATGATGCTCTGGTCCTCCTGTTATGAAATTAAAAGGCCTGACGCTTGTCTTATTGTAACAAAATTTTCCGCTGGGTTCAAGAGAAAATGTGAAAAAAGCTGAGAAACAAACCGCTCTTGGGTATTGGACCGAAGTCGCGGCATTTTTTAAGGCCAGATGGAAAATTTATTTTCCCATCTGGCCCTGGCGGGCCGCGAGCCACGACCTGCGCACCCCTTTGACCTCCATTGCCGGCTCTACCTCCGCCATTCTCATCGAGCAGGTGCTGATGAACCTGCCGGAAAACGCCGCCGTCCAGCCCCGCGGGGCCGTTTTCCGCTTTACGCTGCCAATTGAGGACCGCAATGTTCGGGAGTGGTCCACCTGCCCAACGGCGAGACCGCCCAGTCCGGCCAGTTCAAGGCCATGGGCCTCACCGTCGGCTGCAGCAAGCGCCAGGTGCTGGCGGACGGGGAAAACGCCCGCCTAACCCAGAACGAGTACAAGCTGGCGTCCCTCGGGTCAATATGGCCAATATCCGACGGAAGATCGAGAAAAATCCCGCCCAGCCCAAGTACATCTTCACGGAGATCGGCGTGGGCTACCGGATGGCGGACCCGGACTGAGGACCGGCGCGCCTTGCTGCACATTGGGTTGAGCCTTCTTTTTGGGGTCAGCACTTGACAAAGCCCCTGGTTTCCTGCTATACTGATGCCACAATCCAAGGGGCGCTGGCGCACGCCGGCTGAGATGAGACGCAATGCCGTCCGGTCCCTCGAACCTGATCCGGGTAATGCCGGCGTAGGAATGCGATTCGATAGGGACCTTTTGTCGTATGCCCGCGCCTTGGGGGCATACGATTTTTTCTATGCTTCCGGGGCTCTGGGACTCCGGCGTCCGGTCTCCCTCCTCCTGCCGCCGGACCAACCATGCCCGGCACATTTGAAGGAGGAAACGCGTATGTCGAAACAAACAAGGGCCCTCTGCGAGGGCGCCGTGATGGCGGCTCTGGCCATTATCCTGGGGCTGCTGCGGTTCTACCGCCTGCCCGACGGCGGGTCCATCACCATCGCCATACTGCCCCTGGTGTTTTTCGCCGTCCGGCACGGGGCGGGCTGGGGGTTCCTGGTGGGCTTTGTCTACGGCGGACTGGACTACGTGGTGGGCCACGGCGTTGCCATTGACTGGACCAGCATTATTTGCGACTACTTTCTGGCCTACGGCCTGCTGGGCCTGGGGGCGGGGCTCTTCAAGGGCCGCAAGTGGAGCGCCTGCTGGGGGACGCTGCTGGGCGGCGCGCTGATGTTCCTCTCCAGCTACCTGGTGGGGGTGTTCGTCTGGGGGAAGTATATGCCGGAGGAGTTTCTGGGCATGACCATGACAACCCCTTGGTTCTACTCCTTCCTGTACAATATTATCTGGGCGGGCCCGGACGTGGCCCTGACCCTGGTAATCTTCCTTATTTTGTACCAGGTGAAGCCCATGCGGCGGCTATTAATGGCACAGGATTTGGCCTAGCCGGCGCCTGCTGTATGATAGCCCGGGGGGCTCCCGCCCCCAACGGCGCTTTGGCTCCTTTGCCGCTGGTGGCAAAGGAACCGCGGGACCCGGGGCGGCGTGAGCCCCGGAGCTGCCGTGTAGATAGGCGCTCACCATAAGAAAAGCAGACTGCCCGGAACGAACCAACGTCCCGGGCAGTCTGCTCTGCTATTCCCCGGAAGAATTTAAAGAACTTCCGGCAGTTGGGCCAGACTCTTGGCGATATCCTCATCCGTGGGGATCACATTCTGCATCTGGCCGTTGTGGAACTTCTCATAGGCCACCAGGTCAAAGTAGCCGGTGCCGGTGAGGCCGAAGAGAATGGTCTTCTCCTCGCCGGTCTCCTTGCAGCGCTTAGCCTCGTTGACCGCGGCCAGGATGGCGTGGCTGCTCTCCGGCGCGGGGAGGATGCCCTCCACCCGGGCGAACTCCTCTGCGGCCTCGAACACGTCCGTCTGCCGGACAGAAATGGCCTCCATAAACCCGTCGTGGTAGAGCTGGCTGAGGATGGAGCTCATACCGTGGAACCGAAGGCCCCCGGCGTGGTCGGCGGAGGGCATGAAGGCGCTGCCCAGGGTGTACATCTTGGCCAGGGGGCACACCATACCGGTGTCGCAGAAGTCGTAGCGGAACTCCCCCCGGGTAAGGGAGGGGCAGGAGGCGGGCTCCACAGCGATGATACGGTAGTCCGCCTCGCCCCGGAGCTTCTCTCCCATAAAAGGGGCGATGAGGCCGCCCAGGTTGCTGCCGCCGCCGGCGCAGCCGATGATAATATCCGGCTTCACGCCGTACTTATCCATGGCCGCCTTGGCCTCCAGACCGATCACCGACTGGTGGAGCAGCACCTGGTTCAAAACGCTGCCCAGCACGTAGCGGTAGCCGGGGGCGGACAGGGCGGCCTCCACGGCCTCGCTGATGGCGCAGCCCAGGGAGCCGGTGGTGCCGGGGAACTCCTGGAGAATCTTCCTGCCCACGCTGGTGGTGTCGGAGGGGGAGGGGGTGACAGAGGCGCCGTAGACACGCATCACCTCCCGGCGGAAGGGCTTCTGCTCATAGGAGCACTTGACCATATACACCCTGCACTCCAGCCCCAGGTAGCCGCAGGCCATGGAGAGGGCCGTGCCCCACTGGCCCGCGCCGGTCTCGGTGGTGACGCCCTTGAGGCCCTGCCGCTTGGCGTAGTAGGCCTGGGCGATGGCGGAATTGAGCTTGTGGGAGCCGGAGGTGTTGTTGCCCTCGAACTTGTAGTAGATCTTGGCGGGGGTTTGCAGCTTCTCCTCCAGGCAGTAGGCCCGGACCAGAGGGGAGGGCCGGTACATCTTGTAGAAGTCCCGGATCTCCCGAGGGATCTCAAAGAAGGGGGTCTCGTCATCCAGCTCCTGGGCCACCAGCTCCCTGCAGAACACGCCCTCCAGCTCCTCGGCGGTCATGGGCTGATGGGTGCCGGGGTTCAGCAGGGGCGCGGGCTTCACCTTCATGTCGGCGCGGAGGTTGTACCAGGCCCTGGGCATCTCGTCCTCGGACAGATAGATTTTGTAGGGGATTTTGTTCTCGCTCATGGTTTTGTTCTCCTTTTCAATTGGATTGCGCCAGGGAAAGAAAAACGCCTCTGTCCCTAGCATTTGCTGCTGGGACAGAAGCGATACAGTACACTCCTGCGGTGCCACCCGGCTTGACGCGAAACGCGTCCTCTCAGTGCGCGCCAACACGCGCCGGCTTTGGTAACGGAGATCCCCTCCGGCTCGCCTAATCGCCGCAATACGCCGCTTTCGGTCCACCCTCGAAAGCCCATTGGGTCCGGCCATCCCCGCCGCGGTTCCACCCTCCGCGGCTCTCTGTGGAGTACCTGCCGGACTTACTCACACTTTCTCAACGGTTTGTCGTATTTTAGCACGCCCGAGGGGCGCTGTCAAGGGGTTCAATATAAAAAGTTTGATCTTCAAAGGGAGATGCCTATCTGCACGGCAGCCCGGGGATGTCCCTCCGGCCCCCCGGGGGAGGTTCCGCGCCCCAGCGGATGCCCATCTACACGATAGCTCCGGGGGCGCTTAGCCCCCGGGCCCTCTCCCAAGAAAATATGTACTACGCCACCACCAGGCCGTCCTGGAGGCGCATCACGCTGTCGGCCCGGGCGCCGATGGCGGGGTCGTGGGTGACCACCACCACGCAGTAGCCCTCCTGATGGGCCAGGCCCTCCAGGATGGAGAGGATGTTCTCCCCATTGGCGGTGTCCAGGTTGCCGGTGGGCTCGTCGGCCAGGAGGATTTTCGTATCCATCCCCAGGGCCCGGGCAATGGCCACCCGCTGCTGCTCCCCGCCGGAGAGCATGGTGGGGAACCGGTTCAGGGCCGACTCCGGCAGGCCCACCCGCTCCACCAGCTTGGCGGCCCGCCCGCGGGCCTCCCTGGGGCGCACGCCCCGCAGCTCCATGGGGTACATCACGTTCTCCGCCACCGTCAGCAGGGGGAAGAGCCGGAAGTTCTGGTAGATCACCGCCGCCTTCTCCCGGCGGTATTTCTGCAGATCCATGTCCGCCGTGGATACCCCCTGGCACAAAACCCGGCCCGCCGTGGGCAGGTCCAGCCCCGCCATCAGGCTCAGCAGGGTGGTCTTGCCGCTGCCGGACTTGCCCATAATGGCGTGGACCATCCCCGGCTCAAACTCGTGGGTGACGCCCTTGAGGGCCTCCACCCTCTGGTACTGGGTCTCATAGGTGTAGCGCACATCCTCAAGCTGTAAAATCGACATCACTGCTTCTCCTTCCTACTCCCGCTCCGACAGGAGGTCCATCAGCTTCGTGCGGCCCACCACCAGCACCGACAGGGCGCACCCCGCCAGGTAGCAGGCCAAAAATCCCGCCGCGGCCAGCCACACCGCCGCCCCCGGGCGGACCGCGCTCAGCGCCAGGGCGCCCAGTAGGCTCCCCGCCAGGCACAGGGCCCCCTGCTCCAGAAAGAAGGAGGCGAACACCCGGCCTCTGGGGGCCCCCAGGCCCCGCATGACGGCGAACTCCATCCGCCGGCCGTTAATCATCAGCCAGGAGATGATGAACCCCAGCAGGCCCACCACCGCCAGCAGCACCGGGGAGAGGATGCGGCTGAAGCTGATGTACCGCCCCAGAGCCCCCACCGCCTCGGTAAAGGCCTGGTCCCGCAGGAGGACGGTGGTCCGGTTCCGGCCCAGCTTCCCCACCCGGCTGAACTGCTTCTCCGCCAGGAAGTTCCGGAAGTCCTCCAGCCGGTAGGAGGAGGCCAGGGTAAACCGGCAGGAGCTGAAGTTGTTGTAGATGTAGTACTGGGAGTCCCGCTCCTCCTCCGTGGTGAAATAGGTGCCGATGCGGATGAGCTCCCGCTCCCCGGCCAGCCACTCCGGGCCGCACCAGAAGCTGAGGGGCACGTACAGGTTGTCCTGGGAGGCGGCGGGGGTGAAGGAGCCCACGACCTTCAGCTCAACGAGGAGGGTGACCGTGCTGCTGTTGTCGTAGACGGAGGGGAAGGAGACATACACCATGGCCTCATCCCCCAGGCTGAGTCCCAGCCTCTCCAAAAACCGGCTGCTGGCCACCGCCGGGTAGACCGGCAGCTCCTCTCCGCCAATATAACTGACATTGTTTATATAGTACGTTATCTTGCTGAAGGCGGGGCTGTACTGATCGTCCCTGAGGCAGCTCTCGTCCCAGCCCTCCAGCCAGGTGATCTCCGGCACGCCGGAGTAGCAGAACTCCGCCGCCGCGGCCAGGCCGTTTGCGGCCGTGAGGATGGGCTGCTTGGAGATCCAGGCGTCTCTGGTCTCGCTGCCGAAGGCGGTGCTGGAGAATTGGGGCATCTCCCCTGGCAGCCAGTAGTGCCAGCCGATGGACACCGACAGGTCCGAGAGCAATCCAGAGCTCTGAAGGGTCTGGACCGCCTCCATGGACACGGAGAGGTTGGTGGCGCTGCGGCCGGTGGTGCTGGTGATCTGGCCCTGAATTTGGGCGTCCTCATAGAGGCCCTCCAGCTGCCGGCTCCAGCCCTGGGCGCTGCCGGCCAGGATGCCCACGAAGAGGGTCAGCACCAGAGCCGCCGCCGGCGCCACAACAGAGCGCCAGCCGCCCCGCCGGGCGGAGAGGAGGGCGAACCGGGCCGGACCCCGTCCGGCGGTGGAGGTGGCGCCCCTGGGGACCCGGACGGAGGTCCGGCCCCTCTTAGGGGCGTTCTCCCGCCGGGCCTGGCGGAGGAATACAAGGCACAGGAGGAGCGCCGCCAGGAACACGGCTCCTCCGGCGGCGAGGGCGGGCCAGGTCAGGGTATAGGCCGCCGTCTCCCGCTGCCGCACCAGGCCCATGGCCGCCTCGCTGTAGCGGGTGTCCACGCTGTAGAGCTCCGCCGCCGCGGCCAGGGCCAGCTCCACCACCCGTCCCAGGGCCGCGCCGCCCACGGCGGCCCCCAGAAGGGAGGCCAGCCCCGCGATGAACGCCCCGCCGGAGAGGAGCCACAGCCGGATCTTCCCCGCGGGCGTACCCAGGGAGACCAGCACCCCCACGGTCTCCCGCTGCCGCCCCACGAAGAGGAAGGCAAACAGCAGCAGCACCGCCGCCGCGCCGCAGATGGCGGCGACGGTCACCGCCATGGCCGTGGAGCGCATGGTCTCCAGGGGCCGGGCGGCGGCGGCGTAGCCCTGGTCGTAGAGGGTCAGCCGGGTCTGGGGCGGCAGGAGCTCCTCCAGCTCCGCCTCCGCCTGGATGGCCCGCCGGTTGTCCAGCACCGCCCGACCCAGGGTGTAGCCGAAGAGGGGATCGCCGAAGCCGCCCTCGGCGTCGGACACCCAGAGCACGCCCCCCTCGTCGGAGGCCAGGTCGTTGGTGACGCCCACCACCTGCCACGATCGCTCCTCCCCGGTCTCGGAGAGGAGGTAGCGGCTCTCCGGCTGGGCGCTGAGCAGGGAGACATGCACCGTGTCCCCCACTCCGAGCTCTATCCGGGCGGCCGCCGCGCCGCTGAGGACGCAGACGCCGGATTCCCCCTTCTCCGGGAAGCGGCCCTCCTCCAGGTACAGCGTCCCCTGCTGAAAGGGCTCCAGGGCAGCGATGTCGCTGCTGGCCGTGACGGGCAGCGCCTGGTTGGCGGCCCGGTAGCGCTCCGCGTACTGGGCGAAGATCCCCTCCGTCAGGGCCGGGTCACCCTCCCCGGCGAGCTCCAAATAGGGGGGCGTCTCACAGCCCTCGCAGAACTCCCCCAGGCTGAAGGTGGTGTTGGCGGAGCCCCCGGAGACAAACGCCCCGTGGAGGAGGTACTCCTTGTCCCGCTCCGGCTCAAAATCAAAGCTCCCGGCATCAAAGATGCAGTTCTTGCCGGTGCGGTCCATCTTGCTGTAGAGGGTGCCGGTAATCACGCCGGTGTAGCCCGCAAAGACCCGGCCCCGGCCGGTATGGGTCCCCGCCGCCGGGTCGTAGCAGTAGAACTCGGCATTTGTGGTGTAGCCCTCCGGCAGCTGGCCCACCAGCGTGGAGCCGTTGTCCGCCGGCAGCAGATACAGCGCCGGCAGCTCCTCCTCTGTGAGGGATTTTTCCTCGCTTCTGGGGCCGTCCTCGGATTCGGTATAGGTGTAGTAATAGTAGACGCCCTCCTCGTCCTCCGACGGGAGGAAGTGGGGGACCTCCAGGGGCTCCCGCCCCGGCGCGCAGAAGGTCCAGCCTCCGGTCCAGTTGTTGGTTACGATCCGGGTCTCCGGCAGGTCCTCCTCCGCCACGATCCCGTAGCCGTAGTCGTTGTACATGGGCGAGAGCCGTGTGGCCGTCACCACGCCATAGGAGCTGTAGGGGCTCTCCGTCTTCACCGGCCGGCAGCCCTCCACCAGCGCCATGGCGCTGTCCGCGGCCTCCCACAGCTCCACCCCCGCCACGGCGGCAAGAGCCTCCTGGTCCAGCGCCGCCAGAGCCGCCCGGGCGTCGCCATCCGGCGCGTCGGCGTTCGGATAGTCCGCCCCCATGTACTCAATGAGGGCAATGGACGTGTAGCTCTTGTCCATCTGGGCCAGGATCTGGGCGCAGTACCCCCACATCCCCGCCCCCAGGGTCAGCGTCAGCGTCAGAAAGAAGATCAGCAGCGCGAACAGCGCTGAGCGCCCCTTGGCCCGCAGCGTGGAGCGCAGTCCGTTCCGTATGGGCATCGCCATTCCTCCTTTGGGGTGGTGTCCCTTCTTTTTCCTTTGTGAACAAAGAAAAAAGAAGCAAAAAAGAAAGACTTTTTTCGGCGAAACGCTGTTTCGCCCTTGCTGTGAAAGACGGAGCCAACACTATTTGCTGTATAGTATTATACGTTGCGTAGCTGTTTTTGTCAAGAACTGTTTCAGCTTTGCTGAAAACAGTTCTCATAGTTGCCACAGTTCAAAATGGTAAAGTTTAGGGCCGCCCTTATGATTTTGCACGGCCACATCGAGTGGCCGTGCAAAATTAGATTGTGCATGGCCGCTCGATGCGGCCATTGCGCAATCACAAGGGCGGTGGGGTCTGGGGTGAAACCCCAGCGGGTTTGGGCGGAGCCCAACTCTTCCTCCTTTTCAACTGTGTTGACGATAGGTGCGCCCCCCTCACCCGCCGCTCCGCTTTTGCAGCTCCTCCAGGGTGACGGCGTAGGCGGCCCGCTGGTGGGGCAGCTCCGGCAGGGTCTCCGGCAGGTCCCAGCCCTTTTGGGCGAAGAGCCGCCGGAGGAGCAGGTCCCCGAAGTCCGGGTTCTTCACCAGCACCGGGCCGGTGAGGTGGGTGGCGAACACATTGCCGGACACGTAGCCCTCCGCCCCGTGGTCCGCCTCGTTGCCAAAGCCCAGGGACAGGGCGCTGAAGAGGGGCGTCGCAACGCCGTGGGTGAGGCTGCACTTGTTCATGAACCCCACGGCGGGGGCCTCCCACAGGGTGGGGGTGGCCACCACGTCCACCGGGGTCCGCTTTTCGGTCTCCACGGTGGTGAAGTCCGCCAGGCCCAGACCCGGCCAGACCCGGCCGGAGGCGTCGGTGACGGAGGTCCCCAGAACCTCCATGGCGCTGCCGGTGAAGAGGAGGACCGCCCCCCGGTCCACCGCCGCCCTCAGGTCCTCCCGCCAGGGGCAGAGGGCCTCCAGGGCGTACTTCTGCTTTCGCTCCGTGCCCGCGCCCATGTAGATGAGGTCCGCGCCGGAGAGGTCCGGCCTGCCGCCGCAGGGGACCTCCTCCGCCGCCGCGGCCACACCCAGGGCCTCCAGGCGGCGGCGGAGCACCGCCACGTTGGCGTACTCGCCGTAGAGGTTCATCATATCCGGATAGAGATGCAGTATGGTCAGTTCCATGGTTCCCTCCTCCTCACTGGTCCAGCTGGACCAGGCTCAGCAGCTTGTCCCGGTCGGAGAAGCAGGTGACAACGTAGAGCTCCTCCTCTCCGGAGTCCCTCAGCGCCTCCGCCGCCTGGGCCACGGTGTCAAAGCGGGCGATCTTCTCCGGCGGAATGTCCGTAAAGTCGAAGCGCAGGGCCAGGTCATTGACGTATTTCCCGCAGAGAACCACCTGCCGCACCGACTGACAGTTTAATTGGTTAAAGTCGATGTCCCACAGCCAGCTGGTCTCGCCGGTGAAGTACTTCCGGCTGATGGCGTCCACGATCACCAGCACCGCGCAGGGCGTCCCGGCGGCGCGGATATAGGCCAGATTGGTGTCGTAGGCCACGGAGTTCTCGTGCTTGCTGGTGAGGAGGGTCCCCCGGCGGCCGCCCAGGGTGAATTGGACCATGCGGCCGTTTTTCAGAATATAGTTGTTGATGACGGAGGCCATGAGCCCCTTCTCCACCCCCGCCAGGGAGCACACGGACCAGGCGGCCAGGATGTTGTAGACGTTGTAGATGCTGCGGAAGGCCAGTGCGATCTCCGTCTCCCCATCAATGGTCAGCCGCCCGGCGGCCAGATCCAGGTCCGTTACCGCGAAGTCCGGCGTCCGGCGGCGGTGGCCGCAGTCCGGGCAGGTATAGGCGCCGATGTGCTCGTAGTGGTAGTAGTCGTAGTCCATCTTCCCGCCGCACACCGGGCAGCGCGCCCCGTCGTGGTACATGCCCCGGTGGTCCGCCGTGCTGATGGAGCACTTTTCCAGGCCGAACCACTTCACCCTCCCGTGGTCCCGGGCAAAGCAGGACACCAGGGGGTCGTCCGCGTTCAGCACCAGGGTGGTATCCGGGTGGATGGCGGGCGCGATGGCGTTATAGACCCACTCCGGATGGCCGTTGCGGGTCAGCTGGTCCCGGTAGAGGTTGGTGATGACGAAGTGGGTGGGGTGGAAGAAGCGGAAGGACAGCCGCGCGTAGCGCTCGTCACTCTCCAGCAGCAGCACGTCCCCCCGCATTTTCCCCCCCAGGGTGCTGTTGCAGAGGATGAGGGTGGTAACGCCCTCGATCTGATTGGAGCCCTCCTGGTTGTACACCACGGTTTTTCCGGCGCGGCGGAGGATGGCGGCAATCATCTCCACAGTGGAGGTCTTGCCGTTGCTGCCGGTGACGGCGATGATGTACTCCGGCAGCTTCACCCGCCCCAGCGCGTCCGGGCAGAGCTTCAGAGCGTACTTGCCCGGCAGGGAGCTGCCCTTGCCCACCAGCTTGCCAATGAGCCGGAGCAGCTTGCAGACAATAATCGCGAAAAACAGTCTCATGGGAAATCCTCCTCTTTGGGCATACATACTTTTTCTTTGTGGACAAACCGCTCGCCGCCCAAAGGGCGGCTTGGGCCGCTAGTGCCCGCTTCGCGGTCACTGCACGGAAAAAGCATCAAAAAGAAAAGCTTTTTGGCGCAAAACTCCGTTTTGCTTTTGGCTCTTGAATATCTTTTCAGGAGCGCCGGCGCGGTATCAGACCAGGAAGTCCGCCACAGCCCGGTTGAAGGCCTCCGGGTTCCTTGCCGCGATAAAGTGGCTTCCCGGGATGACAGCCAGGCGGCCGTTGGGCAGGCGCTGGGCGATGAGCCGGGAGTGGGCGTCCCGAATCATGTCCCGGGTACCCACGATCACCAGAGTGGGGACCGTCAGATGCTCCAGGGCCTCCGGGGGGATGTGGGGCTCCTCCACCATCAGGCCCAGGATCTCCGCGCGGAGCCTGGCCTGGGGGCTCCGCCCGGCGAAGCGGGAGGCGATTTTGCAGCCCAGCACAATGGGGAGCTGCACGTGGGGCTTGACCCCGGAGGGGTCCAGGTTCGCCCCGTTGAGCACCAGCCGCCGGACCCGCTCCGGGTGGGCCAGGGCGAAGGTCAGAGCGATATTGCCGCCGTCGCTGAACCCCAGGAGGTCCGCCTGCCGGAGGCCCTCCCCGTCCATAAATTCCAGCAGGTCCCGGGCGAACTGCTCCATGGTGAAGGGCGCGGTTCCCCGGGGGGATTTTCCGTGCCCCCGGGTGTCCAGGGCAAACACCGTCCGGGAGGCGGAAAAAAATTCCATCTGATGGGTGAAGTAGCTCCCGTCCTCGCCGTTGCCGTGGAGCAGCAGCAGGGGCGGTCCGCCGCCCCTGCGGAGGCGGTGCAGGCGTATGTCAGACATCGTGTTCCTCCTGTAAAGCGGAAACCGGCGCAGCGTCCGTCTGCGCCGGCCCCGGTCTTGACTCAGCAATATTTCGCGAGAAACGCCTCAAACGGGAGGATGTCCTCCCCCTTCCAGTAGCGCGCGCCGTCGGCGGTCCGGTTTAAAAGCCGCTTGTTGTACAGCTCCCGCCGCAGAGTGGCCGCGTCGTGGAAAATGGCCCACCAGTCCAGAAGGTCGTTGATCTCGGATTCCGTGTAGATTCTGCCGGCCTCCAGCTTTTCCGCCAGGCAGTAGTACAGCGCAAGCTTCTTTCTGTGCTTGGCCGGCAGAGCTGTGAACTGCTGCTGATCGTTCATAAAGGGCTTGAGCTCCTTTAACGCGGGTTCAAGATTCATTGCTTTTCTTTTCTCCTTTGTGGTCGTTGTGGGCCCTACTGTCCCAGCTCCCAGTGAGTGCCTATCTGCTCGATAGCCCCGGGGGTTTTACCCCCGGACCCCGGGGAGGTTCTGCGCGCCCGGCGCGGGGCCGCTTTTTGACACCAAAAAGCGGCCGGAAAAAGCGCCAGCCCTGCGGGCTGGACCCCTTGCTTCACGCAGTGCCGGCAAAGAGCGCCGCGCGAAGCCACTGAGTGGAAAGCGTCCTTCTGCCAGCTTGGCGTTCGTCCGGCTATAGGCGGTTGAAAACCGCCGGGCCTGTCGTTGGGCGAAGCCCAATGACGGCCCAAAGGAAGGGGCAGATCTACCGTCGGGTGCGCGTCCAAGATGGTTCCTTGAGGGGCGGAGCCATCTTGTAGGCCCCGCTTCTGCCGAATAGATAGGCATTTTCTACTCATCCAGCTTCCATACTGCCATGAATGCTTCCGTCGGCAGCTGCACCGTGCCCAGATTCCGCATCTTCTTCTTGCCCGCCCCACAAAATCTTCAATTTTGCGGGGACCCCTTTTTATTAAAATGCTCGGGCGGAGTGAATCCGCCCTCCGCCAAGGTTTTGCTTCGCAAAACGCTTGTACGCCGCTTTCGCGGCGGCGCGCTTCCGCTCGCGAGGGCAGGAAAAAGATGCTAATTCTCCTTTACTCATCCAGCTTCAATACTGCCATGAATGCTTCTGTCGGCAGCTGCACCGTGCCCAGATTCCGCATCTTCTTCTTGCCCTCCTTCTGCTTCTCCAGCAGCTTCTTCTTCCGGGTGATGTCGCCGCCGTAGCACTTGGCCAGCACGTCCTTGCGCATGGCCTTCACCGTCTCCCGGGCGATGATCCGTCCGCCGATGGCGGCCTGGATGGGCACCTCGAAGAGCTGGCGGGGAATGTTCTCCTTCAACTTCTCGCACAGCCGCCGGGCCCGGGGGTACGCCTTGTCCCGGTGGGCGATGAAGCTCAAAGCGTCCACCTGGTCCCCGTTGAGCAGCAGGTCCACCTTTACGAGGTCGCTCTCCCGGTAGCCGGAGAGCTCGTAGTCCAGGGAGGCGTAGCCCTTGGTGTGGGCCTTGAGGGTGTCAAAGAAGTCGTAGATGATCTCGTTGAGGGGCATCTCGTAGTGGAGCTCCACCAGGTTGGTGTCCAGGTACTGCATGTTCTTGAACTCCCCCCGGCGGTCCTGGCACAGCGGCATGATATTGCCCACGTACTCGTTGGGGGCCAGGATGGACACCTGGACATAGGGCTCCTCCGCCGCGGCGATGACGCTGGGGTCCGGGTAGTTGTGGGGGTTATCCACGTTCACCAGGGAGCCGTCGGTTTTCGTTACCTTGTAGATGACAGACGGCAGGGTAGTGATGAGATCCAGGTCAAACTCCCGCTCCAGCCGCTCCTGGATCACCTCCATATGGAGCATACCCAGAAAACCGCACCGGAAACCAAAGCCCAATGCCACGGAGCTCTCCGGCTCAAAGGTGAGGGAGGCGTCGTTGAGCTGCAACTTCTCCAGGGCCTCACGGAGATCCGGGTACTTGCTGCCGTCCTCGGTGTATACGCCGCAGTAGACCATGGACTGGGCCCTCCGGTAGCCGGGCAGGGGCTCCGCCGCCGGGGTCTCCGCGCCGGTGATGGTGTCGCCCACCTCCGTGTCCCGGACGTTCTTGATGGAGGCGGTGAGATAGCCCACCTGTCCCGCCTGGAGCTGCTCGCAGCCCTCATAGCCCAGGGGCCGCAGCAGACCGCACTCCAGCACCTGGTACTGGGCGCCGGAGGCCATCATTTTAATGGACATGCCCCGCCGCAGGGTGCCGTCCATGATGCGGAAATAGACGATCACTCCCTTGTAGGCGTCGTAGTAGCTGTCAAAGATCAGGGCCCGGAGGGGGGCGTCCGGGTCCCCGGCGGGGGCGGGGATATTGGCCACCACGTCCTCCAGCACGGCGGGGATGTTCAGCCCCACCTTGGCGGAGATCTCCGGCGCGTCCAGGGCCGGGATGCCGATGATGTCCTCGATCTCGTGCTTGACCTTCTCCGGGTCCGCGGCGGGCAGATCGATCTTGTTCACCACGGGCCGGATCTCCAGATTGTTGTCCAGGGCCAGGTAGGTGTTGGCCAGGGTCTGGGCCTCGATGCCCTGGCTGGCGTCCACCACCAGCACCGCCCCCTCGCAGGCGGCCAGGGAGCGGCTCACCTCGTAGTTGAAGTCCACGTGGCCCGGGGTGTCAATGAGGTTCAATGTGTAGGTCTCCCCGTCGGCGGCCCGGTAGTCCAGTGTCACAGCCCGGGCCTTGATGGTGATGCCCCGCTCCCGCTCCAGATCCATGTTGTCCAGGAGCTGGTTTTCCATGTCCCGCTCCGCCACCGCGCCGCACAGCTCCAGGATTCTGTCCGCCAGGGTGGATTTCCCGTGATCAATGTGGGCAATAATGGAAAAATTTCTGATTTGATCCTGCTTCATACCGTATCGTCCTTATTCTTAATGATGCTTGACAGGGCACAGCGCGCCCCTACTCCTCCAGCTTCCGCACGCGCTCGTCCGCAGTGTGAAAGACCTGGGCCACTGCCTGGGCAAGCCCCTGATACCCGGCGGCCAGGGACTGGCCGTCCACGGCGGGGAACTCCCCCTTATACGCCTCCAGGGCCCTGACATAACGGATGCGGGCCAGGGTCATGTCCGCCGAGAGCACGTCCAGATCAAAGGTCTCCCGGTCGGTGGAGAAATATCCCTCGTTTCCGCCGGCCAGGCGGTAGAGCTGCCGGAACAGCTGGTAGAGGCCGCTGCCCAGATACGCCCCCGCCTGGGCCACCGCCTCCCTGCTGCCCACCTGGCCCAGCAGATCAAACAATACGCTGGTAGTATTGACCAGCAGCTTTTTCTCCAGCTTGGCCGAGATGCTGCCCTTCAGGGACTCCTTGGCCTCGCTGGCGTCCGCCAGGTCCTCCGCCTCGATGATGGCCCCGTCCCGGTTCATGGTGCGGCCCAGGAGGTAGTCCGCCGACACGTGGTAGTAGTCGCAGGCCCGGGCCACAAAGGCCAGGCCCGGCTCCCGAATGCCGTTCTCATAGTGGCTCAGCAGCGCCTGGCTGATGCCCAGCTCCGAAGCGGCCTTCCTCTGGCTGAGGCCCTTCTCCTGGCGCAGCAGGCCCAGAACCCGTGAAAAATGCTCGTTTATCATGCTCTCTCTCCCAAACTGTTCTCTCTTTTGGCCGCCTCAGAGGCGGCAATACAACAAGTATAGCATAACAGACGGTATACGACTTGTAAATAACTTTTTCGAAGTTTTTCCGCCTTCCTTCCCTCCAGGGAAAACCAGGGGAGGCTCCCTCTTGGGGAGCCTCCCCGCTGCATGATAGCAATCATCAGAATTTGCGGCATCATGTAGGTGCGAACACTGCCCGCCCGTTTTTAACGGAAGAGCATCCCGCAGGCGGGCGATGCCCGCCCCTACACACGAATGTCATCTCATTTGAAGCTTGCTGTAGTATACCCCATTTTGCCGGCGGTCAGGCGGCGCGGTACTGGAGGAAGCGCATCAGGACGCTGGCCACCTCCGCCCGGGTGGCCTGCTTCTGGGGGTTCAGGCTGCCGCTGGAGCCGTTCAGAATGCCGTTGGCCGCCGCCCAGCTGACGGCGTCCGCCGCCCAGGAGGAGACCGTCATGCCGTCGCTGAACCGGCGCAGGATGTTGGTGGCCTTGGGGCTGCCCATGTAGCGCCAGAGGAGAGTCACTAGCTCCTCCCTGGTGACGGTCGCGCCGGGGTCCGTGCCGTCGGCGATGCCCTGGCCCCGCACCCAGTTCATGGCGCCCTCGTACCAGACCGTTCCGCCGGAGACAACGCCGCCGCCCATGCGGGTCAGCACGGTCCACAGCATGGCCCGGCTCATGGTGCCGTTGGGGGAGAAGGAGAAGGCGTCCGTGCCGGTCATGAGGCCCCGGCTGCTGACGTAGGCCACCGCCTCATAGTACCAGGCGTCGGGGGCCACGTCGGCGTACTGGGCCCCGGGCGGGGGGGGAGTGGGGGAATCGGGCGTGCTACTCCCCGGGCCGGCCGCGCCGTCCTTCTCCCAGACGGCGGTGACCAGCAGCTCCCCGGTGAAGCCGGCGGGGATCACCACCGTGTACACCGGCTCGGCCTGGCCCTCGTAGGTCCAGCCAAGGAAGGTGTGTCCCTCCTTCACCGGGTCGATCAAATTCAGGACCTGGTCCCGGATGGAGACGGTGTAGTCGGTCTGGAGCCGGCGGGAGGAGCCGCCGCCCAGGTAGTAGTTGATGGCGTAGGTTCCCGGAGGCAGGTTGGTACCCGCGGCCTGCCAGAGGGCCGTCACCACGGTGTTGGAGACGATGCTCACCGCCGTGCCGGGGGCGTACTCCACGCCGTTGACCCGCCAGGCCTTAAACTCCCGTCCCTGGGGGGGCGTAAAGGTGCAGGCGGGCAAAACGTAGGTCTGGCCCTTGGGGACGCTGGCCGGAGCCATGGTCCCGCTGCCGCCGTTGGGGTCGAAGGTGACGGTCCACACGTCGGCGGGAGGCGGATCGGGCGTGTCAGATTTGTCCTTCCACAGGGCGGTGAAGGTGGTATCGCCGGCAATGCTGTAGCTGGTCCCGGTGACCCGGACGCCGCCCACGCTCCAGCAGTCGAACTCCTTGCCCGCCGGGGCGGTGAAATTGCAGGACTGCCAGGCGCGCAGGGTGTACGCGCCGGCGGGGACGTCCTCCACCACCACCGGCGTGCCGGTCCCCTCGCCGGGCTCGTAGGTCACGGTGTAGGAGGCCGCGGCCGTGGTTTTCCAGAGAGCGGTGACCACCAGCGTCCGGTCCACGGTGAGGGTCGCGCCGGCCTCGGTCCGGGTCCCATCCACGTCCCAGCAGTCGAACTCCTGGCCCGCCGGGGGGGTGAAGCCGTAATCGGACCAGCTCTTGAGGGTAAGGGCCGTTCCCTTGTCATAGGTTGCAACGACAGGGGTTCCGGAGCCTGTGCCGGGCTGGATGGTGACGGTGAAGGCCGTGGCGTCCGGGTCGTCCTCCCAGACGGGGGTGATGAGGGTGTCGTCCACAATGGTAACGCTCTCGCCGGGGGCGTACTCCGCGCCGTTGACGCTCCAGGTCTTGAACCGCTGGCCTACCGGCGGCTTGAAGCTGCACTCAGGCAGGGTGATGACGGTATTTTTCGCTACCTCCTGGGTGGTCTCCTCCCCTGTACCCGCGCCGGGGCTGTAGGTGATGACACAGGTTTCGCTGTCCTTCTCCCAGTTGGCCTTCAGCGTCAATACGCCGGTGAAGCCCTCCGGCAGCGTGATAAAGCAGTCCTCCACCACCACGCCGGGGTTCTCGCAGGTCCAGCCGGTGAAGATGTATCCGGCCCTGGTGGGGGGGATCAGGGGATCAAAGGTGTTCAGCTCATAGGAGCCGTCGTCATACGTATAGATCTTCAGATTGGGGTTCTCCGCCGGCTGGCCGTCGGCGCCGAAGTACCCGCCGCCATTCAGGTCGTAGGCAATGTCCCCCTCCCACCGGGCGGTGAGAAGGACCATCACTTTTTTGTCACTGACGGGGAGGGTATAGGCGTCCCCCGGCTCCAGGGCGGCGGGCCCGGGGAGAATCTCCAGCGGACCGCCATCGTCGGGGATGGCGGCGGCCCGCAGGCTCCAGTGCACAAACCGCATGCCGGGCAGCTCCTTGCCGGCAAAGTGGGCGGCGTAGCTGTCGATGGTGACGGTTACGCCGGGGAACGCGGTGACGGCGGCGCTCTCCATGTTCTCGCCGCCATAGCCCGTGGCGTAGTTGATGGAAATCTGTTTGTCCGCGTCGTCCCACACCGCCTGGGCGGCGATCACCCGCCGGCCCTGGGCGTCCGGCTGAATGCTGTAGACCAGGTCCCCGTCAATGGGGAGCAGCGCGCCGGGGGCGTAGTCCCGGCCGTTGATCCGCCACGCCTTGAAGACCTTCCCCGCCGGGGGCTCCGGCACGCTGTCCGGGTCGTCCGGGTCCAGGGGCGTCTGGGGCTTCAGGGTCAGGGTATAGCCCGCCGGGAGGCGGACCTCCGTATCAATGTGGACCCCCTCCATCGGCGCCACATCGCTGACAGCGTAGTAGGCGTCGTCTTTGTAGTCGGTGGGGTCAAAGACAATCGTGTAGTCAAAGAGCTTCCACTTGGCGGTCATGGTCACGTTGTCCCGGATGCGGAAGGAGCCGCCGGGCGTATACTCCTGACTGGCGCCGCCGGTCTCCACGGACCAGGCCGCGAACTCCCGCCCCGGCGGGAGCAGGATGCCCGCGCCCAGCGCCGCCGCGGCGTCCCAGGCGGGGACCGTGTAGGGGGTAAGGTAGGGATAGTCCGCCGGGTCCCCCCAGGTCTGCTTGTCCGGGTCCTCCAGGCCGTTGTCAAAGGTCACCTTGTAGACCTTATCCTTCCAGTGGGCGGTGAACACCACATCCGTCACGTCCTCGGTAAACCGGCAGAAGTAGACGTTGTTGCCGTCGGCGTCCTGCCGGACCTGGATCGGCTTATCCACGCCCCCCACGGCCACGGTCCAGCGGTCGAACTCCTTGCCGTTCTGGGGCCGGATGGTGCACTCCGGAATCACGTACTCCTCGTCGTACTTGACCCGGGTAGTGGCCATGTTGCCCTGGCCCCCGTTGGGGTCAAAGGAGATGGTGTAGTACACGTCCTCCCACCGGGCGGTGAGGGTAAAGTCCCCCGTGCCGGTGAGGGTGACGAGGGTGGCGGTGGTGTCCGGGTCCACCTGATAGGGCGCAAGGGTCACCTTGGCGTCGGCGCAGGACCACTCCTGGAAGATATGTCCCGCCCAGACGGGGTCGTTCAGCACCCAGGAGAGCTCCCCGTCCACAAAGTCCTCCACGGTGTAGGTCTTTTCAGGGTAGCTGGTATCCGGATTGTCCTCCCCCAGGTCGTAGGCAACGGTGTATTTGTGGGGGGTCCACTTGGCGGTGAAGGTGACGGGGATCTCCTCGCCGTGGGCGTCCAGCTGGTCCGTGTCAAAATCCGCCGGGACGGTAATTTGGGTGCTGGTGTCGCCGTCCGCCCGGGGGGCGATGGTGATGGCGGTATAGTTGCACTCCCAGCCGGCGAAGTCGTAGTCCGCCTTCACCGGGTCCGCCAGGGCAAATGCAAAGGGGTCAGTGTCAGAGTACTGGAAGCTGGCGGGGTAGGTCCCGGAGGCGGCTCCCCCCTCGCCCAGCTGGTAGTCAATGTTGAAGGTCTTGGGGACCACCCGGCCCACCAGCACCAGGTGGCCGGTGTACCCGGCGGGAATGCTGACCTTGAGGCCGTCAAAGGTCAGCCCCCCCACCCCGCCGGTTCCGCCGGTCAGGTACTCCATGGCCAGGGTGTGGCCCTTGGGCATGGCGTCCGGGTCCGCCAGCGCCACCTTGACGATCTGGTCCCCGGTGGAAATCTGGTAGCCGCCCTCGGCGAGGATGTTGGCCACCTCCTCGTCGAACACCGTAATGGTGTAGTTCACCTTCTCCCACTGGGCCTGGAGCAGCAGGGGCTTGTTGTAGCCGGCCTCCAGCTTGACGTCCTTGCCGCTGATGGTGATTTCCGGCTGTACCGGAGTGGCCGGAAGGTACTCCCACCCCGTAAAATTGTAGCCCGGCCGGGTGGGGTAGTGGAGGGGCAGGACCTGGTCGTAGGCCTCCGAAACCGTATAGGTGAGGTTGTTCTGGGCATTGTAGGAGTTGTCGCAGTCAGCGGGCATCTGGGCGTAGACGATGCCCGGCGTCTCCGGGACCGTGCCAGCGCCGGAGCTGCCCTGGTCCCACCAGGCGGCGGTAAGCTTCAGCGTCGTCGCGGTCTCGGGAATGGGATACAGGTAGCCCACCCGGTAGATCTCCGCGCTGTCGTTGATCCGCCAGCCCACGAATACGCCGTTGGCGTCCGACCGGAGGACATACGTACACTCCGGCAGCTCGTAGACAGCCCCCGGAATGCGGACGACCGGCGCCATATCCCGGCTGCTTTCATCCAGCTGGTCGTCGCTGACGACCCCCGGGTCAAAGGTGATGGTGCAGAAGTCCACAGCCGCAGTTACTGTCAGGTTCGCTGTGCGGAGATTGGCTGTGTCCACGGCCTCCCACTGCTCGGCGCTGCCCGCATAGTAGACATCCGTCAGCGCGCTGCACGCGGCAAAGGCGTTTTCCCCCAGGGCGGTGACGCCCTCGTCAATGGAGACAGCCCGGATGCTCTGGGCTGCCGCGTTCCAGGGGGCCTGCTCCGGGCCTTCGCTCTCCGAGGCCCCGGCGGCTTCCTCCGCGGAGGCCGGCTCCCCGTAGTCGTACATCTCTCCCTCGCCGCTGATGGAGAGGATGCCGCTCAGCTCGTCCAGACTCCAGGTCAGCTCCTCCCCGCAGCTGCCCTCCGTAACCGGCTCCGCCGCCGTCTCGGTATTCTCGCCGGCGTCCGCCGCCTCAGCCGCCAGAGCCTCCCCTGGCAGCAGTGACAGCGCCATGGTCAGAGCCAGCAGGATGGACAGGAATCTCTTCTTCATTGGCAGAATCCTCCCTCATTGTGTATGCTTCTCCATTTTAATACGCGCCGCCCCGAATTGCAAGGAAAAAAACGGGGGCGCCGCCGCCCTCTCCGGCGGTCTCCGGGCTCCGGCGGCGCGGACTCTCTTTTCTATTGTCGGCCCGGGACGGCCCCTCCTTAATAGCTCCCTATGGATAAAACCAACAGAAAACCCGGAAATTTCCCGCCAGACTTGCAAGGATCCGTTCTTGACAAAAGCGCCGGGCCGGGGGTAGGATAGAATGCATATTTATAATCTGTAGCAGCGAAGGGAGACGTCGTATGGACCTGGAGAACCTGATGGAGACCTACCGGCAGCGGGGGGAGCGGGCCCTCATTGAGGCGCTGTACGCCGGGGGCTGGGAGGACCGCCGCCTGGCCAGCCAGGCCGGACGGGTGGAGTTTCTCACCACCATGCGGGTCCTGGCCGATTACCTCCGCCCGGGTATAAAAATTCTGGACCTGGGGGCGGGCACCGGGGCCTACACCCTGCCCCTGGCGGACATGGGCTGCCAGGTGGACGCGGTGGAGCTGTCGGAGGAGAACGCGGAGCTCCTCCGGGGCAAGGTCCGGCCCGGCCAGCGGGTCCGGGTGTTTTGCCAGAGCGCCGCGGACCTGGCGGACTTCCCCTCCGGGGCCTACGACGTCGTCCTGGTGATGGGGCCCCTCTACCACCTCCACCAGCAGGCGGAGCGCCGGAGCTGCATCCGGGAGGCCCTCCGGGTGTGCAGGGAGGGGGGCGCCCTCCTCTTCGCCTATATTTCCAACGACATGGTCCCCCTCACCGAGTGCCAGTACCGGGATTTCTTCGGCCCGGAGGAGGCCGCCGCCTATGACAGGGAGACCTTCCAGGTGGAGAACTTCCCCTTCGTCTTTCTCACCCTGGACGCCATGCGCCGGGAACTGGCGGAAAACGGCGTCCAGGTGCTCCGGGAGGTGGCCTCCGACGGGGTCAGCGAGCTCCTGGCCGGCACCATCAACGCCATGAGCCCCGCCAGCTACCAGGAGTACCTGCGCTACCACTTCTATTGCTGCGAAAAGCCGGAGATGCTGGGCCGCAGCAACCACCTGCTCTTCGTCGGCCGCGCCCGGGGGTGAGGGCATACATACTTTTTCTTTGTGAACAAAGAAAAAGTATCAAAAAGAAAAACTTTTTGCGCGAAACGATCGTTTCGCTTGTGTTTTTCCCTGCGAGATTTTAGTTTGAAAAACAGCGCCACACGATTCCTCAAGGAAGAAGGTACTATTCATGAGCAATCAGAACGTATCCCAACTGTTCGGCAGCATGGTTTTTAACGAGGAGGTGATGCGCCAGAGGCTGTCCAGCACCTGCTACCGGGCCTGGAAAAAGTGCGTCAGCGACGGCACGCCCCTGGAGCTGGAGACCGCCCACGAGATGGCCGCCGCCATGAAGGACTGGGCCATTGAGAAGGGGGCCACCCACTTTACCCACTGGTTCCAGCCCATGACCGGCTTCACCGCCGAGAAGCACGACAGCTTCATCACTCCCCAGGACTCCAGCCGGGTGCTGATGCAGTTCTCCGGCAAGGAGCTGGTACGGGGGGAGCCGGACGCCTCCTCCTTCCCCTCCGGGGGCCTCAGGGCCACCTTCGAGGCCCGGGGCTACACCGCCTGGGACCCCTCCGCCTTTGCCTTTATCAAGGACGGCAGCCTCTGCATCCCCACCATCTTCTGCTCCTACAGCGGCCAGGCCCTGGACAAGAAAACCCCCCTGCTGCGCTCCATGGAGGAGCTCTCCCGCCAGGCGGTACGGGTGCTGCGTCTGTTCGGGGACAGGAACGTGAAAAAGGTGATCAGCCAGGTGGGCCCGGAGCAGGAGTACTTCCTTATTGACAAGGACGTGTATAATAAGCGGGAGGACCTGATCCTCACCGGCCGCACCCTCTTCGGCGCCAAGCCCCCCAAGGGCCAGGAGCTGGAGGACCACTACTTCGGCACCATCAAGCCCCGCATCGCCGCCTATATGCGGGAGCTGGACGAGGAGCTGTGGAAGCTGGGCATTCTCGCCAAGACCAAGCACAACGAGGTGGCCCCCGCCCAGCACGAGCTGGCCCCCATCTACACCGACGCCAACACCGCCTGCGACCACAACCAGCTGACCATGGAGGTGATGAAGAAGGTGGCGGCCCGCCACAATATGGTCTGCCTCCTCCACGAGAAGCCCTTCGCCGGGGTCAACGGCTCCGGCAAGCACGACAACTGGTCCCTCTCCACCGACACGGGCATGAACCTCTTCAAGCCCGGATCCACCCCCAGTCAGAACGCCCGGTTCCTCCTCTTCCTCTCCGCCTTCATCAAGGGCGTGGACGAGTACCAGGACCTGCTGCGCTGCTCCGTGGCCAGCCCGGGCAACGACCACCGCCTGGGGGCCCAGGAGGCCCCGCCGGCCATTCTCTCCATCTTTCTGGGCGACGAGCTGACCGCTATCGTAGACGCCATTGTCCAAGACACGGAGTACGTGGACACCAGCAAGAAGATCCTCTCCATCGGCGTGGACGCCCTGCCCCCCATCCCTCAGGACACCACGGACCGCAACCGGACCTCCCCCCTGGCCTTTACCGGCAACAAGTTCGAGTTCCGGATGCTGGGCTCCAGCCAGTCCATCTCCGGCCCCAACGTGGCTCTCAACACCATCATGGCCGAGGAGCTCAGCCAGTTTGCCGACGCCCTGGAGGGGGCGGAGGACTTCAATAGCGCCCTCCACGACCTCATCCGCTCCACCCTCCGGGACCACCAGCGCATTATCTTCAACGGCAACGGCTACGAGGACGCCTGGGTGGAGGAGGCGGAAAAGCGTGGGCTCAGCAACCTGGCCTGCACCGCCGACGCCCTGGGGGCCTACCTCCAGCCCAAGCACATCCAGCTCTTCCAGAAGCACCGGGTTTTTACCGCGGAGGAGCTCTCCGCCCGCAACGAGATCCACCTCATGAACTACTGCGAGGTGGTGGGCATCGAGGCCCGCACCATGCTCGACATGGTCCGGCGCAGCATCTTCCCGGCGGTGTGCAAGTTCTCCGGGGAGACCGCCTCCGGGGTGGCGGCAAAGAAGAGCGTGCTGGCGGACCTGGACTGCTCCGACGAGGAGGCGCTGCTCCAGGACCTCTCCCGGCTCAGCGCCGAGATGATGCGCCAGACCCGGGCCCTGGATGAGGCCCTGGCCGCGCCGAAGGCCGCTAACGCCTACGAGGCCGCCCGCTACTACCGCTACACCGTGTTCGAGATCATGGGCCGGCTCCGGGCCGCCGTGGACGCCATGGAGGTGATCACCGCCGCCGAGGCCTGGCCTCTCCCGTCCTATACGGACCTCCTCTTCTCCATCCGATAACGCCAGAGGCGCCCCCGGAAGCCTGCTTCCGGGGGCGCTTAGTCCTGCTCTATCATACCCGCAGCTGAGAACGAGTAAAAGTGGGCTCCGTCCCGTGGGCCGCGCTCTGCGCGGCTTAGGCTGGGGCGGCCCTAAACTTTACCGGTTTTTACACATATCATCTCACGGCGATGGCCTCGATCTCCACCAGAGCGTCCTTGGGGAGGCGGGCCACCTCCACGGCGCTGCGGGCCGGGGGGTTCTGGGGGAAGAAGGCGGCGTAGGCCTCGTTCATAGCGGCGAAGTCGTCCATATTTTTGAGGAACACGGTGGTCTTGACCACGTGCTCCAGGGTCAGCCCCGCCTGGGCCAGGATGGCCTGGACGTTCAAAAGGGACTGGCGGGTCTGGCCGGCGACGCCGCCCTCCGCGAAAGCGCCGGTGGCGCTGTCCAGGGGCAGCTGGCCGGAGGTGATGACGAAGCTCCCGGCGTCCACCCCCTGGGAGTAGGGGCCGATGGCCGCGGGAGCGGCCTGTGTGGAAAGTATCCTGTGCATGGGGCATTCCTCCTAAAATGGTTTGTTGACAGGTTGATTGTATCAAAATAGGCGGAAAAGTCAACCATCGCGTGGCGGAGCCGCCCCGGTAGGGGGCGGCTCCATGATTGATTTCAGGGGCGGCGGGTTACATCAGGGGCTCCAGCTGGAGCACGGGGTGGCCCTTCTCGGTGAGGAAGTTCAGAAGCTCCTCCGCGTCGGTGGTGACGGTCTCGTCGGCGATCATGTCGGAGAAGTTGTCGATCCCCAGCAGCTCCTTGGCCGTGGCGTTGAGGCGGTGGGATACGTCGTCCTTGAGCTCCTTGGGCATCCAGACGATGCGGGCAATGCCGCCCTCGGCGGCGGCGAATTTCTTGGAGGAGATGAAGTGGCGGCCGTGGCCCATGAAGCCCGGAGTCTGCACGCCGCCGCCGGTCATGGAGGCCAGCTCGCCGAAGGTCATGCCGGTGGGGGTCATGCCCTTGAACTCCCGGTTGCAGATCACCAGGCCGTTGGACACCGGCTCAATGCCGCAGATGCACTCGAAGCAGCCGCAGCTGGTCATGGGGTCCTCCATAATGGAGTACAGGCTCACGTGCTCCACCGCGCCCT
This sequence comes from uncultured Oscillospiraceae bacterium, assembly GCA_949878425.1. GTDB lineage: Bacteria > Bacillota > Clostridia > Oscillospirales > Oscillospiraceae > Pelethomonas. The sequence goes on from CATLAL010000002.1 coordinate 101,922, forward strand.
GGGTGGCGGAGTGGACCATGCGGTCCACGTCGGGGTAGTAGCCCTTCTTCTCGTCGGTGCAGCCCTCCTTGCTGATGGGCTGGCAGGGGCCGGCGTCGTTGAGCTCCTTGGTGGCCTTGGCGTCCAGCCAGCTCACCGCGCCGCACAGGCCCAGACGCTCCGGCGTCACCACGCAGCAGTGGCTGGGGGCGAAGGACTGGCAGAGGATGCAGGTGTAGAACTTATCCACGCTCTCGTCGGTGAGGGAGCCCAGCCGGTCGTCCCGGGCGTTGTAGGCGGGCATGGCCTCCTCGTTGAGGATCTTCGTGGCCTTCTCCGGGTCGGTGACCAGGGTGACCTGGCACTTGTCCACCACCGCGTCGAACTCATCCATAATCATGTTGTAGAGCACCTCGCCGAAGTGGCGCATGCGAAGGCCCTTGTCATAGGCGTCGTTGGAGACGCGGATGCGGAACTGATTGCGCTGGCCGGTGTGCATCACGCCCTCCATATAGTTGAACCAGGCGTGGATCTTCCGCTCGATGACGGACTCAAAGTCCTTCTGCATCTTGGCGCCGGCGACCTCGATGTAGGTGGCCAGGGCGTACTCCGTCTCGCCGCTGTCGATGTCCGGGCCGTCCACCACGATCTTGTGGTCCTCCACGGCGTCCATGTCCCGCATGGTGACCAGCTCGCAGGTGGTGTTCTTGCTGGACCAGAACTCCACCTTCATGTCCGCCTTGCGGATGATCTCCCCCTCGAAGGCGGCGGCAAAGGCCACGGGGATGGGCAGCTCCTTGACCTTGATCTTGATGTTGCGCAGGGCCAGGGAGTGCTTGGCGGTCTCGTCGTGGTTCAAGACCGCCTCCAGCGCGCCGGGCACCTGGAGATCGCCGATGTCCTGGTCCACCACCACCGGGAAGCCCAGGGCGATGGCGCCCGCGCCGGCGGAGACCACCACCTCGCTGAGGGGGCCGAAGGTGTTGACAAAGGCGGGAACCCGGTCCTTGGTATACTGGAGGAGGCCCGCCAGGTCGCCGGGCTGGACGTTGCCGAAGATCAGCGCCGCCCGGATGGCCACGGTCACCACGTGGATGACGCTGGTGACATCGTGGCCCAGGGGCACCACCCGGAGCTCCAGGCCCATCTTCACGCCGGCCTCCAGGGCCTGCTCAATGCACTCGCCGATCATAAAGGTCAAAATGCCCTTGGACTGGTAGTCCTTGACCACCTTGGCCACATCGCCGGCCTCGGCGGCCTTGCCGATCACCACCGCCACGCCGGGGATGTCCCCGGTGACCAGGGGCACGCCCAGGGAGCGGATGATGGGGTCGGGCACAAAGCCGATGCCGGAGTCGTCGGCGTAGGGGTCGCCGCCGCCCACGTACTTCAGGCCCTCGATGATCTCCGCGCCCACGGCGGTGGCGAGGCCGGCGTTCAGGGCCTGGCCAATGTCGTCCTGCCCCGTAATCAGGCTCTTGAGCACGCCCACACAGGCGGGCAGGTCTCCCAGGGTCTTGACCTTCACGCCGGTGGCGGCGTAAATGGTGGGAAAGAAATAGGCGGTGTCAGGAAACGCTACGGGGGTTTCGGCGCCGTGCTTGGCAATGGCGTCGTTTACAGCTCCCTCGGTGAGGCCCGCCACAGCGTTTGAGCCGGCGTAGATCAGATCAGTTAAAGCGCTCATGTTACTCACAACCTCCTGTCAATTTTGGGTGCTGGTTCACTACCCTTTAATATACCAAAATTTTCATGGGTTGTATAGCCTTTTTCGGTCGTTGTGTCAAAAAATTTTTTATCCCCCTGGGGGGGATGCCCGCCCCGCCCCCCCGGCCGGGCCTTGACAGGCTCTTTGCAACAGCGCAATCCGGGCCTTTTCAGGCTCCTTGGCGGCAGGAGGCCGCCGCGGTGCTTGGAAAAAAGCCCCTTGAAAACTAAGCAGGACTATGCTATACTTAACAGCGTTAAAGTATAGGGGGTGAAGGGATGATCTGAGTTTCCTGTGACGTTTGGCATGACAGCAGCTTTGCGGCGGTGGCCGCTGTTTATTTGTTGTGCCGTTTCGCAGGAAAGCAGATCTCCTTTTGCTGACGATATGGCATGGCATGCCCTTTGGGATCGCTGTGGCCGTTTATTCAGCCGCAAGGAGCTTCTTTCCTTGCGGCTGAATTTTTTATTTATATGGAGGAGCGGAAAGTCAATGAGAAAACAGGTTTCGTTCAAGCGTCAACTATTTCTGCATAGTAAAGCGTGGCTTCTGGCGGCGGTCCTTTCTATGGTTGTCCTGAGTGGATATAACTTAGTGGTATCCTGGCTGCTCCAAAAAATTATTGACATAGCGGCAGGCCGGGACCCCACATCGCTTTGGTTGATCGGGTGGATCGCCCTTCTCTCGTTTGCCTTTTTTATGATCGCCTATTTCATCTACCGCGCAGCCAGGCCAAAATTTATTCAGGCCGCAATGGAGCAGTACAAGGCGAGGGTTTTTGAAAAAATAATAGGCAGGAAAATAGGCGCGTTATCCAGTGAAAACACGGGCAGGCTGCTATCTGCTTTAACAAATGATATGCGCTTGGTTGAGGACTATTATCTTGACAGCATCCTTACGGTTGTTGATATCAGCGTAAGCTTTGCGGGCGCGCTCATTCTGATGCTGTGGTATAGCCCCATTCTAACGCTTGCGGCCGTCCTGCTCTCCATTTTACCGATCGTCATATCGCTCCCACCCGCAAAGAAGCTGGCCGAAGCGGAGAAAAAGGTTTCCGAAGGGAACGCGGCATATGTTGAAACGATAAAGGACATTCTCTCCGGCTTCTCGGTGATAAAGAGCTTTCGCGCGGAAGGAGAAATTCAGGAGCGGTTTGAGGCGGATAACCACAGGATGGAAACGGTTAAGTCCGCCAGAAGATACGCGGAGGAAACGGTTAATCTGCTCAGCACCGCTGCCAGCGTAGTCATGCGGCTTGGGGTTTTTGTAATTGGCGCGTGGATGGCTGTATCAGGAACGGGAATTACGCCGGGAATTGTATTGGTTTTTTTACAGCTGGTTACGTTTGTCATTTCGCCAATAGAGAGAATGCCTGGGATTCTTGCAAATAGAACAGCCGCCATAGCGATTATGGATAAATTATCCGACTTCCTGTCGGACCAGGAAGAGGCCCGCGGCGAAGAGATCGGTCGTACCCTGACACATGGTATCTCGATTCGTGATCTGTCGTTTGGCTATGAAGAGGGAAAAGAGGTTTTGCGCCATATTTGCCTCGATTTTGAGCCAGGAAAAAACTATGCGATTGTCGGCGGCTCCGGTTCAGGTAAAACAACCTTCTTAAATCTCATGATGCAGACCTATGACAAGTATGAGGGCCGTATCCTGTTTGACGGGACTGAGCTGCGGCGTATTCATCCGGATTCGCTTTTTCAGACGGTATCGCTTGTGCAGCAAAATGTATTTGTCTTTAACGATACCGTCCGCAATAACATCACACTCTACAAGGATTTTCCGGATCGCGACGTCCAATCCGCTATTTTCAAGGCGGGTCTTTCCGACCTGCTTGCCAGCCATGGGGAGGGGTATATTTGCGGTGAAAACGGCAGCGCGCTATCTGGCGGCGAAAAGCAGCGGATTTCCATTGCAAGAGCGCTGCTGAGAAGCACATCTGTTTTGCTGATGGATGAAGCGACCGCCGCGCTGGATGAGATAACGGCAAATAGTATTATGAACTCCGTTTTAGCAATGGAACACATTACACGCATCATTGTAACCCATCGGCTGGAGGAGAGTGTGCTGCGGGAATATGACGAAATCATTGTTTTGCACCGGGGAGAAGTCGCAGAACGGGGGACTTTTGACCAATTGATCAACAGACAGGGCGTGTTTTATTCGTTATTTACCGTTTCACAATAGGAGCGAAGTCCTGAAACGCCCAGCGGCGGCGAGAAAAGCGGGAAATCATTGCGCGGTTTTCCACCTTTCTGTTTCAATATGGAGTCCAGGGCTTCCCTTTGCCGGCATGGCCGGCCCTCCTCTTTGCGTATATTGGCGGGCAAGCCGCATTTTTCAACCCCCTTGACAACGGGAGGCCGCCGCGGCGCTTGGAAAATTTTTCTTGACAAGCGGGACAGAGTGTAGTATATTTCATTTAAGAATTAATCCTAATAAGGAGCTAGACCCATGGAGGGCAGAAATACCCTGCAAAAGGAGCTGATCTACCGCGCGCTGTGCGCTATGGACAACCATCCCACCGCCGCCATGGTATACGATCAGGTGCACCGGGATCACCCGGCGGTCAGCCGCTCCACGGTGTACCGCGTGCTGGCGCGGATGGCGGAGGAGGGAAAAATCCTGCGCCTGGAGCTGGGCGGCAGCGACAGCCGCTACGACGGGACCATCCGCCCCCACGGACATGTCCGGTGCCGGATCTGCGGCGCGGTAGCGGACCTGCCTCCGGTGGAGCTAAGCGCGCCGGCGGACACCGGCGGATTCCTGCTGGAGGGCTGGGCTGTCATCTACCGGGGGCTCTGTCCGGCTTGCCGGCGGCAGGCCGGACAATAAATAGGATTTCCAGACTAAAAATGGGAATACTACGATTCAGATAGCAACGCCGTCAGGCGTCTATACACCCCAGGCAAGCAAAACTGTAACAAAAATTTTTGAAAAAGGAGACTAATTCTTATGAAAAAGTGGGTTTGCCCGGTTTGCGGCTATGTGCACGAGGGAGACACTCCCCCCGACAAGTGCCCCCAGTGCGGCGTACCCGGTTCCAAGTTCACCGAGCAGAAGGGTGAGATGAGCTGGGCCGCCGAGCACGTGGTGGGCGTTGCCAAGGGCGTGGATGAGAAGATCCTCGAGGGCCTGCGCGCCAACTTTAACGGCGAGTGCACCGAGGTTGGTATGTACCTGGCCATGGCCCGCGTGGCCCACCGGGAGGGCTACCCCGAGATCGGCCTGTACTGGGAGAAGGCCGCCTGGGAGGAGGCCGAGCACGCCGCCAAGTTCGCCGAGCTGCTGGGCGAGGTGGTGACTGACTCCACCAAGAAGAACCTGGAGATGCGGGTCGAGGCCGAGAACGGCGCCACCGCCGGCAAGATGGACATCGCTAAGATGGCCAAGGAGCAGGGCCTGGACGCCATCCACGACACCGTCCATGAGATGGCTCGGGACGAGGCCCGGCATGGCCGCGCCTTCAAGGGCCTGCTGGAGCGGTACTTCGGCTAAGACGCGGAGGGGTGCTGCGCTATGAAGATTCGTATTGATAAGGACATCGTGGAGATCATCCCCGAGCACGCCTCCGAGGCCGCGGAGCTGGAGGCCCTGTGGATCAAGATGGGCAACTGCACCGGCGGCACCAAGCGGCTGGAGCCCATGGGGACCTATATGAAGGCGGAGGACAAGTCGGCTAAGTTCCACATCGAGGGCCTTACCGCCGAGGAGGTCAAGGCCCAGCCCACCGTGCTGGCCCCCTATGACACCGATGTCTACTGCTATATCTGCAACCGCACAGAGCATATCAAGGCTGGCGACCCCATCCCCGTCTGCTGCGGCAGGCTGATGGAAATTCTGGACTGAGCCAATATATGGCCCTTGCTGAGGGGAACGGGGAAACTCGTTCCCCTCTTTTTTGTGTGCCGCAGCCCCATTGTGGCAGTTTTTGTGGATAGTTCCCCGCCGCCGCTGATATTTTGCCAAATGAGAAGGAGATTATCACCATGAAAAGAGATTACATCATCAAACACGGAGAAACGATTATGAACATGAACGAGGAACGCCGCAACATGATTGACCAGTTGCTGTCCCATTACACGGAGGACTAAGAAGCCGAGCGCGAACAGGCCAAGGCTGAGTTGGAAAGCATGACCGATGAAGAATTGTATTATACCTTGGAAGCAATCAGGTATGAGGCTGAACGGGAAGCCCAAAGGGATTATGAAGCGGACAGAATGGAAATCCTGGAAGAACGCGGCTGGTAAGGGAATATGAACGCAGGAGGGGCGGCACATTAATGTGCCACCCCTCTTGTTGTGTTATTGATTTTTGAGTTTTGCAGTGTAATACTCCAAAATCTCATTCCCGTAGGTTATCATGTCGCGAAGCGCGGAATCTGCCAAATCACCCTCACTTCCAGCTTTTCCACCATTGTTCAGAGAGTCAACGGCAATCTTTCCATTCGTAAGCCAGGTTTCAAGCCCGTCCTCAAAAGCGTCTACGGGTAAATCAGGATAGACACGTTTCACCGCTTCGCGGTCAAATTGCGGCAATCCAGCATTTTCAATTACAGGTACAAATTCCGTTGTGCTGAATGATCCAAATTCAGAGGAAGTCCAAGACCCTATCACGACTAGGCCGTCATTATAGGACGCAAGGCCGTTACTATTCAACTTATTAAACATTGTTCCTGTAATCATATTATTGCAAATAGTTTTGACACGCTGAAAATATTCGGCGGCAATCTGGTAATCTGTCGGATTATCCTCAATCTGAAATACATCATCAAATCGGCTAATCGAAATGATATCCTCCCGTGTAAAGTTTAATTCACAATCATACAAATCACAGTTTTTCACCATAAATGCTGCCACTGTATCGTCTTTGATATCGTTAAGGTTAATTTTATAAACGGTCATAGCCCTGATTGCTTCGCCACCCGCAAGAACATTTCCTAATTCTGGGGGAGCCGCATAACCGCTGGCAAGCATGAAATATTCTACCATAGAGGGGGAACTGTATGTGTTATTAACTGAGTAAGTAACGGGAGCAGATAGTGCTTCGTATTCATTTACACCGTTCATCGTCATAGTGTAACTGGAACGAAAAGGGGACATCTCTACATTTTTTGCATTGTCTGGGTGAATGTCGTAGACATGAATTAAGTATGTCTGTTGCGCGGTCAAATCATCTAATTCTACACCGTCCTCACGCTCAAGCAGAAACAGTCCTTTGCTTTCAATCAGACTGTTTTCTTGTTCTGGCGTGTTTGGTGTCCCGCTACCGCTGGGTGTGTTGGTCTCCCCTGTCCCGCTATCGCCGCCACAGGCCACCAGCGAGAGGGCCAGAGCCGCCGTAAGTATGAGTGCCAAAAGTTTTTTCATTCTTAGTTGCCTCCTAAAGATAATTTTAACTGAATAGCTATAAAATAGCCTATTCAGTTTATTTTATAATACCATACTAGCCCTTATAATTCAAGTGGTCTTAAACTACAGGGGCGGTGAAATTTGTTGAATTACTACGAAATCGGTCAAAGGATCAGGAAATTCCGAAAGGCCCATCAATTATCACAGGAAGAATTAGCGGAGCGGATAGGGATTTCTACCACCCATATGAGCCACATTGAAACAGGAAATACAAAATTGAGTTTGCCTGTACTGGTATCTTTAGCCACCGCATTAGAGGTCAGCGCAGACGATTTGCTTTTTGACAATACAGCAGCAACGCGCAATTCCGTTATTGACGATTTGCTAAGCCTCTTAGAAAACTGCTCAATTTCACAGATAAAGATACTTAAAGATATTGTTAAGGCCGCCAAAACCTCTATGGACAAGCATTTATAAAAACCGGGCAGAAAAAACTGCCCGGTTTTTCGTATGCTACTTGACCACCGCCGCGTCCGCCGTTTTCGTCCGTTTCCACTGTGATTTTGTGGCGGTCGGGAAAGCCGCCGAGAAAACCAGCATTTTAGTGCCAGCAACACGTTATTGGGAATTTGTCAATGAGCAATGTTCAAGTGGGCAGCGTACACGTTCAAATAATCGCTGGCGGGCCATTCTGGGCCTTGACCAAATTATTAGCGAACAGGAAGCACAGCGGCAAGCAGAAATTCAGCAGCAGCTAACGGAATGGGGAGAGAAAATACAGGCGGAGCGAAAATCAAAAATGCCAGCGGGCAATCCAACACTCCCGCTCGAAAGAGCGGGGCGGGGAGCCGCCGAACCTACCGCCGCCGAACAATGTATGTTTCGCGGGGAGCCGATTGCATGGCTGACCGTCCCAACAACGCTGAAGCAATAATAGGAAGAACCAGGGGAGCCCAGCGGGCCTCCTGGTTCTTCCTATGGTTTGGAGGATCAGATGAAAAAGAAGTTTTGTCACTTGCAAGACCTATAATACCCGGAGGATGTTAAGAAAGCCAGCACAGTTTGTTACAAAAGTCTAAAATCTTTCGAAAAAGCTTCTGTTATTCTGTCTCTTCAGGCGTCAATGGGGGAGATCCTGCTGGAGACCGCCTCCAGAACGTCCAGGAGCGCCTTTGCCGTATCCAGAGAGGTGAAGGTGGTGACGTTGTTCTCAATGGCCAGGCGGCGCAGCTCCACGCCCGCGCTGACGTGGGCGGCGGAGTTGGGGTTGCGGGTGTTGATGAGGTAGGCCGCCCGGCCGCTGCGCATGGCCGCCGTAAGATCCGCCGGGTCCTCGGTGTAGTCCCGCTTGACCCGGGTGCGGATGCCGTGCTCCTTCAGGAACCGGGCGGTGCCGGTGGTGGCCTCGATGTTGAAGCCCAGGCAGTAAAACCGGCGCACCAGGGGCAGCGCCTCCTCCAGGTCCTCCTGGCACAGGCTCAGCAGCACCGTGCCGTGGTCCTGGAGCCGCATGCCGGCGGCCTGCATGGCCTTGTAGAGGGCGTAGGGCAGCCGGTCGTCATAGCCAATGGCCTCGCCGGTGGACTTCATCTCCGGGGAGAGGTAGGCGTCCAGCCCCCGCAGCTTGCTGAAGGAGAACACGGGCACCTTGCAGTACCAGCGCTGCTTCTCCGGGGGATAGAGCTCCGTGATGCCCTGGTCCCGGAGGCTCTCCCCCAGTATCACCTTGGTGGCGATGTCCGCCAGGGAGAAGCCGGTGGCCTTGGAGAGGAAGGGCACCGTCCGGGAGGAGCGGGGGTTGACCTCGATGATGTAGACCTTCTCCTGGCGGTCCACAATGAACTGGATGTTGTAGAGCCCCACAATGCCGATGCCCAGGCCCAGCTTCCTGGTGTAGTCCAGGATCACTTCCTTCACCGCCTGGGACACGGAGAAGGGGGGATAGACGCTGACGGAGTCCCCGGAGTGGACCCCTGTGCGCTCCACCAGCTCCATGATGCCGGGGACGAACACGTCCCGGCCGTCGCAGATGGCGTCCACCTCCACCTCCTTGCCGATGATGTACTTGTCCACCAGCACGGGCTTGGACCCGTCCACCTCCACGGCGTTTTTCAGATACCGGCGGAGCATCTCCTCACCCGCCACGATCTCCATGGCCCGGCCCCCCAGCACGAAGCTGGGCCGGACCAGCACCGGGTAGCCGATTGCCGAGGCCGCCCGGACGCCGTCCTCGATGTTGGTCACCGCCTCCCCCGGGGGCTGGGGGATGTCCAGGTCCCGGAGGACCCGCTCAAAGATCTTCCGGTCCTCCGCCCGCTCGATGGCCTCGCAGTCCGTGCCGATGATTTTCACCCCGTGGTCCCGGAGGGGCTGGGCCAGGTTGATGGCCGTCTGTCCCCCCAGGGAGGCGATGACGCCCACCGGCTTCTCCAGCTCGATGACGTTCATCACGTCCTCCACCGTCAATGGTTCGAAGTAGAGCTTGTCGGAGCAGGTGTAATCGGTGGAGACGGTCTCCGGGTTGTTGTTGATGATGATGGCGTCGTAGCCGCTGCCCTTGATGGTCTGCACGGCGTGGACGGTGGAGTAGTCGAACTCCACCCCCTGGCCGATGCGGATAGGGCCGGAGCCCAGCACGACGATCTTCTTGTTGGGGGAGACGATAGACTCATTCTCCTCCTCGTAGGTGGAGTAGAAGTAGGGGACGTAGCTTTCAAACTCGCTGGCGCAGGTGTCGATCATCTTGTACACCGGGAAGATCCCCAGCTCCCGGCGCCGGTCGAACACCTCCCGCTCCTCGCACTTCCACAGCCAGGCCAGGGCCCTGTCGGAGAAGCCCTTCCGCTTGGCCTTCCGGAGAATCGCGGGGTCCCAGGGGTGGCGCTTGATCTCCTCCTCGCAGCGGACGATGTAGCTGATCTTGTCCAGGAAGAGCATGTCGATCCCCGTGGCGCCGGCGATCTGGCCCAGGTCCGTGCCGTGGCTCATGAGCTCCGCGATGGCGAAGATCCGGTCGTCGGTGCCCAGGCGGATGTAGTCCAGGAGCTCCTTCTCCGTAAAGTCGTTGAACTTCTCCATATAGATGTGGCCCACCCCCGCCTCCAGGGAGCGCACGGCCTTGAGGATGCTCTCCTGGAGGGTGCGGCCCACGGCCATCACCTCGCCGGTGGCCTTCATCTGGGTGCCCAGCACGTTGCTGGCGGAGCCGAACTTGTCAAAGGGGAACCGGGGCATCTTGGTGACTACGTAGTCCAGGGCGGGCTCGAAGCAGGCGGGGGTGTTGGCCAGCCGGATCTCGTCCAGCCGCAGGCCCACGGAGATCTTGGCGGACACCCGGGCGATGGGGTAGCCGCTGGCCTTGCTGGCCAGGGCGGAGGACCGGGACACCCGGGGGTTGACCTCGATGACGTAGTACTGGAAGGACTGGGGGTCCAGGGCGAACTGGACGTTGCAGCCCCCCTCGATCTTCAGCGCCCGGATGAGCCGCAGGGCGCTGTCCCGGAGGAGGTGGTACTCCTTGTTGGTGAGGGTCTGGCTGGGGGCCACCACGATGGAGTCCCCGGTGTGGATGCCCACGGGGTCGATGTTCTCCATGTTGCAGACGGTGATGGCGGTGTCGGCGGCGTCCCGCATCACCTCGTACTCGATCTCCTTATAGCCCCGGATGCTCTTCTCCACCAGCACCTGGCCCACCGGGGAGAGCTCTAATGCGCTCTTCATCATCTCCCGGAGGGACGCCTCGTCCTCCGCGAAGCCGCCGCCGGTGCCCCCCAGGGTGAAGGCCGGGCGCAGCACCACCGGATAGCCGATCTCTCCGGCGGAGCGGACCGCCTCCTCCGCCGAGTGGGTGATCTGGGAGGGGACCACCGGCTCCCCCAGCTCCAGGCACAGCTCCTTGAAGAGCTCCCGGTCCTCCGCCCTGCGGATGCTCTCATAGCTGGTGCCCAGCAGCTCCACGCCGCACTCCGCCAGGACGCCCTGCTTCTCCAGCTCCATGGCCAGGTTCAGCCCCGTCTGCCCGCCGATGCCGGGGACGATAGCGTCGGGCCGCTCGAAGCGGAGGATCTTCGCCAGGTACTCCACCGTCAGGGGCTCCATGTACACCTTGTCCGCGATAGAGGCGTCGGTCATGATGGTGGCGGGGTTGGAGTTGGCCAGCAGCACCTCGTAGCCCTCCTCCCGGAGGGCCAGGCAGGCCTGGGTGCCGGCGTAGTCGAACTCCGCCGCCTGGCCGATGACGATGGGGCCGGAGCCGATCACCAGAATCTTTCTCAAATCCGTCCGCTTAGGCATGGCCCTTTCCCTCCTCCATCATCCGGATAAACCGGTCAAAGAGATACCCGCTGTCCTGGGGGCCCGGGGCGCTCTCCGGGTGGTACTGGACGGAGAAGATCCGGTCCTCCGGAGAGGCCAAACCCTCCACCGTGCCGTCCAGCAGGTTCACGTGGGTCACCTCCAGCCCCGTACCGGCCAGAGAAGCGGCGTCCACGGCGTAGGAGTGGTTCTGGCTGGTGATCTCCAGCTTTCCCGTGGCCAGATCCTTCACCGGGTGGTTGCCCCCCCGGTGGCCGAACTTCAGCTTGTAGGTCCGCCCGCCGGCGGCCAGGGCGATCATCTGGTGGCCCAGGCAGATGCCGAAGATGGGCAGCTCCCCCCGCAGCTGCCTCACCAGGTCGATGACAGGCCCCACGTCCTCCGGGTCGCCGGGGCCGTTGGAGAGGAACACCCCATCCGGCTCCATGGCCCGGATCAGGTCCGCCGGCGTGTCGTAGGGCACCACCGTGACGTTGCACCCCCGCGCGTTCAGGGAGCGGACGATGTTCAGCTTGATGCCGCAGTCCACCGCCACCACGGTGAACCGGTGGTTGGAGGTGCGGGCGTACCAGCGCTTCTTGCAGCTGACCCGGCTGACCTGGTCCCTGGGCAGCACGGCGCTCCGCAGGCGGCGCACCGCCTCCTCCCCGGGCACGCCGATGTCCGTGAGCAGAGCCTTCCGGCTGCCGAAGTCCCGGATGGAGCGGGTGAGCCGGCGGGTGTCCACCCCCTCGATGGCCGGAATGCCGTTGTCCTCCAAGACCTCCGAGAGAGTCCGGGTGTAGCGGAAGTTGCTGGGGATGTCGTTGTACTCCCGGACCACCAGGCCGCCGATGGTGGGAGTTTTCGTCTCAAAGTCCTCGTCCGTGACGCCGTAGTTGCCGATGATGGGGTAGGTCATCACCACCAGCTGCCCGGTGTAGGAGGGATCGGAGACAATCTCCTGATAGCCCACCATGGAGGTGTTGAACACCAGCTCGCACACCCGGTCCGCCTGGGCGCCGAACCGGTAGCCCGGATACTCCCCGCCGTCCTCCAGCACGAGCTTGCAGTTGTAGGCCCTAATCATCCATGCACGCCTCCTTTGTGTGTCAAAAAAAGAAACTGTATGCATACTGTTTGCATAAACATCCAATTCAGCCCCGAGAAAAACAGGTTTAATTTAATAAATATGTATCAAAAGTACTATCGCACAGTTTGCCGGGGAAGTCAAGGCAAAACGGGGAAAAATTTTTGGATTTATGGAAAGTTCCCAGTGGGGCCGGGGAAAGGGGCGGGGAATTCATACATTATTTCGTCTTGCGTTTTGGGGCGGAAAATGTTAGCCTAGAGATGATTTTAAAACGGAACAACCCTGCCCGCAACTGACGGAGGAATGGTTTACCATGGGGGAACAGGCAGGAGATTTTTTGCCGGCCGTCTGGGCAGTCTGCTTCTCCAAGGGGCAGGACTGCTCTTTTTGCTTTGTGACAAATGAAAAGGAGGCTGAAATGAAGAAAGCTGCTGTCATCATGGGGAGCGCCAGCGACCTTCCTGTGGTTCGCAAGGCCGCGGACACGCTCCGGGAGTTCGGCGTGCCCTGCGAGGTCCACGTCTATTCCGCCCACCGCACCCCCGCCGAGGCCGCCCAGTTCGCCCGCTCCGCCCGGGAGGAGGGCTTTGGCGTCCTCATCGCCGCCGCCGGCATGGCCGCCCACCTGGCCGGGGCCCTGGCGGCCCAGACCACCCTGCCGGTGATCGGCATTCCCATCAAATCCAACACCCTAGACGGCGTTGACGCGCTCCTCTCCACGGTACAGATGCCCTCCGGTATCCCGGTGGCCACGGTGGCCGTGGACGGGGCTGTCAACGCCGCGCTGCTTGCCGTCCAAATTCTGGCGGTGGAGGACGCCCTCCTGGCGGAGAAGCTGGAGCGCCACCGGGCCGCCGGCGCGGAGAAGGTGCGAAAGGCCAACGCGGAGGTTGAGGCGCAGTTCAACGGATGAAACAAGAAAAACGGATCTCCGCAGTCTGTCTGAGCATAATAGGGCTCGGCGCCGTTACCCTCAGCGTTTCAAGCATTACGGGGATCGTACTGCCGGATTTTGTCAGAGGGCTGATGGGGATCGTGGATCTGGCTGCTGCGCCGGTTCTGGCTTACAATATGTTCAAAATTGCTGCGAATCAACCGAACAAAAAATGATTTTTTACAGGAGGATACATCACCATGGATAAGAAAGACCAGCTCTACGAGGGCAAGGCCAAGAAGGTCTTTGCCACCGAGGACCCCGGCCTGGTCATCGTCTCCTACAAGGACGACGCCACCGCCTTTGACGGCACGAAAAAGGGCACCATCCGGGGCAAGGGTGCGGTGAACAACCGCATGAGCAACTTCCTCATGGGGAAGCTTGCGGAGGCCGGCATCCCCACCCACTTTGTGGAGGAGCTCAATGACCGGGAGACGGTGGTGAAAAGGGTTCAGATCGTCCCCCTGGAAGTGATCGTCCGCAACGTCTCCGCCGGGAGCTTCGCCAAGCGCTACGGCGTGGAGGAGGGCATCGCCTTTGACGAGCCCACCTTCGAGTTCTCCTATAAGAACGACGACCTCCACGACCCCCTGCTGAACACCTCCCACGCCCTGGCCCTGAAGCTGGCCACCCGGGAGGAGATCGAAACCATCCGCTCCATGGCCCTGAAGGTCAACGAGGTCCTAAAGACGTTCTTCGCCGGGTGCGGCGTGCGGCTCATCGACTTCAAGCTGGAGTTCGGCCGCCTGGAGGACGGCGACATTGTCCTGGCGGACGAGATAAGCCCCGACACCTGCCGCTTCTGGGACGCCAAGACCAATGAGAAGCTGGACAAGGACCGCTTCCGCCGGGACCTGGGCAGCGTGGAGGAGGCCTACCAGGAGATGATGCGGCGGGTATTCGGGGCGTGAATCGCTTGCGGGGTTGGGCTCCGCCCAACTCCGCCAGGGCTCTGCCCTGGACCTGCGGCCTTTGTAAAGGCCGGCGAAACTTTTACTTGCGCTACGCGCCTATTGATAAGGAGGCATAACCATTGGGCGGATTTTTCGGAGCAGTCTCCAAGCGTGACTGCGTGCTCGACATCTTTTTCGGCGTGGACTACCACTCCCACCTGGGCACCCGCCGGGGGGGCATGGTGGTCTATGACCAGAAGGACGGCTTTCAGCGCCAGATCCACAACATTGAGAACACCCCCTTCCGGACCAAGTTTGAGAAGGATATCTCCAAGTTCCACGGCGCCAGCGGCATGGGCTGCATCAGCGACACGGACCCCCAGCCCCTGCTGGTGCGCTCCCACCTGGGCCTCTTCGCCATCACTACGGTGGGCATCATCAATAACGCCGATGAGCTGGTCTCCCGGTATTTTGAGCGCCAGGGCAGCCAGTTTATGGCCATGAGCTCCGGCGCGGTGAACGCCACCGAGCTCACCGCCGCCCTCATCAACCAGAAGGGCTCCCTGGTGGAGGGCATCCGCTACGCCCAGGAGGCCATCGACGGCTCCGCCACCATCCTGGTTTTGACCGCTGACGGCATTCTCGCCGCCCGGGACGCTCTGGGCCGCCTGCCGGTACTCATCGGGAAAAATGAGGACGGGTGCTGCGTGTCCTTCGAGTCCTTTGCCTACCACAAGCTGGGCTATGCCGACGCCTATGAGCTGGGCCCCCGGGAGATCGTCCGGGTGACGGCGGAGGGGTGGGAGACCCTCTCCCCACCGGGGGAGAAAATGCGCATCTGCGCCTTCCTCTGGACCTACTACGGCTACCCCAACTCCAACTACGAGGGGGTCAACGTGGAGGTGATGCGCTACCGCAACGGGGAGATCATGGCCCGGGACGAGATCGCCCGGGGCCAGCTGCCCAAGGTGGACTACGTGGCCGGTGTCCCGGACTCCGGCGTGCCCCACGCCATCGGCTTCGCCAACCGGAGCGGAAAGTCCTTCGCCCGGCCGTTTATCAAGTACACCCCCACCTGGCCCCGGTCCTTCATGCCGTCCAACCAGAACGTGCGCAACCAGGTGGCCAAGATGAAGCAGATCCCCGTCCCGGAGCTCATCGAGGGGAAGAAGCTGCTCTTTGTGGACGACTCCATCGTCCGGGGCACCCAGCTGCGGGAGACCATCGAGTTCCTCTACGGCTGCGGCGCGGAGGAGGTCCATATGCGCTCCGCCTGCCCCCCCATCATGTACGGCTGTAAGTACCTCAACTTCTCCCGCAGCAACTCCGCTATGGAGCTTCTGGCCCGCTCCACCATCCAGAAGCTGGAGGGCGACGACGGCCAGCAGCACCTGGATGAGTACGCCGATTGCTCTACCCAGCGGGGACAGTGCCTGCTGAAAACCATCTGTGAGAGTATGGGCTTCTCCTCCTTGGGCTACCAGTCCCTGGAGGGCCTCCTGGAGGCCATCGGCATCGACCGCGAGAAGATCTGCACCTACTGCTGGACCGGCAAGGAGTAAGGCAGGAGGCATACATTTTTTTCTTGAAAGAAAAAAGAATCAAAAAAGAACTTTGTTCGCAAAGCTAACGCTTTGCTCTTGGGCATAGTTTAGAGGGACCTTTCCTCCTTTCACAAAATATAAGCAAAGCGAATGCTTTGCGCCAAAAAGTTTTTCTTTTTGATACTTTTTCTTTGTTCACAAAGAAAAAGTATGACTACCGACGAAGAGGAGCAGGAACCATGAGCGAGAGTTACTCCGCGTCCTACGCGGCGGCGGGGGTAGACATTGAGGCCGGGTACGAGGGCGTGCGGCTGATGAAGGCGCACGTGGCCCGGACGGTGATAGACGGGGTTGTCAGCGGCATTGGCGGATTTGGGGGGCTCTTTGCCCCGGATCTGGCGGGCATGGAGGAGCCGGTGCTGGTCAGCGGCACCGACGGCGTGGGCACCAAGATCCGCGTAGCCCAGCTGCTGGACAAGCACGACACCATTGGCATTGACTGCGTGGCCATGTGCGTCAACGACATTATCTGCTGTGGGGCGAAGCCCCTGTTCTTCCTGGACTACATCGCCATCGGCAAGAACGAGCCGGAGAAGGTGGCCTCCATCGTCTCCGGCGTGGCGGAGGGCTGCGTCCAGGCGGGGTGCGCCCTCATCGGCGGCGAGACCGCCGAGCACCCGGGCCTCATGGCCCCCCAGGACTACGACCTGGCCGGGTTCTCCGTGGGGATCGTGGATAAAAAGAAGATCATCGACAGCGGCCGGGTGCGCCCGGGAGACGTCATAGTGTCCCTGGCCTCCAACGGCCTCCACTCCAACGGCTTCTCCCTGGTGCGCAAGGTGCTGGACGTGGAGCGAGCGGACCTGAACGCCGTTGTGGACGAGCTGGGGCGCTCTATGGGGGAGGAGCTGCTGCGCCCCACCAAAATCTACGTCAAGCCGGTGCTGGCCGCGCTGGAGGCCGCCGAAATCCACGGCGTCAGCCACATCACCGGCGGCGGCTTTTACGAGAACATCCCCCGGTGCCTCCCGGAGGGCATGACCGCGAAGATCGAGAAATCCGCCCTCCGGATTGACCCCGTTTTTCGGATGCTCCAGCGGCTGGGGGACATCCCGGAGCGGGACATGTTCAACACCTTCAATATGGGCACCGGCATGGTGCTCATCGCCGCCAAGGAGGACGCGGACAAGGCTCTGGAGGCCCTGAGGGCCCATGGGCAGGAGGCTAAGATCATCGGGGAGGCCGTCTCCGGGGAGGAGAAGGTGGTCCTATGCTGACCGCCCGGATCGCCGTGCTGGTCTCCGGCGGCGGCACCAATTTGCAGGCCCTCCTGGACGCCCAGAGCCGCCGGGAGCTCAAAAGCGGCTCCATCGCCCTGGCGGTGGCCGACCGGGCCGGCATCGGGGCTATCGCCCGGGCGGAGAAGGCCGGTATAGCCTGCCGCACCATCGTGCGGAGAGAGCCGGGCTTTGAGGAGAAGGTCCTCTCCGCTTTCCGGGAGTGCGGCATCGACATGGCGGTGCTGGCGGGGTTCCTGGGGATTCTCTCGGCGGACTTCATCCGCGCCTTTGGGAGGCCCATCCTCAACATCCACCCCGCCCTTATCCCCTCCTTCTGCGGGAAGGGGTTCTACGGCCTGGGGGTCCACCGGGCGGCGCTGGACTACGGCGTCAAGGTCACCGGGGCCACGGTCCACCTGGTCAACGAGGTGCCGGACGGGGGCAAAATCCTCCTGCAAAAGGCGGTGGACGTCCTCCCCGGCGACACGCCGGAGATTTTGCAAAAAAGAGTGATGGAACAGGCCGAGTGGGTGATTCTGCCCCAGGCGGCGGAACTGGTTGCCGCACAGATCGTGCGAGAAAAGGAGTAAACGTATGAAACAGGACCTGTGCGCCCTCCTGCGGGGCAACAGCTATCCCGGCCGGGGCATCCTGCTGGGCCGGAGCGCCGTAGGCCGGCACGCCGTCATCGCCTACTTCATCATGGGCCGCAGTGAAAACAGCCGCAACCGGGTCTTTGAGGAGACGGAGGACGGCATCCGCACCCGGGCCTATGACGAGAGCAGGATGACGGACCCCTCCCTCATCATCTACCACCCGGTCCGGCGGCTGGAGAGCGGCCTCACCATTGTCACCAACGGGGACCAGACCGACACCATCCGGGACGCTCTGGCCCAGGGCCACTGCTACCGCCACGCCCTGAACCAGCGTACCTTTGAGCCCGACGGGCCCAACTGGACGCCCCGCATCTCCGGCGTGGTGAAGCCGGACGGCGGCTACAGCCTCTCCATCCTCAAGAGCCTGGAGGGGGAACCCTCCTGCTGCTGCCGGTACTTCTTTGAGTACGACGCCCCCCTGGCCGGAACGGGCCACTTCATCAGCACCTACCGGGGGGACGGGAACCCGCTGCCCTCCTTCGCCGGGGAGCCCGTTTTCGTAAACATCGCCGCCCCCGACGCCCCCACGTTGGCAAAGGAGCTCTGGGAGAGCCTGAACGGGGACAACAAGGTCTCCCTGTTCGTGCGGTACATCGACCTGGAGACCGGGGAATTTACATCTGTTCTCCGGAACAAGCACGGGGAGGTGGGCTGAGGCTATGGAGCGAAACCGGGACGGCTACGTCTCCCCCCTCTCCACCCGCTACGCCAGCCGGGAGATGCAGTACCTCTTCTCCGACAACAACAAGTTCCGCACCTGGCGCAGGCTCTGGATCGCCCTGGCCAGGGCGGAGCGGCAGCTGGGCCTGCCCATCACCCAGGAGCAGATTGACCAGCTGGAGGCCCACAGGGACGACATCAACTACGACGTGG
This sequence comes from uncultured Oscillospiraceae bacterium, assembly GCA_949878425.1. Taxonomy (GTDB): domain Bacteria; phylum Bacillota; class Clostridia; order Oscillospirales; family Oscillospiraceae; genus Pelethomonas. Next base: position 120,535 of record CATLAL010000002.1, read on the forward strand.
CCGAGGCCCGGGAGAAGCAGGTCCGCCACGACGTGATGAGCCACGTCTACGCCTACGGCCAGCAGTGCCCGGACGCGGAGGGGATCATCCACCTGGGGGCCACCAGCTGCTACGTGGGGGACAACACGGACCTGCTCATCCTCCGGGACGCCTCCCGGCTGGTGCTGCGCAAGTGCGCCCAGGTGCTGCGAAACCTCTCCCAATTCGCGAGGCAGTATAAGGGCCTGCCCTGTCTGGCCTACACCCACCTCCAGCCCGCCCAGCTGACCACCGTGGGCAAGCGGGCCGCGCTGTGGATGAACGAGCTCATGATGGACATGGAGAACCTGGAGTTCCAGCTGAGCGCCCTCCGCCTTCGGGGGGCCAAGGGCACCACCGGCACCCAGGCCAGCTTTTTGGAGCTCTTCGAGGGGGACGAGGGGAAGGTTAAGGAGCTGGAGAAGCTGGTGGCGGAGCAGATGGGCTTCGAAAAATGCGTGGCCGTCTCCGGCCAGACCTACTCCCGGAAGACGGACGCCTACTTCCTCTCCGCCCTCTCCGGCATTGCCCAGTCCGCCTCCAAGTTTGCCAATGACCTGCGCATCCTCCAGTCCTTCGAGGAGCTGGAGGAGCCCTTTGAGAAGGACCAGATCGGCTCCTCCGCCATGCCCTACAAGCGAAACCCCATGCGCAGCGAGCGCATCTGCGCCCTGGCCCGCTATGTGATCCAGGACGCCGCCAACCCCGCCGCCACCGCCGCCTCCCAGTGGTTCGAGCGGACTCTGGACGACAGCGCCAACAAGCGCATCGCCGTGGCGGAGGCGTTTCTGGCCACGGACGCCATTCTGGAGCTCTACATCAACATCACCGGCGGCCTGGTGGTCTACGACCGGGTGATACGCCGCCGGGTGATGGAGAAGCTGCCCTTTATGGCCACGGAGAACATCATGATGGAGGCGGTGAAGCGGGGCGGGAACCGGCAGAAGCTCCACGAGGCCCTGCGGGAGCACTCCCACGCCGCCGCCAGAAGCGTCAAGCTGGAGGGCAAAACCAACGACCTCATCGACCGCGTTGTGGCGGATCCGCTGTTCCCCCTGAGCCGGGAGGAGATCGAGGCCCAGATGGCCCCGGAGCAGTACGTGGGCCGGGCCCCCAGCCAGGTGGAGGAATTCCTGCGAAGCGAGGTTGGCCCCCTGCTGGCGAGATACCCGGATGAATCGCTCCAAGCGGAGCTGAGTGTGTAAGAAAGGATCGACCCATGAACGAACTGGAATTGAAATACGGCTGCAACCCCAACCAGAAGCCCGCCCGTATCTTTATGCGGGACGGGGGCGAGCTGCCGGTGAGCGTCCTCAACGGAAAGCCCGGCTACATCAACTTCCTTGACGCCCTTAACGCCTGGCAGCTGGTGAAGGAGCTGAAAGAGGCCGTGGGCCTGCCCGCCGCCACCTCCTTCAAGCACGTCTCCCCCACCTCCGCCGCCGTGGGCCTGCCGCTGAATAAGGCCCTCAAGCAGGCCTGCTTTGTGGACGACATCCCGGACTTGGACGCGAGCCCCCTGGCCTGCGCCTACGCCCGGGCCCGGGGCACGGACCGGCTGTGCTCCTTCGGCGACTGGGCGGCCCTCAGCGACGTGTGCGACGCCGCCACAGCGCGGCTCATCGCCCGGGAGGTGTCCGACGGCGTCATCGCCCCCGGCTACACGGACGAGGCCCTGGCGATCCTGAAAACCAAGCGGAAGGGCGGCTACAACATCGTGGCCATTGACCCGGACTACGTCCCCGCCCCCCAGGAGACCAAGGACGTCTACGGCGTCACCTTCCAGCAGGGCCGCAACGGGTTCAAAATCGGGCCGGAGCTGCTGGAGCATATCGTCACAGCCAACAAGGAGCTGCCCGCCGAGGCCCGGCGGGACCTGATCGTGGCCCTCGTCACTTTGAAGTACACCCAGTCCAACTCCGTGTGCTACGCGGTGGACGGCCAGGCCATCGGCGTGGGCGCGGGCCAGCAGAGCCGCATCCACTGCACAAGGCTGGCGGGGACCAAGGCGGACACCTGGCACCTGCGCCAGCACCCGAAGGTCCTCTCCCTGCCCTTCCTCGCCACCCTGGGCCGGCCGGAGCGGGACAACGCGATTGACAGCTACATCAACGGCAACGAGGAGGACGTGTGCGGGGAGAGCATCTGGCCGAAGTACTTCACCTCCCGGCCCGCGCCCCTGACGGCCCAGGAGGCCCGGGCCTGGCTGGACAACCGGAAGGGCGTGGCCCTGGGCAGCGACGCCTTCTTCCCCTTCCCGGACAACATCGAGCGGGCCCGCCGCTCCGGCGTGCGCTACATCGCCGAGCCCGGCGGCTCCATCCGGGATGATCTGGTCATTGCCAAGTGCAATGATTATGATATGGTGATGGCGTTTACAGGAATGCGGCTGTTCCACCACTAATAGATTTCTGTCGGGCAAGCCGGGGGGCTGTGGGCCCCGCCGCCCCGTGGGCCGGCAGGCGAAGCCGGTGGATACCGCTTTATCGGTAGGAAGCGGGTAATTCAGTGGCTTCGCCCGCTGATCTTGAAGGGCACTGCGTGAAATCCCCTCGTAAAACAGCAGGGGGTCCCGTGGAGCGCCGCAAAGCGGCGCTTTCGCGCTAAGGCCGCCGCAGGCGGCCAGGGGGGGGGCGCTTAGCCCCCCGGAGCTATCGAATAGACAGGCACTTGCGGCGCACCTGTAGGCAGCAGAGCAACGAAGGTAACGGAGGTAAAAGATGAAAATTCTTGTGGTTGGCGGCGGAGGCCGCGAACACGCCATCATTCAGAAGCTGCGGGAGGACCCCCGGGCGGAGGTAATCTACGCCCTGCCGGGCAACGGCGGCATCGCCCGCCACGCCCTCTGCGTGGACATCGCCGCTGCCGACATCCCGGCCATCGTGTCCTTTGCCAAGGCCAACGCAGTCGACTTCGCGGTGGTGGCCCCGGACGACCCCCTGGTGCTGGGGGCGGCGGACGCCCTGCGTCAGGCGGGCGTGCCCTGCTTCGGCCCGGGGAAGGACGCCGCCGCCATCGAGGGCAGCAAGGTCTTTGCCAAGAACCTGATGAAGAAGTACGGCATTCCCACCGCCGCCTACGAGGCGTTCCAGGACCTGGAGGAGGCCCTGGCCTACGTGGAGCGCTGTCCCCTGCCGGCGGTGGTGAAGGCCGACGGCCTGGCCCTGGGCAAGGGTGTGCTCATCTGCGAAACCCGGGAGGCCGCCCGGGAGGCGGTGCGCTCCATGATGGAGGACCGGGTCTTTGGCGAGAGCGGGGCCCGGGTAGTGATCGAGGAATTCCTCACCGGCCCGGAGGTGTCCGTGCTGTCCTTCACCGACGGGGAGACCCTGGCGCCCATGGTGTCCTCCATGGACCACAAGCGGGCCCTGGACGGCGACGAGGGCCTCAACACCGGCGGCATGGGGACCGTGGCCCCCAACCCCTGCTACACCCCGGAGGTCGCCGCGGAGTGCATGGAGAAAATCTTCCTGCCCACCGTCCGGGCCATGAAGGCGGAGGGCAGGCCCTTCCAGGGCTGTCTGTACTTCGGCCTGATGCTGACAGCCGACGGGCCCAAGGTGATCGAGTACAACTGCCGCTTCGGCGACCCGGAGACCCAGGTGGTGCTGCCCCTGCTGGAGGGGAGCCTGCTGGAGATTCTGCTGGCGGTGTCCCAGGGCCGGCTGGCGGAAACCCAGGTGCGCTTCAGTGAAAAATCCGCCTGCTGCGTCATCCTGGCCTCCCGGGGCTACCCCCAGAAGTATGACAAGGGATTTCCCATTACCCTGCCTGGGACGGAGGCGGATGAGCGCGTCTACATCGCCGGAGCGGTGGAGAAGGACGGGAAGCTGCTGACCAGCGGCGGCCGGGTCCTTGGCGCCGTGGCGGTGGCGGGGGACCTGCCCCGGGCCATTGAGCGGGCCTACGCCCTGGCGGACCGGATTCACTTTGAGAACGCCTTCTGCCGCCGGGACATCGGTAAGCGGGCGCTGGAGGCGCTGGAGGGGAAGAACTGATGGTTTATCGCATTTTTGTGGAAAAGCGGCCCGGCCTCAGCCCGGAGGCGGGGAACCTGCTGGGCGACCTGCGGGGCTTTCTGGGCATCGGGGGCCTGGAGGGGGTCCGCATTCTGAACCGCTACGACGTGGAGGGCATTGAACCCGCGGTCTACGAGAAGGCCAAACACATCGTGTTCTCCGAGCCCCAGGTGGACGAGGTCTGGGACGAGACCTTCCCGGAGCCCCGGACCCTCCACAGCCGGCTGGCGGTGGAGGCCCTGCCGGGGCAGTTCGACCAGCGCGCCGACTCCTGCGCCCAGTGCGTGGCGCTGATGGCCGGCGTGGAGCGGCCTCTGGTCCGCCACGCCAAGGTGTACCTGCTGGAGGGGCGGCTCACCGGGGAGGACCTGGAGAAGATCAGGGGCTACCTCATCAACCCGGTGGAGAGCCGGGAGGCGTCCATGGACAAGCCGGAGACCCTGGTCCGCGCCCACGCCGCGCCCCCTATGGTGGAGACCCTCACCGGCTTCACCGGCCTGGACGGAGAGGGCCTGACCGCCCTGCTGGAGAAGCTGGGCCTCGCCATGGACCTGGACGACCTGAAGTTTTTGCAGGCCTACTTCCGGGACACCGAGCGCCGGGACCCCACCATCACCGAGGTCCGGGTGGTGGACACCTACTGGTCCGACCACTGCCGCCACACCACCTTCTCCACCCACCTGGAGCACATTGTCATTCAGGACAGCGCCGTCCAGGGGGCTTACCAGCGGTATCTGGCCGCCCGGGAGGAGGTCTACGGCCCGGAGAAGGCCGCCGTCCGGCCCCAGACCCTGATGGACATCGCCACCATCGGCGCGAAGGCACTGAAAAAGCGGGGCCTGCTCCCCGAGCTGGACGAGAGCGAGGAGATCAACGCCTGCTCCATCCATGTCCCCGCTGTGGTGGACGGCCGGGAGCAGGACTGGCTCCTCATGTTCAAAAACGAGACCCACAACCACCCAACTGAGATTGAGCCCTTCGGCGGCGCGGCCACCTGCATCGGCGGGTGCATCCGGGACCCCCTGTCCGGCCGGGCCTACGTCCACCAGGCCATGCGGGTCACCGGCTGCGGCGACCCGAGAGCAAGCTTTGAGGACACCCTCCCCGGCAAGCTGCCCCAGCGGAAGCTGGCCCAGACGGCGGCGGCGGGGTACAGCTCCTACGGCAACCAGATCGGCCTTGCCACCGGCCACGTGGCGGAGCTCTACCACCCCGGCTACATCGCCAAGCACCTGGAGTGCGGCGCGGTGGCGGCGGCGGCTCCGGCGGAGAACGTGCGCCGGGAGCGGCCCGCCCCCGGCGACGTGGTGATCCTTCTGGGGGGCCGCACGGGCCGGGACGGCATCGGAGGGGCCACCGGAAGCTCCAAGAGCCACAATCTGAAATCCCTCACCACCATGGCCAGCGAGGTCCAGAAGGGCAACGCCCCGGAGGAGCGCAAGCTCCAGCGCCTTTTCCGGAACCCCAACGTCACGAAGCGAATCAAGCGGTGCAACGACTTCGGCGCCGGCGGCGTATCCGTGGCCATCGGCGAGCTGGCCGACGGGCTGGAGATCAACCTGGACGCGGTGCGCAAGAAGTATGACGGCCTGGACGGCACGGAGCTGGCCATCTCCGAGAGTCAGGAGCGCATGGCTGTGGTGGTCGCCCCAGAGGATGAGCAGGAATTCATTCTCCTGGCTGAGGCTGAGAATCTGGAGGCCTACCGGGTGGCCGTGGTCACCGAGAGCCCCCGGATGGTGATGAAGTGGCGGGGGGAGACCATCGCGGACCTGGGCCGGGCCTTTCTGGACACCAACGGCGCGGTGAAGCGCGCGGCGGTATCCGTGTCCCAGCGCATGGGCGGAGCGGCGGAGCGGCCGGCCAACCTGCGGGAGCTGGCCTCCGGCCTGCGGTATGCCTCCCGGCGGGGCCTGGTGGAGCGCTTTGACGCCACCATCGGCGCGGGCAGCGTCACCATGCCCTTCGGCGGGAAAACCCAGCGAACTCCCGCTCAGTCCATGACCGCCCTGCTGCCGGTACTGCCAGGTCAAAAGACGGAGCAGGCCAGCGTCATGGCCTATGCCTGTGACCCGGAGGTCCTGTCCGCAAACCCCTACTGGGGGGCCTATGGCGCGGTGACCGCCTCTATCGCCAAGCTGGTGGCCGCCGGGGCGGACTATAAGAAAGCATACCTCACCCTCCAGGAGTTCTTTGAGAAGCTGCGCAATGAGCCCCAGCGCTGGGGCAGACCCTTTGCCGCCCTGCTGGGGGCGCTGGACGCCCAGCTGGACTATGGCGCGGCGGCCATCGGCGGCAAGGACTCCATGAGCGGCTCCTTCCTGGATCTGGACGTGCCGCCCACAGTCATCTCCTTCGCCATCGCCCCCATCCAGGCGGGGGAGGTTATCACGCCGGAGTTCAAGGAGGCGGGGCGCCCAGTGTACGTGTTTGCCCCTGGAGATGACTCCGCCGAAAGCCAGAAGGCCGCCTGGGCGGCGTTCCACGCGCTGGCCCAGGCCGGGCAGGTCAAAGCCGCCTGGGCAGCGGAGGACGGCCTGGCCGACGCGGTGATGAAAATGTCCTTCGGCAACCGGGTCGGATTCCGGAGCGGCAATGACAGCGTCAACTGGTACGGCATCGGCAACGCGGTCATCGTGGCGGAGCTGACGGAGGAAACCGATTGTTCCTGCGCCCGCCGCATTGGCGAGACCACGGAAGAGCCGGTGGTTGCTCTTCCGGACGATTCCGCCCCTATTAGTGAGCTTCTCGCCCTCAACGAGTCCGTCCTGGAGGATGTCTATCCCACCCGTACCGGTGAGGCTGAGAAAGCCGAGCCCATCACCTGGGCGCTGCGCGCCCCCGCCGTCATGGCCAAGGGCATCGCCAGGCCCCGGGTGGTGATCCCCGTGTTTCCCGGCACCAATTGCGAGTACGACAGCGCCAGGGCCTGCCTCCGGGCGGGGCTGGAGGCGGAGACCGTGGTGGTCCGGAATCTGACCCCCGCCGCCCTGGAGGAGTCCGCCCGGAAGCTGGAGGAGTCCATCCGCGGGGCCCAGATCGTCTTTCTCCCCGGCGGCTTCTCCGGCGGCGACGAGCCGGACGGGTCCGCGAAATTCATTGTCTCCTTCCTCCGCAATCCCCGCCTCGCCGGCGCGGTACAGGACCTGCTGCAAAACCGGGACGGCCTGATGCTGGGCATCTGCAACGGCTTCCAGGCCCTGGTGAAGCTGGGCCTGGTGCCCTTCGGGGAGATCCGGGACACGGACCGGGACTGCCCCACCCTGACCTACAACACCATCGGGCGGCACCAGTCGTCCATTGTCCGCACCCGGGTGTGCTCCAGCCTCTCCCCCTGGCTGCTGGAGACGGAGCCCGGGGAGATCTACTCCGTCCCCATCTCCCACGGGGAGGGCCGGTTCGTGGCATCGGAGGCGGTCCTCCGGCGCCTGGCGGAAAGCGGCCAGATCGCCACCCAGTACGTGGATCTTGCCGGCGCGCCCTCCATGGACACGGCCTTCAACCCCAACGGCTCCCTCTGGGCCATTGAGGGCATCACCTCCCCGGACGGCCGGGTGCTGGGCAAGATGGGCCACAGCGAACGGATCGGACCCAGCCTCTGCCGGAACGTGCCGGGGGAGTACGACATGGGCCTCTTCCGCAGCGCGGCCAGGTACTTCCGGTAGGGAGCGGTATATTGTCACCGCAGTTGAAACGAGTAAAAGTTGGACTCCGTCCCGTGGGCCGCGCTCTGCGCGGCTTAGGCTGGGGCGGCCTTTGGGGCCCGTCATTGCCGCCTGTGGCGTCAACGACCGGGCCGGTGGCCCTAACTTTACCGGTTTTTAACTGAGGTCACTATAGAGAGGAATCCGTGCTTTTCAAAGAAAAGCGTCAAAAAAGAACCCGGCAGCCCCAGCAGGTAGTTCCTGCCGGGGCTGCCGGGTTCCCTGTTCGCAAGGGACGGACGATATACCGCGTCGTTGGGCTTTGCTCAACGGACACCGGAAGCGGCGCGTTCAAGAAAACGGATCACCCGGCGTAGAGCGCCGCCAGGTGTTTAAGCATCTCCACCGCAGCGTCCATGCCCTCCACGCTGACGCACTCGTAGGGACCGTGGAAGTTGAAGCCGCCGGTGCCCAGGTTGGGGCAGGGCAGGCCCATGAAGCTCAGCCGCGCGCCGTCGGTGCCTCCCCGAATGGGGTGGGTCACCGGGGTGAGCCCGGCCCGCCGGGCGGCCTCCCGGGCGTTGTCGATGAGGTGCATGCAGTCTTTCAGCTGCCCGGCCATATTGTAGTAGCTGTCCCGCAGATCCAGCTCAAGCCTGGCCTTGGGGTGGGCGGCCTGAACTGCGCGGACCGCCTCCTCCATGCAGGCCTTTTTGGCCAGGAACTGCTCCATGTCGTGGTCCCGGATGATGTAGGTCATCTGAGCGGCGGCGGTGTCCCCCCGCAGCTCGTCCAGGTGGAAGAAGCCCTCGTACCCCTCCGTGCGGGCGGGGACGGCCTCCGGGGGCAGCTGGGCATTCACCTCCATGGCGATGAGCAGGGAATTCTCCATCACGTCCTTGGCGCTGCCCGGGTGGACGGAGACGCCGGTGATGGCAATTTTTGCCGCGGCGGCGTTGAAGTTCTCGTACTCAATGCCCCCCTCCAGGTCGCCGTCCATGGTGTAGGCGTACTGGGCGCCGAAGGCGGGCACGTCGAAGTGGTCCGCGCCCTCGCCGATCTCCTCGTCCGGGGTGAAGGCCACGCAGATCTTGCCGTGGGGCAGGTTCTTCTCTATGAGCTCCTGGCACAGCGTCATGATCTCGGCGATGCCCGCCTTGTCGTCCGCCCCCAGCAGGGTGGAGCCGTCGGCGGTGATGAGGGTGCGGCCCTTCATCCGCTCCAGCTCCGGGAACTCTTTGGCCCGGATCACCCGGCCTTCCTTGGGGAGAACGATGTCCCCGCCGTCGTAGTCGGGGTGGAGCACCGGCTCCACCCCCGCCCCGGAGAAGGCGGGGGCGGTGTCCATGTGGGCGATGAAGCCCAGGGCCGGGGCCTTCTCACAGCCGGGCGCGGCGGGCAGCACCGCCGTCACAACGCCGAATTCGGAGACGCGGACCTCCTGGAGCCCCAGCTCCTTCAGCTCCCCCTCCAGCAGCCGGGCCAGCTCCCACTGGCACGCGGTGCTGGGGGAGGTTCCAGTGCCCTCGGCGGACTCCGTGTTGATCTTCGCGTAGCGTAAAAACCGTTCATAAGCGCGCATAGGGTCGTTCCTCCTCTGATTTTCTCCATTTTCTCCCTCTTTTTCTTGAAAGAAAAAGAAGCAAAAAGAACCTTTGACGCAAAACTGCGTTTTGCTTATGGCCTTAGTCAGAGCATTTGCCTTCTGACGATGGCACGCATCAAAATTGCAGATACTGACACGTAGAGCGCGCCCAGTGGTCACGCCCTGCCAACCGGTGTCCGTAATTTTGCATATTGCTGTAGGCGCGTCAATACTCAATCCCCGGCCGGGCGGGAACTCCCCGCTCATAGGGGTGCTTGATGGGGCGCATCTCGGTGACATAGTCCGCCGCGTCCAGCAGGGCCTGGGAGGGGTCCCGGCCGGTGAGGACCACCTCCAGTCCCTCCGGCCTCCCCGCCAGCAGCTCCAGCAGCCGCGCCTCCTCCAGCAGCCCGGCGGCGCAGGCCCCCAGGGCCTCGTCCAGTACCAGGAGATCAGCCTCTCCGCCCCGGCGGAAGGCCTCCTCCAGGAGCGCGCCGTAGTAGCCCTTGGCCTCCTCCCGCTCCTCCGGGGTGAGGGTCCAGGTAAAGCCGAATACCCGGGTCTGGGGCAGCGTCTCCAGTCCCGGTACGTGCGCCAGGGCGGCGAATTCGGAGCTCCTTCCGTCCTTGAGGAACTGGGCCAGCAGCACCCGCCGGCCGCTGCCCGCGCACCGCGCCGCCAGTCCCAGGGCGGCGGTGGTCTTTCCCTTGCCGCCGCCGCAGTAGATGTGTACCAGTCCTGCCATAGCTGGTCTCCTTTCTTGGTTATCTAGGGTCTGTTCACATAGGAGAAGGGAGGGGATTTTCGGGCAAATTCTTGCCGTATGCACGGCAAAAATTTTTAACGCGGCAGACGGCAAAAGCGGCCGAAAAGGCCCGCGTTTCGCCTTATGTGAACAGGCCCTAAATATCACTATAGCGGTTATCAGAATTTGCAGCACAGTGTAGGGGCGGGCATTGCTCGCCCGCCTCTAACGAAAGCCTTGGGGTATCGTGCGCTTGGGCGACGCCCGCCCCTACATCCAGATGGAGAACACCCGCAGCACCTTCTCCAGCACCCGGCCCGGCCACCTGCGCCGCTTCCACTGGGCCAGCTCGATCCTGGCGCTGCGGGCCATGATGCCCTCCATATCCCGGAGGATGTCCTTGATCGCCGGAGCGTTGTAGAGCATCACGCCGCACTCGTAGTGGAGCTGGAAGCTGCGGTAGTCCATGTTGACGGTGCCCACCATGGCGGCCTCGCCGTCCGCCACAAAGCTCTTGAGGTGGAGAAAGCCGGGGGTAAACTCGTAGAGCTTCACCCCGTGGCGCAGCAGCCGCTCGTAGTGGGACCGGGCCACGATATAGGTGTACTTGTGGTCCGGAATTCCCGGCAGCAGCAGGCGCACGTCCACGCCGCCGTCCGCCGCCATGCACAGGGCCCGGACCATGCTGTCCTCCACCGCAAAATAGGGGGTGGTCAGCCAGATATACTCCCGGGCATTGCTGATGCTGTGGAAGTACAGATCCTCCGCCGGGTTGTCCGGGTTGTTGATGGGTCCGTCGGCAAAGGGCTGGCAGAAGCCGGCCGTCTGGTCCCGGGGGACCCGCCGCAGGTCCGGGAGGCGATAGAAGTCGTGGCCCCGGTCCAGCCGGCTCCCCAGCATCTCCCACATGTGGATGAACTGCCGGGTGAGGCCCCAGACGCCGGGGCCCTCCAGGCGGATGCCGCCGTCCTTCCACTCGCCGAAGCGGATGAGGCGTCCCACGTACTCGTCCGCCACGTTGACGCCGCCGGTGTAGGCCCACCGCCCGTCCACGCAGAGGATCTTCCGGTGGTCCCGGTAGTTGAAGTACAGCCGGTTCACATAGCGGTGGACGGGGTTGAAAATGCACACCGCGATGCCCTCCTCCCGCATCCGGGCGATGGTCTCCCCCCGCATGCGGGTGATGTTGCCGAAGTCGTCGAAGATGATCTTGACCTCCACCCCCTGCCGGACCCGCTCAATGAGCGTCTCCAGCATCCGGTCCCACAGCTGCCCCTCCGCCAGGATGAAATACTCCAGGAAGATGAAGCGCTCCGCCTGCTTCATCCGCTCCAGCGCGTCGCCGAACAATGCCGCGCCGGAGGGGAAGTAGACGCAGTCCGTATCCCGGCAGAGGAGAAAATCCCGCTTCTCCAGCCGGGCAGCGGCCCGCCGCCACCCGGGCAGCTCCCCGCTCAGCTCCTCCAGCGCGGCCTGGGAGGCCTGCCGCTCCCGTTCCTGCACGTCCGGAGGCCGCACCGGCAAAAGGTCCAGCCGCTTGCTCTGGATGTTTCCGCCCCAGAGCAGGTAGAGGATCATCCCCCCCACCGGCAGGGCCACCACCAGCAGCGTCCAGGCCAGCTTGTAGCTGGCGCTGGCGGGACTGGACTGGATGTTGATGGCTACCGCGATGGCCGCCGCCTGGAGCAGGCCGAAGGCAATGGCGGCGTGAAGCTGGAGAAGGTAGGTCAGCAGCATCACCGCGCCGATGTTCAGCAGCAGCAGCGCCGCCGCCAGGGCCATGCGAAGCGTGGCGGAGATGCGCCGCTCGGTGGTCTGTTTGACTGGGTGCTTTTTCACAGGGGAGCTCCTTTCGTTGGAGAGGGGATAGATTTTTTCATGAGAATCGATAGGGCGGGAGAGGACGCTTTGGCGAGTGCCTATCTATTCGGCAGCGCCGGGGGTCCCTTTGCCACCAGCGGCAAGGGAACCAGAACGCCGTTGGGGGCTTCCGCCCCCAAGCCCCCGCGTGTTTTTGGGCACTTTTTGCCCGTGCGAAAAGCACCGCCCACGTCCCGCGGGCCGGGGAGAATCCCCGGAGATGGCTCATCAGCCATTCCGCTCCAGCAGGCCGTGCTTGACATCCCACAGCTTCTGGGAGAGGTCCACATAGTACCTGTGGGGGTTGTCGAAGCGCTTGACCTCCTCCCACAGCGTCTCCACCTGCGCCGCGCAGTAGCGCCGGATCTCCTCCAGGGAGGGCAGGTCGTAGACCAGCCGTCCGCCCTGGAAGATGGGAACCTGGAGCTCCTTGGCGGTGAAGTCATAGACCTCCTTGCGCTTCCAGGTGGCGTCCGGGTCGAAGATGGTGAGGGGCCGGGAGTCGTCCACCGTCTCGTCGTGGACGGTGAGGTAGTCGGCAATGGCCTTTCCGGTGTCGTTGCCGAAGAAGCGGTAGAGCTTCTTGAAGTGGGGCGTTGTGATCTTGGCCACATTCTCGCTGATCTTGATCTTGGGGAGAATGGAGCCGTCCGGCTCCTCCACCGCCACCAGCTTGTACACCCCGCCGAACACCGGCTCGCTCCGGGCGGTGATCAGCCGCTCGCCCACGCCGAAGCAGTCGATCTTCGCGCCCTGGAGGAGCAGGTCCCGGATAAGCTCCTCGTCCAGGGAGTTGGACGCGGAGATGGTGCAGCTCTCCCAGCCGGCGGCATCCAGCAGCTTCCGGGCCTCCTTGCTCAGGTAGGCGATGTCTCCGGAGTCCAGGCGGATGCCGCACTTGGTGATACCCAGGGGCCGCAGGACCTCGTTAAAGGCCCGGATGGCGTCGGGTACGCCGCTTTTCAGGGTGTTGTAGGTGTCCACCAGCAGCACCGCGTTGGTGGGGTAGATCTCGCAGTAGGTCTTAAAGGCCTCGTACTGGCTGGGGAACATCTGCACCCAGGAGTGGGCCATGGTACCGGCGGCGGGGACGCCGTAGGCCTGGTCGCTGACCGCGCAGGCGGTGCCGTGGACGCCGCCGATGTAGGCCGCCCGGGCCCCCACGATGGCTCCGTCCACCCCCTGGGCCCGGCGTGAGCCGAACTCCAGCACCGTGCGCCCGTTTGCCGCCCGGACCACCCGGTTGGCCTTGGTGGCGATGAGGCTCTGGTGGTTGAGGCACAGCAGGGCGTAGGTCTCCATGAGCTGGGCCTGGGCGGCGGGGGCCCGGACCGTCACCAGGGGCTCGCCGGGGAACACCGGCGTGCCCTCCGGCACGGCCCAGATATCGCCGGTAAAGCGGAAGGCGCGCAGGTAGTCCAAAAAGTCCTCCTGGAAGAGGTTCTTGCTGCGGAGGTAGGCGATGTCCTCCTCGTCAAAATGGAGGTTCTGGATGTACTCCACCAGCTGCTCCAGCCCCGCGGCGATGGCGAAGCCGCCGCCGTCCGGCACCCGGCGGAAGAATACGTCAAAATAGGTGATGCGCTCCTGCATCCCCCGGCGGAAGTAGCCATTGGCCATGGTCATCTCGTAGAAGTCAAAGAGCATGGTCAGGTTCAGCTTCTCTCTGCGTTCCATAGGCAGCATCCTCGGTTCTTTGGTTATTTTTTAGGGGGTGGGACGTCCGCCGGACATCCCACCCCCTAGTATAATCTTTTTTCCCGAATTTGCAACGTTAGAATTGACAATTCTTTCCCATTCCTCTAAGATAAGATAGCAAAAAAGGGCCCGGCCGACGGGCTATCACTAGACCGGGAGGAAGTTTTTATGTCCATCATCTTAGGCATCGATATCGGCGGCTCCACCACGAAGATCGTGGGCCTGGGGCAGGACGGCGGCGTGATCGCTATGCGCCGGGTCCAGGCTCAGGACCCCATCACCTCCCTCTACGGGGCCATGGGCAGCTTTCTCTTCACCAACGGCCTCCAGCTCTGCGACGTCAGCCGCATCGCCCTGACCGGGGTGGGGGCCTCCTACCTGGAGGGGGATATCTACGGCATTCCCACGGAAACCGTGGAGGAATTCACCGCCGTGGGCGTGGGCGGGCTGGCCCTCAGCGGCCAGGAGCGGGCCGTGGTGGTCAGCATGGGCACCGGCACCGCCTTCATCTGGGCGGAGAAGGACCGGGAGGTGCGCCACCTGTGCGGCTCCGGCGTAGGCGGCGGAACCCTGGCCGGGCTCTGCTCCCGGCTGTGCGGCACCCGCAAGTACGACCAGATCGCCAAGCTCATCTCCGGCGGGGACATCGGCAGCATTGACCTGACCGTGGGGGATATCACCCGCAACACCCACCCCTCTCTGCCCCTGGACATCACCGCCGCCAACTTCGGCAACGTCTCCGACGACGCCGCGCCTGCGGATTTCGCCGCCGGGGTGGCCAACATGGTCCTCCAGTCCATCGGCACCACCGCCGTTATGAGCTGCCGGGCCTGCGGCTGCGAGACCGTGGTGCTCACCGGCTTTATGGCCAACCTGCCCACGGCGGAGAGCTGCTTCGCCCTCTTTACCCGGCTCCACGGCGTCCGCTTCATCATCCCGGCGGACGCCACCTACGCCACCTCCATCGGCGCGGCCCTGTATATTAGTTCCGAATTTAAAATTCGGAACTAATCGACCTGATTTAAGCCGTTTTGCTCGCCGCTGTAGACAACGGCAACCGCAAAACATGGCAGACAAGTACTTCCGGCCCTTCAGTTCGGAAGCATAGTCAACGCAGTTGGAAACGAGTAAAAGCTGGGCTCCGCCCAAACCCGCTGGGGCGTTGCCCCGGACCCCACCGCCCTTATGATTTTGCACGGCCGCTCGATGTGGCCGTGCAAAATCATAAGGGCGGCCCTGAACTTTACCGCTTTTCAACTGTGGCTACTATACTATCAAGGAGCGCAGACTCTAGCTCATTTTCAGTATCTCCCGCTTCAGCCGGTTAATGATCCGCTTCTCCAGCCGGGAGATATAGGACTGGGAGATGCCCAGCCGGTCGGCCACCTCCTTCTGGGTCTGCTCCCTGTGGCCGCACAGGCCAAAGCGGAGCACGATAATTTCCCGCTCCCGCTCGGACAGCTTCTCAATGGCGGCATTCAGGAGCTGGAGGTCCACATCCGCCTCAATGGGGCGCATCACCGTGTCCGCGTCCGTTCCCAGCACGTCGCTGAGGAGCAGCTCGTTGCCGTCCCAATCCGTATTCAGCGGCTCGTCCAGGCTCACCTCGTTGCGCTGGGAGGAGCTCTTGCGCAGATGCATGAGGATCTCGTTTTCAATGCACCGGCTGGCGTAGGTGGCCAGCTTGATATTCTTGTCCGTCTTATAGGTGTTGATGGCCTTGATGAGGCCGATGGTGCCGATGGAGATCAGGTCCTCAATATTGATCCCCGTGTTTTCAAAGCGCTTGGCTATGTAGACCACCAGCCGCAGATTCCGCTCAATGAGGAGCTGGCGCACCGGCTCCTCCCCGGCGTCCAGGCGGGCCAGGAGGTCCGCCTCCTCCTCCCGGCTCAGCGGCGGCGGCAGGGTGTCGCTGCCGCCGATGTAGAGGATTTTCCCGGGCCGCATCAGCCCCAGCCGGATCAGAAGCCGGCAGAGCGCCCGTTTCCACTTACGCAGCATGGCTCTTCTCCTTTCCCCCGCCCCACAGGGCGCTGTAGCCGCCGCCGTCGGACACCGCCGTAGGGGAGAGGGCCACTGTCAGCCGGCCCAGATTCTCCCCCTCCAGCACCACCCTGTCCGCCTGAAAGCACAGCAGCAGCCCGCAGGACACTCCCACCGCCTGATAGGGCAGCAGCCGGAAGCGGCCCGCTCCCAGCTCCTCCAGGCACGCCGCCGCGCCAAGGCGCTCCAGGCGGGCCAGTACGGAGCTCTCGTCCTTTGTCCACAGGGGCCCCAGGGCCTCCCAGTGGGCGGTCAGCACCGGCTCGCCGGTGGCGGCGTCGGTGAGGGTGTGGCCGGTGTCCAGCAGCACCGTCACCGGCGCTTTGCGGCCCCGCAGCTCCACAGCGCCCCGGCAGAGCTGGCCCGCCACGGCGTGGCGGGCCCCGCCCCGGAACACAACAGACAGCACCACAAAGCAGGTTCCTCCGGCCAGGAAAAAGATCCGCCAGTCCAGCGCGTCCAGAACCGCCAGCCCCTCTCCCGACTGGAGCAGCCGGCCAAAGGCCAGCAGCGCCCCTCCCATGGTGCACGAGAGCATAAAAAACAGCAGAAACTGTCTGAGAAAGGCGCCCTGCCGGCCAAAGGCCAGCCAAACCAGCGCCGCGGCGACAGCCATCTGGGGAAAGAACGCCGCCGCGGGCCACATCGCCGGCAGGGCGCACACAGCGCCATATGTACCGCCCGCCGCCGCCGCCAGCAGCAGCCGGCTCCTCCGGACGGCCAGCCCGGACAGCCGGGCCGTCACGTAGAGAGCCAGAGCGTCCGTCAGACAGTTGAGAAAGAACGCCACATCCAGATAAACGATCATGATTTGCCTCCTCCCTTGGGACAGGACTAAGTATAGTCCCGTCCTGGGGAGAATCCTGTCATTTCCTTGTCCCTCCCTGGCGGTATCTCTTCTTTTTCTTGCGCGGAGCGATTGGTACAGGCTCTAAAGACGCGGGCCCCCGGGAAGTCTCTCCCGGGGGCCCGCTTTGTGGCTTTTGAAAGAACCCGCGTCACGGGGTGTAGTGCGCAGAGGTATCGATGGTGACGGTCCTGGTGGCGCCGTCCCAGCCCACGCCGAAGTCAAAGAGCTGACCGATATCCCGGAGCTTGAAGTAGTTGTTGCCGCCGATGTTGTAGGCGGTAAAGGACACCTCCCGTCCGTCCACCAGGAGCTTGGAGCCGGTGGGCACGGCGGACTGGCTGCCCGAGCCCTTGGCGCTCATCTCCCCGCCCACGGCGGTGTAGCGCCGGCCGGAGGTCAGCGTGATGGTCTTGCTGGCGCTGTCCCAGCCCACCTCGAACTGCCTGGCCGTGCCGTTCAGGACAAACGCCAGGTCCCGGAGCTTGAAGTAGTTGTTGCCGCCGATGTTGTAGGCGTCGAAGGCCACCTGCTCCCCGTTGACCAGCACCGTGGCGGAGGTGGGGGTGGCGGAGACGGAGGAGGTATTGGGGGTGCTGGGGGTGTTGGAGCTGCCGGAGGAGGCGGAGGCGGCGTTGCCGGGCAGCATCACGCCGTCCATCACCTTGCGGAAGGACGCGGCGATCTCCTCCTCGCCCCCCGGACCCGTGCGGCAGGGGAGGCTGCCCACGTCGCCGATGGCCCACAGGCTGCCGTCCGCCTTCTGGACGATCAGGGTCTCCCGCTTCGCGTAGACGGCCACCGCGTTGTCAATGTCCACCTTGCGGGGCTTGCTCTGGTAGTATACGGGGGACTCGGACCTCCAGTTCAAATCCGCATACTCCTCCACATACACTCCCTCGCTGTCCGGGTTCTGGTAGCCCAGCGCCCAGGAGTCCTTTTTCCCACAGGATCCCCAGCTGTAGAGCTCGCCGCTGGCGGTCAGGGCGTAGCGCAGATTCTCAAAGGGCGAAGCCTCATAGGACCACGCGCCCACCACGTTGTCCAGCAGCTTGACAGGGGCGAAGGCGTCCTCTCCGGTGCCGTTGCCCACGCTCCACTTGATGCCCCAGGTCCACAGGGAGCCGTCGGTCTTGATGGCCATGCCGCCGGTGACGTAGGCCACACCGTCCATGATCTTGCCCATGGTCTTGCCGCCCCGGCCCTGGTTCCGGCCCAGCATGGGATCCGGCAGGTTGGGCAGCTCGTCCTCCGCCCAGGACCAGAGGGAGCCGTCGTTTTTCAGGATGTAGTAGTACTCCCCGGCGTACCAGGAGTATCCGGCATAGATCTGCTTGACATCGCTGGCGACCTGTTCGTCATAGTGCCAGGCTGTGCCGTCCTTTTTCAGCACGAGGCCCCGGGTCCGGCTGATCTCCTCCACGTTGGTATCGTCCGCAAAAATGTATTGGAGGTCCGCGGGATTGTCCAGCATCTCCAGCGTGCCGTCGGCCTTGAGCAGGTAGCCCTGCCCGTTTGACCAGATGGCTGCCGCCTTATACCCGGCGCCCATGTCGGTGGGCTCGTAGCTGGTCCCGTTGGAGCCGTAGTAATCGTGGTTCTCCCAGACCCTCAGGGTGCCGTCCGCCATCACCGCGCCCCACCGGTCAAAGGTCATGTTCTGGTCGCTGACAACGCCGCTCCACCGGCCGCCGGCGGAGGGGGTCTCCGGGTTGACGGGGGTGCTTGGCGTGGAGGGGGTCTCCGGTGTGGAGGGGGCCTCGGAGGTCCCGCCCTGGCCCGCCGGGTGGGCGGCGACGCCGCTGCCGTTCAGGGTGTAGAAGGTGGGCGCGGAGTTGTTGGTGACATACCAGACTACCCCGCCGTCATAGGGGATGGGCTGGCAGTCGGAGAGGGGGGCCGTGGCGGTCTGGACCTGGCCGGGCTGGCCGTCCTCGCCGTAGGCCAGGTAGTAGAGGGTGTCAGTGCCCTTGCCGTTCCAGAGCATGTAGCCGCCCTGGAGGCCCGTGGGGGCCAGCATTGGGGCGGAGCAGGCGATGTTGGGCCCCACCGCGGCCTGCCAGCTCCTGCCGGTGGCCTTGTCCATGTAGTGGAGGTAGGGGTGGCGGTCCCCGCCGCCGCCCTGGCCGTCGTAGCTGTAGGCAAAGATGTAGTGGGTGGCGGTCTCCGCCAGACCGCCGACGGTGGCGCCAGTGGTGTTGTCACCGGTGGCGCCGGCGAACTCCTGCATCACGCCGTTGCTGCACCAGGCGCCGTAGCCGCTGCCGGAGAACTTGCCGGTGCCGGCGTTGGCGTAGTAGCGCGTGAAGTTGACGCCCCGGGGATAGGCGTCGCCGTGGTCCAGAGCGACGATATAGCCGTCCTCGTCAATGAGGATGAACTGGTTGAAAGAGTGGCTGACATAGCCGTAGTCCGCGTTCATGACCTCGTAGTAGGAGTCGGTGATGGTCATGTCGCTCTCCCGGACGGCCATGGTGACGTTGGCCTGGTGGTTCAGGCCGTCTCTGGGGGAGGTATACATCTCGTGGCAGGTACGGATGTAGAGATACCCGCCGTACTCGTCGCAGCGGAGGGAACCGGCGTCAAAGGGCACCGTGGTGTTGGCCCCGCAGAGGCTGGCCTGGCCCTGGCGCTGCCAGTCCTTGGAGTACTTGACCACCCGGATGACCTCGGTGGCGTCGCTCTGGCTGGGATTGGCCTGGCCGAAGATCAGGTAGTTGGCGTCGCCGCCCGCGTAGAAGCCGCCCCAGATGGACAGCTCCATGGGGACGGTGCGGCTGCTCTGGAGCCGGAAGGCGCTGTCGTAGTCCTCCACCACGATAGAGCTGTTGATGTACTCCACCCGGGTCAGGCCGCCGGAGGGATTGGCGTAGAGGTAGGACTTCACCGTGTCGCTCCAGCGGGAGTAGTCCTGGGCGTTGATGTTGCTGGAGACGGCGGGCTGGTCCGCCGCCCGGGCCGCCGGAACCAGGCTGAGGGCCATTGTCAGGCACAGCGCCCAACTCAGGACCCGCCGCAGGGACAGGAAACGCTGTTGCTTCATTGAGGTTCCTCCTTGTAAAATATTGGGATATGCCCCATTATACACCCCCTGCCGGCAAAAGCAAGTCCCTTTTTCGGACGGACCCGCCGGGGAGAGCGCCGCCAAAAGGGCGAAAATCCCCGGACGCAACCGCCGGTTGTCAGATTTCCAACACTTTTTGGTGGCGCGGAGACTGCCGGATGTGGTAGACTGTGGCCATCACATCCCTATAAGGAGGACAGCAGACAATGGATACAACGTTTCAGGACCGGCTCAGCCAGTTCCGCCGGGAAAAGGGCATCAGTCAGGAGGAGCTGGGCGCGGAGCTGGGCGTCACCCGCCAGGCGGTGCAGAAGTGGGAGTCCGGCGCCTCCAGACCGGACATGGACAACCTGACCGCCCTCTCCCGCTTTTTTAACGTGAGCCTGGACTACCTCATCACCGGCCAGGACCCGGCCCCCGCCCCCGCTCAGCCGGGTCAGACCATCATCAACAACTACTACCGCCACCGCTGGGAGTACGAGTACAAGAGCAACCGGACCCTGTGGGGCCTGCCCCTGGTCCACATCCACCTGTGCGAGCGGGGCTTTGCCACGGCTAAGGGCGTCGTCGCCATCGGCAACGTGGCCGTGGGGCTGGTGTCTATAGGGATTTTCTCCGCCGGACTCCTCAGTCTGGGGTCTATCTCCCTGGGGCTGCTGCTGGCCGTCGGGTGCCTGGCGGCGGGGGGCCTGGCCGTGGGGGGAGCTGCCGTCGGCGTGGTGGCTCTGGGGGGCTTCGCCTACGGCTGGCTGGCCCTGGGCGGCATCGCCGGAGGGACCTACGCCGCCGGCGGGGTGGTCTCCGCCTCCCGGATCGCCATCGGCGGCGTGGCTCAGGCGCCCCTGGCCATCGGCGCGGCCGCGGAGGGCGCCAGAACCATTCTCCTCCCCACCGACCAGAGCATTTCGCCGGAGACCCGGGCGGCCGTCCGGGAGGCCGTCGCCGCCGCCCTGGACGGCCGCCACCCCTGGCTGCTGGAGCTTTTCAGCCGGCTGATTGCTTGAGGCAACAATCCACCCCTCGGAGGGCGCCTATCTGCACGACAGCCCCGGGGGTGAAATCCCCGGGGCTGTCGGGTAGATAGGCACTCGCGGCATACCGAAAGAATCCATATTCTATGGGAGAAAAAGGCTTCTCTGCCGGCAAAAAGTATGGTATACTGGGGAAAAATACGGAGACCGGCGGAGAATAAAACATGAAGAAACTAGTGATCGGCATACTGGCCCACGTGGACGCGGGCAAGACCACCCTCTCGGAGGCCATGCTCTACACCACGGGCAGCATCCGCACCCTGGGCCGGGTGGACCACCGGGACGCCTTCCTGGACACAGAGTCCCTGGAGCGGGAGCGGGGCATCACCATCTTCTCCAAGCAGGCGGTGTTCCCCCTGGGGGAGCTGGAGGCGACGCTGCTGGACACCCCGGGCCACGTGGATTTCTCCGCGGAGATGGAGCGGACACTGCGGGTGCTGGACTGCGCCGTGCTGGTGATCAGCGGAACCGACGGCGTCCAGGCCCACACCCTGACCCTCTGGCGGCTGCTGGAGCGGCACGGGGTGCCCACCTTCCTCTTTATCAACAAGATGGATCTGGCGGGGACGGACCGGGCGTCCCTCCTCGCCGCCCTGCGAGGCCGCCTCAGTGACGGCTGCATCGACTTTGGCGGCCCCCGGGAGGTCCTGGACGAGGAGGCCGCCACCGCCAGCGAGGCGGCCCTGGGGGAGTACCTGGAGACCGGGGCCCTCTCCGACGGGACCCTGCGGGAGCTGACCGCCTCCCGGGCCGTGTTCCCCTGCTGGTTCGGCTCCGCCCTGAAGCTGGAGGGGGTGGAGGACTTCCTCCGGGGCCTGGAGCGCTACAGCCCCCGGCCGGTATATCCCTCGGACTTCGGGGCCAGGGTCTTTAAGATCGGGCGGGACGGCCAGGGGGCCCGGCTGACCTATCTGAAGCTCACCGGCGGCACACTGCGGGTCAAGGACCTCGTGGCCGGCCGGGACGAGAGGGGCGAACCTTGGGAGGAGAAGGTAGAGCAGATCCGCGTCTACTCCGGCGCAAAGTTCCGGACCGCAGACGCGGCGGAGGCGGGGACGGTCTGCGCCGTCACCGGGCTCACCCGCACCTCTCCCGGCCAGGGGCTGGGCGGGGAGCAGAGCGCCCCGCCGCCGGCCCTGGAGCCGGCCATGAGCTACCGCCTGCTGCTGCCCAACGGGGAGGATCCCCACCTGGCGCTGGAGAAACTCCGCGCCCTGGCGGAGGAGGACCCCCAGCTCCACATCCTCTGGAACGAGCGGGCCCAGGAGATCCGCCTCCAGCTCATGGGCCAGGTCCAGCTGGAGGTGCTCCGGGAGCTGATTGCCCGGCGCTTCTCCCTCACCGTGGCCTTCGGGGAGGGGAGCATCGCCTACCGGGAGACCATCGCGGCCCCGGCGGAGGGGGTGGGCCACTACGAGCCCCTGCGCCACTACGCGGAGGTCCACCTGCTGCTGGAGCCGGGGGAGCCGGGCAGCGGCCTGCGCTTCGCCTCCGCCTGCGGCGAGGACAGCCTGGCCCGCCCCTGGCAGCGGCTTATCCTCACCCACCTGGCGGAGAAGCGGCACCTGGGGGTCCTCACCGGTTCCCCCATTACGGACATGAAAATTACCCTCACCGCCGGCCGGGCCCACGTGAAGCACACCGAGGGGGGCGACTTCCGCCAGGCCACCTACCGGGCAGTCCGCCAGGGGCTCATGGGGGCCCAGAGCGTGCTGCTGGAGCCCTGGTACAGCTTCCGGCTGGAGGTCCCCCCGGAGAATCTGGGCCGGGCCATGAGCGATATCCAGCAGATGGGCGGGCGCTTCGACCCGCCGGAGGCCCTGGAGGACGCCGCCGTGCTGACGGGCAGCGCCCCGGTGTCGGAGCTGGGCGCCTACGGCCAGACAGTGACCGCCTATACCCGGGGCCGGGGCCGGCTCAGCTGCACCCTCCGGGGCTGCGAGCCCTGCCACAATGCGGAAGAGGTGATTGCCGCCATGGGCTACGACCCGGAGGGGGATTTGGACAACTCCCCGGACTCCGTCTTCTGCTCCCACGGGGCGGGGACCGTCGTCAAGTGGGACCAGGCGCCCGCCTGGGCCCACGTCTCCAGCGGCCTGGCCGCCCTCCGGGCGGAGGAGCCCCGGTCCGGCCGGGAAGCGGCCCCGTATCCCCGCTCCCAGGCGGAGGAAGCGCAGCTCCAGGCCATCTTCGAGCGGACCTACGGCCAGGTGAAGCGCCGGGGTCCGGATCCGGGCGAGGCCTTCCGGAGCGCGCCCAGGGGGGCGGCGGGGCCCCCGGTCAAGCGGACCGTGCCCCCCAGGGCAACGGGGCCGGAGTACCTGCTGGTGGACGGCTACAACATCATTTTCGCCTGGGACGAGCTGAAAAAGGCGGCCCAGGACAGCCTGGAGGCGGCCAGGCACCTGCTGATGGACCTGCTGTGCAACTACCAGGGGTTTCAGAAGAACGTGGTGATCCTGGTGTTCGACGCCTACAAGGTCAAGGGCAATCCCGGGTCCGTGGAGCACTACCGCAACATCCACGTGGTCTACACCAGAGAGGCGGAGACGGCGGACGCCTACATTGAGCGGGCAACCTACGAGATCGCCAGGGACCACCGGGTCCGGGTGGCCACCTCGGACAACTTAGAGCAGCTCATCATCCTGGGCCACGGGGCGGTGCGGGTGTCCGCCAGGGAGTTTCTGGAGGAGGTGGAGGCGGCGGAGGGGCGCATCTCGGACCTCATCAGCCGCAACAACCTGGGCGGCCGCTCCTTCCGCCAGCTGCGCCACCAGATCAAGCCGCCCCGGTAGGCCCGCCGCTCCCCGGCCCCGCCGCGCCAGAGGCTCCCTCAGCCGCTGGCGCCTCGTATCCCAGCATAAGGCTTAAAACAATTTTCAGCCCAACGGGCAGGCTGTCAAGGGCGATCCACTCCTGCCGCGTATGGGCCAGCGCGCCCTGGACGGTCCCAATCGTGTTGGCCGGAACGCCCAGGGACAGCGGAATGTTGCTGTCCGTGGAGTTGGGGGTAAAGTCCGGCTCGAGGCCGGTAAAGGTCCGGATGATCTCCGCGCTCTCCGCCGTCATGTCCCGCAGGGCCTGGGGGTCCACCGGGCCGCTGCCCGGACGGACGCCCAGCAGCTCCACCGTCCACTGGCCGCCCAGCTTCTCCCGGTTCGCCACCGCCCGGCGGAACAGCCTCTCCATCTCCTCAAGGCAGCTCTGGTCCGTGGAGCGGAACTCATACAGGATCATGGCCTCCTCCGCGATGGAGTTTACCGTGGTTCCGCCCTCAATGCGCCCCACGTTAAAGGTGGTCCGGGTTGGCGGCTGGATCCGGCACAGCTCGTCCACAAGGCCGCACAGCAGGTGGATGGCGCTGGGCCGGCCAAAGTCGCCGTAGGCGTGGCCGCCGGGGGTCCGGCAGGCGACGCGGTACCGGCAGGAGCCCACCGCCGTATTGCAGCAGAGGGGCAGATAGATGTCAAAGGAGTAAAAGGCCCGGATGCGCCCGCCGTAGGCGGCAAACAGGGCCCTCGTCCCGTCCAGGTTCCCCAGGCCCTCCTCGCAGGCGTTGGCCACCACCAGCACGCCGCAGCGCAGCTCCACCTGGTTTTGAATCAGATAGTTTGCCGCCATGAGGAGATTGACCAGATTGGCGGTGTCGTCCCCGATGCCGGGGGCGTACAGCCTGCCGTCCTCCTCCCGCAGGGGGAGGGGCTCCGTATCGGGAAAAACAATGTCCGTGTGGGCGGCGAACACCACCAGATCCCGGCTCTCCGGGGGACCGAGGCGGCAGATCACGTTTTTCGCCCGGTCGATGGCGACATCCTTCGCCCCATGGGCCAGCAGCCAGTCCCGGCAGAAGGACGCGCGGGCGTCCTCCCGCCGGGTGGGCGCGGGGATTGCGCCCAGCGTGCGCAGAAGCTCCTCCTGCTCCCGGCGGCAGTGGGCGGCGTAGGCCTCCGCCCGCCTTTGGATCGTCTGATTCATGTTCCTATCCTCCTTATGTCGCTCATACGGGCGCGCCGTCCCGCGGGGGGATTCCCCCCCGCGGGACAGCCGCCTAGTAAACGCGGTTGAAAACAAGTACATGTTGGGCTCCGTCCCGTGGGCCGCGCTCTGCGCGGCTTAGGCTGGGGCGGCCCTAAACTTTACCGCTTTTCAACTGTGGTCACTGTCTTTACAGAGACCGGATTACGCCAGGTCCTCGCCGCCGCTCTCAATGCATTTTTTGTACCAGTAGAAGGAGTCCTTTCTGCTCCGCGCCAGCGTGCCCCGCCCGGCGTCGTCCTGGTCCACATAGATGACGCCGTAGCGCTTGCTCATCTCCATGGACCCGCAGGACACCAGATCGATGAACCCCCACATGGTGTAGCCGATCAGGTCCACGCCGTCGCGCACCGCCTCCCGCATCTGCTCAATATGGGACCTGAGGTAGTCGATCCGGTAGGGGTCGTGGATGCTGCCGTCCGCCTCCGGCACATCTATGGCCCCCAGTCCGTTTTCAGCCACGAACACGGGCAGCTGGTAGCGGTCATAGACCTGGTTGAGGGTGATGCGCAGTCCCACAGGGTCCTTCTGCCAGCCCCACTCGCTGGTCTCCAGATAGGGGTTCTTGTTGGCCATGATGAGGTTGCCGCTGGTCTTCTCCCAGCCCTGCTCTGTGGTGGAGATCTGGGAGAAGTAGTAGGAGAAGGACACGAAATCCACCGTATTGGCCCGCAGAATCTCCTCGTCCCCCGGCTCCATCTGAATATGGATGCCCTCGGCCTCAAAATAGCGCTCCATATAGGCGGGATACCTCCCCCGGGCCATCACATCCAGGTAGAACCAGTTGGAATACTGGTCGTCGTGGATCATCTGCATGACGTCGGCGGGCTTGCAGGTGGCGGGATAGGTGGTGAACCGGGCGATCATGCCGCCGATCTTGCTGCCGGGGAGGATCTCGTGGCCCTGCTTGACCGCCAGCGCGTTGGCGATGAACTGGTGGTGCAGGCACTGGAAGATGGCGTTACTGTAGTCCTCCTCCTGGTCCTCCACCAGGCAGACGCCGTTATAGGGGTTGAACTTGCCCGCGTTGAACTCGTTGAAGGGCAGCCAGTAGTCCACCCGGTCCCCCAGCCGCTCAAAGAGGGTCCTGGTGTAGCGCAGAAAGCACTCCACGGTTTTGCGGCTCTTCCAGCCGCCGTACTTTTGCACCAGATGGACGGGGATGTTGTAGTGCAGGATGGTGGCAAACACCTTGATGCCCTTGGCGTGGCAGGCGTCGAAGAGGTCCATGTAGAAGCGCAGTCCCTCCTCGTTGGGCGTCTCGTCGTCGCCGTTGGGGTAGATGCGGGCCCAGCTGATGGAGGTGCGCAGCACCTTGATCCCCAGCTCGGCGAAGAGGTCCAGATCCTCCCGCCAGCGGTGGTAGAAGTCGATGCCCCGGCGGAAGGGGTAGTGCTCCAGATCGCCGGAGGCCAGGGCCGCGTCAAACTTTTCGCCGTTCATGCGGCGGTTTTGCTTCAGGGCCCGCTCCTCTTTGCTCCAGGCCGCGTCAAAGTAGCGCAGATCCTGGGTATCCAGCCCCTTGCCGCCCTGGTCGTAGGAGCCCTCGGCCTGGGAGGCCGCCATGGCGCCGCCCCACAAAAAATCCTTCGGGAAACCGGTTCTCATCACAAATACCTCCTGAAATTAATTACTGCTCTTTTTTGGTGAGGGCAAAGGAAATGGCGAAGGAGGAGACCCAGGCAATGGCCATGACGGGCAGCAGGAGCAGGAGGTTGTTTCCGTCATCCATGTAGGTGGCGATGCTGGTGATGCCGGGCATGGAGAACGCGTAGGTGACAACGCCCAGCAGCATGGCGCACGCGCCGGCAATCGCGCCGCCGAGCATGGCAGCGGCCAGGGGCTTTTTCTCCGGCAGGGCAAAGCCGTAGAGCGCGGGCTCCGTGATGCCCAGGATGCAGACCAGGCCCGTGGAGACGGCGGCGGACTTCTGCTCGCCCCGCTTCATCTTGAGGGCATAGCCCAGCACCGCGCCGGAGACGGCCAGGTTGGAGTAGAAGAAGTTGGGGAGCATGTAGTCGTACCCCAGGGTGTTCAGATTCTGGAGCTCAATGGCCGACCAGCCCTTGATGCCGAAGATAACGGTCAGGGGGATGATCCCGCAGAAGAGGGCGCCTGCGAAGGGGCCGGTATGGGTGAACAGCCAGGCAAAGGCGCCGGTCATCACCTTGGCGAACATATTGCCCAGAGGGGCCAGGAAGGCCAGGAACAGGGGCGCGGAGATCAAAAAGGACAGCGCGCCGGAGAAAACGATGCGCAGATTCTTCGGCATGCGCCTGTCGATGAAATGGAAAACCACCGAGAAGAGCCACACCGACAGGATCACGGGGAACAGGGCGCTTTTATAGTTGTAGGCCGGAATGTCAAAGAACAGGAAGCGGTAGGCGCTGACCCCCTCCGCGGGGGACATAAAGGTGGAGTACATCAGGATCCCGGCGGTCATAATGCCAAAGACCTCTTTGACCTGGAACCGCTTGGCGGCGGCGAAGCCCACCAGGAAGGGCATAAAGTAGAAGGGCGCGTCCCCCACGGCGTTCAGGACCGTGATGACATCAGAGCCGGAGGGTACGCCAAAGGCCGTGATCAGGGATACGATCCCCTTAATCATACCACCGGCGACGATGGCATACAAG
This sequence comes from uncultured Oscillospiraceae bacterium, assembly GCA_949878425.1. GTDB lineage: Bacteria > Bacillota > Clostridia > Oscillospirales > Oscillospiraceae > Pelethomonas. The sequence continues at coordinate 147,760 of CATLAL010000002.1, forward strand.
TAGGGAGTGACGCAGGAGGCCAAGGTATTCAGGGCGCGGATCAGCAGGTTCGGCTTCTTCTCCTCCGCGCCGTCGGTCTTGGCGTCCGGGGCCGCCGCCACCTCGCCGCCCGCCGCCGCGCCGGAGATGGCCAGAAAATCCGCGTAGACCTCGGGCACCGTTGTGCCGATGACGCATTGGAGCTGGCCGCTAGACTCCACCACCTTCAAAATGCCGCTGACCCTTTGCAGCTTGTCCATATCCACCAGGTCCCGGTTGACTGGGACAATCCGCAGACGTGTGATGCAGTGGAACACGTTTTTGACGTTCCCGCTGCCGCCGACGGCCTCCAGGATCTCCGCGCACAGCGCGCCGTACTCATACTTGGATGTGGTTTCCATCAGTTACGTTCCTCTCTTCCGTTTCCGCCGTCCGTTGCGGGGACGGCGCTTTCTTTTTTTCCTCCAAAGGGCAAAGACGGGGGATAACTAAAATTCTCTCTCCTTTCCAAAATACTACAGGTATTCCTCGGAAAAACGGGGCTTTTGCTTATCTGCCTTCCATCTTATTCCATGGGGGGCATTTTTTCAATTTCCGGAGAGAAGGTATTTACTTACGAAACTTAATGTTCTATACTATGGAGGAAAGGGGGCGGATCCCGATGACGGCCTCAGAGCTGGACGAGTTTCTGTTCCGCTATACAACGTCCGAGCTGCGCCACCTCCAGGAGGAGCGGCCCACGCTGTCCCGGCGATACCGGTTCATTCCCACGGTGGAGTACGCGGGGCGGGAGATATATCTGTTCCACTTCACCTCCCTGATGGAGGACCGCCACGTCTGCGTCAACAAGGAGTCCCGCTTTACCTACATCCCCGAGCACATTCACACGGTGATTGAGCTGGTGTACGTCTACGCGGGGGAGTGCACGCAGGTGATCGACGGCAGGCGCCTTACCATGGGACAGGGCGACATCTGCCTGCTGGATACCAACGTGCCCCACAGCGTGGAGTACCTGGACCGGGGCGACATCGTCATCACGATTGAGATGCAGCGGGAGTACCTGACCCAGGGATTTTTGCAGAGACTGGGAAACAACGGCATCATCAACGGCTTTTTGATCAACGCGCTGTCGCTGAACGCGGTCCACGACCAGTATCTCCTCTTCAGGAAGCAGGAGGAGAACCCCATCCATTCCATTGTACAGAGCCTGCTGTGCGAGTACTACGCGCCGCAGATATGCAGCGATAAGATGGTGGACGCATATATGGTTCTGCTGTTTTGCGAAATTCTGCGGCAGTACCGCAGCCAGGCCTTCTCCAGCCTCCCCAACGTGCGGTGGAAAATCGTCGATATCCTGGAATATATCGAAAATAACTATCTGACCGCAACCTTGCAGACCACGGCCAGGCACTTCGGGTTTCACCCCAACTATCTGAGCGCCTGCATCAAACGGGAGACCGGGCGGACCTTCAAGGAGCTGCTGATCCTGCAGCGGATGTACCAGGCCAGCTTTTACCTGACAAACACCGCCATGCCGGTCTATGAGATTGCCGCCAAGGTGGGCTACGACAACCTGGGGTTCTTTTACAAAAAATTCGAGGAGATCTACAAGGTAAAGCCCGCGGCCTACCGCGCCGGATGGTCCGAGAGGCGGGGATAGGCGGTTAGACGGCGCTGAAACGGGCGGATTCGCAAAATCCTGCCGGATTTTTGCCCGGCTGGCCTTGACAAGCAGGAAGAAAGCGGTTATAATAAGCTCCGTTAAGCCTAAGATGGCCCGAAAGAGTATCCTGGATTGAACCGGATATATCGGAGGGAGGGAAATAGATTGTCAGAAGTTCATGTGAAGGAGAATGAGTCTCTGGACAGCGCGCTCAAGCGTTTTAAGCGCAGCTGTGCGAAGGCCGGCGTTTTGGCCGAGGTTCGCCGCAGAGAGCATTACGAGAGCCCCAGCGTCAAGCGCCGGAAGAAGTCTGAGGCCGCCCGCAAGAACCGCAACAAGCGGTACTACTAAGCGCCATGCGTTATAAATGGTACCTGGATGCACGTCCAGGTACTGTTTGTTTTTTCGTCCCGCCGCGGGGGCGCGCCGGCGGCAGGGGGAAGAGCTGTACAAAACGGTCAGCGCGCCGGAGGGCTGAGGGCCGGCCCGCGGGATTCCCCGGAATATTACATCTCTGTAACATTCGCGGGGTTTCTCTTTACAGATTGGCGAAAATTGAGTATACTGAAAAGGAAGTTATCAGAGGGGTGGTGCAGAAGTGGACGATTTCACCCGCAAATTCGACGTGACGGCCGATCAGGATGAGGAGATCCATCGCATCATGCTGACGGTGTACCGGGCCTTGGAGGAGAAGGGTTACAATCCCATCAACCAGATTGTGGGCTATATCCTCTCCGAGGACCCGACCTATATCACCAACCACAATCAGGCCCGCACCTTGATCCGCAAGGTGGACCGTGATGAGCTCCTGCAAATCTTGGTCAGGGACTACCTGACCAAGTAGCGGGGGCGCGATGCCGCCCCGTCCAGAAACGGCGGAAGCATTCCCCGGACAGCCGTCCGGGGAATGCTTCCGCCGTTTCTGCTCCGCTCCGTCACATCAGCATGGGCAGGATCATACCGGCCAGCATGGCCAGCACCAGAAGGCCGATGATGGCTCTGGATATGAGTTTGACCCATTTAGGGTTCATTGCCTCTCCTCCTCGGTTAAGATTTTCTTGATGGCCTTTTCGGCCTTGCTTCTCGGCAGCATCAGCTCGTGGCCGCAGCGGCCGCAGCGCAGCTTGATGTCCATGCCCACCCGCAGTACGGTCCAGATTCTGCCGCCGCAGGGGTGCTGCTTTTTCAGCTCCACCTGCTGGTTCAGCTTCAGTTCCAAAGGAAAATCACCTCAAATCCTCAACAGTCAAGCTCTACGCGGCATACACTGTCCTATCCCAAAAAGACAGGATGGTGTATCGCTTGCGCAGGAGTATCTATCTACCGGAGGGCGCGGGCCCTCTGTTTCCGGAGAACCAGCCCATCGGCGCCCTCCAGGAGGCCATGGACAGCCAGACGGTCCTGGAGGGCATAGCCGTCCGCTGCGGCCCCCAGCGGGATTTGACGGTCCGCTTCGGCGGTTACGAGGGGATCATCCCCCGAATCGACGCCATCCATCCCGCCATCAGCGGCGCGGACCGGGACATCGCGGTGCTCTCCCGGGTGGGGCGGAGCGTGTGCTTCACCGTCACGGGCCTCACGGTGTCCGGCGGCGGCAGGCCCCGGCTGACCCTCTCCCGCCGGGCCGCCCAGGAGCAGGCCATGGCCTGGCTGCTGGAGCGCTGCCCCGCCGGGTCCGTCGTGCCCGCCCGGGTGACCCACCTGGAAAAATTCGGCGCGTTCGTGGACCTGGGCTGCGGCGTGACCTCCCTCATCCCCCTGGAGAACATCTCCGTGTCCCGCATCCCCCACCCGGCGGCCCGCTTCCGGGTGGGCCAGGACATCCTGGCGGCGGTGTCGGACGTGGACCCGGCGGCCTGCCGGTTCTACCTGACCCACAAGGAGCTGCTGGGCTCCTGGCTGGAAAACGCCGCCTGCTTCGCCCCCGGCGAGACGGTGACCGGGATCGTCCGGGGCATCCGGGACTACGGGGTGTTTATCGAGCTGGCGCCCAACCTGGCGGGGCTGGCGGACTGGCGGGAGGACCTGACCCCCGGGGACCAGGTGTCCGTGTACATCAAATCCATCCGCCCGGACGTGCGCAAGATCAAGCTCCAGGTAATCGAGCGCCTGGGGCCCGCCGGGGAGCCGGGGGAGCTGCGCTACTTTATTACCGACGGTACGGTGGAAAACTGGAGCTATTGACGGCGGGGCATACATGGCATACATACTTTTTCTTTGTGAACAAACCGCTCGCCGCCCAAAGGGCGGCTTGGGCTGCTAGTGCCCGCTTCGCGGTCACTGCACGGGAAAAGCATCAAAAAGAAGAGGCTTTTTGCCGCAAAGCTTCCCTTTGCTTAGGGCTTATAGCAATCTTCTAAATAGCTGCCATTCCCTTGTAGGGGCGAGCATTGCTCGCCCCTACGCGATGTTACGAATTCTGATGATTGCTATAGAACCGGACCTACGTCTCTTCTCCCTTGATCCGCTCCCAGTAGGCCCTGGCCGCCTGCTCGGTCTTGTTATCGCCGTACTGATAGTAGCGGACCCCCGCCAGCTCGTCGGGCAGGTACTGCTGCTTCACCCAGTGGCCGGGGAAGTCGTGGGGGTAGAGGTAGCCCTGCTCCCGCTCCTGACCGGCGGTGTCCGCGTGGACGTTTTGCAGCTCCCTTGGCACGGACCCGGTCCGTCCCCTTTTCACGTCCGCCCAGGCCGCGCCGATGGCGCTGACCACACTGTTGGACTTGGGCGCGGTGGCCAGCAGGACCGCCGCCTGTCCGAGGGGCAGCTGCGCCTCCGGGAGGCCCAGCTGCATGGCCGTGTCCACGCAGGCCTTTACAATGGGGACCGCCTGGGGGTAGGCCAGGCCCACGTCCTCGCTGGCGGAGCACAGCAGCCGCCGGCAGGGGGTGATGAGGTCCCCCGCCTCCAGAAACCGGGCCAGGTAGTGGAGCGCCCCGTCCGGGTCGCTGCCCCGCAGGGACTTCATCAGCGCGCTGGCCAGATCGTACATGGCGTCGCCCCCCCGGTCGTAGCGCATGGCGCTGCGCTGGCTGACCTGCTGGGCGTCCGCCAGGGTCAAGAGCAGCTCCCCCTCCCGGGCGGGGGCCGCCTCGTAGAGAAGCTCCACCGCGTTCATGGCCTTGCGCACGTCCCCGCCGCAGGCGTGGGCGATGTAACCGGGCACCCCCTCCTCCCAGCGCAGGGGCAGCTGGCTCTCCTCCCGCACCAGGGCCAGGGCCCGCTCCACCGCCGGCTCCACCTCCGCGGCGGTGACGGGCTTGAACTCAAAGACCGTGCTGCGGCTGAGCAGGGCGGCGTAGACGTAGAAGTAGGGGTTCTCCGTGGTGGAGGCGATGAGGGTGATGGACCCGTTCTCCATGAATTCCAGCAGGGACTGCTGCTGCTTCTTGTTGAAGTACTGGATCTCGTCCAGGTACAGCAGCACGCCCCCCGGCGCCATCAGCGTCCCCACGTCGCCGATGATGTCCTTGATGTCCTGGAGCGACGCCGTGGTGGCGTTGAGCCGGTACAGGGTCCGGTGGGTTCGCTTGGCGATGATGTTGGCGATGGTGGTCTTGCCGGTGCCGGAGGGACCGTAAAACACCATGTTGGCGTCCGTCCCCTTCTCGATAAACCGGCGCAGCAGCGCGTTCGGACCCAGAAGATGCCTCTGCCCCACCACCTCCTCCAGCTCCTGCGGCCGGATGCGGTCCGCTAAGGGACGGTCCATGGGCGCTCACTCCTCTCTTTTAGGGCATACATTTAGGGCATACATTCTTTTCTTTGTGAACAAAGAAAAGAATCAAAAGAAAAACTTTTGGGGCAAAACGTTGTTTTGCCCTTCCCTTTGCTCACAGGAGCTCCAGCTCATACCTGTAGTCGGTGAACACCCGCTCGCTGCCCCGCTTCTTCTCGATCAGGGTTTCCGCCACCTGGAAACCAAATTTCTTGACCACCGCGTTGGAGCCGGGGTTCTCATCACTGATGACAACGGTGATTTTTTTTGCGCCCTGGTTTTTGGCGTGGCCAATCATGCCGGCTACCATCTCTGTGGCATAGCCCTGCCGCCAGCGGCTCTTATGGACGCAGTAGGCGATGTCGTACACATCTCCCGCAGGGATGAAGCTGCATGTGCCGATGCGCTCCCCAGTGGCTTTGTCCTCGGCGATTAGGTAGCAGCACGTCGGATCCTCCCCCAGCCGTTCAATCTCCCGGTGGTATTCCTCGCTGACGGTCTCCATGGCCTCGTCCAGCAGGTACTCCCCCATCTCCGGGTCGTTCCAGATGCTGAGGGCGAAGTCGGCGTCCGCCGGGGTGAACCCCCGCAGGCAGAGGCGGTCCGTCTCAATTGGTTCGATTTTCATGGTGCGTTCTCCTTTTCTTATTCTTAGCCCCTGCACTTCTCCGCGTCAATGGCCAGCACCACCATCAGGGTACACAGTGCGTTGGCCGGATCCCGCACGTCGATGGCGTAGGTGTCCGTCCACTGGAAGAGGGCCTTGCTGATGGCGGCCACAGGGCCCTGGCTGGGGCTGACGATGGAGTAGTCCCACTCGGTCCAGCTCCCCTCGATTTCCCAGTCGCTGCAGTCGAAGGTGAACCGGGGGGTAAAGAGAGTAAACTCCTTCTGTACGCACCCCAGATATTCCCCGTAGGCGTAGAGCTCAAATTTCGGCAGGAAGGTGAGCACCTTCTCCTGTACCGTGCCGATGTGCCGCCCGCTGGCGTCCAGAATGTGGAGGCAGTGGCCCCAGCTGAGCTTGCCCTCCACGGTAAAGATGGTCCTCCCGCTCTCGTCAAAGATGTCGTAGCTGTCAAACCAGGAAAAGAAGCGCTGTTTAAAGAGCAGTCTCATGGCAGATTCCTCCTTCCGCCGGTCCCGCCTGGGCGGAGCCGGCACAATGCCGCTTGCAGAGAGTATAGCACAGTTTCCGCCGGACTGCAACGCCCGGACCCCTCATCCGGAGAAATAAGAAGCCGTACCAATAGCCAAAGTGCGCAGATTTGCGCGGCAAAAAAACCGGTGACAAGACAAAAAATCGCGGGAATACTGGTTGTATTTCAAGATTTTTAACGCCGTCAGCGGCTTTTGGGGCCGCAAAGATGTGTGCTGGGGCTATTGGTACGGCTTTTAAAAATAAAACCAAAAATTCGGTTGAATTGCCGGCGCAATTAGGCTATAATGCAGAAGAAACGATCTGCCCGCTCCCTCCGGAAGCCGGGCAGCGGAAGGAGGCGCTCTGCCGTGAAGCTGGCGATTGGAAACGACCACGCCGCCGTGGAGATGAAAAAAGAGATCAAGGCCTATCTGGAGGGCAGGGGGATTGAGGTCATCGACGTGGGCACCGACAGCCCTCAGCGGTTCAACTACCCCCTCAGCGGCTACCGGGCGGCAAAGCTGGTGGCCTCCGGCCGGGCCGACGGCGGCGTGCTCATCTGCGGTACCGGCGTGGGCATCAGCCTGGCCGCCAACAAGGTCCGGGGCATCCGGGCCTGTGTGTGCAGCGAGCCGTGCACCGCCCGGCTCTCCAAGCAGCACAACAACGCCAACATCATCGCCTTTGGGGCGCGGATCGTGGGCGTTGAACTAGCCAAAATGATCGTGGACGCCTGGCTGGAGGCCCGGTTCGAGGGGGGCCGCCACCAGGAGCGCATTGACATGATACAAGAGATCGAGGACACCCAGGGCCTCCGGGCGGCGGACGAGCTCTGACAGCACCGGATGTCCGGAGGAGGAGAGGAAGATGAAATTAGCAGTTGCCGGAATTGGAACCATCGCCCGGGAGGTCCTTTCCCTGGCGGCGGAGTGGGGGTGGGAGATTTCCGCCCTGTGCGCCACCCCCCGCTCCCGGGAGGCCCTGCGAAGCCTGGCGGAGACCTGCCGCGCCGCCGCCTACGAGGACTATCCGTCCATGCTGGAGGAGGCGGAGGCGGATGCGGTGTACATCGCGGTGCCCAACCACCTCCACTTTGCCTTCGCCTCCCAGGCCCTCGCCCGGGGCCGGAACGTGATTCTGGAGAAGCCCATGGCCTCTAATCCCGCCGAGGCCCGCCGTCTGGCGGAGCTGGCCCGGGAGCGGGACCTCTTCCTCTTCGAGGCCGTCTCCACCCTCTACCTGCCCGGCTATGAGCGGACCCGCCAGTGGCTGCCCCGCATCGGCCCGGTGAAGCTGGCCTCCTGCAATTTCAGCCAGTACAGCCGCCGGTACGAGGCCTTTCGGGCGGGAACCGTCCTGCCGGTCTTTGACCCGGCCAGGTGCGGCGGCGCGCTGATGGACCTGGGGGTCTATAACTTTCACTACCTGATCGGCCTTCTGGGCGCGCCGGAGCGCGCCGCCTACCACGCCAACGTGGAGCGGGGGATCGACACCAGCGGCGTGGCCGTGCTCACCTACGGCGGCTTCCAGGCCGTCTCCGCGGCGGCCAAGGACTGCGCAGCCCCCAGCGGCTGCCTCATTCAGGGCGAGAGGGGCTTTATTCGGACCGAGGGAGCCGCCAACTGCGGCGGCAGAGTCTGCCTGCGCCTGCGTGACGGCACGGAGGAGACCTGCTCCCCCCCGCCGGCCAGCCGGCTGGAGCCGGAGTTTCGCTTCTTCGCCCGGGAGATCGCCTCCGGCAGTCGGGAGGCCTGCCGGGCCCTGCTGGACCACTCCCTCCGCGTCAGCGAGGCGCTGACCCAGGCCCGGCTCTCGGCGGGGGTGCGCTTCCCGGGGGATTGACGCAGCCGATTAAGCTGGGGCTTTGCCCCAGACCCCACCGCCCCTTAAAAAGGGCGGCCCTAAACTTTATTAATGTTCATCTTTTTACACGCATTCTTTTCCCCTGCGGGACCCGCGGGGCTGAAACGGATAATACATTGTAAAAAGCAAAGGAGTATCACTATGGGCCTGTTTGACTTTCTCAAGGGCAAGGAGCAGTCCGCGCCTGCCGCCGAGGTGACCTTCCCCGCGACCCTGGGCGCCTCCGCCAAGGGCGCTTTTGTCCCCATGGAGCAGATCCCGGACGAGGTGTTCTCCGCCGGCATCCTGGGCGTATGTTGCGGCATTGACCCGGCGGACGGAAAGGTCTACTCCCCGGTAGACGGCAAGGTTACCCAGCTGACGGACACCCTCCACGCTGTGGGTCTGGAGGCCGGCGGCATGGAGGTGCTCATCCATGTGGGCGTGGACACGGTGGAGATGAACGGCGACGGCTTCACCAACGCGGTAAAGCTCAACCAGAACGTGAGGAAGGGGGACCTGCTGCTGACCATGAGCCTGGAGAAGGTCCGCGCCGCCGGCCACCCCACCACCATCATCATGGCGGTGACCAATTCCGACGACTTCGCCTCTGTGGAGGTCCTGGGCTCCGGCCAGCTCCAGCCGGGTGACGATCTGATCCGGGTCAGCAAGTAGCCGGAGGCGGGGCGAATCCGGCGTTTGGGGGGGCGGCCGCGGCCGTCCCCCTTTTTTTACGCGCCGGAGGGACGCCCGAATGACAGGAATTCTGACAAAATTCCGCAAGTTCCGATTGCATTGACCGTCCCGTGTGGTATATAATGGAACCATAGAAAATTTTCTGTGAAAGCAGGACAAAAAATACGCGGGCACGCCGCGGAGGAGGAGTTCATATGGACCCGCATTTTGTTTGGAAGGAAGAGTACAACCTGGGAGTTGACCTGATTGACAAAGAGCACCAGAGGCTCTTTCGTATCATCAACAAGCTCTTCGCCATGAAGGAGGAGGAGAAGGATAACCAGTGGGTATGCCAGGAGGGGGTTAAGTACTTCAAGGGGCATGCGATGAAGCATTTTGCGGATGAGGAGCAGTACATGGCCGAGATCCACTACAGCGGCCTGGAGCAGCACCGGCGCATTCACCAGGAGTTTCGGACAAACACCATTCCGGCCCTTGAGGAGGAGCTGGAGCGGACGGACTACGCCCCGGACGCGGTGGACCACTTCATGGGCGTGTGCGCCGGCTGGCTGATCGGGCACACCCTGACAGAGGACCAGGCCATTATGGGGGATCACATAGCCCCCTGGAAGAACCTTCTGCCAAGCGAGGAGCTGGCCGCCATAAAGAAGGTGATCGTCCAGCTCCTCTTCAACATGTTCCAGCTGGAGTCCCAGGTGATCAGCGACGTCTACAGCGGGGAAAAGTTTGGAAAAGGCGTCTACTACCGCCTGGTCTACGGCGGCCGGCAGAGCGGCATGGAGCAGGAGGTTATCCTGGCCTTTGAGGAAAAGCTGCTGATCAACACCGTCGGAAAGGTCATGGGACTTCAGACCAACAAGCTGGACGCCATGCTGGTGAACGCCGCCAGGTATACGGCCCGGCAGTTCGTGGGGCGGGTGATGGAGCACTGTCCCTCCGAGGAGCCCTATACCCTCAAGGAGGAGAACCTGCTGTCCTATGAGCAGTTCCAGAAGGTGTTCGAGCGGGAGAAGCCCCAGGTCAGCCTCCTGCTGAATACGGGCGGCGCGGGGTACTTCGCCTACTGCGTGGTGGCCCCCCACGCCCTGCACTCCGGCGTGGGGACGCCCATTGAGCACAAGACCGCCATGGCTGAGGTGGAAAGATATCTCATGCGGCGCACGGAGCAGGAGGAGCAGGACCGGCTCAACCACAGGTATAAGGTGCTGGTGGTGGACGACTCGCCCACCATACGCCAGGGGATGAAGCAGCTGCTGGAGGAGGACTACGAGGTGGCGGTAGCGGAGTCCGGGGTGGCCGCCATTCGGACCATTACCCTGAACCGGCCGGACCTGGTGCTGCTGGACTATGAGATGCCGGTGGTGGACGGGGGGCAGACCTTGGAGATGCTCCGGTCGGAGAAATCCTTTGAGGACATCCCGGTGATCTTCCTGACCGGCAGAAGGGATACGGCGACGATGATTAAGGTGATGCCCCTAAAGCCGGCGGGTTACCTCCTGAAGCACTCCAAGCCCGCGGAGCTCAAAAAGGAGGTGGACGCCTTCTTTCAGAAGAGAAAGGACTGAGCGCCCTCCAAGTCCCGCCCGCTCCGCGGCAGCCAAATGAGAGAGAGAAAAGGTGGCACAATGAGCATTACACTGTACTTTGCGAAGCTGAATCTGATCAGCGAGGAGCTTTTCCGGCTCTACGAAAACCCGGAGGAAAGGAAGAAGATTGCCGCCGCGCTGCTCGAGTCCCTCCGCTCCGGGAAATGCTGGAAAAAGGAGAGCTATTTCACCGACGACTCCGGTACGCTCCACAAGACGGCCATCGAATACTCCGTCCACGTGGTCCAATACAACCCGTCCGAGGGCTGCGCCGAGGGTTGGATCTATAAAAAGAACAAGCTCTACTACAAGACCCTGGACAGCAGCACCAACACCCTGGTCCAGCAGTCCACAAAGAATACGGACGGAAACCGCTTTGTCATTGACCTGAACCACGGCTTTGTGGGGTACAACACCTCCAACCGGTTTGGCTACAGGGAGTTTATCGAGGCCTTCCGGGAGATCGTGAACCTGGGGGAGGCGGCGAAGGAGTATAGCTTCCGGTACAATATGAGCCTCTGCGTCAGCGGGATCAACCTGGAGGAGATCAAAAGGGAGCTGAGGGACGTTGGCCGCATTAGGGAGCTGCGGATCCGGATGCAGCCGCCCAACCCCAGCGACGAGCTGCTCGACGAGCTGCAAAAGCGCTGCGACGGCCTGGTGAAGGACTTCAAGGACGCCAACGTCACCGGGCTGGAGCTGCTCTACTCCACCAACGGCGCGTTGGGAATCGACCTGGACGCGCCCCTGATCAGCGAGCGGATCAACGACATCCAGGGGCTCTACAGCGGCCTGCCTGTGGAGGAATCCACGAAAAAGGGCTATGTATCCGTGGAGGGCACCAACGTCAGCGGCGGGAAGTTCTCCTCCGGCGACGCCAAGCCCATCAAGCGCATTGTTGAGGATATCGGGGACATTGTCTCCGCCTGTCTGGACGCGTTCCAGCACCTGCTGTAAGGGAGCGTATCATGGAGCAACAACAAGACCGAATCGGCTGGGCGCGAAAGCTTCTCCGGCTTGTGGACGTCAGAGAGCCGGAGGTGAGATGGGCCCTGGCCGCCGTCCTCCCCCTGGAGCTCCTTCTGGCGTTCCTGTCCGTTCACGCCAATTTTCCCGCCTATCGGGACGAGGTGTGCGCTCTGACCCAGTGCGTCATCGCCGGCCTGATCGGCCTGCTGGGCGTTGCGATCTCCGGGATCGCCATTGTCATCGCCCTTTTTACCGCGGAGCAGATCCAGACCATGGACGAGCTGCTCCCCCACGCCTTTGACCGCGTGCTGTATGATTTCAAGTGGTTCGCTCTGGTGGCCGCCGCGGAGACGCCGCTTTTCACCGCGCTGCTCTTTTTGCTGCGCAGTCCCCTGCCCACAGCGCCGGCGGCCCCCTTCTATCTGGCCAGCTTTCTCCTGCTCTACGGCGTTTTCTATCTTTTGTTTTACGGCTGCGCCCTGATCGGGAATTTCATTAAGCTGGCGCGGATCAAGCGCACCCTGGACGCCGCCGGGCCGCGGAAGCGGGATATATCCGTCTCAGCGGCGGAGTTACAGCTGGACTATCTGACCGCGCGGCTGCTGCGGGGAGACAAGGAGGCGGCCCGCAGGTTTTACGGCGAGTTCATCCGCTATGCCGAGCAGAGCGGCGGAAACGAGGAGGTCATCTCGTATCTGAAGGAGCGATATGGCGATCTCTAGGCCTGCCCGGCGAGGCGGCGGGACTTTCCGCACGGCATATAGAAAACAGGGCGTCCCCTCCCGGCTTTGAAAGCGGGCGGGGACGCCCTGCACACTCAGGGAGGCGCATATTGAAGTACACACAGTGGCCAAAGGGTGATCCGGTCAGGAACTGCTTCCAGCTGCCCAACGGGATATTCCTGCTGGAACTGACCACCGGGCTTCGAGTAGGGGGACGGATGGCTCTCCAGTGGGGTGATCTGAACTTCAACAGAAAGAATACGCTCCGGTAGCCCCCTCGGCTGTCAGCCAGCGTCTGGGTAAGATTCTAAAACACGCCGGATGCAAAAAGTACGCTTCCACGGCCTGCGGCATGTGTTCGCCACCAATGCCCTGGACATGGGATGGACGTAAAAACCCTGTCCACCGTCATCGGCCACATCTCCAGTGCCACAACGCTGAATGTCTATGCCCATGTCACGAGCGATATGCAGAGGGAAGCCGCCGCCAGAATCGACCGGGGCATCGGCAAGGCGGAAACAGCAGAATCCACACCACCGGCAGAACCCACAACCACGATGACCAATTTTCGGCCTGCCAGGGAGCGAAAGCGCCGGTGGGGAACCGGGTCTCTCAGTAGAAATCAAAACGGTCAATGGGTTGGACGCTGTACGATCACATGGCCAGATGGAAGATTGGAGACACGAAAGGTCCATGCCGGCGCTGAGGAGGAATGCGAACGGCTGCTGGCGGAGATGATAGCAGATAGGAAATATGCTGTCAGAGAGTCAATGTCCATGACGGACAGGCGAAAGGAGCTGCGGAGATGGCCGGTTTCGGGGCGTTATCAAAGGCTTCCGCAGATATAAATCTGCTCATTTGGCGAAAAAATCCCTCGCTCTTGGGCATATTCCCATTGTTCAAACAGCGCCTAGGGCATGTTTGAACAAAATCAAAACGCCCAAGCAGCGGACCTTTTTCCGCCGGACCGCGTTAAAAAATCTCTCGCTGTTGGTCATTCTGCTATTTATCAAACAAGCCCTAATCGAGAAACAGTTTAATAGGATACACAAGGAGAAAGGCGATAGCCTTTCGCAAAAAGTTTTTCTTTTTTGATTCTTTTTTCTTTGT
>CATLAL010000003.1 GCA_949878425.1 uncultured Oscillospiraceae bacterium
ACCTCTCTGCTGGAAGCAGCTTCTTCACGCGTTCCCATTGTTCTTTTGTCAATTCATATCGCTTCATGGCCCTATTTTCGCACTTTTATTTGATTTGTGCAATATTTATTTTTCAAACAAGCCCTAATGCCCAGCTGCTGAAGTGGGTCCGCCAGAATATTCTGGCTTTTGAGAAAGAGCACGGGAAGATCCAGTATCCTCCGGAGGATGAGGAGTAAAACTTTCCATAACGTTTGGACAGGCAGGTGGGTGAAATATGGTTAAGAGATCAAAAGATAAGCATTTAGGGATTACCTTTGACCGGGAGACCCATTACAAGCTGTGCAGCGTTTCGGAATACGAGGGGCGCAGTATCTCGGCGCATGTGCTCTATCTGATCCGCAAGGATATTGTTGCCTTTGAGAAGGAGCACGGAAAAATCCCGTATCCTCCGGAGGATGAGGAATAAAAATTTCTCCAACCCTCTAGCCAAGAGCAAACATTTGTTGTATAATATAGAGGCAAAGCAAAAGCGAAAGAAAGCGAAACGTAGTTTCGCGCAAAAAGTTTTCTTTTGATTCTTTTCTTTTTCAAAAGAAAAGAATGAATACCAAATCCCCGAGGTGTCGCATGGCAAAGCAGCGCACGGTATTTTACTGCACGGAGTGTGGGAACGAGACGCCGAAGTGGGCGGGGAAGTGTCCCGCCTGCGGGGCGTGGAACACGGTAGTAGAGCAGGAGGCGGCACCGAAGGGCCGCTCATCCCGGCAGGCGATCGGGGGAAGAGGCGGCTTTCATACTGTAAAGGCTATTTCCCTGACAGAGGTTGATACTGCACAGGAAATTCGGTTTCCCACCGGAATGGGGGAGCTGGACCGGGTTCTGGGCGGCGGAGCGGTCAAGGGCTCTCTGGTCCTGGTAGGCGGCGCGCCGGGGGTAGGGAAGAGCACGCTGCTGCTCCAGATCTGCGCCAGTCTGTGCCGGGAGAACCGGGTGCTGTACGTATCCGGGGAGGAGTCGGTGCGACAGCTGAAGCTGCGGGCCCAGCGTCTGGGGGTGTCCGGCGGGAATCTGCTGGTGCTGTCGGAGACAGGTCTGGAGGACGTTTTGCAGTCCGTATCCGACGAATCGCCGGACATCCTCATTGTGGACTCCATCCAGACGCTGTACAACGGCGCGCTGGAGAGCCCGCCGGGCAGCGTGGGCCAGGTGAAGGACTGCACCATGGCCCTGATGCAGCTGGCCAAAGGCCGGGACGTGACAGTATTTGTCATCGGCCACGTCAACAAGGAGGGCTCTATTGCCGGTCCCAAGGTCCTTGAGCATATGGTGGACTGTGTGCTCTACTTTGAGGGGGAGCAGCACAGCACCTGCCGCATTCTCCGGGCGGCGAAGAACCGCTTCGGGGCCACCAACGAGATCGGGGTCTTTGAGATGCTGGACACCGGTCTGGAGGAGGTGGAAAACCCCTCCCAGATGCTTCTCTCCGGCCGGCCGGAGGGCGCGCCGGGCACCTGCGTCACCTGCGTGATGGAGGGGGTACGGCCTGTGCTGGCGGAGATTCAGGCCCTGCTGGCCCCGGCCTCCTACGGCAACGCCCGCCGCTCCAGCAACGGATTTGACTTCGGCCGGGCGGCGATGCTGCTGGCGGTGCTGGAGAAGCGGGGCGGGCTGAAGGTGTCCGTCTGCGATGCGTACCTGAATATTATCGGCGGATTGACCTTGGACGAGCCTGCCGCCGACCTGGCGGCAGTGCTGGCCCTGGCCTCCAGCTATCTGGACAGGCCGATTTCCGGCGATCTGGCCGCCATCGGCGAGGTGGGGCTCACTGGAGAGCTGCGGGCTGTGAATCATCTGGACCAGCGTCTCAGCGAGGTGCGCCGTCTGGGATTTAAAGCCTGTGTGATTCCGCGCCGCCGGGGCAAGCAGCCAGCGCCTATGGAGGGCCTGCGGGTTGTGGAGGCCGCCAACATCGGCGAAGCGATCCGCGCGGCGCTGGGAAAGTAATGGAGGCGCACATTCTTTTTCTTAAAAGCGTCGCTTACGGCGCCCGCAGGTCGCCGGCGAGCCTAAACCGCCTTGCAGGCGGTCCACGGAAAAAGAATCAAAAAGAACTTTACCGCGAAACTCCATTTCGCAATCTTTGAAAGCTCTGGGAGAGCAAAAGTCAATTGGGAGCTTCAGGAAGGAGGGGCCCTGCGGGGGTACAGTATAGATTGAACAAAATATATGGTCGTTTTGTTCAAAACAAGGCCGGAAGGGGAGCCGTAGGTGGGTTTCCCTCCCGGCTTTTTGCTGTTAGGCAATGTGGCGGGTGTCGCGCCGTGGGCCGGACGGCGGAGCGGCCGGGACCAGCCCGGAGCGGGGCAGAGGCCACCGCGCAGAGCCGGGGCCGGGTCCCCGAACGGCGGGGGGCCCGCCGCCGGGGACCCGAGCCCCGGGCCAAGGCCAAAACCGCACAACAACAGCCGTTTTGTGGCGCGAGACGGCGCGTATGCGCCCGAGCGCGACCAGTCGCGGAGCGACTGCACAACAACGCCTGTTTTGTGCGAATTTGGCCGACAGGCGGGCCGTGGCCGTAGGGCGGCACCAAGGGGAGGGCGGCAACGGACCCGGCCAGGCGCGGGCGCGGGAGGGCCGGGGAGGGGCCCGCGCAAGCCGGGCCGGGGACGCGCCGCCCGGGGTTAGAACGCCGCTCCCGGAAGCGCCGGACCCCCTACTTGATATAGGGTCGTTATTGCGTCAGGACCTTCGCCATGGAGCCCCTGCACAACGCGCGTATCAAACGCTATCCGGACGGGTCCGCTGAACTCCTCATCGGGTCCAGGCCCTTCGGAGGCGGCAATATCAGCCGCCCGCCCGCCTGTATGGACGATGAGAAGCCCCCCTTTCTCCCCATGCTCGAATCTCCGGAGGAGCGTCTGGAGCGGGAGTACGCCAGCCTGGAACGGGACGCTATCGCCCTGGAGGACCGCGCCGACAGCCAGTCCGCCAACGCCGCCGCCTGCCGCGCGGTAGCCGTCCGGCGGTCCGTCCGCCGCGCCCGGAAAGCCGTCCGCGACCTGGCCCGCTCCAACGACTGGGCCTATTTCGTGACCCTCACCCTCGACCCGGAGAAGGTGGACCGCTATAGCTTCGATGCCGTCTGGAAGCACCTGCGCCACTGGCTCGGGAACGCCGTGCGCCGGAAGGGCCTCGCCTACGTCCTGGTCCCGGAGCACCACAAGGATGGGGCCCTCCACTTCCACGGCTTCTTCAACGCCGCCCTGGAAGCCGTGGATTCCGGCACCCTCTCCGTTCCGGGACGCAAGGCCCCCGTGAAAGCCCGCTCAGAGGCCCATAGGGAGGCCCTGGAGCGCATGGGGGGCCGCACCGTGTATAACCTCCCGGACTGGGGCTGGGGCTTCTCTACGGCCATTCATTTGTACGGGGAGCGGGAGGCGGCGATTTCCTATGTCTGCAAGTACATCGGCAAGGAGATGGACGGCCCGGCGGGGGAGCCCATGGCCGCGCCCGTCAAAACCGGCGGGCGGTGGTACTACTCCGGCGGGGCCCTCCAGCGGCCCGCCGTGGAATGGTTTGATACAGATGTTCGAGAGTGGGAGGACTATCCCGGATGGTTCCAGCCGGAGGAGTATCCGTGCGCCTCCTTCCTGATGTTGCGGGTTACAGCAGAGGGCGAAGTCCTGGCACCATATTTCAAGAATGCTGTAGATGGAACGGATGTTTTAAATGAAACATCCGTTCTGGAAAAGGGCAACGCCGTAGGCGTGGAAGGGGACCGTGACCGGCCTCCAGAGGAGGCGGTCACAGTGGGCCCCGGTCCATCCGCTGGCCGCGCTGATGGGCAGTCCGTGCGCCGCCGTGACCGCGAAAGCTCCGCCGTAGTCCGGGATGGCTTCGGGGCCGCTCTGTCTGCCTCGCGCCCCGCGCACACTCCACCCAATTTTCCCCAGTTGACATTTTTGGGACTGTCAAACAGCCCCGCACCCCCTGGGGCACAGCCCCCGCAGAGGGGCAGGGCCCAAAATGACCAATGAATTTTCATTCGGAAAGGGTGCATTATTATGACAACGGAATACCTGTTGCGCAAGGAGTTGGAGCATGTTCTCGCGGCCCTCATGCCGCAAAATGCCCTGATTGTTGAGACGGTTTTACAAACCGGGCTCCGTATCTCCGATGTCCTTGAGTTGAAAACATCTGACCTCAAAAACAGCATGTGGGTGAGGGAGAAAAAGACCGGCAAGAAGCACCGGTGCGGCCTCAAAAATGACCTTCTGCGGCGGATTCTGGCTCAGGCCGGGCCGGTTTGGGCCTTTCCGGGGCGTAAGGCCGGGGAGCACAAAACCCGGCAGGCCGTCTGGGCAGACGTCAAACGGGCGGCGGCGGCTTTCCGCCTCCCGCAGAACATCGGGACCCACTCTTTTCGGAAGGTCTATGCCGTGGACCTCCTGGTGAAGTATGGCGACCTTCCGAGGGTCCAACGGGCCATGGGCCATTCCGCGCCGTCTATCACGGCTATTTATGCAATGGCCGACCATCTCATGGAGAGTAAGCACCCCGGTCACGTAAAATCGGACTTGACGTGACGCCGCTCTCTGGCTTATAATGGGAGACGCAAATCTGTGAGAAAGGAGCGACGCAGGGCCAGGCCCCCCCAGACAGGGCCGCAGGCTTTGAACAAGAACGACTATTTTGTTCCTTCATCCGCTTCGGTGCGCGACCCGGAAGGGGAGCGCTTTTGAATTGGAAACGAGATTGAACAAAATAAAAATTTTGTTCAATCTAGGGGAGGGCAGACCCGGCGGAGAACCGGATTTTCGTGCCCTCCAGCTCGCGGGCATGACCAGCCTATGATTAATTACAGAGACGAGTCGCCTCAAATTCTCTGCGACTTTCTATCGTACCATGAGACGATCAAGGCGCATTCCCAGAAAACTGTAGACGAATACTTTTTGGATCTGCGCAACTTCTTCCGCTATATGAAACAGTCCCGGGACCGCTCCCTGCGGAACAAGCCCTGGGACGAGATCTCCATTATGGATATTGATATCCAGTTCATCCGCACCATCACGCTGACGGATATCTACGGCTACCTCACCTACCTGAGCCGGGACCGGGCCCAGCAGCCCAACAGCGACCGGACCGCCTACGGCCTGAGCGCCGCCACCCGTGCCCGGAAAATCGCAACGCTCCGCTCCTTTTTTAATTACCTGACCCAGAAGGTCCACCTCCTGGAAAGTAATCCCATCAAGGACCTGGATTCCCCCAAGCTGATGAAAACCCTGCCCAGGTATCTGACCCTGGATGAGAGCATGGAACTGCTGGAGAGCGTGGACGGCCCCAACCAGGAGCGGGACTACTGCATCCTCACGTTTTTCCTCAACTGCGGTCTGCGGATCTCCGAGCTGATCGGACTGGACCTGGGCGATGTTCAGGATGACGCGCTGCGGGTCCTGGGC
Organism: uncultured Oscillospiraceae bacterium; assembly: GCA_949878425.1. Taxonomy (GTDB): domain Bacteria; phylum Bacillota; class Clostridia; order Oscillospirales; family Oscillospiraceae; genus Pelethomonas. The sequence goes on from CATLAL010000003.1 coordinate 5,442, forward strand.
AAGGGAAACAAGGTCCGCGTTGTCTATCTCAACGATGCCTGCAAGGCCGCGCTGGAGCGCTATCTGGCTGTGCGGCGGCCCATCACGGGCCGGGACCAAAATGCCCTCTTTCTCTCCTCCCGGAACCAGCGGATCAGCCGCTCCAATGTCCACGCGCTGGTAAAAAAGCACCTGAGCCAGGCCGGGCTGGACAGCGCCCGGTATTCCGCCCACAAGCTCCGCCACACCGCCGCCACCCTGATGCTGCAAAACGGTGTGGATGTCAAGGCGGTGCAGGAGGTGCTGGGCCACGAGCACCTGAACACCACGGAAATTTACACCCACATTGACAACGAGGCGTTGCGGGTAGCCGCCCGCGCCAACCCTCTGGGGCGGGTCAAGCCGCCGAAGAAATAAAAAGCTTCTGCAAGAGGCGGCGCAGCCTTTCGACTGTGCCGCCTCTTGTCCTGGACTGTGGGGAACGTACGGTTTCCCCAAAATTTCTAAAAGGGTCTCTTGCTTTTTCCCTCCGAATCAGCTACATCCGGAAACAAGGAGAGAAACGATCATAAAAAAACCGACGACTGAAGAACGTATGCTCCCCCTGCCGTTCCTTTGGGAAGCGGCGGGGGGAGTCCTTGTCTGCCGGCGGCTCTGCTTGGGCCTGCTGATTTCTTTCAAAATACGCCCCTATTTCCGAACGCCGATAAAGTGCAGAAACCGGATGGCCTTGTAGTCGTAGGTATTCAGCGGCCGGTTGTCGGCGTCGTAGCTGTGGGCGGCGATCAGCACATCCGCCGGCTGGAGCGCCGGCTGCCGCAGCAGAGCTACCACCACCGGCGAGTGGTTCCAGCTCTCGCCGGAGAAGGACAGCTGTACCACATCGCCAGGCAAAATCTGGCTGATGGGAACATCCTCCGCCACCGGTCCCACAGTGCCCTCCCCTCTCGTCATAAAGCGGTAGAAGTACTCTACCCCCGTCCAGGCCGGGGCCTTGTCGTTTGCGTTAATGTAGTACCACCCAAAATCCTTGGTGTAGTTCATGACCCCGCTGCCGGCGTAGACGGACTGGGAGGCAAAATTTGTACAGTCCCCGCCGATTTTCTCGTAGTCGTAAAAGGCCGGGTTTCTGCCGTAGGCCCACTTTCTGGCGTAGAGCACCGCCGCCTTCCTGTTATACGGCGTCAGCGCCGTCTGATCGAACGAAGCCAAGAAAACATCACCCCTTCCGCCCAGTATATGCGGAAGGCATCGCGTTTGCCCCCATTTTAACGTCAAAGGGCAGGAAAAGAATCATGCCTTCTTTTGTGTCCATTGGGCGGACTGCGCCGCGCCAGGCCGCGGGCGTCTGGCGCGGAGAAAAAATGGGCGGAACATAGAAAATTGGGATTGAATCCCTGGAGGAAACCGTGTATAATGCTCTCGTATGCCGTCGCGGCGCGGCGGCTAAAATTCTAGGAAAAGGATGCTGACTCACATGAATTCCCGAAAAAGACGTATGCTGTTTTCCCTCCTGCTGGCGGCGTTTATGCTTATGACCGCCTGCTCCTCCGGCGGCTCCCAGGGCGGAAACCGGCAGACCTTTGCCGAGGCCCACGACAGCTTCCAGACTAAGCTGGCCCGCGAGGAAAGCGACAGCGATCCCGTTCCCACACCTCCGGAGGGCGTATTTGATCTGGTCTACTACCCCTCAAAGGTGGGCGATTTGGCGGCTTATGTGTCCAGCGACCCGGGCGATGGACAAAAGCACCCCATGATTATTTGGGTTGTCGGCGGCTGGGGCAACGGCATTGACGACTTCCCCTGGACCTACCCCGCTTGGGACAACGATCAGACAGGCTCCGCCTTCTGGCAGGCCGGCGTGCTGACCATGTACCCCTCCTTCCGCGGCGGCAACGGCAACCCGGGCAACTATGAGGCCCTCTTTGGCGAGGTGGACGATATTGTCTCCGCCTATGAATACGCGGCCTCCCTCCCCTACGTGGACCCCCAGCGCATCTATCTTGGCGGCCACAGCACCGGCGGCACCCGAGCTCTGCTGGCGGCGGAGTACACGGACAAGTTCCGGGCTGTGTTCTGCTTTGGCGCGGTGGACGAGGTGAAGTACCATAACAACAGCCAGTTCACCTTTGACACCAGCGATGAGATGGAGTACACCATGCGCTCCCCCATCCACTGGTTGGAGGACGTACATACGCCCACCTTCCTGATCGAGGGCAGCGAGGGCAATGCCGACAACCTCCGCAATATTGAGAACACCTCCAAAAACGACCAGATCCACTGCTACCTCATTGAGGGAGCAGATCACTTTGCGGCTCTGGCGCCTGTCACCCAGCTGCTGGCGGAGAAGATCCTGGCGGATACCGGCTCCCAGTGCGCCATCTCCCTGACGATGGAGGAGCTGGAGCAGGCTATGGCGCAGGAACCGTCGATTCCTATGCCGCTGATGATGCCCCACCATATGGAGGCCCAGGGCGTCACCTTCTCCTACCCCTTCCCGTGGATTACGGATGACCAGTCGGAGGCCGACACTACCCAACTGGCCTTCTACTCCGCCTATGACGAGGACAATCCCTGGGACATGGCCTCCCTGTACTTCTACTCCTATGAGGTGGAGAGCGGACAGAGCCTGAGCGACCTGGCCAGCTCCCTGCGCAGCTCCGGCTATGAGGTGGAGGAGAAGGAGCTCGACGGCCGCCCCGCGCTGGAGGGCTTTGGCATGGAGGAGGTCGACACCGGCAGCTACTTTAATAACCATTTCCTGATTGCCCTGGACGGCGATACCCTCATTGAGCTGGAGTTCTATCTCCACGTGGACTACGACGGCGGCGACGCCCTGTTCCGGGCCATTGCCGACAGCGTCAAGTTTGACTGACCGTCTGATTTTTGAAGTAGAAAGTATGGCGCCTACCCGCAAATGGGTAGGCGCCATACTTTCTGTCAATAACACAGCAGAACCGGAACCGCTTGACGCTTCTCTGGCCTCAAGCTAACACCGTTAAAGTTCTTTTTGATTCTTTTTCCGTGGACCGCCTGAAGGGCGGTTTAGACTCGCCGGTGCCCATCGGGCACCGAAAGCGATGTTTTCCAGAAAAAGAATCAAAGCTCCTTCACCAGCTCCAAAAACCGGCTCATGCTGACCGCGCCGGGCAGGGGTTCCACCCCGTCCCGAAAGACCATGTAGTAGCGGTACTGTCCCCCCGCCGCGGTACGCCAGGCCTGTCCCAGGGCGATTCTCTCCAGACTTCCGTCGTTTTTCAGATGCTCGCCCTTTGTCTCGGCCAGGATGATCCTTCCCCCCTCGGTTTGGAGGATAATATCCGGATAATGGTTGATATACCCGTTGATACAGAAGCCCTGCCGGGAAATATTCCGGTGCCACCAGCGGACATTTGGCAGGGCGGTCAGCTCCAGTACCAGCGTCCGCTCCAGATCGTTCATAGACTCCTCCGCCTCATACAGCGCGCCGCCGATCATGCTGTTGCTGCTTGAGGGGTGAATACTGGGCGGCAGGCGGTAGCTTGGCCGGCACACAATGCGCTCTGTCTCCAGCCAGCGGAAGAAGGTCTCCTTGCAGTGCCTGGTCAGCAGCTCCTCGATCTTGGATCGGATCTTTGCCGCGCAGCCCAGAGGCGCTTTCTCCATAGCGGCCAGCTGATCCCGGCTCATATCCCCTACAATCCGGCCCAGATAGGCCCGCAGATCGCCGGCATCCACCATGTCCAGCTTGTTGAGATGGTGAAAGATTATGTCAACGCACTGGCGCTGGCGGACCTCCTGGGGGCGGGTGTTGAAATGCTCCTTGAAGTAGCGCTGGTCCGCCTCCGACATCTTAAAGACCTTTGGGAGTCCGCCATCGCTGGGGCGGACGTCCACCTTGGCAATCTCGTCGTCCGCTCCGGTGAAGTCGATGTCGTACGCCTTTCCCCGCAGGGTAAAGTCCTCCCCCAGCTGCTCCTTCTCCAGCAGAGCAAAGCCGCCGCTGAAAAAGGACTGCGGGATTGTCTGGAAAAACTGTGGGATGAGCAGCGAATGAATATCCTCCCTGAACTCCGGCTTTACCTGAAACGCAGCGATTTTATCACGAACCTCCCACGCGTATTCCCCCAGGAAGGGATCTGAGGCCGCCTGCTCGGCGGCGGCGCTGTAGGCGGACCCCGCCTGCTCCGCCTGCTCCAGCATCCGCTCCGGACGGGGGGAAGCCGCTCCGCTCCGGCGGCTTTCCAGCTCCCGGGCAACCTGCCGTCCGTCAAAGTCCAGAAAGCCCTCTCCGCCGGTCTCCGCCGGCGTCTCTATCTCCTCCTGACAGGGGGGCTCCTCCGGCTCCTTCGGCTCCTCCGGCGGGGCGGCCACGCGGCAGTCCTTGGATGTAAAACCGGCATTGTTCAGCCCCGCCACAATCCGCCGGACTGTGCCGTCAAAGTCGGCAAAGGAGGTAATCACATAGGACATGTTTAAAGACATCTGGCCATGCTGGCAGGTGTGGGGCAGGCGGAGAACCCTGCCCACAATCTGCTCCACGTCCACCGGGCTGGTCCGGTTGGCCAGGGAGGCCAGAATGTAGGCAAAGGGGCAGTCCCACCCCTCTTTCAGCGCGTTCACGGTAATGATGTAGCGGATGGGGCAGTCCTCGGACATAAGGTTCACATTCTTCAGCTCGTTTACATCGGCCGTGCGGATGGCGATCTGGTCCGCCGGGACATCCGCCTCCTGTACCAGCTTGGCCCGGAGCTTCTCAAAGGTGGTGCTGTCCTCCCTTCCCCTGGGCTGGGCCTGAAAGAGGACAATGGGCCGGATATATTTCTTGGACTTCTGCTGCTCCTGCCTGGCGATCTCCTCTAGCCGGCAGCGCAGGTCGATGGCGTCCGTCACAACCTCCTGCTGGCTGCTCCGGTTGTATACAATCACCGGCAGCTTCACCATGTTGGCCCTTTTCAGCTGCAGGGCGTCCACGTAGGAGAGAATGTTGCTGTACTGTCTGGGAGTAGCGGTGAGCTCGAGGACAAAGCAGGGATTGAAATTTGTCAGCATGTCCAGGCTCAGCTCAGAGCGGGCGTGGTGGCTCTCGTCCACAATCACCAGCGGGGAGAGCTGGTTGATAATCTGGAACAGCGCGGTGTCGTCCGCCCGCTCGATGGGCTGTTCCGGCTTGCCCAGGGCCTTGGCCATGTCCGCCAGGCTGCTGTTCTGCTGGTAGGCCTTCAACGCCTCCCTGCTCCGGCCCCGGAAGGAGTCGTAGGAGAGGACCATGATGGACAGTTGCTCCGAGACGGTGGTCATGCTGAAATTCTTGCCGGCAAGGAGCTCCTGCTTGGTATAGACCTCCACGTTCCCGCCGAAGTCCCGATCAATCCGCTGCCGGTAGGGGTGGGCGGCGTCCTTGAGGCTGTCGGCGATCTGGGCCAAAATCGCGTCCGACGGCGCAAGCCACACCACTACCTTGGCCTTTGTCACAGGGAGCGCATCAAAAACCGGCCGGATGGCGCTGCACGCCAGGAAGGTCTTGCCGCCGCCGGTGGGCACCTTGAAGCAGAGGTTGGGAACGCCGGGCAGAATGTCCTGATAGCGGCCCAGGACCGGCGCTCGCTTCTCCCGCCAGAAGGCGGAAAAGGCGGCTATATAGCTTCTCTTTTCGTTCATCAGCTCCAGATAACGGGTTAGGTCCCGAATAACCTGCTTCTGATACGTTTTTAGTTCCATAGCGGCACCTCTCTATAGTCTGGCAATATCCCGGGAAATCTTTTTGAAAATGACGCCCATCTGGGCCAGCGCTTCCCCTCCGATGGCACAGCGGTCGGCGTAGACCACCGTTGTCTCCGTCCGCCGGGTGATGGTGGATAAAAAACCGTAGTCCAGCACCGTGGTCCGGTCCGGCTCATAGAAGAAATAATAGGCGGCATCATTATTTGTGCCCAGGTAATAGGGGTGGTTGGAGCGGTCCGGCGTATAGGGTCGGTTTGTCTCAGTAAACCAGACATACTCCCGGATTTTCTCCGGATCTACCGCCCGGTTCAGGACGCCTCCCGGCAGCAGGGGCTCCCCCAGGTCGTAGAAGCTGAAGCTTCCGCCCAAACCCGCCACAGCGCTTTTACCTTTTCCATACCCCAGGATGGCCTGTTTGACCCGCCTGGCGGTGATAGAGTCAGCGTAATCCATCATCTCCACCAGAATGAATTTCCGACCGCCGCCGTCGGCGCTGTTTTTGGCGAGGACGGCGTGGGCGGTGGTGCCGGTGCCGGCAAAGCTGTCCAGCACGATATCCCCCGGACCGGTGGAAACCCCAATGAGATACTCCAGCAGGCCCAGGGGCTTCACCGTGTCAAAGCCGTGGCCGTGTCCCAGCATTTTGTTGAGCTGTGTCTTGCCGCTCTCGGCGGTTCCGCTGATCTGGGGTGCAATATAGGTGTAGAGGGGCGTGAGGACTGTGTCGCTGTCGCTCTCATAGATTTTTTCCATGGGCATCCCGTCCTGGGTAAAGAGGAGCCGGTGGCTGTCATAGAGCGCCTGTATGATCTCCGCCCCCGCCTTCCACCGCTTATCCGGCGGCGGCGTGTACCCGGCGATTGGAAAGCGCATGGTCTCCCGCCGGTAGCTCCCCAGGTTCGATGTCAGAATGGTGGAAGTGCGGTAGGCCCCGTACTGGTCCCGGTTGGGGTAGGCATAGTCGTCCGCCTTCTGCCCCACGCGAAACATCCGGTCCTCGTCCTGGGTGAACATCACCACATACTCCATCACCTTCTGGGGGCGGTATCTGGCCTTGCCCGCGTTGGTAGGCTTGGACCGGGATTTCCAGACAAAAACCGCGTTCACCCGCCCGAAGATCTCCCGTATAAGAAACAGCAGGGCCGCCAGCTCATCATCGCCAATGGAGGCGAAAAAGACGCCGTCCGGCGCCAGCAGCTTGCGCAGCAGCTTCAGCCGGGGGTACATCATGCACAGCCACTTGTCGTGCCGGGTCAGGTCCTCCCCTTCCCTGCCGACCACCTCCCCCAGCCAGCGCCGGATTCTGGGATCGCTGACGCTGTCGCTGTAAATCCAGCCCTCGTTGCCGGTGTTGTAGGGCGGGTCGATGTAGATACACTTCACCCGTCCCCCGTACCGGGGCAGCAGCGCCTTGAGCGCCTCCAGGTTGTCACCCTGGATCACCATGTTTTCGCTGCCGTTGTCACCGGCGCTCTCCCCCGCCTCGTCGAAGCTGTAGCGCCGCTCCAGCACCCGAAAGGGCACCAGCTGGTGGTGGTTCACCACCTTGTCTTTTCCGATCCAATCAAGGGTTGGCATGGGGCGCTTCCTCCTGCTGACCAGCTGATCGCAATTTCTTCCTCCATTATAGAGGGGGACGGCTGTAAAGTCAAATGATTCTTCGTCAGAGCGCAAAAGGCCCCCGGCGAAGGGATTCGCCGGGGGCCAGCGGCCCGGCCTCCGCCGCCGCAGAGGGCAAAGGCCGTCCTCTCCCTATAGCAATCTTCCTTTAAAAGCGGGCGAGCTGCTCGCCCCTAGATGATGTTACGAATTCTGATGATTGCTGTCGTTTTGCTATGCTCCAGGAGCTGCTTGACGCTCCCCTGTGCCCAAGGAAAGACCGTTAAAGTTCTTTTTGCTTCTTTTTCTTGAATGAAAAAGAAGCAATCGGGAAAAAGGATCAATCCAGCAGTCCGTAGTCCTCCAGGACGCCCTTGAGCCGCGCCCGGTTCTCCGGCTCCATTTCGCACAGGGGCAGGCGGAAGACTTCCTGGCAGCGGCCCATCAGGGCCAGGGCCGTTTTCACCGGGATGGGGTTCACCTCCCAGAACAGGGCCTCGCAGAGCCGGCGCAGCTTCAGCTGCATCCTCCCGGCGGTGAAAAAGTCACCGGCTAGGCAGGCCGCAGTCAGCCGGCGCATCTCCTCCGGGGCCACGTTGGCCGCCACGGAGATGACGCCGCTTCCGCCCAGGAGCATAATGGGCGCCGTCTCATCGTCGTTGCCAGACCAGATGGAGAAGTCCTCCGGGCACAGCTCCCTGGTCTTTTGGACCAGGGCCAGGTCGCCGCTGGCCTCCTTGACCCCCGCGATATTGGGGTGCTCCGCCAGCGCGGCATAGATTTCTGCCGTGCATTTCACGCCGGTCCGGGAGGGAACGTTGTAGACAATCACCGGCTTTGACACGCCGTCAGCGACAGCGGCGTAGTGTTGAACCAGCCCCCTGGGCGTGGCCTTGTTGTAGAAGGGCGTTACCACCAGCAGAGCGTCCGCCCCGGCCGACGCGGCGTCCCTGGAGAGCCGGACGGCAGTCTCCGTGCTGTTGGCGCCGCTGCCGGCAATCACCGGGACCCTTCCGTCCACATGGCGGACCACCGTCTCAATGGTCCGCATCCGCTCCTCGTATGTCATGGTGGCCGCCTCGCCGGTGGTCCCGCAGACAATTACCGCATCGGTCCCAGCCTCCAGCTGGAAGTCAAGAAGCGCCTCAAGTGCGGGATAGTCCACCCCGTCTCTGGTAAACGGGGTAATAAGGGCGACGCCGGAGCCGGTAAAGATAGGCTGTTTCACAATGTAACCCTCCTGCTGTAAGTATTCTGATACGAAGATTGTATAGAAACAGCTTATGCAATATAATTTGAATTGGTGCTGAAAACCATGCAGAACATGTCCATTTTATGAAAAGAAACAGGACCACCGCTTCTCTGGCGGTGGTCCTGGGACGACAACGGAATTTTTAGATGTATCCCTCCGCGCACAGCAGCTCCGCCAGGAGCACCGCGCCGCCGGCGGCGCCCCGGAGGGTGTTGTGGCTGAGGCAGACAAACTTGTAGTCGTACTGGCTGTCGGGCCGCAGGCGGCCGATGGACACCGCCATGCCGTTTTCCAGCATCCGGTCCAGCCGGGTCTGGGGCCGGTCCGGCTCCTCAAAATAGTGCAGGAACTGCTTGGGGGCGGAGGGCAGCGCCAGCTCCTGGGCCCGGCCGGAGAAGGCGGCCCAATCCGCCTTGATCTGCTCCATTGTGGGCTTGCTCCCCTCCCGGAATTTCATGAAGCAGGCGGCCATATGGCCGTCCTGGCAGGCCACCCGGAAGCACTGGGCGGTGATGGCGGGGCTGTCCGCCAGGACGATTTTGCCGTCCTCCACCCGGCCCCACAGCTTTCTGGGCTCCTGCTCGCTCTTCTCCTCCTCGCCGCCGATGTAGGGAATGCAGTTGTCCACCATCTCCGGCCAGCGCGCAAAGGTCTTGCCCGCCCCGGAGATGGCCTGATAGGTGCAGACCAGGGCCCTCTCCAGGCCATACTTCCGCAGGGGGTGCAGAGCTGGCACGTAGGACTGGAGGGAGCAGTTGCTCTTTACCGCCACAAAGCCCCGCTTGGTCCCCAGCCGCCGGCGCTGGGCGTCGATGAGGCGGATGTGGTCCGCGTTGATCTCCGGCACCACCATGGGCACGTCCTCCGTCCAGCGGTGGGCGCTGTTGTTGGAGACCACGGGGCACTCCAGCTTGGCGTAGCGCTCCTCCAGCTCCCGGATCTCCTCCTTCTTCATATCTACGGCGCAAAATACAAAATCCACCTGCCCAGCCAGTCGCTCCGCGTCCGTCTGGGCGTCCAGAACAACGAGGCCCTTGGCCTCCTCCGGGATAGGGGCGGTCATGGCCCAGCGGCCCTCCACCGCCTCCCCATAGGTTTTGCCGGCGCTGCGGCCGCTGGCCGCCAGAGCCGTGAGCCTGAACCAGGGGTGGTTCTCCATCAGGGTGACAAAGCGCTGGCCCACCATGCCGGTGGCTCCGATGACGCCCACGCGATATTCCTTCATGCTGCGCTACCTCCTTTAAAAGACGGCGAAAGCCGGATTTCCGGTTGAAAAATCTACGGCCACCGTGTATACTACAAGACAGTGTATGACGGACCGCGAAAAAGTCCCGTACTTTCATACCACATTTTTTTGGTGGTGTCAACTGTTTTTCCCCCTTTTTTTCTGGCAAAAGGGGGAGCTTTTGACAGAATTTCGTCTGTACTCTGTGGGCGGGCGCCGGGAGCGGTTTTGCCCGCGTCAGAGGGAAAGGAGCACAGCAATGATCGTTTATCGGGAATTTTCTGTGGAGGAGCTGCCCCAGGTTCTGAAGCTCTATGAAAACGCCGGCTGGACCGCCTATCTGGGGGACACAGAACAGCTGGAGCGGGCCTTACGCAATTCTCTCTGCGTTATCGGGGCATTCGACGGACCATGTCTGGCGGGATTTGTGCGGTGCGTGGGGGACGGCGAGCACATCCTCTATGTCCAGGATTTGATTGTCGATCCGCCCTACAAGCGCCGGGGCATAGGCGGCGCGCTACTGCGCGGGGCCAGGGAGCGGTACGCCGGCGTGCGTATGTTCTGCCTGTCCACGGATGCCGTCGACCCGGACAGCAACTCCTTCTATGCCGCTATGGACATGAAGCGGTATGAAACTGCCGGAATTGCCGGTTATCTCTGGTAAACCCATCAGAATGGGGTCAATATGTTTGATAAAGATTCCTTGCTTCAACGGCTTCGGGCGCTTTCCTTTTCTGAGGAGGACTACTGGGTAGTTGCTGGCGGCGCTATGGTTTTGCATGGGGTTCGCCCTCAAACACAGGATATTGATTTGGGCTGCACCACGCGCCTGGCAGATCAATTGGAGCGGCAGGGGTACGTGGTTTCACGCTGTAAAGATGGAACCAGAAAAATCTCATATTCTGAGAATGTTGAGATTTTTGAAAACTGGATTGAGGGTACCGTGGAAATCGTCAGCGGCGTTCCCGTTGTGTGTGTAGACGGGCTTATCCAGATGAAAAAGCAGCTTGGCAGGGAAAAGGATATCGCAGACATTGCGCAAATAGAAAAGGTACGAAAAGAATAATTTCCAATACGCTTGAGGGCCTGTCCCGGAAAGGAACGCCTGTGAAAACCCACGACTTTTACTTCGACCTTCCCCAGGAGCTCATCGCCCAGACGCCCCTCCAGCAGCGGGACGCCTCCCGGCTCCTGTGCCTGGACCGGAACACCGGCGCCTGGTCCCACCGGCACTTTTACGACCTGCCGGAGCTGCTGCGCCCCGGCGACTGCCTCATTATGAACGACTCCCGGGTGCTGCCCGCCCGGCTGCTGGGCAGCAGAATTCGCCCGGACGGCAGCCTGGGCGGGGCCTGCGAGGTGCTGCTGCTCATCGACCGGGGAGACAATGTCTGGGAGTGCCTGGTGCGGCCGGGTCGGAGGCTCCGCCCCGGCGCAAGGGTCTCCTTCGGGCAGGAGGGGGAGCTCCAGGGGGAGATTGTGGGTGAAGCGGAGGGGGGCAACCGCCTGGTCCGCTTCGCCTATCAGGGCATCTTTCTGGAGGTGCTGGAGCGGCTGGGCCGGATGCCCCTGCCCCCCTACATCAAGGAGGCCCTCCAGGACCAGGAGCGCTACCAGACCGTGTACGCCCGGGTGTCCGGCTCCGCCGCCGCCCCTACGGCGGGGCTCCACTTTACGCCGGAGCTGCTCCGGCGGATTCGGGAAAAGGGCGTGGAGACCGGCTATGTAACCCTCCACGTGGGCCTTGGCACCTTCCGCCCGGTGAAGGAGGAGGATCTCACGGACCACGACATGCACAGCGAGTACTGCGTCATCCCTCAGGAGACGGCGGACCTCATCAACCGGACCAGGGCGCGGGGCGGCCGGGTGGTGTGCGTGGGGACCACCTCCTGCCGCACGGTGGAGAGCTGGGCGGCGGAGGACGGCCATATGGAGGCCAGGGCGGGCTGGACCAATATTTTCATCTACCCCGGCTACCGCTTTAGGGCCACAGACGCCCTCATCACCAATTTCCACTTGCCGGAGAGCACCCTCATTATGCTGGTGTCCGCCCTGGCGGGGCGGGAGCACATTCTGGCCGCCTACCGGGAGGCGGTGGGGCAGCGTTACCGGTTCTTCTCCTTCGGGGACGCCATGTTCATTGGATAAGGCAGGTAGCCGTCAGATAGACGGCGTAGACCGCCAGCAGTGCCGCCCCCTGCCACCGGCGGAATTTCGCGGTAAACACCGGCGGAACCACCGCCAGCGCCCCCACCAGCAGGCAGGCCGGCAGGTCGATGCTGCCCGCCGCCGCCCCGATGGGCAGCGGTTTGCCGGAGATCAGGGCGCTCAGAGGCAGAATCAGCGTCAGATCCAGGATATTGGCCCCCAGGATGTTCCCCACTGACAGGGCCGACTGCTTCTTGGCTACAGCCGTCACCGTGGTGACCAGCTCCGGCAGAGAGGTGCCGACGGCCACAATGGTGACGCCGATGATCCGCTCGGACACCCCCACCAGCCGGGCCAGGGCGCTGCCGCTGTCCACCAGCAGGTCCGCCCCCAGCACCACCCCGGCGGCTCCCGCCAGGAATTTCACGCAGTTGAGGAGCGTCTCCCGCCTGTGGGGGCGCACGCGGCTTCTCCCCCCTCCCCCGCCGGAGGCGATCCGGGCGGAGCGCACGTTGTCAAAGAGGAACACCAGGAACACCGCCAGCAGCGCCGCCGACAGCCGCAGATCCACCGCCCCCTTCACGCCGCCCAGAACCACGATTCCGGCGGCCCCCAGCATGAGCAGGGACTTGAGGAAGTAGTCCCGCCGCCGGATTTTTCCCGGCATGCAGAGAAGGGAGATGGCCATGATGAGGCCCAGGTTGGCGGTGACGCTGCCCACGGCGTTGCCCACGGACATGTCCACCTTGCCCTGGACCGCGGCCATGACGGACACCAGCATCTCCGGCAGGGTGGTGGCCAGACTGACAATGGTAGCCCCTACGATCAGCTTGGGGATGCCGCTGACCTCCGCGAACCAGGAGGAGGCGTCCACAAAGTAGTCGCCCCCCTTGACAATGAGGACAATCCCGGCAATAAAGACGAAAACCATCAGCGCAAGTTCCATTTTTGCGATTCCTCCCTATGCGGCAGCGCGGCCTGTTCCCTATACTTTTACTTTATAGTCAACACACTTGAAAAAACGCATTTTGTTTTTTCATACAGCGGGCCGGTGGCCCGCTGGGCACGCAAAGAGCGTGTGTGTTGCCTATGAAGTCTACAGCCGAGCCGCTTTCGCGGCTCCTGCGGCGCAGCGCGCCGCAGGACTTGAAAAGAACCAAGCGATTTTTTTCAAGTGCTTTGACTATAGCATACAGGCTCTGCCGCATCCGCCCTCATTTTGTCGGCCCGGACAGCTTTTTTGAGGAGATCTGACGATAAAGCCATGGCAGTCTCTTAAGGCTGCCATGGCTTTTCAAGTTGTTTGATGGTATATAGTTCGGCGTATAGGGACCACAGTTGAAAAGCGGTAAGGTTTAGGGCCACCGGCCCGGTCGTTGACGCCACAGGCGGCAATGACCGGGCCCAAAAGGGTGGTGCTCGCGTCATTTGCGCCGAAGGCGCAAGCGACCGCTGGGGCGGCCTTCCGGCCGCCCCAGCCTAAGCCGCGCAGAGCGCGGCCCACGGGACGGAGCCCAACGTTTACTCCTTCTTAACCGCGTTCGCTATAGTAGGCCCGGATTGCCTGGGCAAAAAAGTCCGCGCATCCAGGCGCCACCGCCTCATAGTAGGCCCGAAATCGCGGGTCCGCCCCATACATGTCCACCAGATTCACGTGGCTCTGGGCGTTGAGCATCTCCGCTGTCCAGTAGTGGAGCAGCCAGGCCCGGTGGAGGCGGCAGGCCTCTCTGGCGTCCTCCCCTGCCGGGTCCCCCGCCGCCATGGCCCGCCGGAGGGCCTCCTGATAGCCGGACTCCTCCCCTCTCATGCGGCTCCACTCCTCCTCCGTCATGCCGCCTACCCGGCGGCTGGTCTCCTCCAGGGCCTGCGGGCCGTATTTTTGGCGGATCTCCTGGCCGTAAACGGCCTCGTTCTCCTGAACGGCCCTTTGCTTCATTGCCTCAAATTTTTCCCTGTCGTCCATGGTTGTTCCTCCTTCCAATGCTTGCAATGTGCGGCTGACTGTGTCGATGAGCTGGTCCACATGCTGCCGCTGGCTGAGAAGGCTGCCCAGATGGGCCCGCAGCGCGCCGGCCCGGTCGTAGTCCGGTGCGTCCAGCATCCGGCGGATCTCCTCCAGGGGCAGCCCCATCTCCCGATAGAGCAAAATCTGCTGGAGCCGGTCCACCTCCGCGCCGCCGTAGAGGCGGTAGTCGTTCTCCCGGACCCGCTCCGGGCGCAGCAGGCCGATGGCGTCGTAGTAGCGCAGGGTACGGGGTGTGAGCCCGGTGAGCCGGGAGAGCTGACTGACGGTGTAGGTCATCTGGTTTCACCTCCCAAGGGACAGGATAGACCATGACGCGGCGTCAAGGTCAAGAGCTTTTTTCCGGAAATTTTTCCGCATCTGCGAGGCATCTGGCCCAGTCCGCCCGGACCTCCGCCATATCCTCCGGCGGGATGTGGAAGATAAAGTCCTCCTCCGTGTACTCCCTTCCCGCCATGGGTGAGAAGATATCCTCCCAGCAGTCGATGCCCACCCTGCGGGCCACGGCCACGGCGAACTCCCGAAACGCGCCGCCGTGAGCGGTGATGAGGTCCCCGTCCTCCACCAGCGGCGCGCGGACGATCCCCTCCCGGGGCATTACCGGAAAGGCGTCCAGAAACTCTTCAAACACGCCGGAGGTAAACCGTTTTCCCTCCAGCAGCCCCGCCTTGCCCAGCAGCAGCGGCGCGGAGGACATGGCGGCAAGGACCAGCTCCCGGTGGCCCTGAAGCCGCTCCAGAAACCGGATGTTCCGCCGGTCCAGCAGCACCGGCAGGGGCTCCCAGATCCCCGGCAGGACCAGGCAGTCAAATTCCGCCCGGTCAAAGTCCTCCAGGTCCCGGTCCGGCAGGACGGTGAAGCCGTCCTCGCTTTTGACCGGCTCTCGGCCGGCGGCAAAGGTGACGATCTCCTTGTCATAGAACTTGAACAGCTCCGTCGTACAGCTGATCTCCTGTATGGAAAAGAGCGGATAGAGCATAATCGCGGCTTTTTTCATGGTCATTCCTCCAATTCCTCCCGTTCCACGGGAACAAGTCCCCTCTCCGTCAGCCGGCAGAGGGTGTGGCAGACCTGGGTTAGGAACCTCCGGTCGTGGGACACGCAGATCATGGTCCCCCCGTACTCCGCCAGGGCCTGGCGGACCCGGGGGCCGGAGATGGGGGAGAAATTTCGAGTGGGCTCGTCCAGAATCAGCACGTTCACCCCGTCCAGCATCATCTTGGTCAGCAGGAGCTTGGCCTTCTGGCCGCCGGAGAGCTCCCGGATGGGGTGGGACACCTCCTCCCGGGCGTAGCGGATGCTGCCCAGAAAGGTCCGGGCCCTGGTCTCCGCGGCTGTGCCGCCCTCCGGGGCCAGGTACTCCACCGGGGTCCTGTCCAGGGGCAGCGTCTCGGCGTAGTCCTGGGACATATAGGCGGCGCGGATGTCCCGGCGGGGGAGCAGCTCCTCCTGGACGCGGCGGAGCAGCGTGGTTTTTCCTGCCCCGTTGGGGCCGAGAATCCCCACCTTCTCCCCGCCCATCACCCGCAGGCGGATATTTTCTGCCAGGAGCCTCTCCCCCGCCCGCAGCTCTTCCAGCCTCAGGTCCAGCACCACCTTCCCCGCCGGCAGGCACGCCTCCGGCGGGAAGCGGAGAAAGGCCGCCTGCTCCACCTCCGGCAGCCTGGTCATGGTCTCCTCTTCCCGTTCAAACCGCCGGCCCAGGGACTGGACCGCGTGCATCTTCTTCTTCAGCAGCCGGCCGCTGTGGGGGTCCTGCCGGCTGACGGCGTTCTGGTCGTGCTCCACCTTCTGCTGGATGCGGCGGTAGCGCTCCATCTTTTTGCCGTACTCCTCCCGCTCCTTCCGGGCCTGCTGGGTCTGATAGGCGATGCCCGCGTCCCGCCGGCGGACATAGGCGCTGTAGTCCAGGCGGTGGGCGGTGCACCGGGGCGGCTTGCCCTCCCGGGGGTGCTCGATGTGGAGCACCAGATTGGCCGTGTTTTCAATCAGGGCCTCGTCGTGGGAGATATAGAGCAGAATGCCCGGGTAGCCGCTGATAAACCCCTCCAGCCACCGCAGAGTCTCCAGATCCAGGTCGCTGGAGGGCTCGTCCAGCAGCAGGGTCCCCGGGCGGGTGAAGAGCAGCCGCCCCAGCTGGAGCTTGATCTGCTCCCCGCCGGAGAGGGTGCCCACCGGGCGGTCGCTGTAGAACTCCTCCGCCGGAAAGCGGAGCTGCCGGGCGATCTCCCCCAGCTCCCTGGGCGTGAGATCGTGGAAGGCCGGCGACGCGGCGCAGAATTCGTAGATGCTGCCCGCCTTCTCCTCCGCCGCTATGTCCTGGGCCAGGTAGCCCAGGACGCCCGGGTCTCCGGAGCGCTCCCCGCTCCACTGGCAGTAGGAGCCGATGAGGTCTGGGTTGTAGATCCACTTGAGCATAGTGGACTTGCCGTTGCCCTCCTCCCCGATCACCACCGCCTTGTCGCCTGGATTTAAGACAAAGGAGAAGTCCTCCACCAGGGTCCGCAGGTCCTTCCGGTGGGTCAGGGTGAGGTGTTTGATTTGAAGCATAGAATCCCCTCTTTCCACAGGCTTTGGGCAGCAAAAAAACTGCCTTCGGACATGCCGAAAGCAGATGCAGCAGGGCGCGCCGGGATGCTCCGGCAAATGACCCGGGGCCCTTCCCCGCCATTCTCCAGGCGCGGAAACAGGCCCAACAGCCCAGGGCTGTCCGGCATCCTCTGACTTTCGGCAATAGGGACCAGACGCCCCGTTAAGCGGCGCCTCCGGTCCAACAGCGCGAAAATCAAAGTCAGCCGTTGATCATTCTTTCACCCTTCCAGTATATTCATTGCGGGAGCCCTTGGCTCTCCCCTGTAGTATAGCAAATTGCGGAAAAAAGTAAAGTTACAGTTCTGTTACAAAGCCCGGAGCCTGCGGCGGAGGCATATTTCCCCCTGCTTCGGCACATCCTATCCCCTGCAACCCACCGGTAAGGAGGAAGAAGCGGTGAAAAAGTACGAGGTTATCAAGGAGGTCTTCCAGCCGTGCAGCGGCAAGCAGCTGCCGGACGGCTGCGAGATCTGGGAGATGCGCCTGGAGGACCCGGCGCGGTATGTCCAGGAGCAGTATATGCAGGAGCGCTCCGTGGAATTCCTGTCCAGGTCCCAGAACGGCAGCGAGGTGATCGAGGCCCTGCTGGAGGGCGGCCGGAAGCACCGGTACACCTTCAGCGAGCTGTAGGCAGAGCGGCTCTGGAGGCGCAAACGCGCCTCCAGGGCCGCTTCCTACAGCTCCGCAAGGAGGGAGACCCGCTCAGCCAGCTGCTCCCTCCCATCCCCCTTTTCCGCGGAGAAGGGGACGAGCTCGTCCGTCTCCCGGAGGGACAGGGTCTCCCGGATTCGCTCCAGGTTGGGGGCGATCTCCGACTTTTTCAGCTTATCCAGCTTGTTGGCCACCGCCACCAGGGGACAGCCGGCGTCAAAAAACCAGTTGGCCATGGTGACATCGTCCGCCGTGGGCTTATGTCTGGCATCCACGATCATGACGCCCCCTGTGATCAGGCCGGAGGCAAAATAGGCCTCCATCAGCCGGCCCCACCGGTCCCGCTCCGCCTTGGACACCTTGGCGTAGCCATAGCCCGGCAGGTCCACCAGATAGGCCCTGCCGTCGAGAAGAAAGTAGTTGATCTGGCTGGTCTTTCCCGGGGAGGCGCCCACACGGGCGAAGTTTTTCCGGTTGACCAGACGGTTAATCACAGAGCTCTTCCCCACGTTGGACCGCCCCGCAAAGGCCAGCTGCGGCAGGCCGTCCCGCAGGAAATCCCCCGGCGACGCGGCGGAGCGGATAAATTCCGAGCGGCTGAACGAAAGCGGCATAGCCTCCCCTCCTTCCGTATGTATCGCTCAGTGCCGCAGGGAGGAGTCCGCCTGCTCCGGCGGAAGGAAGGCCGTAATAATCTCCCCGTCCTCCCGCTCCCGCTCCCGCTTGGGTTCGACGGCGCAGAGCGCACTCTCCAGGACCGTCTCAATGCTCTCCGCCGCAATGAAGCGGAGGGATTGGCGCACCACGGCATCGATCTCCTGCAAATCCCGCTCGTTCTCCTTGGGCAGGATTACGGTGTGGATGCCGCTGCGCTTGGCGGCCATTGTTTTCTCCTTCAATCCGCCAATGGCCAGCACCCGGCCCCGGAGGGTTACCTCCCCGGTCATGGCCACATCGCTGCGGACCCGCCTGCCCGTCAGGGCGGAGACAAGAGCGGTGGTAATCGCCACGCCGGCGGAGGGGCCGTCCTTGGGCACGGCCCCCTCCGGGAAGTGAATGTGCAGGTCCTTCTCCTTGTAGAAGGCGGGATCCACCCCCAGCTGGGAGGCCCGGCTGCGGATGCAGCTGACAGCGGCCTGGGCGGATTCCTTCATCACGTCCCCCAGATTGCCCGTCAGCTCCAGCTTCCCGGAGCCCTCCAGCACGCAGACCTCCACCTCCAGCAGCTCGCCCCCTGTCTCCGTCCAGGCCAGGCCGTTGACCACGCCCACAGGGTCGTGGTCCAGTGCCGGGGGCAGATAGCGGCGGACGCCCAGGAAGTCTCCCAGATTATCCGCTGTAATGGTTATTCGCTTTACATCGCCTGATACAAGCCGCATAGCGGTCTTGCGGCACAGCTTTCCCATGAGACGCTCCAGGCTGCGCACGCCGGACTCCCGGGTATAGCCGGTGATGGCGGACCGGATGGCGTCGTCCCCCACCCGGAGGGACCGCTTGGCGATGCCGTGCTCCTTCATTTGCTTGGGCAGCAGGTACTGCCGGGCAATCTGGAGCTTCTCCTCGTCCGTGTAGCTGGTCAGCTCGATCACCTCCATCCGGTCCAGCAGGGGCCGGGGGATGGTGGAGGTGGTGTTGGCGGTGGTGATAAAGAGCACCCGGCTCAGGTCCACGGGGATCTCCAGGAAGTGGTCCCGGAAGGCGCGGTTCTGCTCGCTGTCCAGCACCTCCAGCATGGCGGAGGCAGGGTCACCCCGGAAATCGTTGCCCATCTTGTCGATCTCATCCAGCAGCAGCAGAGGGTTCATGCTGCCGCTCTGGGTGATGGCGCTGACGATGCGCCCCGGCATGGCGCCGATATAGGTTTTGCGGTGGCCCCGGATGTCCGCCTCGTCCCGGACGCCGCCCAGGCTCAGCCGGGCCAGCTTCCGGTTCAGGGCCGAGGCCACGGAGATGGCCACAGAGGTCTTTCCCACACCCGGCGGGCCCACCAGGCAGATGATCTGCCCCTTGGCCTGGGGATTGATCTGCCGCACGGCGATAAATTCCAGAATCCGCTCCTTCACCTTCTCCAGGCCGAAGTGGTCCCGATCCAGGATCTTCCGTGCCGCGTCAACGCTGGCCCGCTCCTTGGTCTCCACCCCCCAGGGCATATCCAGACACACGTCCAGGTAGTTCCGGATGACCGCCGCCTCGGCGCTGGAGTAGGGCTGCTTGGCCAGGCGGTCCACCTCCTTGAGGAGCTTGGACTCAATCTCCCCCTCCAGGTCCCGCTCCAGAATCTTAGCCCGGTACTCCCCCAGCTCGCTGTCCTCATCCTCCCCCAGCTCCTGCTGGAGCAGGCGGATCTGCTCCCGGATGATGTGCTCCCGCTGGACCTCGCCGATCTCCCGGCGGATCTTGCCCTCCAGCTCCTGCTCAAAGCCCAGAACCTCCGACTCCCTGGCCAGAAGCTCATTTACCTTCCGCAGCCGGAGAACCGGACGGGACTCCTCCAGAATGGCCTGCTTATCCTGGTAGCGCAGCGCAATGTTCTGGGCGATGAAATCCGCCAGATGGCCGGGGTCCCGGTCCTCCATTACAGCCGAGGACACCTCCTCCCCCAGGCGGGGGGCCAGAGAGGCGTACTCGGAGAAGTTGGAGTAGGTCTGGCGCAGCAGGGCCTCCAGCTGAAAGGCGGAGATTCGGCTTCTCAGATCCTGGATAGGCTCCACATTGCCCTGGAGGTAGGGCTCCGTCTGCCACAGGCGGCGCAGCTTTGCCCGATTCCGGCCCTCCATCATCACACGCACCGTGGAGCCTCCGATGCGGAGAATCTGCCGGATCACGGAGACTGTGCCCACTGTGTAGAGGTCCTTCTCCTCCGGCTGGGCAGCGCCGATCTCCCGCTGGGCCACCAGAAAGATGCACTGATCCCCTTCCATGGCCCGCTCCAGGGCGTGGATGGAGATATCCCGCTCCACGTCAAAGCTGAGGACGCAGCCAGGGAAGATCGTCAGTCCCCGCAGCGCCAGAATTGGCATGTTCATTGTCGTTTCCATTGGTTTGGGTTCTCCTTTCCCCGGTCTCCCCTGGCGGACGTAGCGCCCCTCCCGGAAAAGGGGCGGACTGCTACGATACCGCCGAGAAGCCGGACAGCAGTGTCTCCAGCTCGCTCTCGTCCATGCAGCTCAGGACGATTCCGATCATGCGGTTCCCCTGCTTCCTCACCAGATAGGACTGGTGGATGGCAAAGCCGTCGTCTCCCTCCAGGTAATACCCCATCTCCAGAAAGGCGAGTCCGCAGAGCTGCCGCTCTCTGTTCTCGCGGTATGTAATGGTGTAGCCCGCGTAGAGGGATTCGATCTGGCTTTGCACGGCGGCGGCGTACTGCTCCTCCGTAATGCTGGAGAGAACCAGCTTTTCCACACAGATAAAGAGGTTGGCCTGGGTGGTCACATTCACTGCCACCATCTCATAGAGGGTCGTAATGCTGTCTGCGTCCGAGGCGTGCTGGCCGGCCACACCGAGGGTTGTGGACCCCTCGGTGATGTTCATCATGCTGGCAATCTCCTCGTCCGTAGCCAGGACCATATCGCTGCCAGCAGTGTATTCCAGACCGATCCAGTCGCTCCGGTAGCCCTCCTCCGTCCGCTGGCCGGGCGTATAGGCAGAGGGGCTCTCCGGCGTCTGGCCGATCTCCGGCAGCGCCGGACGGAACGGGGAGTCCTGAGAACCCTGAGGATTTTGAGCGCTCTGGGCGTTCTGCCGCTCCTCCCCCCTGCTCCCGGAATTCCTCTGGCTGTTTCCGCATCCCGCTAAAATCAGGCTCAGCACCGCCGCCGCCAGCAGGACGCCCCCAATTTTCCTCATCTGTCTGACCTCGCTTTCAAATGGCGCATTTTCCCGCGGAAACGGGAACTGCGAAAAAGAGGAAAAGAGGGGCCCGCAGCCGCCCCTCTTTTTTTCGCTCTAAGCCGTTGTTGGCGCTGTGCGCCGCCCGCCTCGAACAAGGGTGGGACCGCACTCTCCATTGACACAGGCCGGCGTGACGATCACTCGCTCCACAGTCGAGTCCGAGGGAATGTCGAACATGATCTCCGTCAAAACGCCCTCCATAACGGCCCGCAGGCCCCGGGCGCCGATATTGCGCTCAATGGCCTTGTCGGCCACAGCCTCCAGAGCGCCCGCCTCAAAGACAAGCTCAACCTTATCGTAGGAGAACAACTGCTGATACTGCTTCACCAAGGCGTTTTTCGGCTCCGTCAGGATGCGCACCAGGTCCTCCCGCTTCAGGGAGTCCAGGGGCGCGATAATGGGCAGGCGGCCCACCAGCTCCGGAATAATGCCGAACTTCAGCAGGTCGTGGGGCTGCACCTCCTTGAGGATAGCTCCAATATCCCGGTCCTTCTTGCTCTGGATGGGGGCGTCAAAGCCCAGGCCCCGCTTATCGGTGCGCCGCTCGATGATCTTGTCCAGCCCGTCGAAGGCGCCGCCGCAGATGAAGAGAATGTTCTTGGTGTTGATCTGGATGAACTCCTGGTGGGGGTGCTTGCGGCCGCCCTGGGGCGGCACATTGGCCACCGTACCCTCCAGAATCTTCAGCAGCGCCTGCTGGACCCCCTCGCCGGATACATCCCGGGTAATGGAGGTATTCTCGCTCTTGCGGGCGATCTTGTCGATCTCGTCCACATAGATGATGCCGTGCTCCGCCAGCTCCACGTCGTAGTCCGCGGCCTGGAGCAGGCGCAGAAGAATATTCTCCACATCGTCGCCCACGTATCCGGCTTCGGTGAGAGTCGTGGCGTCGGCAATGGCGAAGGGCACCTGCAAAATACGGGCCAGCGTCTGGGCGAAGTGGGTTTTTCCGCTGCCGGTGGGTCCGATCATGAGGATGTTGCTCTTTTGCAGCTCAACCTCCTCGCCGCCGCCGAAGTGGACCCGCTTATAGTGGTTATAGACCGCCACCGACAGCGCCACCTTGGCGTTCTCCTGGCCAATGACGTACTGGTCCAAAATCTCTTTGACCTGGCGGGGCGTAGGCAGCTCATCCGGCAGCTCCGGCGCACTGCCCTCATCCCGGCCCAGCTCATCCTCCAGCACGCTCATGCACAGCTGCACGCACTGGTCGCAGATGCGGGCGCCGGGCCCCTGAATCATGCGCCGCACCTCCACTTCCCGCTTGCCGCAGAAGGAACAGCGCAGGGACTTTTTTGTGATTTCTTCACTCATTGGGCTTCCTCTTTATCTGGAATAGATGATCTTATCAATCAGGCCGTACTCCTTGGCCTCCTCGGCAGTCATAAAATTGTCCCGCTCGCAGTCGGCCGTGACCGTCTCCAGGCTCTGGCCGGTGTTCTCCGCCAGAATGTTGTTCAGACGCTTTTTAATGACCTCCAGCCGCCGGAGGTGGATGGCCATATCCGTCACCTGGCCCTTGGTTCCGGCGGAGGGCTGATGGATCATAATTTCTGCGTTGGGCAGGGCGATGCGCTTACCCTTGGTGCCGGAGGAGAGCAGGAACGCGCTCATACTGGCGGCCATGCCCACGCAGATGGTGGACACGTCGCATTTGATATACTGCATGGTGTCATAAATCGCCATGCCATCGGTAACAGATCCGCCGGGACTGTTGATATACAGCTGGATCTCCTTGTCCGGATCCTGGCTCTCCAGGTACAGCAGCTGAGCCACCACGAGGCTGGCGGTGGTGGCGTTTACCTCCTCGCCCAGAAAGACGATGCGGTCATTGAGCAGACGGGAGAAGATGTCGTAGGACCGCTCGCCCCGGTTGGTCTGCTCTACTACGTATGGAACTAAGCTCATGGCGCAGATACCTCCTCAACAATTGTGGGAAAACAAGGTTTTCCCAGCAGGCCGCCACACTAGCATAACCAAATCCGGAAGGATTTAGTACTGCTGGGCGGAAATTAGGCCCTGTATTTATAGTTGAAAACGCTGGCTGGGCGGTGGATTTTTCCGTCGGGCAGGGCAAATGCGACTCCACAACAGCCCTAAGGGGCCGGCTTCCGCCGGCCTGACAGCTGAGGCCATTGCAAAATCATTGTGTCCGTTGCAGAATTCGGAATGTATTTCGAGAAAATTTAGCGCGGACCCGGCCAAAAAAGGGCCGCCTAGACGGCGTCTGATGCTGTGAATACAGGTTCTTACTCAGCGGAACCCTCCGCCGTCTCCTCAGGAGATTCCTCGGCCTTTTTCCTGCGGGGGGCGCGCTTGCGCTTGGGCTTCTCCCCCTCTGCGGCGGATTCCTCCTCCGGCTTCTCCGCCTGCGCGGCGGACTCCTCGGGCTTGGGCTCGGTGCGCACGGCGGCGTCCACAACTACCGCAATGGCCTTGCTGCGGCCCAGGCGCTCCCGAACCACCGCCTCCTCCATGTATTTCTTGACATTCTCAACGTCCATGCCGAACTGGCCGGCCATCTTCTCGTACTCCTGAGCAACGTCCTCCTCGGAGACCTCGATGCCCTCCTCCTTGACAATGGCGGCAATGGCCAGATCCATGCGCACCTGCTGAGTGGCCGGCTCCTTGGCCTGCTCCAGCAGGGCCTCCTCCGTCAGGTTGGCGGCGCTCATGTACTGCTCCATGGTCAGGCCCTGGCTGCGCAGCTGCATCTGGAAGTTTTCCATGAACCGGTGGGCCTGGTCCTCAATGAGAGCGTCGGGGATATCGGCCTGGATGCCCTGGGCCACCTTCTCCATCACCGCCTCCTCAAAGGCGTGGCCGGCGTCCTCCTCCCACTCCTGAGCCAGCTTGGCGCGCAGATCCGCCTTCAGCTCCTCCAGCGTGTCAAACTCGGACACATCCTTGGCAAACTCGTCATCCAGCTCGGGAATCTCCTTGACCTTGACGGCGTTGACCTTCACGTGGAAAACCACCGCCTTGCCGGCGAGGCCCTCGTGGTAATTCTCCGGGAAGGTGATATCGATATCCCGCTCCTCGTTCTGGGCCATGCCGATGAGCTGCTCCTCAAAGCCGGGGACAAACTGGCCGGAGCCAATGGTAAGGTCAAAGCTCTCGCCGGCGCCGCCCTCAAAGGGCTCGCCATCCAGATAGCCGGTAAAATCGATATTGGCGATGTCGCCGCTTGCCACCGGACGGTCCTGGTCCACCATACGGCTGTTGCGGTCAGCCATCTGGTTCAACCGGGCGTCCACATCCTCCTCCGTAACTTCCCGCAGGAAGTAGGGGGCCTCCAGACCCTTGTACTGGCCCAGAGTCACCTCGGGATACACGGCCACGGTGGCTTTGAAGGAGAAGCCCTCCTTGCCCACGCTGAGCAGCTCCACCTGGGGATAGCCCACCGCGTCCAGCTCCTGCTCCTTCACCGCGTCGGCGTACACGTCCGGCAGGATGCTGTTAATGGCCTCATCGTAGAAAACAGCTTCGCCGTACATCCGCTCAATCATCTTGCGGGGGGCCTTGCCAGGGCGGAAGCCGGGTATTCTGATCGAACCGCGCTGCTTTTTGTAGGCCTTCTCAACGGCGGCCTCAAACTCCTCCGCGCCGACCTCCACAGTCAGCGCAACCATGCTTTTTTCCAGTTTTTCACAGCTTTTGACACTCATAAACTTTATCCTCCGTTTACTGCGGGCGTTTTACAGTCAGCCAAGATGGTATTATAGCATAAAACATTTCTGACTTCCAGTATTTTTTTCTTCAATCCAATATTTTTTTGGGAACAAATTGTAAATAATCCGCCGAAACCAGACGGTAGTCCACCGACCCCACCGTTCCCTCAATGGCACGCCGGTGCGTTGGGCCGTGGAGATGGCCGTAAAAGCAGCGCCGGACCTGGTACTCCTCCAGCTTTTGCAGGATCTCCGGGCAGCGGTAGCCGGTGTAGAGGGGCGGGTAGTGGAGGAAGGCCAGAATCGGCCGGCCCTCCGCCGCCTTCAACGATGTTTCCAGACGCCCCACCTCCCGATGCAGGACCTTCTCATTGTGGCCCGATTGCTCCTCCTCGTAGAACCAGCCCCTTGTGCCGCACAGGGCGTACTCCCCGTAGAAGCGGCAGTTGTTGTGGAGGATGTCAATGGTGGTGATAGCGTTATCGGCAAAGAATTTTTTCATCTTCGCGGCGGTGTTCCACCAGTAGTCGTGGTTGCCCTTCAAAATCAGCTTTTTCCCGGGAAGCCGGTCAATGAAGCGGAAATCCTCCAGGCTACCGGCAAAGTCGATGCCCCAGGAGGTGTCCCCGCAGAGCACGGTGAGGTCCTCCTCCTCCAGCCGGGAGAAGGCCTCCTCCAGTCGCCGGACGTGGTCCGTCCAGCCGGGACCAAAGATGTCCATGGGTTTATTGGTTGTCAGAGACAGGTGCAGGTCTCCGATGGCGTAGAGAGCCATGGCGCCTCCCCTCTTCTCCGACTAGCTGAGGAAGGCGCTCACAACGCCCTCCATGTCCTCCCGCTCCGAAACCTGGCCAAACCGGACAGGCTTGCCCCGCAGGGAAGCCAGCCGCGCCGGAGCGGCCACGCCGGCGGCCGCCTGAAGCTGGTCCAGCCGCTCCAGGCTATCAGGCAGCGGCGAAACGCCGATGGCGGTGAGGACGCTGTCGCAGAACTTATAGGGGCTGGCGGTGGAGGCGAAAACGGCCGGGGCGGCGTCCCCGGTCTCCCGCCGGTAGTCCGCGAGCACCTTGGCCGCCACGGCGGTGTGGGGATCCACCAGGTAGCCCCGCTCCCGGTACAAAGAGCGGATGGTCTCCAATGTCTCCTCCTCGCCGCAGAAGCCGCCGTAGAAGAGGCTCTGGAGCCGCGCCTTCAGCTCCCCGCCCACCTCGTAGCGGCCGGACCGGGCCAGCTGGTCCATGCACCCGCGCACCAGAACGTCGTCCCACTCGCTCAGGTCGAAGAGCAGCCGCTCCAGGTTGCTGGAGATCAGAATGTCCATGGAGGGGGACATGGTGGTGTGGAAGGGCCGGTTCCGGTCGTAGACCCCGGTGCGGATGAAGTCCGTGAGCACGTCGTTGCGGTTGGAGGCGCAGATGAGCTTCCCCACCGGCAGGCCCATCTTCCTGGCGTAGTAGCAGGCCAGGATGTTGCCGAAGTTGCCGGTAGGCACGCAGAAATTCACCATCTGCCCCAGCTTCACCTGGCCGCCGTTGATTAGGTCGCAGTAGGCGGAGATGTAGTAGACCACCTGCGGCAGAATACGGCCCCAGTTGATGGAGTTGGCCGAGGAGAGGAAGTACCCCCGCTCCGCCAGCGCCTCCCGCATGGCCGGGTCGGAGAAGATGCGCTTGACGCCGTTCTGCGCGTCGTCAAAGTTGCCCCGCACCGCGCAGACGCCTACATTTTCCCCCTCCTGGGTAACCATTTGCAGCTTTTGAATCTGACTGACCCCGTTTTCCGGGTAAAAGACCAGGATTTTCGTCTGGGGCACGTCCCGAAATCCCTCCATAGCCGCCTTCCCCGTGTCGCCGGAGGTGGCCACCAGGATGCAGGCGGTCTTTTCCTCTCCCGTTTTCCGGAGGCTGGCGGAGAGCAGCAGAGGCAGCATCTGGAGGGCCAGATCCTTAAAAGCGCTGGTGGGCCCGTGCCAGAGCTCCAGGCACCAGGTGGAGCCGTCCACCTGGCGCAGAGGGGCCACGCCCGGGTGGTCGAACTGCTCCGGGCCGTAGGCCCTGGCAGCGAAGTCGGCCAAATCCTCGGGCCGGAACTGCTCCAGGTACTTGCCCATGAGATACGCCGCCCGGCGCTGGTAGTCCATGCCGCACAGGGTTTTCAGGTCCAGGGTCCCCAGGTTGGGGAAGGATACGGGCGTGAACAGCCCCCCGTCCCGGCTCAGGCCCATGGTGATTGCCTCGGCGGCGCTCAGGCGCAGCGTCTTGTCTCGGGTGCTCAAATATTGCATAGCTCTTTTATCCTCCGCTTTCATTGAAAGGCGTTGCTGATGTAGTGAATTCTGGGCCTCTGCCACAGGGGGTCCGGGTAGACCTCCGCCACGTCGAAGCGGCAGGGGCAGTCCAGCCCCGTCTGGGCCAGATACCAGGTCGCTGCCCTGCGTAGCCTGCCCTGCTTGGCGGGCGTCACCGCCTCCCGGGCCTCCCCGGCGGTCCGGCCGGAGCGGGTCTTGACCTCCACGAAGCAGAGGGTTCCCGCCGGGGATTGGACGATGAGGTCCAGCTCCCCCCAGCGGCAGCGGTACTGCCGCTCCAGCAGCCGGTAGCCCCGCCGGACCAGGGCGGCCGCCACCGCGTCCTCCCCCCTGTTCCCCCGCCTTCTGCGCTCATCCACCCCGGGAGGCCTCCCACCTTTTGAGAAAGCTCCTGCGGTGGATGGGGCTGGGGCCGTAGGCGTCCAGCAGCTCGTAGTGGAGCCGGGTGCCGTAGCCCTTGTGGCGGTCAAACTGGTACTGGGGGTATTTCTCCGCCATGGCCTCCATGTACCGGTCCCGGCTCACCTTGGCCAGGATGGAGGCGGCGGCGATGCTGGCGCTGCGGCTGTCTCCCCGGACCACGGTCTCGTGCTCCGCCGCAATGGCGCAATGCCGGCCCCGGTCCCGGTTGCCGTCAATGAGGGCGTAGTCCGCCGGTGGAGTCAGGCCATCGATGGCCCGCTGCATGGCCAGCATGCGGGCGCTGAGGATGTCCGTCTTGTCGATCTCCTCCGGGGAGGCCCAAGCCACCGCCCAGGCGACGGCCTGGGCCTGAATCTGGTCAAAGAGGACCTCCCGCCGCTTGGGAGATACCTGCTTGGAGTCATTGAGGTACGGCAGCGTCAGCCCGAAGGGCAGTATGACGGCCCCGGCGTACACCGGCCCCGCCAGGGGCCCCGCCCCCGCCTCGTCGCAGCCGCAGATCATCCGGAAGCCACGGGCCCTGGCGGCCTCCTCCAGCGCCCAGGGGTCGGCTTCAATCCTCATGGGAGTCCTCCTCCGGCAGCTCCAGAGTGAACCGGCCCAGCCGCCCCCCCTGGAACTCGTCCAGCAGGACGCGGGCCATGCGCTCCGTGTCCACTTGGCCCCCCCGTACAAGAAAGCCCCGCTTCCGCCCCGCCTTCTCCAGCAGGTCATAGCCGGAATCCTCCGGCTCCGGCTGGAGGCGGTAGCGCTCCGCCAGGGCCTGGGGATAGTGGGCGGCCAGGTAGGTTATCAGGTGGCCTGCCAGCTCCTCCGCGTCCAATATCTCCTCCCGCACCGCGCCGGTGCAGGCCAGGCGCAGGCCAACCGCCGGGTCGTCAAACTTGGGCCACAGCATGCCCGGCGTATCCAGCAGCTCCAGATTCCTCGCCACGCTGATCCACTGCTTGCTCCTGGTAACGCCGGGCCGATCCTCCGCCTTGGCGGTCTTTCTGCCCGATACCTTATTAATAAACGTAGATTTTCCCACGTTGGGAATGCCGAGAATCATCACCCGGACGGTCCGCCCGGCCTGGCCCCGCTCCGCGTAGGCGGCCAGCTTCTCCGCCAGAAGCTCCCGGACGGCCCCGGCAAACCGGTCGGTGCCCGTTCCATCCCTGGCGTTGGCCTCCAGGACGGCGAAGCCCCTGCCGCGGAACCAGGCCGCCCACCGGCGGGTGGCCGACTGATCCGCCAGATCCACCCGGTTGAGGACCACCAGCCGGGGCTTCCCCTCCGTCAGCTCCTCTACATCCGGGTTCCGGCTGGAGAGAGGAATGCGGGCGTCCAAAATCTCGCACACCGCGTCCATGTGCCTCATCTGCTGGGCGATCATCCGGCGGGTCTTGGCCATGTGGCCGGGATACCACTGTATCTGCATGCCGCTGTCCATCCGGGTTCCCCCTACGCCGTCGGGGCCAGGGACCCTATGCGCCCCCAGTCCCGCGTCTGGGTGTCCGGCGTCTCGCCGGGAACCACCAGAAAGAGCGCCTTGCCCTGGAGGTACCCCACTTTCACCGGCCCCAGCATAACGCTGCGGCTGTCGGTGCTGTGGTTGCGGTTGTCCCCCAACACAAAGACCTCGTCCTCCTCCAGCGTCACCGGGAAGTCGATGGCCCGCCCCCCGTAGTCATAGTAGTAGGGCTCCTTGACATAGGACTCCGCAAGCATCCGGCCATCCACGCTGACAGCCCCGGTGAGGGGGTCGATATCCACCGTCTGGCCGCCTGTAGCCACAATGCGCTTGACAATGGTGTCGCTGAGCTCCGCGTTGTAGGCGTTGATCACCACCACGTCCCCGGCCTTAAAGTCGCAGAACATGGCGTTGAGCACCAGAAGCCGGTCGCCGGTGTACAGGGTGTCCTGCATGGAGGGGCCGCTGACGCCGATGAGCCGCACCGCGAAGGTGAACAGCAGCACCACGCCCACCACCGCCCCGGTCAGCGCCTGGGCCCAACAGTAGATGAGGTTTTCCAGCGTATCCGGCTCCTTGCGGTCCTCCCCGGCCTCACCCTCCGGCGTCTGGGCGCTCTCCTCCAGCTCCGGGTTCTTTTCTTCCTCTGCCATGGCGGCAACACTCCTTAGTCATAATAAGCTAGGTTATAGCATAGCACAGCTTTTCCCGAATTACAACAGCGAAATTGACCGAAATCACAGATTCGCCAGCCTTAAAAGCCGATATAATAGGAGGGAGGGACAGCCGCCGCCAGTCCCTCCCTCCTATTTCACGCCTGTTTCCTATAGAATGCAGTTCAACTCTCCCCTCGCATCTTCAGCCCCCGGAGGTACGCTTTTTGCTCCTCCGGAACCCGCCGGCTCTCAAGGGCTTTTTGAATCGCCCTGTTGTGGGTCCAGCTGTCCAGCCGCCGGTTCAGCAGATAGGGCAGCGCGGCGTCGTACTGCTTCGCCAGAGCCGTGGCGAAATACCAGGCAATCATCATGTTGACGTAGTACTCCCCGCTGCGCAGGTCCGCCGCCCAGTCCAGGTACTCTGTCTGAAACGCCCCATCCAGATAGAATTCCAGCAGCACGCCAATCCCGAAGCGGACGGTATAGGTGTGCTGGGAGGCCATCCATCGCCGGGCCTGCTCCGGAAGCTGGTTCGGATGTCGGCGGAAGGCTTTCGGGCTGATCAGGTCGCAGGTGGCCCAGTTGTCCACATAGGGCAGAAAGGCCTCCAGCCCCGCCACCGTCTCCTCACAGTCCTTTACCAAAGAGAGCAGGAAGCCGTGGAGGTTATTTTCGTCGTAATAGCGGTGGGGCAGCGACTGTAAAAACGCCGCGGCCTCCTCCGTTCCCTCCAGCTCCCTGGCCAGCTGCCGCAGGGCCGGCGTGCGCACGCCGATGACGGCTTCCGGGTCCACGGTGGGCATCAACTTGCACTGGAACTCCTTATATTTCAAATCTTGTAAAGCAAAAAGCCTTTCCAGTATCATCTCACGCTCCGCCTCCCCTGCGGCTCGGGCGATATGGTGCGCATCTCGCGAAAATCATACATTCGGCGAAACCGGTTCACGTCCATCCCCCGGTCCAGGTAGTCCAGCAGCAGCAGCGCGCAGGCCCGGCTGTCGCTGCTGGCCTGGTGGTGGTCCAAAGCAATCCCCCGGTGTCCGCACAGGGTGTCCAGCCTGTGGTTTGGGAGCTCCGGGTAGCACCGGCGGCCCATCTGGCAGGTGCAGGCGTAGGCGGCCGTATCCCGCCAGTCGACGCAGTAGGCCCGCAGGCATCTGGCCAGCACCCCCATGTCAAAGGGGGCGTTGTGGGCAACGAGGAGGCCGCTCTCCAGCAGCGGACCGACGGCGGGCCAGAGCTCCTCAAAGGTGGGGGCGTCCTCCGCCATCTCCGGCGTGATGCCGGTGAGACGGATATTGAAGGGGGCAAACCAGGTCTCCGGGTTAACCAGAGAGTAGAACTCGTCCACAATTTCGCCATTTTCCGCCGCGGCAATGCCGATAGCGCTCATACGGCTGTTGGCCCCGTTGGGGGTTTCTACGTCGAAGGCTATGTATCTCTCGCCCATAGCGCTCTCCTTCCCATACGTACCGGGCGCTGTGCGGCGCGGAGCCGCCCCCGCCCTACAGCGCGATTTTTTCCACCTGGAGCACCCCGTTCTCAATGGTGGCGATGGCCATGGACAGGCCCCTGCCGAACCGGGGGCTGGAGCAGCTGCCCGGGTTGAGCCACAGCCGACCCCTGACGCGCTCCTCGAAGTACTGGTGGGAGTGGCCGAACACCACCACCTCCACCCCGGTCAGATTCCAGGGCACGTCGTCCCGGTTGTGGACCATAAAAAAGTTCACGCCGCCCAGGGTCACCTTCCGGGTCCTCGGCAGCCGCAGCGCCCAGGAGCCCCAGTCGTTGTTGCCCCGCACCGCGCATACCGGCGCGATCTCCTCCAGTCGCTCCAGAATGTCTGGACGGTCGATGTCCCCGGCGTGGAGGATATGGTCGCAGCCGGTCAGATGCTCCGCCACCTCGGGCCGCAGCCGGCCATGGGTGTCGGAGAGAATGCCAAGTTTCATGATTTTGCCTCTCCCGCTCTCCAAATTCTTCCCCATTATAGGGGAGCGGGCGGGAATTGTCAACGCGGGGCGGACAGAAATCTGGAAAATTTTTGCACCGGCGGACAGGTCACGGATAGGTCTGGCCCAGCCTTTCGCTGTACTCCTCCCGGAAGGCGGCGAATTCGCCGCAGTCCAGGGCGTCCCGGATGCGCTCCATGAGGGTGTTGTAGAACCAGAGGTTGTGCATCACGGCCAGCCGCATGGCCAGCATCTCCTCCGCCTTGAAGAGGTGGCGGAGGTAGGCCCGGGAGAAGCAGCGGCAGACGGGGCAGGCGCACGCCGGGTCGATGGGGCCGGTATCCAGCTTGTAGCGCTCATTCTTGATGTTCAGAGTACCCTGCCAGGTGAAGAGCTTGCCGTGGCGGGCGTTTCGCGCTGGCATCACGCAGTCGAAGAAGTCCACCCCACGCCAGACGCTCTCGATGATGTTGGAGGGCGTGCCCACGCCCATGAGATAGCGGGGCTTGTCCCAGGGCGCGTGGGGCAGCACGATGTCCAGGATGTGGTACATCACCGCCGTCTCCTCCCCCACCGCCAGCCCGCCGATGGCGTAGCCGTCGCAGTCCAGCTTGGCGATTTCCTCCATGTGCCAGACCCGCAGGTCCTCATAGGTCCCCCCCTGGTTGATGCCGAAGAGCAGCTGCCCCGGGTTCAGGCACTCCGGCAGGGCGCACAGCCTCTGGTGCTCCGCTTTGCACCGGGCCAGCCACCGGAGGGTCCGCTCACAGGACTGCTTGACGTAGTCGTAGGGCGCCGGGTTCTCCACGCACTCGTCAAAGGCCATGGCGATGTCGCTGCCCAGGTTGGCCTGGATCTGCATGGACTCCTCCGGGCCCATAAAGACCCGCCGCCCGTCGATGTGGGAGGCAAAGGTGACCCCCTCCTCCGTGATCTTCCGCAGGCCCGCCAGAGAGAACACCTGGAAGCCGCCGGAGTCCGTCAGAATCGGCCCCTCCCAGTCCATCATCTTGTGGAGGCCGCCCAGATCGCGCACCACCTCATCCCCAGGGCGCAGATGGAGGTGGTAGGTGTTGCTCAGCTCAATCTGGCACTTCAGCTCCCGCAGGTCGTGAGCGCTGACCGCCCCCTTGATGGCCCCCTGGGTGCCGACATTCATAAAAACCGGGGTCTGGACCTCCCCTCCGTGGGCGCAGCGAAACCGGCCCCGCCGGGCGAACCCCTCGCGGCAGATAACTTCAAACATCTTGCAAATCTCCTTTTGGGCGTACAGTTAGGGTATACAGTCTTTTTTCTTGAAAGAAAAAAGACTCAAAAAAGAACTTTTTTGGCGAAACTACGTTTCGCCATCCTCTTTCATATCGCTCGCACTGTCCGCCGTACCTTCTTCGGCTTTGCCCTTCTCTTCTTCCCGGCTCGGATCGTTGGGGTCCTCCTCCAGCATATCGTCAAAGTAGCCCTTGTTGGCGGCTGACCGCCTGTCCAGCCAGGACGCGAGACGGGGCGTAAGCCACAGCGATCCGCCCGCAATCACCAGGAAGAGAACGAGAAAGATCACCGGCGCGGCGGTATCGCCCACATAGTTTTTTAATAGGGAAAGCATGGCGCGCCTCCTCGAGAGGGATTTTTGTTCACAATGGGATTATACAGGATTTTCCGCCTGTTTGCAAGGCAATTACGCCGCTCGCCAACGCAGCTCGCACGTACCGGTTGCGCCCTGAAAGTCCCAGCGCAAATAATACCTGCTTTCCGCATCCAGTTCTATCCTCCCTGTAGGGGACTGCCGGTTTAATCTCAGTAACGGCTGTTTAGCCTGATCGAATAGAGCTACCTCCGCATCTCCTTTTGACAATTGTGCGGCAAGGGCAAACTCATAGGTTCTGCTCTCATGAAACCGTCCTACATGCCTGACCCAGCCAGTACACGAATCCAACGCTGCCTTGTCAGCATTTTTGCCGGGGCGAAATACAAATACAATGGCGGTGATCTGCTTTGACTCCGCAAAGCCCTTACAATACAGCAGATAGACAGCAATACCAGCCGCTGCCAGTATGACTAGGGGATAGAGAAATTTGTACATTTCCTCACCTCCAGGAAATTCGGTTCGCAGACCGGGTTCTGCTATTTTGTAGATCCTGAAACATTTTGCTAAAGTATATTTCTACAAAAGTCACATGGCCTGCAGCAGCTTAACGGCTCTATATATTTAAAGCTATAGCTGCTTAAAATGTGCTTTCAGCTCTGCCTTGAGTCGAAAAGCAGCTTGTTTACTGCCAAGCTTCATTAATTCCTCTGAGGAATGAATGCCAACCATATGGAGCTTCTTTTCCATTGTTTTACCTAGGGCCTGTTCACATAAGAGAAATGAGGGGACTTTCGAGCAAATTTTTGCCGTATGCAGGGCAAAAATTTGCAGGCGTACTGTTGTACGTCAAAAATTTTTAACGCGGCAGACGGCAAAATTGGCCGGAAAGCCCCGCGTTTCGCCTTATGTGAACAGGTCCTAATCCTAAAGATGTAACTGCCGACATGTTTTCTCCCTTTTATTCGTCACCGCTGGCGGAGGCCCAATCATCTTCCGCCTGGACGCTTCAGAACCATCTCCAGCTCCGTGATCTCCGCGCCACCGATGGATTCGCTCCGCCGGTGCCCCGTGAGGCGAAAGCCCATATGCTCGTAAAAACCAACGGCGTTTTGGTTCCCCTTCAGCACCAGCAGGGCGATGTTGGGCCGGCGCAGCAGCGCCAGACAGGACTCCATCAGCCGCCGCCCCAGGCCAAGCCCCTGGTACGCCCGGAGGACATAGAGCGCGCAGATCTCCGAGGCGTCCTGTACGGAGAAAAAATCCCTGGCCCTCTGCCCGTAGCAGGCGAAACCCGCCACGGTATCCCCCCTTTCCCGGTCCAGGACCACCAGGGTATTTTCCGGGTACCGCTCCGCCATGCGCCGGCAGCGCTCCAGGGTGTTCTGTGCCAGAATGCGCTCATCCATCAGGCCGGTATATGCCTCCCGCCAGGCGGTGTAGTGGACAAACGCTTTTCCCTCCCGGTCCTGGGGCGACTGCATGGGCCACACCTGGAACCGTGGCTCCCGCTTCTGTCGGAGAAGGGTCCAGATATCCTGGATGGGAAATTCCTTCTCCGCCGCCTCCCGAGAGGAAAAGACCCGGGGCAGCTGGGCGGTTTTCTCCGTTCCGGCGACTTCAGAGGGGAGCGCGGCCGCCAGAGCGGCCCGGCCCTCCGGGTCCTCCGGCAGTCTGGGCCATGGGACGTTGGGCAGCGCTTTCCGCCGCCAGTCCGGGTCCCCCGCCGCCATCTGAAGAAGCTGACCAAGGGAATTTGCCGCCCAGCGGGGCGGCCGGTCCGGCGGCAGCCAGCAGACGGGTCCCTGGTCCAGGCCGTTTACGGCGGCAAAGTATCCCCCGCCGCCGTCCGAGGCAAAGACCTCCAGCCAGGGCACGCCGTACAGGGAGAGCGCCGGCTCCTGCCCCTGCCGCAGCAGAAAGATGCCGCCCAGCCGCTCCAGCTCCGCCGCCAGGGGCTCCGCTTTCGGAGGTTCCGTGTGAATGTCCAAGCCCGTATAGACCAGTTTTGCGCCGTCGCGGAGGAAAAGGCCCTCCCCACCGCTTTTCTCCCTGTTGAGATAGATCATAAAAGCCCCCAAAATCATACGAGTAACGTTCTTTGCAATCATTTTTCGTTAGAGGATATTTTTAAAGCGGAATTCCATCTTTTTGGTGGAGTCTGTCGGTAATTTCCGATTATCGCTTCCGATTGGGATTTCTTTTAAGAGCCAGCAGCTTCATATAGTCATTAAATTCGGCTGTATTCGTCGGCTCAAACATTACCCATTTCCCATCGCGGTAGGTTTGGGCCTCGTCATATTGCCTGCAAACGGCAGTAGAAAGAGTATCCCTTATAGCTTCAAAGTTCGCCCTCTCATCTTTTCCAAAAATAATCATGAAACCAACACAAGTACTTTTTGCGTATAAGCTACAGAGGGTTTTTCCACCTCTGCGATACTTATACTCATAAGTCCAATTCTTACCGCCAGTATTCCATAACCGTTCCATATCGTATTTTTCATCAATAGCCGAACAGAGCGCCTGCCAAACTTCATACAAGGGCTGCCCAAGCAATTCCGTCAGTGCTGCTTGAGACGGCATGTTTTCAAGCATACTTTCTCCTCCGCCAATACTGATTTGTTGAGTTGGCATACGGGGCCAAAGCCTGCGCTTTTTTGTTTTGCCTGCTGGAATCTCCCCCGCAAAAACGCACGCTTTGGCTATTGGTATAGCCTCTAAAAAGGATTACATCTGGTCCTCGCGCCCCAGCTTGGAATAGACGATCCGCTGCTCCGCGTACAAGGTGTAGTATCCGCTCATCAGGTAGCTGACGCCGCAGGCCACGGCAAAAAAGCAGATCCCCTCGCCGCCGAAGAGCTCCACAGACAGCATAATGGAGGCCAGGGGGCAGTTGACCACCCCGCAAAAGAGGGCCACCAGCCCCACGGCGGCGGCAAAACCCGGCTCCAGCCCCAGAAGAGGGCCTGCCGTGCAGCCCAAGGCGGCTCCGATGAAGAAGGCGGGCACAATCTCTCCTCCCTTAAACCCCGCGCCCACGGTGAGGGCGGTGAGGAGGATTTTCGCCAGAAACGCCCAGGGCAGGGCCCGCCCCTCCACGGCCGCCGCCGCCAGGCCCATACCCGCCCCGTTGTAGTCCCGGGTTCCCAGCAGCAGCGTTGCGGCCGCCACCAGCACGCCGCCCACAGCCGCCCGCAGGTGGATGTCGTGGATCCAGCGGCGGTAGAGGTGGCCCGCCAAGTGGACGACAGAGAGAAACAGGATGGAGCACAGCGCGCACAGCAGCGCCAGCGCCGCCACCCGCAGCAGTGTGACAACATCCCCGGATGGGTAGAAAACCTGGGGCATCGCCTCGGCGGAGCCGCCCAGGGCGCGGCTGACCTCCCAGGCCGTGAGGCTGGCCGCCAGGCACGGGTAGAGGGCGCTGTAGCGGAGCACCCCTACCGCCGCGACCTCCATGCTGAAAACAGCCGCCGTCACCGGCGTGCCGAAAACCGCGCTGAAGAGGGCCGACATGCCGCACATGGTCATCAGCTTTCCGGACTCCTCCTTCAGGTGCAGCGCCCGATTAAAGCTGGAGGCGATGCCCGCGCCAATGATCAGCGCCGCCCCCTCCCTGCCGGCGGAGCCGCCGCAGAGATGGGTGAGGACGGTGCCGGCGAAGATGCGGGGAATGATGCCGCGGGGCATGGAGTCCCCGGTGCGCAGAGACACCATTACCAGATTTGCTCCCCGATCCCGCTCCACACCGGCCAAGTGGTAGATCAGCGCGATCAGTACGCCCGCCACCGGCAGCAGGTACAGCAGCCAGCCGTGGGCGGAAAAAAGGCCGTCCGCCAGCTCCACGGCCCAGTGAAACAGCGCGCCCATCGCCCCGCCGGTCAGGCCGGTCAGAAACGCCAAGGCCGTCCATTTGAGAAAGAACCGCAGATAGTTCCATATTCGGTCCAGACGCGCGGAAAATTCCATACCGCTCCCCCCTTCCGGACAAAATGGAGCCGCTCCCGGAGGAGCGGCTCTCATCTGTTTACGCCTTGCCGTCGCAGCCCAGGACGTTGATCAGCTTGTGCTTGACCAGCTCCTTGATGGCGGCACGGGCGGGCTTGAGGTACTCCCGGGGATCGAACTTGTCCGGGTGCTCACAGAAGAACTGCCGGATGGTACCGGTCATGGCAAGACGCAGGTCGGAGTCAATGTTGATCTTGCACACCGCGCTGCGGGCTGCCTGACGGAGCTGCTCCTCGGGGATACCAACGGCGTCGGGCATCTTGCCGCCGTTGGCGTTGACCATCTTCACAAACTCCTGGGGCACAGAGGAGGAGCCGTGGAGCACGATGGGGAAGCCGGGCAGGCGCTTGACCACCTCGTCAAGAATGTCGAAGCGCAGGGGCGGGGGAACCAGCTCGCCCTTCTCGTTGCGGGTGCACTGGGCGGCGGTGAACTTGTAGGCGCCGTGGCTGGTGCCGATGGCGATGGCCAGGGAGTCGCAGCCGGTCTTGGTGACGAACTCCTCCACCTCTTCGGGACGGGTGTAGGAGGAGTCCTCGGCGGAGACCTGGACCTCGTCCTCCACGCCGGCCAGGCTGCCCAACTCGGCCTCTACCACCACGCCGTGGTCGTGGGCGTACTCCACCACCTTCTTGGTGATCTCAATATTCTCGGCAAAGGGCTTGGAGGAGGCGTCGATCATGACCGAGGTGAAGCCGCCGTCAATGCAGCTCTTGCAGGTCTCAAAGCTGTCGCCGTGGTCCAGATGCAGGCAGATGGGCAGGCCGGTCTCGATGATGGCGGCCTCCACCAGCTTGACAAGGTAGGTGTGGTTGGCGTAGGCTCGGGCGCCCTTGGAGACCTGGAGGATCAGCGGAGCGTTGACCTCCTTGGCGGCCTCGGTGATGCCCTGGACGATCTCCATGTTGTTGACATTGAAAGCGCCGATGGCGTAGCCACCGTTATAGGCCTTTTTGAACATTTCGGTAGTGGTAACAAGGGGCATAGCAAAGTCCTCCCAACAGTATAAGATGTCTCTATTTTACCACATTTTTCATGGATTGCAAGTAGTTGGGAGAAAAAAGTGGGGGTTTGTTCCCGGTTGTCTGCACAAATCTCAGCTCTCCGCCGCGGGCGCTTTAAAACAATTCGTCCAAGAGGACGTAGTAGCGGATCAGCTCCCAATCCGGGCAAATTCCCAACTCGTCAAAAAGGACCGCTGGCTCCGCTTCGGCGGGAACCAGCCCAAGGCGCCCCGCCAGATTGTCCCGCAGGCTCCGCCAGGATAGGGCAATATCCTGGCAGGGGTCGCTAGCGCCGCTTCGCCCCAAGTCAATGAAACCGCTGATTGCGCCGTTGGCGGCAAAGAGATTGGGCAGACAGCAGTCGCCATGGGAGAATACAGGATTTTCCGTCGGCCGGTTGCGCTTGAGCCAGCCAAGCAGTTCCTCCGGCGAGGAGAAGCCCCCAGGCCCGTAGGTGCTCTCCTCCACATGCTCCAGGTCGCAGAGCTGTCGGGACACCCGGTATTCCGCAAGGCGAAGCTTATCCTCCAGTCCGCCGCAGCAGGGGCAGCCGTCCACTGTGGCCACTATAATTGTATCAATTGGCATACTGTACCAAAAAAGGGCGTCCCCGGTAGGGGACGCCCACTGTGCTGGCAATCTATCAGCCCTGCTCGCGCATCTTGGCGAAACAGTCGCTGCAGTACACAGGACGGTCGCTCTTGGGCTCGAACGGCACTCTGGCCTCGCCGCCGCAGTTGGCGCAGGTGGCGGTGAAGTACTCACGGGGACCGCGGGCGGCGTTCTTGCGAGCGTCGCGGCAGGCCTTGCAGCGCTGGGGCTCGTTCTGGAAGCCGCGCTCGGCGTAGAACTCCTGCTCGCCAGCGGTGAATACGAACTCGTTGCCGCACTCCTTGCAGACTAAGGTCTTGTCTTCGTACATGATGTTACCCTCTCTTTGATTTGAAAAAGATTTTATATGCGCTCAGCCATTGCTGGGATCGCCGGAAGTAGTAAGGTGCCGCGCTGCTTTACGCCGGATGCGCTGCACGGCGTTGTCCACCGACTTGGGGGACCGAGAAACCGCGTCGGCCATTTCCCGTATGGTCAGGCCGTCTAAATAGTACCCCAAGATCTCCGCCTCGAACTCGGACAACTGCCTACGAACGCCGCTCAAAGCGTCCAGCACACCCTCCCGGCTGATCAGCAGATCCTCGGGATTGGTCTGGGAAATGAGCGCTGCGTCAAAAAGGAAACCATGACTGTCAAAGAAGGGTATTTCAAGGGGAACCGACTGATTCAGCGGCATATGCTTATCCCGGGCCGCCGCCCGAACCGCAGAGTACAGCCGGTTGCGGATACAGACTTCTGCAAAAGTGTGAAAGCTGGCGGATTTTTTGCCGTCAAACTCCCTCACCCCATAAATGAGACCAATCATGCCCTCTTGGATCAAATCATCGCTGTCCCCCCCAGCCAAATAGTAGGGGCGGGCCAACGTGCGGACCAGACGGTTATAGCGCTTTACCAGGATCTCTTCCGCATCCCGATCCCCCGCGTGGGCAAGAGCGCACAGCCGCTCATCCGAGAGGGTCTCATAGGAGACGCACTGGATCTCATCGATTGACATAAGCTATTATACCTGTTTTTACCCGTATTTGTCAAGTAATTATGAAAAAATTGTGAAGGAATTCCTCAGATTTTCAGCGATTTTACCAGGTTGGCTACACGCTGCGCACATTCGTCCGCTTGTGAAGAAGTCTTTGCCTCCACCATCACGCGAATGAGAGGCTCCGTGCCGGAGGGCCGAACCAGAATCCGGCCGTCGCCGCCCAGGAGCTCCTCCTCCCGCTGCACGGCCTCCCGGAGGGCCTGGGAGGCCATCACAGCCTCCTTAAGTCCAGGCTGGTTGGCCAGCTCCACGTTGAGCAGCGTCTGGGGGTAGCTGGGGCAGATGGAGGCCAGCTCCGAGGCCTTCTGGCCGCTGCGCTTAAGAATCTGCAAAAATTGCAGGGCCGTCAGCTGGCCGTCTCCGGTGGTGGCGAAGTCGGTGAAAATGGTGTGACCCGACTGCTCGCCGCCGATGCGGTAGCCGTTCTCCAGCATCTTCTCCAGCACGTTCCGGTCTCCCACAGGGGTGCAGACCAGGCGAATATTGTTCTTGTTGCAGAACTCGTGGAGTCCCAGGTTGCTCATCACCGTGCCAACGATGGTGCGGCCCGTCAGCAGCCCCTGGTCCCGCATGTACCGGCCGCAGACGGCCATGGTCTTGTCGCCGTCCACCACGTTCCCCTGTTCGTCAATCATCAGGCAGCGGTCCGCGTCCCCGTCGAAGGCGATGCCCAGGTCGTACTCCCCCGCCGTCACCATGGCGGCCAGGCTCTTCAGGTGGGTGGAGCCGCACTTCAGGTTGATGTTCACGCCGTTGGGCTTTTTGTGGATAAAGTCCGCCTCAATGGCGAAGCTGGCGAAGAGATCCGGAGCCGTGGCGGCGGCGGCGCCGTTGGCGCAGTCGATGAGGACCCGCAGCCCGCTCAGATCGTCCTGAATGGTGTCGGCCAGGTGCTTAATATACTCATGCTTGAGGTTTTTCATGCCGTGGATGCGCTTGCCGATCTCCGCGCCCTTTTTGACCGGAATGGGCTCGTTGGAGAGGATCTTCTGCTCCACCCGGTCCTCCAGAGCGTCCGGCAGCTTGTAGCCCTGGCTGTTGAACACCTTAATGCCGTTGTGCTCAAAGGGGTTGTGGCTGGCGGAGATGACAATGCCCGCATCGGCCTCCACCTTGACGGTCAGATAGGCCACGGCGGGGGTGGGGATGGTGCCCAGGGGCATTACGTCGCCGCCTACGGAGGTGATACCGGAGATCAGGGCCCCCTCCAGCATGTCGGAGGAAATTCTGGTGTCCATGCCGATGGTGATCAGAGGGGCGCGGCCCTCTGCCTCGAAGAGGACCGCCGTCACCGCCTGGCCCACCCGGTAGGCCAGCTCTGCGGTCAGATTCTCTCCGACGATTCCACGTATACCATCGGTTCCAAAGAGCTTTCCCATAAGATGTCTCCTTATAATTTTTTTGATTTTTCAGGGGGAGTGCCTGCTATATGATAGCCCGAGGGCTCCGCCCCCGGACGCCCCCGGTAACTTTTTGTCCGCACAAAAAGTTACCAAAAAAGCGCTGGACCAAGGTCCAGACCCCTTTGCTTTACGCAGTGCCGGTATAAATCGCCGTGCGAAGCCACTGAGTCAAAAGCGTCCTTCTGCAACCTTGGCGTTCGTCTCGCTCTATCGGTAGAAAGCTTCTGATTCGGGGGCTTCGCCTGCTGCTTTTCCGGCGCACTGCGTGAAATCCCCCCGTACAACAGCAGGGGACGGAGGGCGCTTAGCCCCCAGCGTGTTTTTGGATACTTTTTGCACAGGCAAAAAGTATCGCCCCCGCCCCAGGCCGGCAAATCAGATGGATTTCCCAGGCGTCCACTCCACCAGATCCCCAACCTGGCATTGCAGCAGCTCGCAGATCGGATCCAGGCTCTCCAGATTGATTGCCGTACTCCCAACGCGCATCTTCTGCAAGGTTCCTTCCGAAAGAACCTTTTCCTGCCGAAGCCGATAGCTGGTATACCCTATTTTTTTCAGCTCTTCTAATATATTTACCTTGTATCGAAACATATGCGCCTCCGATAATCACGATAAAAAAGATTCTCGTAAAAAGATGCTGATATTCTCAAGAAAAGAAGTATAACAGAAGTATCTTCTGAAAGGAGTATACCACAATGGACAAGCTCATGGAAACCCTCTACGACTACATTTTGGACAACACCCTGGAGGAATACTACGGCGCCACCGACTACTACGCCCAGCGGCAGC
The DNA here is from genome assembly GCA_949878425.1 of uncultured Oscillospiraceae bacterium. Lineage (GTDB taxonomy): Bacteria > Bacillota > Clostridia > Oscillospirales > Oscillospiraceae > Pelethomonas. Next base: position 47,405 of record CATLAL010000003.1, read on the forward strand.
GGCGGGACGAAGCCGGCCGCGCCCTCTGGGAGCGGCTGCCGCCGGAGCACCGGGAGCTTCTGGAGGAGGTCCAGCGCTCCTACGGCCGCACCGAGTGCTGTGAGCTGGAGGCCATGTTTCTCGCCTCCTTTGACCAGTGGTCCGCCCTCCTGCGCTCCCACGGAGGGCTCAGAACGTAATCTGCTCCATGCCGCCGCCATTGGGCGTCAGCCCCAAGTGCTGATACGCCTTGCCGGTGACACAGCGCCCCCTGGGCGTGCGGGTGAGAAAGCCGATCTGCATGAGGTAGGGCTCGTAGACGTCCTCCAGCGTGACCGCCTCCTCGTTGATGGTGGCAGCCAGGGTCTCCAGGCCCACGGGACCGCCGCCATAGAACTCGATTACCGCCCGCAGCATCCGCCGGTCGATGTTGTCCAGGCCCAGATAGTCCACCTCCAGGGCGGTGAGAGCCTTGTCCGCCAAGGCCCGGGTAATCACGCCGTCCCCCACCACCTGGGCAAAGTCCCGCACCCGGCGGAGCATCCGGTTGGCGATGCGGGGGGTGCCCCGGCTGCGGCGGGCGATCTCCAGCGCGCCGTCCCGCTCAATGGGCGCGTCCAGAATGCCGGCGGAGCGAGTGACGATGAGGGCCAGTTCCTCGGTGGTGTAGAGCTCCAGCCGGAGCGTCACGCCGAAGCGGTCCCGCAGGGGCGCGGACAGCTGCCCCGCCCGGGTGGTGGCCCCGATGAGGGTGAATTTCGGCAGGTCCAGGCGGATGGAGTTGGCGGAGGGCCCCTTCCCTATAATAATGTCAATGGCGTAGTCCTCCATGGCGGGGTAGAGCACCTCCTCCACGGAGCGGTTGAGCCGGTGGATCTCGTCCACAAAGAGGATGTCGTTCTCATTGAGGTTGGTGAGAAGCGCCGCCAGGTCCCCCGCTTTCTCAATGGCCGGGCCGGAGGTGATGCGGATATTGACCCCCATCTCGTTGGCGATGATGCCGGAGAGGGTGGTCTTGCCCAGCCCCGGGGGGCCGTGGAGCAGCACGTGGTCCAGGGGCTCGGCGCGCATCTTCGCCGCCTGGATAAAGACCTCCAGATTGCCCTTGGCCTTCTCCTGGCCGATGTACTCCCGGAAGGTCTTGGGGCGCAGGGAGTACTCCCCCTCGTCCTCCCGGATGAGGCTGGTTGTGACCAGGGGCTCCTCCTCTACAAATGGCTCCTTGCTGGAATAATCAATGCTCATGGTTTACTTCCTCTATTTTGCCATCCGCTTCAGGGCCTGGCGGATCACCTGCTCCAGGGGCTGGCCGTCCATGTCAATGCCGCTGAGGGCAATGTTAATCTCCGACTGGGAGTAGCCCAGCACCGCCAGAGCGGCGGCAGCCTCGCTGCGCTTGTTCTGCGGGATGATCGTCACTGCCGGCCCGGACACGCTCTCGCCGGAGGCGGAGATGGACTGGCCCTTGGCCAGCTTGTCCTTCAGCTCCAAAATCACCCGCTGGGCGGTCTTTTTCCCCACCCCCTGGGCAGCGGTAAGGGCCTTCTCATCTCCTGTAATGATGCGCATGGCCAGGTCGGCGGGGCTGCTGGAGGAGAGAATACCCAAAGCCGCTTTCGGTCCCACCCCGCTGACGGAGATCAGCTGCTGGAAGAGCTTGAGCTCCTCCTGGCTGATAAAGCCATAGAGGTCCATGGCGTCCTCCCGGACGCTGAGATAGGTGAAGAGCTTCACCTTATCGCCCTTCTTGATCTGAGAGAGGGTGTAGGAGGTGGTGCGGCAGGCGTAGCCTACGCCGCCGCTGTCCACCACCGCCAGATAGGGCTCAATGTGGGCCACGGCGCCGGAAACGTAGTAATACATAGAGCGCGCCTCAGCCAGGAGGCCAGGTCATGTCCCGGCCCGCCAGCACGTGGAAGTGGAGGTGGGGCACGGTCTGCTGGCCCGCCTCGCCGATGTTGGACACCACCCGGTAGCCCGCCTCCCCGAAGCCCAGTTCTTTCGCCAGCTTGGCGATGACCGCGAAGATGTGGCCCACAAGGTGGGCGCTAGCCTCCGTCACGGCGGAGACGGACTGGATGTGGTCCCTGGGCACCACCAGGAAGTGGGTGGGCGCCTGGGGATTGATGTCGTAGAAGGCGTAGCAGAGCTCGTCCTCGTAGACCTTGCTGCTGGGAATTTCCCCGGCAATAATTTTACAGAACAGGCAGTCAGACATTGGAACCCCTCCCTTTCACTGTACCGGCACAACGGCGAAAAACTCCAGGTATTCCCCGCTGTCGTTCATTAAGCTGTGGGCGTGGCCCTTGGGGCAGTAGTGGCAGTCTCCCGCCTTCAGGGGGATGTACTCCCCGTCGTAGAGCACCTTTCCTGTCCCCTTCAGAATATAGATGATTTCGCTGCTGGTCTCGTGGGTGTGCAGACCGATGGAGGAGCCGGGCTCCAGGACGGCCCGCATGATCTTGCCCAGCTCGTCCACCCGCATCCGGGGCCGGAAGGTGCCCTCCCCGCCCAAAAAGCCGGGGATGACCTGCTCCTCTATGTTGGAAAAATCGATCAGCATGGAATTGCCTCCTTTCATTCGCATACGCACAAGGTTATCCTATTTTCCAAATAAGGTATCATCATAAGGTATCATCCAGCGCGCCGGGGTCGTCGCGCCCTGCACAAATGGAGCGGCGCGTTCGCAGAGCGGGACGACTCGGCCCGCCGGCAGCCAAGTCCAAGTCATTATAGTTTTTTTGATTCTTTTCTTTCAAGAAAAGAATGTATGCCCAACCCGTATGCCCTACGCGTCCTACCCCTTGGCGTGCTCGTTGACGTAATCGTCCAGGGCGGCCAGGGCGTTATCCAGCTTGAGCAGGTCGCTGCCGCCGCCCATGGCGCTGTCCGGCTTGCCGCCGCCTCTGCCGCCGCAGATGGGGGCGATGGTCTTGATGATATCACCGGCCTTGACGCCCTTGGCCACGGCCTCCCTGCCGCAGACGGCCAGGAAGGTGATCTTCCCATCGCTGACGCTGGCCAGCAGGGCCGCCACGCCTGGCTCCTTGTCCCGGAGGAAGTCGCCCAGCTTCCGCATATCGTCCGCCGTGAGGCCGCTGCGGGACATGGAGAGCACCTTCAGGCCCTTGACAGTCTTGGCGCTCATGAGGAACTGATCCGCCTCGCTGACAAACTCCTTGGCCTTCAGCTTCTCGATGGTCTGGCGCAGCTCCCGCATCTCGGCGGTGATCTGCGCGGACTTCTCCTTGAGCTCCACCGGCTTCACCTTCAGCACGGCGGCGGCCTGGAACAGCATATCCTGGAACCGGTTCATCTCCGCCAGGGCCCGCCTGCCGGTAACCGCCTCAATACGGCGGACGCCGGAGGCCACGGAAAACTCGCTCTCAATGTGGAAGAGCCCCGCCTTGGCGGAGTTGTCCAGATGGGTGCCGCCGCAGAACTCCACGGAGTAGCCGTCTCCCACGTTGACCACCCTGACAATGTCTCCGTACTTCTCGCTGAACAGGGCGATAGCCCCGGTTTTTTTTGCCTCCTCAATGGGCATCTCCCTGGCCTCCACCGGATAGCCCTCCAGGATGGCGTCGTTGACCACCCGGGAGACCTCGCCCAGCTCCTGGGCCGTCATGGCGGCAAAGTGGGTGAAGTCAAAGCGGAGATAGTCCTCCTCCACCAGGGAGCCCGCCTGCTGGACGTGGTCGCCCAGCACGGTGCGCAGGGCCTTATCCAGCAGATGGGTGGCGGTGTGGGCGCGGGCAACGGCCTTGCGGCGCTCGGGGTCAATCTGGGCGCGCACCGTGTCGCCCACCTTGAGCATTCCCTCGGCCATTCTGCCGTAGTGCATATATTTGCCGCCCTTGTTCTTTTGCACATCCGCCACAGTGAACCGGCAGCCCCCATTTTCCAGGAAGCCGTGGTCTGCCACCTGGCCGCCCATCTCGGCGTAAAAGGGCGTTCGGTCCAGCACCACGATTCCCTCCACGCCGGGCATCAGCATCTCGGCCAGCTCGTTTTCCACCACCAGGGCCACCACCTTCGCGCCCTCAATGGATGCGTTCTCGTAGCCTGCGAACTCCGTGGCAGGCACGTCCTTGCCGAACTCCACGCCGGCCCAGCCCAGGTCGCCCAGGGCCTCCCGGGCCTTCCGGGCCCGCTGGCGCTGCTCCTCCATCAGGGCCTTGAACTCCTCCTGGTTAACGTCCATGCCCTCCTCGGCCACCATCTCCGCCGTCAGGTCGATGGGGAAGCCGTAGGTGTCATAGAGCTTGAAGGCGTCGGCCCCGGAGAAGGTCTTTTCCCCCTTGGCCTTGTGGCCCTCCAGCATCTCGGTAAAAATCTTCATGCCGCCGTCGATGGTCTTGGCGAAGCTCTCCTCCTCCATGCGGATGATGCGGGTGATATAGGCCTCCTTCTCCCGCAGGTCCGGATAGGCCCGTTCGTTCTCCTGGATCACGGTGGCGCACACCTCATACAGGAAGGGCCGGTTTACGCCCAGGAGCTTCCCGTGGCGGGCGGCCCGGCGGAGGAGGCGGCGGAGGACGTAGCCCCGCCCCTCGTTGCTGGGCAGCACGCCGTCGCAGATCATCATGGTGGCGGAGCGGATGTGGTCTGTGATCACCCGGAGGCTCACGTCGATCTTGTGGCTCTGCTCGTAGGTGGCCCCGGTAATGGCACTGACCTTGTTGGTGATATTCATCACCGTATCCACGTCGAAGAGGGACTCCACGTTCTGGCTGACGCAGGCCAGGCGCTCCAGGCCCGCGCCCACGTCGATGTTCTTCTGCTTCAGGTCGGAGTAGTTGCCCTGGCCGTCGTTCTCAAACTGGCTAAACACGTTGTTCCAGATTTCAATATACCGGTCGCACTCGCAGCCCACGGTGCACCCGGGTTTGCCGCAGCCGTAGGCCTCCCCCCGGTCGTAGTAGATCTCCGAGCAGGGGCCGCAGGGTCCCGCGCCATGCTCCCAGAAGTTGTCGGCCTTGCCGAAGCGGAAGATCCGCTCCGCCGGGATGCCCATCTCCTTGTTCCAGATCTCGAAGGCCTCGTCGTCCTTCTCGTAGATGGAGGGATAGAGCCGGTCCGCCTCCAGGCCAAGCCAGTCGGGGCTGGTAAGGAACTCCCAGCACCAGGCGATGGTCTCCCTCTTGAAGTAGTCGCCAAAGGAGAAGTTGCCCAGCATCTCGAAGTAGGTGCCATGGCGGGCGGTTTTGCCGATGTTCTCGATGTCGCCGGTGCGGATGCACTTCTGGCAGGTGCACACCCGCTTCCTTGGGGGCTCCACCTCGCCGGTAAAGTAGGGCTTCATGGGGGCCATGCCGCTGTTGATAAGCAGGAGGCTGGCGTCGTTCTGGGGGATCAGGGAGAAGCTGGGCAGTCTTAAATGATCCTTGCTCTCGAAGAATTTCAGAAACATCTCCCGGATTTCGTTGACTCCGTAGGACTTGTGCATGGGACTCTCTCCTTTTATTTCAAAAATTTATACATTAATCAGCCGTTTTTGCAGCGGGCGCCTATCTTGACGAGGTCCCGGGGGGTTCACCCCCGGTCCCCCGCTTTACGCAGTGCCGGTGGAAAGCGCCAGGCGAAGCCGCTGAGTCAAAAGCGTCCTTCTGCCACCTTGGCGTTCGTCCGGCTCCGCCTGCCGCTCTTCCGGCGCACTGCGTAAAGTCCCCCGTAAAAACAGCAGGGGTCCCGTGGAGCGCCGCGAAGCGGCGCTTTTAGCGGTAAGGCCGCCGCAGGCGGCCCAGCGGGGGGCGTTTAGCCCCCGGCGTGTTTTTGGGTGCCTTTTGCACGGGCAAAAAGTACCGCCCCCGCTCCTACTGGGATTTCCTCACATCCGACCTGCCCGGCAGGTAGTCCGCAGACACCTTAAAGCAGTCTGCCAGAAACTCAAGCGTCAGGGATGGAATGTTAACCTGTCCATACTCGGTTTTTTGATAATGGTTTACTCTGCAATCCAGGAGTTTCACCATCTCCGCCTGTTTAAGGCCCTTTTCTTTTCTCAGTTCTTTCAGGCGTACCGATTAGCCCGGCATTTTTATTTCCATATTCTCTCCCAACCCCTTAGCACCTCCTTGAAAAATGAATGAAACCTACCAATGGCTCTATGAAAACTATGTCCGGGATTTACAGAAGGAGCTCTCTCAAAGGGAGGACGCCAAAATCCGGCGGCTGAAGGAGACACAGCTCCTCACCCGGGAGGCGGAGCTCAGCCTGGCGGACTGCCTGGCCGGCCTCCGGTTCCACTGGGGAGCCGAAAGCTTCGCCCTAGGGGTCCGGCCGGGGATGCGTCTGGCCCCCAATTTTTTGGAGGAATAGACCGCTCACCGGCCCTCCACTCCAATATTATCCAAAAGCGCCTGTCCCGAACCGTCAAAGACAAAGGAAATCCCCACGACCCGGCTGAAATCAAAGCTCTCCTGGGAGAGGAAGCCCTCCGCCGGAATTGCCGCGGTGGCAAAGGCCCGCTTGTATACGCAGGTGTCAAAAAGAAAGTCCAGCTTGTCCGTGCGCACCGCCAGAATGGGAAAGACCGTGGTAAAATCGCTGATCCGGGCGGAGGCCTCCACACCGGAGGCGTCGGTCAGGACCACCTCGGCGTCTGTCAGGGACAGCTCCCCCCGCTCCACGGCGGCGCTGTCCAGGTCGCAGAGGTCAAAGGCAAGAGCCCGGCCCGTCAGATCCGTCTCCGGCAGGGAGAGACGGTACGACCCCCTCCCGTGCCAGCGCAGCCGGACCGCATGGGTGTCGGCCCCACCAAAGCCCACCTGCTCCTCCGTCCAGAGGTTCATGCCCACAGCCTCTATCCCCGCGCCCTCCATGGAGGCGGTCTCCAGATCCGAGTCCTCCTCAAAGTCCGCGATGGGGGTAAAGCCGGAGCTCTCCCAGCACTGGACGTACACCGTCTCCGGCAGCTGGGAGGCAAAGCTGTCCCAGTCCGTCAGCAGGTCCCGCCGGCTGTTGTCGCCCAGCAGCGTGACATCCAGGAAGGTTTTGATAAAGATCCGGGCGATCTTCTGCTGGTCCTCCTCGCTGAGCAGGTCCTCCACATTGAGCAGACGCCCGGAGGGCCCCGCCTGGTCGTAGGCCCCCCACAGCTGGTTGAACTGGCCGTGGTTGGCTCCGGCTATGTACAGCGCGGTTTTTAAATAGCCGCCATCCCCGGTGAAGGAGATCTTCTCATATTGGCTCATGCCCATAAAGCTGGTGACATCCCGGTCCGCCGCGCCGTGGAGAAGCAGGTAATTGATATCCTCCAGCTCCACGCTGTGGTCCGCCGGCCGGTACTGGTCCACCGTGGGGGCGATGGCGATGACGGAGCGGATGGCAAAGCCGTAGTCAAAGGCGATGTTGCCGTTTTCCGGGTAGCGGTCATACTGGTTGAACAGCGCCGCCGTGGCCGCCATCTCCCCGCCCCGGCTGTGGCCGGCAATGGCGATGCGCTCCGGGTCGATTTTTCTGTAAAGGAGATTCCCTTGCTGACCGTTGTACTCCAGAAGCAAGCCGATATGTTCCAGCAGGAGCACCGCCCGGCCGTCGTTCTCGCCGGTGAGCATGTTGCAGGCATTCTGGTCCACGGAGACCACCACGTAGCCGTAGGATGCCAGGTAGCTCCCCAGGTAGTCGTAGCCCAGGTAGGAGGGTGTGGAGATCTCGTGGTTGCCGTGGGCGATGAAGAGGACCGGACAGTTTTCCCGGTCCCGCGGATACCAGACCCGCCCCTGCATGGGCACGCTGTCCAGCTGGTAGTCCCAGTAGGCGTCCACATAGCGGCCCGTGAGGCTGCCGGTGTCCCGGCTCATAAAGGCGGTCAGATCCACGGTTCCAGCCTCCAGGGGAGCGCCGGGTCCGTAATCCAGCACAGCGGTTTGGAGGGGCCCCTGTCCAACGTCCAGAGGGATTTCCGACTCCTGGGGTCTGGTCAGGGCCAGGTAGCGGGAAACCCGGTCGTCATCAAAGCCGCTGGTAAACAGGAACGCCGCCAGCAGCGACACGGCCGCTCCGGAGAGCAATCCAGCAGCCAAGGGGGCGGCTTTCAGCCGCCGCCGGACCAGGACGCTCCACCAGGAGGCCGCCAGCAGCCCCAGCGCCGCCGCCGCGAATCCGGAGAAGAGGAGCACCCGCCAGGTCCAGCCCTCCCTCGCCCCCTGCTCCGTCATATAGGCGATGGAGCACAGCAGCAGGGTCCAGGCCATCAGACACCCCAGACTTCGGCCCAGAAGCTGGTCCAGCAGCTTCCTGGCCAGCCAGAGTGCCAGCTCCAGCAGGGCGAGGACCGCCCCGCACAGCACGCCGCCGCCCAGAGCGCCGGGCCAGTAGGCGGCGGACAGGGCGGTCCCGCCCACCAGCGCCGCCGAGAGGGCGCCCATCTGGCACAGGGCGGCCTCCGTACCGCCAAAGGTATTTGCAAACCAAGTTCGAAAGCGTTTCCAAAGAGCGCTGCCGCGCCTGGTCAGGAGATGATTCAACTTGTAATGCCTCCAGTTATGTAGTTTAGAAGCTGTCCATTTTGGAAAAAAATAGGAGTACGGGGCCCGCCGTGCCGCCTCAAAAAACGGCCTCCGCTATTGGCGCTTTACCTCCAGGCCGATGAGGGACATCTGGGGGTCAAAGGCCACCCGGAAGAGGACCTTGTCCCTGGTATAGGAGCAGTAGAAGACCGCCACGCCGTAGCGCTCCCCCTGGGAGGACTGGCCGGTAGCCATGCGGTCGGTAATCTCCCGATACTCCCCCGCCCCGTCCAGCTGGCGCAGCACCAGCTCCTCGATGTCCCCGGAGGTCATGGTCTGCGCCACGTCCGGCCGGAAGGCGGCGTAAATTGCCTCATAGTCGCCGTCCACCACCTGCAAAACCACCTCCTGCCCCGCCTCCAGCAGGGTCTCCTCCTCCATCCCGCTGGGAAGGGGATTCCCTTGACAGCCAGCGAGCAGCAACAGAAATACAGCTATTACCGGTAAGGATTTCCAGCCTTTCATTGTTTCTGGCCTCCCGAAGGGCGCCTGGGCGGTTCAGCCGCCTGCCGCCCGTTTTTTCTACAAAAAAATTTAGAACCCACGCCCACCGCATAGGGGCGAAGGTTCTCGCGGTACCACCCTAATTATCCCAAACGGGACATCTCAATCAGCCCGATAACGGGGGCCGGACCGTGCGGCTCGTCGCCGCCTGCTCGGAAGTGGCCGCGCCGGACGCTCCGCCGCGGGGCTTGCACCCTCCCCCGCTCGCTCTGGGCCGCTGTCCGGAACTCGTTCCCGAATTGCTTTCCGCAGATTCTGAAGGTATTATAGCACAGTTTTCCCCCTTGTCAACAGGGGAATCGCGCCAAGGGGCGGTTTTTTCTTTCCAGGGCTTCCTCGCCGGTCCTCCAGGAAAAGGGGGCAGGCGCGTGGAGAGACGAGAAAATCGTCAACACACCTGTATCGCCAACGGCGTTCGAAGCTGTGAATACAGGTTCTTACTCCCCTGAGATACGCGCCGGCTCCATCGGGAGAGCTTCTTAAAGAAAACTTATAACTTTCCCCGCTTTCATTTTAATAGAAGCTGCTGTACAATACAGGCAGCTAGAGAAAGAGAGGTACGGACCATGGCCAGAACCTTATCCCAAAAGCAGAAAAAGTGGATTGTGGGAGTGGGGCTTCTTCTCTTCCTGATTCTCTCCGCTCTGGTCTGCTGGTATGCCGGACGGCCTCTCATTCAGTTTGCCAAAGAGCCGGAACGCTTTCGGGCCTGGGTGGACAGCCAGGGCATCTGGGGGCCCCTCCTCTTTCTGGGGATGATCGTTCTCCAGATTGTGGTGGCGATCATCCCGGGCGAGCCCCTGGAGATCGCGGCCGGGTACGCCTTCGGCGCGGTGGAGGGGACGCTGCTGTGCCTGCTGGGGGCCTTCGCCGGGCGGCTGGCGGTGTTCCTGCTGGTGCGGCGCTTTGGCACGAAGGCGGTGGAGCTGTTCTTTCCCAAGGAGAAATTTCAGTCTCTGCGGTTTCTGCAAAATGAGCGGCGGCTGACCTTCTGGGTGTTTTTCCTCTTCTTCCTCCCCGGTACGCCAAAAGACCTGCTGTGCTACATCGTGGGGCTCACCAAGCTCCCCCTGGCCTCCTGGCTCATCATCAGCGCGACCGCCCCCCTCCCCTCCATCATCACATCCACAGTCGGCGGCGACGCCCTCGGCATGGGGGATTACGCCTTTGCCGCCGCCGTATTTATTATCACAATGGCTGTCAGCGGTATGGGACTGCTGGTCTATCGCGCCGTCTGCCGGGCGCGGGAAAGGAGAGAGTCATGAGCGCTCTTACATTCTTGCAGTACGTAAATCGGGTGATTGGAGTTCTGTTCTTTGTCTGCTACTTCTACCAGATGCTCTACCTTCCTGTCGCCCTGACGGCCCGAAAGAAAAAAAAGGAGAAGGCGGCTCCCCTCCGCCGCTACGCGGTTCTCATCTCCGCCAGAAACGAGGAGGCGGTGATCTCCAAGCTCCTGGAGAGCATTCAGGCCCAGGACTACCCAGCGGAGCTTGTCACCACCTTCGTGGTGGCGGACAACTGCACCGACAACACCGCCCAGGCGGCCCGGGACGCCGGCGCGGAGGTATACGAGCGCTTTGACCGCCGGCTGGTGGGCAAGGGCTACGCCCTCAACTATCTGCTCAGCCACATCCGTGAGACCAGGGGAGACGACTTCTTTGACGGATACTTTGTCTTTGACGCGGACAATCTGCTCCGTCCGGACTACATCTCCCAAATAAATAAGACCTTCGGCCCGGACTGCCAGATCGTCACCAGCTACCGCAACTCCAAGAACTTTGGCGACAGCTGGATCTCCGCCGGCTGCGCCCTGTGGTTCCTCCGGGACGCCGCCTTCCTCAACGCCCCCCGGGCCCGCCTGGGTATCAGCGCCGTGGTGGCGGGCACCGGCTTCGTTTTCAGCCGGGAGGTGATGCTCCGCTGCAACGGCTGGCCCTTCCACTCCCTCAGCGAGGACACGGAGTTTACCGTCCACAGCGTGCTCAGCGGAGAGCGGATCGGCTACTGCGGTGAGGCGGAGTTCTACGACGAGCAGCCCACCCGCTTCAGCCAGTCCTGGCGCCAGCGGATGCGCTGGGTTCGGGGCAACGCCGGAATTCTCTGCCGGGAGGGCGGCCATCTGGCGGCCGGCCTGGGTGGGAAAAACTGGCTGTCCTGCCTGGACCTGCTGCTGTCCATTGCGCCGGCCATCGTGCTGACGGTTATGGGAGCCGTGGCAGGCGCCGCCGCCTCAATCCTGGAGCTCATCAGCGGCGGAACGATCCTCCCCCTGCTGGCGGACGGACTGACCGCCTTTGCGGTCCCCTACGTGCTGCTGTTTCTGGCGGGGGCCATCACCACCGCTACCCAGTGGCGCCGCATCCACGCAGCTCCGTGGAAAAAGGTCCTCTATACCTTCACCTTCCCCTTCTTCATGCTGACCTATGTGCCGGTTACGATTGTCTCCCTCTTTGGGAAGGTGGAGTGGAAGCCCATCGAGCACCGGGCCGCTGTGTCCATTCAGGAGCTGAAATAACGTACCTTATAAAAAACGCGCCCGGAGGCGCGTTTTTTATTTCCGCTTTATAGTAACCGCAGTTGAGAATGAGCGTGTAAATATTGGGCTCCGCCCCGTGGGCGCGCTCTGCGCGGCTTAGGCAGGGGCGGCCTCTGGCCGCCCCTGCGGTCGTTGGGCCGCAAGGCCCAATGACGCGAGCATAGCCCTTTTGGGACCGTCATTGCCGCCTACGGCGTCAACGACCGGTCCGGTGGCCTGCGGCCACCTGGGCGGCCCTAAACTTTACCGATTTTTAACTGTGGTCGCTATATCGTGCTGCACCAAAGGGCCAAAAAATTGGGAAAAATTCTGTTTACAAACGAGAAAAACCTTGCTATACTGGTAAAAGGTGAAATTTACCACTAGGGCTTGTTTGATAAATAGCAGAATGACCAACAGCGAGAGATTTTTTTGCCTTGTCCGGCGGAAAAAGGTCCGCTGCTTGGGTGTTTTGATATTTTTCAAACATGCCCTAAACTACCAGAAACAGGAGGATATCACCAATGAATGTACTGAAAGGCGCGTGCATCATCGGCCAGTCCGGCGGCCCCACTTCCGTCATCAACGCCAGCGCTTACGGCGTTATCCGCACAGCTCTGGACAATGACGCCATCACCAAGGTGTACGGCGCTGAACACGGCATCAAGGGCGTTTTAAACGACCGGCTCTTCGACATGTCCCAGGAGGACGCCGAGGAGCTGGAGAACCTGCTCTACACCCCCTCCTCCGCCCTGGGCTCCTGCCGCTATAAAATCGCGGACCCGGACGTGGACGACACGGACTACAAGCGCATCCTGGAGATCTTCAAGAAGTACGACGTGCGCTATTTCTTCTACAACGGCGGCAACGACTCCATGGACACCTGCAACAAGATCAGCAAGTACATGCAGCGGGTGGGCTACGAGTGCCGCGTCATGGGCGTGCCCAAGACCATTGACAACGACCTCTTTGGCACGGACCACTGCCCCGGCTACGCCTCCGCCGCCAAATATATCGCCACCAGCTGCATGGAGGTCTACCACGATGCCCGGGTCTACGACACCGGCATGATCTGCGTCATCGAGATCATGGGTCGCCACGCCGGCTGGCTCACCGCAGCCGCTGGATTGGCGACTGCCATGGGCGCTGGCCCTGACCTCATCTACCTCCCGGAGACCGACTTCGACATGGACAAGTTCATCGCCGAGGTGAAGAAGGTCTACGCCGAGAAGGGCAACTGCATGGTGGCCGTCTCCGAGGGCATCCACTACGCCGACGGCTCCTTTGTCTCCGAGGCCAAGACCAGCGCTACCGACGGCTTCGGCCATGCCCAGCTGGGCGGTCTGGCCGCCATGCTGGCGGAGATCGTCAAGAAGGAGACCGGCGCCAAGGTCCGGGGCATTGAGCTGAGCCTGCTCCAGCGCTGCGGCGCCCACCTGGCCTCCCAGACGGACATTGACGAGTCCTTCATGGCCGGTCGGGCCGCCGTGGAAAACGCCGTGGCCGGCCTCACGGACAAGATGGTGGGCTTTGAGCGTTCCATCGAGGACGGCAAGTACGTCTGCAAGACCAAGCTCTTCAACCTCACCGACGTGGCCAACACTGAGAAGAAGGTGCCCCTGGAGTGGATCAACGCCGACCAAAACGGCATTGAGCAGGCCTACGTGGACTACGCCCTCCCCCTCATCCAAGGCGAGACCAAGCTCAAAAAGGTGGACGGCCTGCCCCGGTTCGCCAAGCTCAAGAAGGTGCTGGCGAAGTAGGCATACATTCTTTTCTTTGAAAAGAAAAGAATCAACAGAAACTTTTGGCGCAAAACTTCGTTTTGCTTATGGTCCTATAAGCAACAGCCGGTCCCCTTCCCCGGGGACCGGCTGTTGCCGTTACTTTATACGCTTCATCGATAGTGGGTGCGCAGACCACCACGCTGGATCCCTCCCGCAATTGAACAAAATATTAGCTTTGTTCAATTGTGTTTTTTTGCGGAGAGAGTTTCCACAAGATCACAGAACGCTTCGTCCTTTACATATACGCAGAAGCTGTAGGGCACGTCGTGGAGGTACGTCCCGTCCACACTGGGATTCTCAGAATACTGCACCGCCGTGGCCTGGCCGGACAGGGTGACGCGGACCAGTTCTTCCCTGCCGGCTGTCCCCCACTCCAGGGTCATGGACTGCTCCCCCGTGTCGCCAGCCCTGGTATACAGGACCTCCACCGCCCAGCGCTGGGCCTCCCAGCCCTCCACATTCCACGCAGAGGTCCAGTCCGCAATGGCGTTCAGCGCCACCGCCAGCTCCGTCTGGTAGACATGGGACGCCGGACTGGCCACCATCAGAAGGTCCTCCTCCCTGATTTCGGAGAAGATCTCCGCCGCTGTGGGGACAGCCGCCAGAGCGAGGCAGTGATTCTGATACAAAATCAGATTTTCCAGCAGGGATTTGCTCTTGTCCCGCTGGAAGCCGTCATCATCCAGGAACCATAGGCTGTCATAGAGCCGCCCCTCCTTTTCAAATGTCCCCAGAAGGATGCCGTCCGTATTTAGCAGCTGGATGCTGTGTTCCAGCAGGCCGTTGATCTCCTCCATGAAATCCGCAATCTCCCGGGGTTCGAAGGAGTGGATATCGGAAAAATCCCGGACAAACATCAGGTCAAAGAGGATGTCCCGCTCCTGAACCACCACCTCCCCGCCCTCCTCCAGATAGAAGAGCTTGTACTGATAGGAGCACATTCCGCTGCCCATGTAGGGGTTGTACTGGAGCAGATAGTCCTGCCCGTCCAGGCGGCAGAGGAACAGGGCGTTCCAGCCCGCGTGGGAGGTATTGGCGTATCCGGACCAGGTGTGCTCACTGTGTATACATCCCAGAAGGAACGCGTTTGCGTCCTGTGTGCTGCTGCGCAGAATCAGCCGGTCCGGCTCCCCGTCGTGGTCCAGGTCCGCCGCATAGGGCAGTTCCTCCCGGAAATAGGCCCGCCCCCTCTGGAGGATAAGGCTGTGGAGCTCCGCCGACTCATAGAAGGCCGTAGTACAGCCCTCCGCCGTCTCATAGGCCAGCTCCACCCTGCCGGAGTCGCAGGCCAGCAGATACAGCGTCCCGCCGCTTTGGATGGCGGCCGTCAGCTCCGCCGCGCTCCAGGTCCAGGCCTCCTCCTCCCCGAACCAGGCGTACTCATGGAACCGGCTGAGCCGGTTGGACGCCGCCTCCCGGAGCAGCCGGACCAGCTCCCCGGCCTCCACATCGTCCTCAATGGCGGCAATGTCCTCCGCCTCCAGCTCCGAGAGCAGATTTCCCAGAGGGGAGTTGGTGTCATCCGGATGGTCCTCCGACTGCCGGGCGTAGGTCTCCAGGGCCTCCAGCAGCGGCAGGCCGTGCAGGTCCTCCCCCGGGTGGTGCAGGACGGAGAGGATGTCGTCGTACAAGCTGCCGTCCTCCCTCTCCTCCAGGTGCACCAACCAGCGGTTGGTGTTCACCAGCAGCTCGCTCCGGCCGATGAGGCCGTTGACCTCCTCCATAAAGGCGGCAATGGCGGCGGGGTCAAACCGGTGGTACTGGGAGTCGAAATTGAGGTCAAAAGCCACGGAGTTTTCCCGGTCCGTCACCTCCGCACCGTTCTCCAGGTGGAACAGCCGGTAGGCGTAGGTACACGCCCCCTGCTGCATCTCGGGCAGGTACTCCAGCAGATAGTCCAGACCGTCCTCCCGATAGAGGAAGCAGGTGCTGCCGTGGGTCTCGTCCAGGGTGTCGGACCAGAGTTGGTCGTCCCCCTGGACCACCTCCAGCCGGAAGGCTCCGGGCAGGTCCCCCTCGCCCAGCCCCTTGCGCAGGATTTGCTCCTGTACGCCGTCCCGGTTCAGGTCCGGCGTATAGGGCAGTGCGCTGAAGTCCGGCTCCATCTCGGAGGCGGGCGGCGTGTCCCCCGTCATCCGGCCAAAGGCGCAGACCGCCGTCAGGGAGAGGAGGAAAATCACTGCTATTGCCGCGCTGACAAGGGTTTTCTGTTGACAGGCGATCCGGCGCACGCGCTCCCGCAGGCTCCGCTTTCCCCCGGTCATGGTGGTGGCGCAGCTGAGGAGGTCCCGGGGCCCCGCCTTGGCCGTCACCAGGGCCAGCAGCGTCTCGCCGTAGGCCCGGCGCTCCCCGTCGCCCAGCTGCCGGAGGGCCCCCTCGTCGCAGGCCAGCTCGCCGTCCCGGCGGCTGAGGAACGCCGCCAGCCACACCAGGGGGTTCCACCAGTGGATCGCCAGCGCCGCGCCCCGGAGCACGCTCCACAGGTGATCCAGGTGGCGGTAGTGGGTCAGCTCGTGGATTTTTACGTGCCGGAGCATGGCCGGGTCCCCGGCGGCCTGGGGCGTCAGATAGACCGCCGGCCGGAGCAGGCCGAAGAGGCAGGGCGAGGGCAGTCCCTCCGCCACGTACACCGGCAGCGGCCCTCCCGCCCCCTCCAGGGGCCTCCTGACCCGCCGCAGACGGGCGGCGAAGCGGAGATTGGCGGCCAGCAGGACCGCCCCCAACGCCAGCGCCCCCGCCATCCAGAGCCAGCCCAGGAGCTCCAGGGGGCTGACCCGGAGGGCGTAGCGGCGCAGTGTGGCCCCGCCGTCCTCCAGGCGGGCGTAGCCGAAGGAGTTGGCGTCAAAAACGGCCCCGTCCTCCCCCACGGCGGTGTCTGCCATATCGGACGCCGGCGCGGACTGGACCGGCAGCACATAGACGCTCTCCTCCCGGAGGACCTCCGGCACGCTGTAGCTGATCGTAAGCCCCGCCACCGGGGAGGTGAACAGCTGCACCGGCACCAACAGCCGCATCAGCACCAGCGCCCACAGGCCGTAGCGGAGCTTTGCGCTGATCCGCCTCCCCAGCCCGGACCGGACCGCCAGCACCGCCGCAATTACCAGACAGGAGGACACAATCCACTCCGCCATCAGTTTCCCTCCTCCGCTCTCTTCAGGATATCCCGCAGCTCCTGAATCTCCTCCCTGCTCAGCTCCTGCCGCTCCGCCATGGCGCTGAGCATCAGCCCCACGCTGCCCCGGTAGATGCGGTTTAAGAAGCTGTAGGTCTCCGCTATTACCGCTTTCTCTTGTTCTACAGTAGGTGTATAGGATTTTGCCTTGCCAATCACCTCGCAGTGGACCAGCCCCTTTTCCTCCATACGGCGTAGGGTCGTGATGGTGGTGCTCTTGGCCCAGCCCACGCGCTCCTTCAGCCGGGCCACCAGCTGCATCACTGTCTGGGGGCTCTCCTCCCAGAGGCAGCTGAGCACGTTCCACTCGCCGCTGGTCAGTTTGACTTCCTCCATCTCGCGTACCTCCCTGGTTTATACTGTAGACCTATCATATCACAATTTGGTCTACACTGTCAACCAAAATGTGGTTACAATATGGAAACAGCCGGTCCCTCAATGGGGACCGGCTGTTTCCAATATGGTTCGCTCAAATGGCGTAGCGCCAGCTGTTGTAGATGCTGATGAGGATAATCACCGCCATCAGAGCCATAAACAGCTTTTCCACGGCCCGATTGTCCATCCGCTTGTTCAGCGCGCGGCCCAGAATTCCTCCGCCGATTCCCCCGGCCACCATCAGGCCAAGGACCGGCCACTGGAAGGGCGGCACACTGTTCCCGGCCAGCACAGACAGCAGGCTTGCCAGCTGGCTGAAGAGGATGATGTACAGGCTGTTGGCCGCGGCGGTCTTGGTGTCCATGCTGAAGAAGAAGTAGAGGACCACCAGATTGATGGGACCGCCGCCAATTCCCAGAAAGCTGGACACACACCCCAGTGCCAGCCCGATCAGGGCGCAGAACAGGGGATTTTTCATGCGGTGGGTTCGGACCTTGCTCTTATTGATGGTGTAGAGCAGGGTTCCGGTAGTCACGATGGCCAGAAAGACAGCCTGCACAGACCCGGCCATGTTGGGATTTTCGAACATAGCCCGCACGGCGGAAAAGAGCTTTTGCCCTATAAGGCCGCCGATGGCGGCTCCTATCGCCAAGGGCGTTCCGATGGCCATGGACACCCGCCGCTCCCCCGCCAGCATGGACCGGCCCACAGAGTAGCAGCTCATGGACAGCACCGTGCAGCTGGATAAAAAGCTGATAGTTGCCACCGTCTCCAGATGGAGCATATCCAGCACGGGCTTGATGACCACGCCCCCGCCGATGCCGCAGATCGCGCCTACGGCGCTGGCCAAGAGGCTTACCAGGAAAAACAGCAACAAGATACACACTCCCTTTCAGCGCCTACAACCCGCAGACGCCCAGACCCGGCTTAGAACCTGTATTCAGCCGATCTGATTATACGTCTCCAGATCCTTGCAGATGGCCATAGCCGCGGCGCCCCTGGCTCCGCTGAAGCTGTCCGGCGCCACAAAAACATATTCTGTATCTGAGCGAATCACATTGCACAGATTCCGCCGGACCGTCTGCAGCAGACTGTCCCGATTCTCTTGGAGCTGGAACAGCTTTCCCTCAATCAGCATCATGCTGGGGCAGGCGAAGTTGATGATATTGGCTACCGCTACCCCCAAGGTGTACACCGCTTTTTCAACGGTCTCCCTCACCGCGGCGTCTCCCTCGGCCTGGCGCTCCAGAAGCTCCGCCATGGAGGGAGTCCTTCCCCCGCACAGCTCCTTCAGCCCAGGAACCTCTCCCCGTTCCATCGCCTCTTCACAGCGGGCGATAACGGCCCGATCGCTTGAGTAGGCCTCCAAGCAGCCCCGATTGCCGCAGCTGCACGGCAGGCCGTTGGGTTCCATTACCATGTGCCCAACCTCCCCCGCGCCCACGATAGAACCAAAGGAACTGGCGGTGTTGAGCACCAGGGGACAGGCGATCCCCTCGGAAATAAAGAGATAGGCAAAGGTCTGGGCGCCGCCCAGGATCTCCCGCTGGAGGAGCTGTGCGCCATAGGCCCTGGCACAGGCGTTGTTCTCCACGCTGATGGAGCCGCCATATCCCAGCAGGGCCGCCACATCCCCCCGCAGATCCTTTTGAAACCAGCTGTAGCTGGGCCGCAGATCCAGCATTCCTCGCTCGCTGCTCACCAGCCCCGGCGCACAGACCCCCAGTCCCGCCAGGTCACTGACCCGCAGCCCGCAGGAGGAGAGAATTTTGTGGATCATGGCGCGGGCCAGCTCCAGATTTTTGCCATAGTCCCGGCAGGGGGTCTCGTCCCGGCAGCCGCACAGGAGCTGCCCCCGGAAATCCAGCAGGCAGGCTGTCCGCCAGCCCCCCTGAATCTCAAGGCCGATGAAATGCCTGGATTCCGGCACAATATCCACCGGATGGGCCTTCCGTCCCACATATCCCTCGCCGGACACAGCCTCTCCGGTCTCCCGAACAATGCCGGCGGCGATCATGGTGTTGACGTTGGTGGTAATAGTGGGCAGGGTCAGCCCCAGCCGCTGGGCGATTTCCGCCCGCTTGATGGGTCCGTTGTGATAAATGGTCCGCAGAATAGCCGACTGGTTGCTCACCTTCACCCGCGGCAGATTCGCGCCCTGTTCAAATGGCATTTCATCACCTCTCGATATATGTGATTTGATGATAGAATCCGCGTCTTCGCAAGGGGCCGCTACTCCGGCAGATTCGCCACAAACTCCGTCATCCGCAGCAGCGCGTCCGGGTGGCTCTGCAGCAGGGTGGCCGGGAAGTGGGCGGAGGGCTCGCCGTAGGCCGCGCGGCGTACCACCGCCCGGTGCCAGTCCCGGAAGCAGCCCAGACGGACCTTCCGCGCGCCGTAGATCTCCTTCAGTCCGATGGTGACGCACCAGTGGGGCATATCGTCAATGGCTCCGTTGAGGTCGCCGATGGCGTTGGCGGTTCGGGTCTCCGGTGAGATCTCCAGCACCCTGGTGGGAAGATCCCGGAACTGCTCCGGCGTCAAGTCCTCCCGGGCCTCGTTAAAGGCCAGGTGTCCGTTGATGCCGATGCCGCCGAAGCAGATGTCCACGCCTCCCAGCTCCCGGATGAGCTCCCCCATCCGCTCCGGCGCGCCGGGGTCCGGAAAGACCCGCTGGGACTCCGGCATCACCAGCTCAGGCCGGATCTTGGAGTAGACCTCCCGGTCCATGAAGCCCCGGAAGCTGAGCTTGTGGTCCTTGGCGATCCACTCCCTGTCGTCCGTGAGGTACTCGTCCATATTCAGGAACCAGACGTCTCGCAGACTGATGGACTCCCGGTTGACCGTCTCCACAAAGTAGGGGTACTGGCCCACCGGGCCCACCGGGCAGATAAAGACCGTCTTTTCCCCCAGATCGTTTTTCCGACGGATCTCCTCCACCATTTCCCGGGCAATCGCCTGAAACACGGCGGCATTGTCCTCCATCACCTCCAGGGGCAGCTTTGGCGATGCCAGAAGCTCCTCCCTATTGTAGGTATAATATTTGTGTCCCATACTGCTCCTTTCTTTATGCACCAAAGCCGGTATATTTTTCAGTGACCTCCAGCACCCGGTAGACATCCAAACAGGGCTGGAACTCCCTCTCGTTTTCCGTTATCAGTTTTCTCAGAGCCAGCCAAGCCTCCCGGCCCCCGGCCCTGTCCCCCATGGCCAGACGGCGCAGCGCCTCCGCCATTCGGCATACGTACCGCCCGTGGTAGGCCAGCAGCCTCCAGGGGAGCGATTCCCCCGGCTCCGACGCAAAGGCCCGGACGGTCTCCACAGCCTCCTCCATCCGCCTCACCATGTCCGGATTGGTCCGGCTCCCCTTGCCGTTGACATAGTCGCAGCTGCTCAGGCGGGAGAGCGCGCCCAGATACTCCCGGACCGCCCCGGCTCTCTCGCCGTAGGCGGCGGTAAAATACTCGTCAATCAGCTCCTCCGTATCCGCTCCCTCGTCCAGGAGGGTATGGCCCATCACATAGTTGGGCAGGGCGTTGGGCAGGGCGCAGCGCAGCTCTTGGCAGCTGATATAGCCGTCCAGCCCCATCTGCCTGAGTTTTTTGATGTCGCTGCCGATTACTTGGGCTATGTGGACGTACCCCAGGTCTCCGTAGTGGGCCCGGCCCAGGGGGTAGTCGTAGACAAAGCTTTCCCCGGAGAAAACCTTCTGCCAGCCCCGGAGAAAGGCTAGATTCTCCCCCAGGTCCGTGGGCAGAGTGATCCGGTTGCGCGCAAAGGGAGGGATCTCCCTGGGAGCCCCCTCCAGGCAGTAGGACGCCTCAAAGGTCCGGCTGATGGGGGCGAACATCAGCACAAACCGGTCCGGATTCCTCAGACGCTCTTGCACCGGGGGCCAGAGCAGCTCCTGGTACAGCAGAAACACCAGCCGGGTTTCCAGCCCCTCCGCCGTCAGGCGGCGGTCGATCTCGTTGAGAAGCGCCGCGTACTGGTCGGAAACAGTGGTTTTCACGCAGCCGGCGCACTCACACACGCTGTTGTACTCGTCCGCCAGCCAGATGTGGAGGTAGTCCGCGGCAGGATGGCTTCTGGCGTAGTCCACCACAAGGGACGCGAAGGCATCCACCGCCTGAGCGCTGTGGTAGCAGAGGTTGGTATTGGCCGGGACGCCCCCCCGGAGGCCCCGCACGCCGTCCACCTGGGCGGCCAAAGGCCGCTTGGATGCCTCCAGGGGCCGTTCGTCCGGCTTCCAGGACAGGGCCGGATAGCCCAGAACCTCCCCGGTCCAGCCGTGGCCCACCCGGTGGAGCAGAAGGCCCCGCTTCTTTGCCGCCGCCTCCAGGACCTCCGTGTCCCGGGCCGCGTCGTCCACCGTGTACGCCTCCGGCTCCAGCAGGGGGTTTTTCTCGTGGCGGTACCAGCGCTCCAGGAAGGCATAGGGCAGCTTGAATTGCAGGAAGAAGCTGTTGTAGCCCGCCTTGGGCAGCCAGTCGATGAAATCCAGAATATTCTCCAGGGAGTCCGCGCCCTCGATGCACACGCCCCGGTGGCGGAAGGAGGCCGTTTTCTCATAGTCCGCCGCAAGGCGGCTCCGGTCAATGGCCGGGACCTTCTCCCAGCCCTCCCCAGGCCCCAGGAAGCGGCAGCCCAGACGGCGCAGGTAGTCGTAGCCCCCCAGCAGCGCCGCCCGGGGGCCGCTGCCGGAAATCGCGCCGCCCTCCGCCGTCATGTGGACGGAGAACCGCTCCGGTGCGGTGTCCTCCCCCTCCGCGGCCAGGGAAATCTCCAGCGGGCCCCCCTCCTGAGGCAGCATTTGGGCGAGATAGCGCCGGAGCTCTCCGGCGGCAAAGGCCAGGGGAGCCGCGCTCTCGGGGCTCCATGTAATTTGAAGCTGCATTTTGTGTTTCCTCTTATGAAATGGGCCCGATGGAACATCGCTCCACCGGGCCCATCCTCTTCCGTTTCCGTGGGAAGAGGGGTCTATGTGCTTATTGCAGAGCCTCGCTGATAATGTCGAAGAGAACGAAATCGCTCACGTCCTCCTTGGCCTCCTCAGGCGTGATGTTCTCGCCCTTCACCATGTCGTTCTGCATGCCCTCGTAGTAGCCCTTGATGGTGCCGTCGGACATGCCGGCGGTCAGGTCGGCGATGTTGAACCAGTGGGCGTCGCCCACCTGCATCAGCTGGGCGTCTACGCCGGTCTTGGTCTGCTCGGCGCAGTAGCCGGCCACGGTCTCATAGTTCTCCACCTGGGAGCCCCAGTCCATGCCCTTGAAGAGGGCCCGGGTGAAGCGGACCAGGATGTCGTGGTTGGCCTCGGCGTAGTCGGGCAGGCAGATCCAGCTGGAGATGTTGGTGGAGCCGTCGGCGAACTCGATCTCATAGGAGCCCTCCACCTGCTGGAGGATCTGGCCGGAGTAGGGGTTCCAGCACACGGCGGCGTCGATGGAGCCGGACACGGCGGCAGGCACCACGTTGTCAATGCTCAGCTCCATGGGCGTCACATCCTCGCGGGTCAGGCCGGCCACGGTGAGGGCGTTGTTGAAGGTGGACTCGGAGGAGGAGCCGGCGTTGTAGGCGATGGTCTTGCCGGCCAGATCCTCTACGGACTCGATGCCGCTGTCCGGCATGCAGACCACCTTATCCACGGTGTGGACGCTGCTGGGGGCGAAGATCACGGCGCTGCCGGTGATGCACAGGCGGTGGGCGCCCTTGCCGATGTAGGCCAGATCGATGGAACCGCCCTCCATGGCGGAGATCTCAGCGGGGCCGTCGGGGAACTCGGTCAGCTGAATGGTGATGCCCTCCTCGGCGAAATAGCCCTGCTCAATGGCGGAGAGCACGCCCCACAGGGAGGCGTAGTTGGGCATGTAGCCGATGCGCAGAGTGATGGGCTCGGGACCGGCGGGCTCGCTGGGCTCGTTGGCGTCGTCCGGGGTCTCGTCGGGGTTGTTGGTCTGAGTGGGAGGGTCGTCCTCCTTCTGCTTGTTGCCGCCGTTGTTGCCGCCACAGGCCGCCAGGCCCATGACCATGACAAGCGCCAGCAGCAGCGCGGTCAGTTTCTTCATTTTCATTTCCTCCAAATTCAATTTGTATTCAAAAAAGCGGCTTCGCTTTTCTGACGCTACTTGCGTACCTCCAGGTACTCCTGATAGACCTCGTTCCAAATTTCGGCCTTCAGTTCCATGAACCGGGGCTCGCTCTTGGTGCCCTGGTCCCGGGGATAGGGGATGTCGATGTCCACGATCCGCTTGATGCGCCCCGGCCGGGCGGACATAATCACCACCCGCTGGGCCAGCAGCACCGCCTCGTCCACGTCGTGAGTGATGAAAAAGCAGGTCTTTTTCTCCTGCTCCCAGGTTTTCAGCAGCTCGGTCTGGAGCTGGGCCCGGGTCTGGGCGTCCAGCGCGCCGAAGGGCTCATCCATCAGCAGCACCTCCGGGTCGTTGGCGTAGGCCCGGGCGATGGCCACCCGCTGCTTCATGCCGCCGGAGAGCTCCTTGGGGTAGGAGTTCTCAAAGTCCTCCAGACCCACGATTTTGATGTACTTCCGGGCGATCTCCCTGCACTGCTCCTTGGGCAGCCGCTTCATCTGAGGACCGAACATGACGTTCTGGATCACCGTTTGCCAGGGGAACAGGGCGTACTGCTGAAAGACAACGCCCCGCTTCACGTCCGTGCCCACGATGCGCTCGCCGTCCAGGAAGCAGTCGCCGCTGCTGGCCTCGTGGAGGCCGGCCAGGATGTTGAGCAGCGTGGACTTGCCGCAGCCGGAGGGGCCCACCACGCAGATGAACTCATTCTCCATAATGTTCAGGTCCACCCCGTTGAGGGCTACCGTGGTGCCGTGGTCGCCGTGGTATTCCTTTTTTACGTTTTTGATCTCAATCTTTACGCTTCTTCCCGCTTCTCCTGCCATGACGTCAGCCTCCTTTCAATAAAGTTTACAAGGGAGTTGAGCAGCGTACCGATGATGCCGATGAGAATGATGTAGCCCAGCATGGCGTTGGTCTCAAAGGTGGTCTGGAGGGTCCGGATACGCATGCCCAGGCCGGCCTGGGCGCCGGTGGACTCCGCCGCCAGCAGGGTGGTCAGGCCCGCGCTGAGTCCCAGCCGCACGGCAGTGAGGATGAAGGGCACCGTAGCGGGCAGGGTGATGCGGAAAAAGATGTCCATGTCGTTGGCCCCCAGGACCCGGGCGGCCTTGACCAGGGTGTTGTCGATGTTGCGGATGCCGTGGAAAATGGTGATGCACATGGTCATAAAGGTGCAGATCCAAATCAGCACCACCGAGGGGGCGCGGCCCACGCCCAGCATGATGACAATCAGGGGCGCGTAGGCCAGGGCGGGGATGTTGCGGATGAAGTTGATCCAAGGCTCAATGATCCGGCGCACCGGGGTGTACCAGGCCATGAGGAACGCCACCGGCAGCGCGGTGACAAAGCCCAGGCCGAAGCCCATGGCTACGGAGATCATACTGCTGGCAAAGTCGCCCAGCAGCGCGTCCCGGTCCAGCATGGTCTTCATGCCGTCGATCACGGCGGGGATAAAGGGGAAGCTGCGGCCCGTCTTCTTGCCGATGGACAGGCAGAACCACACCACCAGCGCCACGGCCAGAGAGAGCATCAGCCATCCCCAGTTGATGAGCTTTGTCCGCTTCTCCGCCTCGGTCAATGGTCTCTTCGCTTGCTTGTTCATATGGCACATTCCTTTCACTTTCCTTGTCTCCGGTTATTTTTTCCGGCAAAACTGCCTTATCCCTCTCACACTCCTCTCTCAATGGCTCCCGCTTAAAGCACTTAAAGCAAGAGAACCCTTATCCGCCCCGCGGCAATTCTCTCAGAGCCCGCTGTCAGTTGGTTTTCCCAGTAGGTTACAGAGAAAATGGGATAAAAGCCCATATTGTAGTAGAACTGCTGTCCGGAGCCCACCACCGCCTGCTTCGCTCCAAGCTCGCCGCAGCGTCTGAGGGCCTCCGACACCACCGCTCTCCCCAGTCCCATTCCGCGGTAATCCGGGTCGGTGGCCACTGGCTCCACCAGGCTCCTCCGGCCGGTACCACGTACCGCAGTGGGAGACATAGTTTCCATCCGGCGCCACGACGGCGAGCACAAGCTCACAAGGGAGAACCCATCGGGCAGTTCCCACGCCTGCAAGGCGTCGATATCCAGCGCGGAGATGGGGTCCCGGTCCTGGGTAGGCCGGAAGCCCCGCGCCGCCGCAGCGCGCTGAAACGCGTCGTCGCCGTCAGGCAGCAGCAGCCGGAGCCTCCCGTTATCAAAGTGGGTGGAACAGCTGCGGCGTCAGCCGCCCCACCCATTGGTGCCGTCGTAGGGCTCATCCCTCATGCACAGGTGGACCGCGCCCACCTTGAAGGTCTTGGGCAGGGCCAGAATGTTGGGGTTGGGTCCCACGTACTTCTTCATGGCGTCGGAGAGGGCCTCCTCGAAGGTGGCCCTGGTTTTCAGCCCCATCCCCCGGGCGATCCCCGGCTCCTGAGCCCCCACGATATAGATGGCGGCGGTGTTCATCTCGGCAATGTGGCCGCAGCTCATCATGGAGAAGCCGTGGAAGGGGTGGAAGGCGTTGGTGAAGCGGTACTTGCGGATGTACTCCTCATTGGTGGCAAAATACTCCCCATACCGGTTCATGTCCGGCAGGATGTTCATGTAGTCGTGCTGGAACAGCTCGTAGAGTTCCCGCAGGTAGGGCCAGCGCTCGTCGTGGAAGTAGCCGTTGCAGATGGAGGAGCAGATGATCACGCAGTTGTCCTTCATTACACGCTTGTGGCGGATCACCTGGGCGGAGAGGGCCTGCATCATCTGAATCGGGTTCGTGCCCATGCCGTTGCCGTAGTGGAAGCTCTGGGGCATGCCGAATACCATCACGTCGTACTTCTTCTCCGCGAAGGGCACATAGGTGCGCCTGTCGGCCACCTCCCAGCTCTTAGGCATCATCTCCTTGGCATAGCCGGAGAAAATGGCGATCTGCCGGGAGTAGGTGTCCAGCACCGCGTCGCAGCAGAAGAAGGGGTGGCCCATCTTCTCCTCCATCCACATGCCGATCTCGTCGAACTTGGTCCGCATCAGGTTCTTTCCGGATACGGGGGTGAAGTCCGGCCGGTGCATCACCTGGGGCACATGGTGGCTGGCAATGCTTCGCCAGTGGGTGATGCCGGTGGCGCAGTGCTTGTAGCCTCCGGAGTAGCCGCCGTAGGGGTTGCCCTGGGTGTGGCCGATCAAAATAGGGATGTCGCAGTCAAAGACGTACTTGTTCATCAGAACCGGGTCCCCCCGGTCCGTGGTCCCCAGGTCCACCATGTGCTCGTAGTCCTCGCTGTCGTGGCTGGTGAGCTGGCCGGAGTAGTAGAACTCGCTGAAGAGCTCCTCCCCCAGGATCTGTTTCATCTCCGGCACCGTGGCCCGGGGGTGGAGGCCGTTGGAGATCAGCAGCAGAATGTCCTTCTTCTCCACTCCGGCGGCGTAGAGCTCGTCCAGACAGGCCCTTATGGATACCTTCCGGTGGCTGGTAGCCTGGCATCCGCCCTTGACAATGTCCGGGATGACGAATACCGCCGTCTTGCCGGGCCCCGCCAGCTCCCGCAGCGCCGGCATCCCGATGGGGTTCCGGATGCTCTCCAGGGTGGCGGCGTAGAGGCTCTCCCAGTCCTGGGGCAGACAGGGCGGATCGGGGATGGTCTCCCCTGGGATAAACACGTCCGTACCCTCCGGCAGCTGGGCGCTCATCAGCCCCTGGCCGTACTCAAATTCCAGATTCATACATTTCTCCAATCTTCTTTTTCGGCGTACACCTTTGAGGCATACACTCTTTTTCTTTTTGAAAAAAGAAAAAGAATCAAAGTGACGGAAAACTCGCCGTCAAGTCGTGCGCGAGGAGACGCTGAACAGGCTCTTCTTGATCCGTTACTCCCCCAGGTACAGCCGGATGATCTCCAGGTACTCCTCCGGGTAGAAGCCGATCTCCCCCGTAAAGCGGGTGAGAGCGATGAGCCCGCCGTCGATCTCCGCAATGGAGGCCAGCATGGCGGCGTTGTCCGCCTTCAGTCCGCCGCCGTAGACCACGTCCATGCCGCGGGTGCGCTCCTTGACAAAGCGAGCGATCTTGGTAATGTACTCCTTCCCCGCCGGGGTCTTGCCGGGACCGATGGACCACACCGGCTCATAGCCGATGACGACCCGGCTCCGGTCCACGCCCTCCAGGCCCACGTCCAGCTGCTGACCCAGGACGCTCTCCCATCGCTCCTGCTCCTCGCTGGTCTCTCCAATGCAGTAGAGCACCGTGAGCCCCGCCTCCTGGGCGCAGCGGATCTCCTGGTTCAGCAGGCGGTTCACAGCGCTCATATCCGTGACGCCCGCCTCCGCTAAAATTCCCTTTTTGTCGTTTCTCTCCTCGCAGTGACCGATGAGAGTGGATGTACAGCCCATAGCCTTTACAATAGAGGCGGGGCGGTTGGTGGTGAAGGCGCCGAAGTTGCCGCCAACGGCGGTATTCATCCGGTAGACCCCCTGGCTGCCCAGCTGCACGGGGCTGTCTGGGGTTCTGGCCGCGGCGGCCCCCAGCAGGTGGGCCTCCGGCAGGTACTGGACAAACTCCACCTGGGCGCTGTCGTACCTCCTCAGTGCCTCCTGGGCGCCCTCCACCACCGCCGCGCCCCAGCTCTGCACCGGCGCCAGACGGTTCACCCCGCCGTACTCCACCGGCACGTCAAAGCGCTTTAAATTCAAGTAAATGTGCTTCATATCTGCTCCCTAAGCGAAACGAAGTTTCGCGCTAAAATTTTCTTTTGATTCTTTTCTTTTTTAAAAGAAAAGAATGTATGCCTTCCCGTATGCCTTACGTACGCCGCGCCTCACCGCAGCAGGGCGTACTCCGGGAAGTCGCCGCCCATGAGGGGCATGGCGTAATCGAAGAAGGCGTCCGCGATGCGGTTTCCGTCCACGATCCACTCCAGGGGGAACTTCTTCTCCACATTGGCCACGTCCTGGAGGGGCGTCAGGAACAAGCTGCTGCTATACACGGGCTTCCGCTCCGCCGTAATGGCCACCATACACCCGCTCTCGCCCTTCAGGGCGGACTCCAGGGCGAACCGGCCCACGGCGTAGGCCTCCTCCCGGTCCAGGGGGGATATGTAGGGGATGCTGGCCCGGCCCAGGAGGCCCGGCTTCTCCGCCCGGGACTTGAGTCCCAGCTGTTTCATAATCTGCTCGGTCACATACTGGGCGGTTCCGCCGGGGACGGTGTGTCCGAAGCCGTCCACAATGCCGGTGTCCGCCAGGGGCTTGCCGTCCAGGCCCCGGATGCCCTCGCTGACCGTCACCAGCAGGCCCTTCCCCTTGGCGAAGGCCGCCTCGATGTCCGAGAGCATTTTGTCCTCATCCACCAGGACCTCCGGTAGGTACGTCAGCACCTGGCAGTCGGTGAGCCTGGCGGCCAGGGCGCTGGCGGCAGTGACCCAGCCGGCAGCCCGGCCCATCAGCTCCAGCACCACCACGTGGATGGGCAGGCCCGAGGCGTCCAGGGCCAGCTCGGCGGCGCTCTGGGCGGCGTATCGGGCGGCGGAGCCGAAGCCGGGACAGTGGTCGGTGACGTCCAGGTCGTTGTCCATGGTCTTGGGGATGCCGATCACCCGCAGATCCAGCCCCTCCCGCTTCGCCAGCTCGTTGACCTTGTGGCAGGTGTCCATGGAGTCGTTGCCGCCGTTGTAGAAAAAGCAGTCGATCTCAAATTTCTTCAGCGTCTCCAGCACGGTGGGGTAGTCCGCCTCTCCCAGCTTCCGCCGGCAGGAGCCAATGGCGGAGGCCGGCGTATGGGCCAGCCGGGCAATGGTCCCGGCAGGGACGTCCGTCAAGTCAATGAGGTCGCCCTTCAGAATTCCCTCCGCGCCGAAGCGGGCCGCGTAGATCTTCCCCACCTGCCTGTGGGCCCGGGCCGCCTCCACCACCCCCTGGAGGGAGCTGTTGATGACCGCCGTGGGACCGCCGCCGTGGGCAATGAGAATATTCCGCCCCATCAAATGCCCTTCTTTCTGTACCGCTCGGCCATCTCGTCCAGGCTGACCGCCTCAATGAGAGGAGCCTTGCCCACGCTGTCAAACTCCACAACCAGGGTGCCTACGACCTCCTTGACCCCCCGCTCGATGCAGTCCACAATGCGCCCAACGTCCTCATCCGGCACGCTGCCGTACATCACCGTATCCATAATGGGCGGCAGGAACACCCGGGGATCAAAGGCGGATGGGTTCGCCAGCAGCAGCTGATAGATGGGGCCAATGGAGGCGCTGTCCCGGAGTCTTGCCTCGCTCCTGAACAGCTCCCGCAGGTTGCGGGTCACAGCCAGGCGGATATCCGTATCCACGTTAATCTTCCGGATGCCCAGCTTGGAGACCTCCTTGAGCTGCTCCTTCTTGATGCCGTAGGCGTCGTGGATATCCCCGCCCAAGGCGTTGATCTCCTCCACAATGTACTGAGGGACCGTGGAGGAGCCGTGGCTGACCAGGGTCCCCTCAATCCCCTCATGGAGCATGCACTCCTTGGTGGCAATGGCGATCTCCTTGCGAATCACCGTGTCCTTTCCCTTGTTGGCCCCGTGCTTGGTGCCATAGCTGATGGCCAAGGCGTCCACACCGGTCTGACGGAAGAATTTCACCGCGTCCATGGGGTTGGTATAGGTTGAGCTGGCGGCAAAGACGTGGTCCTCCACGCCGGCCAGAACGCCCAGCTCCCCCTCCACCGTAACACCCCGCTCGTGGGCGTACTTGACAACCTCCCTGGTCAGCTCCACGTTCTCCTCAAAGGGCAGAGAGGAGCCGTCGATCATCACGGAGGTGTAGCCGCCGGCGATGGCGGCCACGCAGGAGTCCAGATTTTTGCCGTGGTCCAGGTGCAGCGCTACGGGAATTGGGCTGTTCTCCGCGTACTTCTTCACCGCCTTAGCAATGTTCAGCGCCCCCTTCTTTTTGTCCTCCAGGGTTCCGTTGGCGAAATCCGTGCGGCCGCCCATAAAGGCGTTGGCCAGATCCGCGCCCTGCAGGATCGCCGCAGAACGGAACATCTCATGGACCTCAATCACGGCCTTCGCCTGGCAGACGGCATTCACGTTGAACGCGCCCTGGGCATAGTTGTACTTCTCCGTGGCATCCAGAATCGCTCTCATCGGGACAAGGGGCATAACTCCTACCTCCTGTTGCTCAAATTATTTTTTAATTTAATTAATTTTCTAGATACCCATAGCATACATGAAACCAATCCCATTTACAAGTGGTAAACCGACCAAATATCCCGCGGAATTTTGGGCAAAAAATACAAGAGCAAAGGCCGTTCAGGGTTCCCAAACCGTCCTTTGCTCCTATTCCAGTGAGATGTGGGCCAGACAGTAGCCATAGCGCTCCACCTCCTGCTCGTTCGCCAGGAGGATGTATGACCCCGTATCCGAGTCTACCATAGAGAAATACAGCGTATACTCCCCCGCCTGAAATTCTCCCAGATCGATATCCGTGCTGATGGTCAGCTCCTTTTCCGCCTCGTTTCCGCCGGCCAGCTCCCGCAGCCGCTGGGGCAGCTCGAAGGCTTTCACCCGGTTCCCCTGCTCGTCGCAGAGAACCAGCTTAACCTCCGGCTCCCTGTAGAGGGGGGCGAAGCCCACATTTTTCAAGGTTACATCCACAGACAGTCGGTTCCAAAACCGGTTGCTGGCAAAGGATGTGTCAGCGATCAAAAGCCGGTAGCCCAGGTGCCGCTCAATATAGGAGAGGCCGTCCATCCCCGCGAAGCAGCCGGGCTCCGAAACCCGCGTCTGGGCCCATTTGTCGAAAACCGCCTGGTCGTATTCCTGGTTCAGGTAGGTAACATGCATCGCAGCCATGGTCTGGACCGCGTTTTCAAAGTCGTTATACGGGTTATCCACGATCACTTCTCCGCCGTTGGGCACCTGGCGGCAGAGCGCGTCCTGAAAGGCCAGCTCCTTTGACCGCTCCCACGCAGGGAACTCCTCCGTCGTCTCCACATCCGCCGCCGCGTAGGTGCCGAAATCGCTCTCATTTCCCATCATGCCGTCGTTAAAAAGTCCGATTCGCTGGGCCAGCGGGTTAGAGGACAGATCCGCCAGGTCCTCCAGCTTCGTGATAACCC
Organism: uncultured Oscillospiraceae bacterium; assembly: GCA_949878425.1. Taxonomy (GTDB): domain Bacteria; phylum Bacillota; class Clostridia; order Oscillospirales; family Oscillospiraceae; genus Pelethomonas. The sequence continues at coordinate 78,397 of CATLAL010000003.1, forward strand.
GCCATTGGGCCGGCGCGCGGACGGAGAGATAGGTGGAGTCGTTTGTCACGCTGGCCAGCTGGACCGCCAGCTGCCGCAGCTGCTGGGGGGCGCTGTACCGGGTTCCGCTCATCTCCCCCCAGTTGCCGGTAAAGAGCCCCTGAAGGACGAAGATCTGCCCGCTGTGGCGGCGGAGGGTTGCCTCCAGCTGGTCCATGTGGGTCAGAATGATGTCCAGCTTGTCCGGCTCCCGGCCGCTGGTCTCCCCGTCCCAGTCGTAGAGAAAGCGGACGATCACCTGCTTATCCACCGCCTCCAGGGCCCGGAAGAGCATCTCCACATTGGATACCCCGGTTCTGGACAGCTCCCTGTCCCGGTAGTTGTGCAGATTGATCTCCACCAGAGTGAGGGTGGTATCCGTATCGTACTTATACTCGTCCACCAGGGTGAGGTAGTCCGTGTCCCGGTCCGTAATTTCAATCTTGTAGATGTTGTAGAACCCCCGCTTCGGGTTTTTCAGCTCCCGGGCGGACTCGGTAAAAAGGACAGGCTCCACAGCGGCGCGAAGAGCGGGGCCCTCCCCCCGCTCTTGGACGCCAAAGAACGCGACGACGCATGCGGCCAGGAGAACCCCGGCCGCAGCGCAGCCCAAAACGACCATTTTTAGCTTTTGATCCCGTCTTTTCATTCTTCTCCGATTGCAAGCTCATAGGGGGAGTTTGTATTCTGCCTGAAATAGTAGCAGACAAAATCGTCGTCCTCGTAGTAGACGCTCATCTCATAGGGGTACAGCCGGTCAAACCGCCGGCACCAGTCGTAGAGCTTCGACTCCAGAATGGTGCGGCTCTCGCCGTCCCGATAGGCCTCGAACCGCCAGCCGCTGAGGTCCGCGTCCGACCGGGCGGCCTCTTCGGAAATCTCGAAGGCCTCCAGATTGGGGCACTGGCTCACTCCCACGACCGGGTTGATCTCCGGATATTTGTCCAGAAACGCCGGATTCTCCCTGTAGAGCTCCGGGTAGCGCTCCGCTGCCAGCCAGCTCCCTCCCCGGTGGAAGTGCATCTGGGCGTACTGAAGGGGCTTTTTCTCCACAAAGAGGAACACGTGCTCCGTGGGGAGGGTGTAGCTCTCGCCGCCGCTCTCCTGGATAAAGGTGAGCAGCTCCTCGTGGCGGCCCTGCCGGCTGATCTGATAGAGCTCATCCGTGGTGGAGACGATGGTGTAGCTGTCCTTGGGGAGGGTCCGGGTAATGGAGCTGCTGACCATCACCGCCGCCTTGTACCGGGTGATCTCATAGTACAGGTATCCATGATAGCAGCCCAGGAGCAGCGCCGCCGCCCAAATCGCCGCCGTACAGGCGACAGAGGCCCCATGCAGGCCCTTCTCCCCCCGGAGGGCCGCGGCCAAAAAGAAGAGCATATCCAGCGGCATCACTGCCACCGCGAGAATCAGCAGGTGCTCCGTGACGCACAGGCGGGGCCCGAAGATCAGCTCGGGAAGCCCCATATAGGGCGCGGCAAACAGCACCATAAAGACCACCGAGGCGGCCAGCACAGGCAGATAGCCGTCAAAATTGTCCTCCGCCACCCCCTTCTCCTGGAACACGCCCCTGAGTGCCAGACTCCTTCTGACCGCCAGACGGAGCCCCAGCCACAGCGCCAAGGTCAGCGCGGACAGGCCAAGGATCCACGCCGCTCCGGAGGAGCCGTAGATCTCCCCATAGCCGTGCCGGAAAATAGCCGGCCCGCCGGAGGCGCCGCCGCTCTCCCCGCTCAGGCGCCTGGCAGCGGCGCTGTTCGCCTCTCCCTCCGGCAGCAGGGCGGCCAGCCTCCTAGCGGAGATCCCCTCTTGTGCCTCCCCGGCGGCCAGGCCCTCCGGCTGCTCCGCCTGGTGGGATCGGGACTTCTCCTCCGTGCCCCTGGTGACATTCATCGCCCAATTAAGGGAGTACTGGAGCTCCTTTCCCTGGGCCAGAGCACCCACCATCGGCAGCGCGGAGATCAGAACGCCGCAGAGAACCGCCGCCAGGAGGGGCACAAACCGCTCCCTGGCAAAAACCTTCCGCACCGCGAAAAGGACAACGCACAGGCACAGGAAGAAAGCCATAATGGTGGCGTAGAAGTGGATGGCCACCGAGGCGGCCAGAGCAAGCGCAAAGAGCAGCAGGTTTTCGTCCCAGAAGCCCTTGGTCGCGGAGCCCTTCCGGACCAGCGGGCCCGCCCGCTTGATGTACCGGATCAGATACAGGGCGCAGAGAAACAGGGTGTAAAGGCCAAACTCCTGGGGGATCGTCCACTGGAGGCGGGCCATGCCGTACATCAGATAGGCGTACTCCCCCCGGACGTCCAAAACCAGAAACAGCACCAGCACGAAAAACGGCGTGTACCGCCAGCGGAATACCTCCCGCAGCAGGGCGTAGACGGAGAGCAGCAGCACCACAATATGGATGCCGGCCACAAACAGCAGGCTGCTGTAGACATTGACGCCAAAGGCGGCGTAGAGCGCGTAAATAAAGCAGTGCATGGCCGCCGGATAGACGCCGCCGGAGAAGATCTCCCCCTCCATCAGGCCACTGATCCAGGCGTGGTGGGTATAGAGGTCGCTGGCTCCGTAGGAGTACTCCTGAAACGCGCCCCAGGAGAAGTAGACCGAGGCGTAGAGCAGGAGCGCCGCCAGAAGGGCATATTCCTTCCAGCGGGGCCGGACCATTCCCCACAGGGCCGCAAGCTCCTTTTTAAGCCAACCTAAAATCCGCCGGCCCATGTAGAGCAGGAAGGTCTTGGGTCCGCAGGTCCCTGCCGCCAGACGGTGGAACTGCTCCGCGTCCTCGCCGCTGAGCCGGATATTCCGGACCGCGGACATCAAAAACACACCGTAGAAGAGGAGATCCACCGTCCACCGGTTCAAGATATGGAGCAGCCCCAGGACCAGGACCGCCGTATTGACTAAAACAACCTGGGCTGTAACGCAGAAGCTGAACTGGTACAGGGGCCCCCTGCCTCTTAAATGCGCTCTGAACACCACCGATGGCCACAGAAACAGCAGAAACAGATACCCGCAGAGGACCTTCAGGTATTCAACTATCCAGTATGCCGTAATCATTCTCCTATACCTCGCTTCCCGTGTTTTCAAGATGGAACGTTAGTCTCTCAGCTCCCCCAGGAGCGCCCGCTGTCCGGCCCCCTGGTTTGCAAACTGGATGGGCCAGCCGTCCCGCCTCCGCCGCAGTCCCAAAAACAGCCGGCAACCGCCGGGCTTCGGCAGGGGAAACTCCAGCCTGATCCGCTCCCCGCTCCGCCAGTCCCGCGGGTCGGCCTCCAGCCGCGCCGGAGCGCCGGGGCCCTCCGCCTCCAGGAAACAGTCCGCCTCCTCGCAGAGCCCGGCAAAGCCGCAGTTTTCCACCGTCACCCGCAGCCGCCGGCCCGGAAGCGCCCTCGCGTCCCGAATGACGAACCGGTAGCCCAAGTGGGCCCCGATGTAGTCGAAGCCGCTGGAACCGGCCCAGCAGCCGCTCCCCTTCACCGACTCGCCCCGCCAGTGGTCCAGCTGCCTGGGCTGGTAGGCGCTGTTGAGGTAGCTCAGGTGCATCTGTCCCAGCTCCGCCGCCGCCTGGCGGTACCCCACCGGAGAGGAGCCCGCCAGGGCCTCGCCGCCGTTGGGCAGGGAGTCCATGTGAACCGCCTGCCAGGCCAGCTCCTCCTCCCTGGTCCAGCTCTCCCCCGCCTCCCGGCGGCCAGAGGTCCCGTAGGTACCAAGATCCGTCTGAGAGCCGAAGATACCGTCGTTGAAGAGGGCCAGGCGCACCGCCGGGTCCACCAGGGCCCGGGCGCGCCGCCACTGGGCGGGCTTGCGCACCGCTATGGGGCAGCAGCCCCCCGCGGCCCGGTGCATGGCCTCCAGCAGACGGACCATGGAGCGGTCCGTCAGAAATCTGGAGCCGTGCATCTCGCCCCAGCTTCCCACAAAAATTCCCTGTATCACCAGGAGATTGCCGCCGTGGGACCGGAGAACGCCGCCCACCTGCTCCATGTGCCGCTCCACCAGATCCAGGGTCTCCGGCTCCCGCTCCAGGCCCTTTCCGGCGGTGTCGTAGGCCACGCGCAAAATCACCTGTTTGCCGTTTGTTCGGAAGAGCTCTAAAATGCTGTCAATCCGGGCCAGAGCCCTGTCGGAGAGCTGGCGGGACCGGTAGGCCCCGATGTCGATCCGGGCCAGGGCCAGACGCTCCTCCCCGCCGGCGAGATAGACTTCCTCCTCCGGAGGGACCGGCGAGGGCCGGGCCAAAAAGGGGTAAATATGGTACCAGCCCCGCCCCGGGTTGTCCAGCGGCTGGCTGCTCTCCCGGAATTCCGCCCTACGGAATCCGGCGGCGGTTCTAAATCCCATCCGCACCTTCCTGTCCCGCCCCCGCGTCCATTTTGAGAACCCTGATCCGAAATACCACCGCCGCCATGCTGAAGAGCATCCGGAACATATACCACACGGGCCGCAGTCCGGAGTGCATGCTCTTATCCGCCGTCCTGGCGTACATCACGGCCGGAAGCTCCGTCACCTGAAAGCCCAGCAGCAGCATCTGCACCAGCATGTTGGCGTCCGGGTACTTGTCGTCGAAATGGTTGTACTTGGAGTAGTAAAGAAACGCCCGGCGGCTGAGCCCCTGGAGTCCGGTGGTGGGGTCGGCGATGGTCCGGCCCGTCAGCAGCCGGATCGTGCGCCGGAAGAGGCCGTAGGCCGCCCGCTTGGAGAGGGACACGGGAAACTCCCCGCTGCCCTCCATGAACCGGGCCCCCAGAACGATATCGGGATACCGGCCGTCTCCGTCCGGCTCCCGCAGCCGCCTGTAGAGCCTGGGAATATTGCACGCGTCGTGCTGTCCGTCCGCGTCCATCTGGATCACATACCGGTAGCCCATCCGGACCGCGTACTTGTAGCCCAGCTGCAGCGCGCCGCCGTAGCCCAGATTAAAGAGATTGGTCACCATGCTGTGGCGGCGCTCCCGGACGATCTGCCCGGTGGCGTCGGTGGAGGCGTCGTCGATTACAAGGACATCCGCTATGGACGAGATCTCCGGACGCTCCAGCTGGTCCAGCACCCTGCCGATGTTTTTCGACTCGTTATACGCCGGCATAATGATGAGAAGGTCTTTTCTCTTCATGTCTCATCCCCCAGAAGCTCCAGGAGCAGCTCCAGCTCCCGCCCCTCAGGCGCCGCCTTCGCGGCCGCCGCCGCGCCCAGGGCCGCCCGCCTCTCCGGGTCCCGCAGCAGCTCCGCAATCCTCTCCGCCACCGCCTGAGGCGTCAGCGGGCACAGAAGGCCGTCTGTTCCGTCCTCCACCTGCTCCCGGTTGCCGCCGCAGTCGGAGGCAACCACCGGACAGCCCAGGGTCTGGGCCTCCTGGAGGGCGATGCTCCGTCCCTCAAACCGGGTGGCGTGGACATAGATGTCCGCCTGGACGAAGTAGGGATAGGGGTTTTCCACCGCGCCCAGGAGCAGAAAGTCCTCCTCCAGTCCCAGCTCTGCGAGCTGTCTCTCCAGCTCCCGCCGCCGGTCCCCTTCGCCCAGGGCGTACCATCTGGCCCGGTATCCGGCGTCCCTAAGCCGCTTCATGGCCGCTATGGCCACGTCGTATCCCTTTTGGCAGGTCAGCCGGCCAACGGTCAGCAGCCGCGGGCCGTCCCAGCCGTCGGAAAATCCGCCCGGCTCGGCGCTCCGGCGGCGGATGGCCGCCTGGTCCAGGAGATTGGGCAGCACGGCGGTCTTTTGGCCGTGCTCCGGATAGACCGCCAGAAAGCCCTCCCTGACCGAGGCGGAGACTGTAAAGATCCGGTCAAAGCGGCTCCAGCAGTCCCGGTCCATGGCCGGAGTATAGCCCGCGCTTTTGTAGTCCACATGGAGGAACGCGGCCTTTTTTCGGGCTCGCACGTGGTCCGCCACGTAGTAGGCGGAGCCCCCCTCCAGCCAGGCCACCGCCAGGTCGAAGGTCTCGTCAAAGCGCTCCGCGCCGTCGGAGACCACCCGCCAGAGCAGCTTATCCGGCTGAACGCGCCCCCTTGAGGAGGCCAGCGCCCGGACTAGCGAGGCCAGCTTTCCCGGAAGGCCGCCGTTTCGGAGGAATGCCCGGAGCACGCTCCCCGCAAGGACCAGCCGTCCCGCCCCCGTGAGGACAGAGCGGCTGTTAAAGCGGCGGTTTCGCAGCCGGACATGGTCCGGGAGATCGTCCGCCAGCTCCCCCTGGCCCAGAAGCACGTACAGGGACACCTGGTACTCCCGGCTGTCCAGCCGCCTGAGCAGCTCCAGAAGGGCCTTTTCCGCGCCGGCCCGCCCCAACGTGTTGCTGACAAACAGGATTCGCTCCATACCCGTCAATCCGACGTCTACCGCCCGGAGGCGGAGAGGGCCGCGCTCTGGGCCAGTTGGCCGCGCATCCGCTCGTTTTCCTCCATGAGCAGAGAGATCTGCATAGCCAGCTCCTGGTTTTTCATCTGCATCCTGGAGACCATCAGGCTGAAGTGGAACGCCCCCATGGCGCAGACCACCCCCAGGCAGAACAGCGCCAGGCCCGTGCCCGCCGATATGCGCACCGTCCAGGCGGAGAGCGCCGGAACCGCCCCGATCACAATCAGAATCAGTCCCAAAAATTCCCACACAACCGCCAAGTCGGCCGTCATCTTCTGTACCGCGTGGAACCAGAAGCTCAGCAGCATAATGACCGCACCTACGGCGATCATTCCGTATCTGATAATATCCGCTGTCGCCATTGCCCTATTGCGCTCCTTCCGCTGCCTCCTGCTGCTTGAGCTCCTCCACCTTACTGTACACCATGGCGGGAGGCTGCGGGCCATTGCCCTGCTTGACCAGCGTGCCGTTGCAGAAGATGTGGCGGTCCATGTTCCGTTCTACCCACCGCAGACGCATGTAGGCCACGGTCCATCCCGTAAACGCCCCCAGAAGCAATCCCAGGCCGTACCAGATCTCCGAGAGATGGGTGGCCGCAAGGGACCCCAGGAACGTGACAAGGCAGAACAGCAGCGTGGTGAGGATGGCCCCCAGCATGTCGTTGAAGTAGTAGAGAAAGAGGAGGGCCGCGAACATCAGAAACAGGATGAAGTAGCCTGCCGCCAGACAGGGGTAGATGCGCATAATCAGCTGGGTAAACCCGAACTGGGGCAGAAGAACCACGCAGAGCAGGTAAATTGTCACCGATATGATGAACTGAATCCGGACCAGGGTCATCAGCTCGCTGGCGATCTGCCGGAACATCCGCCGCTTGGCGTTCTCAATATCCGCCAGCTTCGCGCCGATCACCGACTCCGAGTAGGCCTTGTACTTTTGGTGAAAGAACATCTCCACCCGGGAGATAAAAATGACCGTTGCGGAGATGTTGGTGAACATGGCGATGCAGGTGGCCATGTCGTAGGGCTGGTTGCACACGAAGGTGCGCACCACCACGATCCGCATATCCGTGGTCCAGAACACGAAGTTGTGGACAAATAGTCCCAGAACATAGAGCATGTTGGTCAGCACCAGCTTCCAGTACCGGCCAAAGTAGCGGATCACCGGCTTGTAGCGGCTGCTGTTTTCCACAAAGAACCGCTTCACCGCGGTAAATTCCAGCACCGCGATGAGGAAAAATCCCGCCATCAGAGCGAAGAGCATGCTGTCCGTCACAGCCCAGTGCCAGACGTACCGCAGAGCCAGGGACAGAAGGAACGCCGCCGCCATTCCGATCAGGAAGGACAGGGAGATCCGCTCATAGGATTTGCAGATGGACAGGTAGATCATGGAATAGAAGCTCATCAGCAATGTTACAAACGTACAGAAGCCGATGAATACGTAAAAGACCCGCACGCCGCCCACAAAGTGCTCCCAGAGGCAGAAGGGGACCCCCATCAAACAGCCCACCAGGGCGTTCAGAAACAGCCCCAGGTAGTAGCAAGGCAGGATGTCCCTCTGCCGCTCCTCGTAGATGGCGTCCTGCATGTACTTAGAGAGGACCGCGGTAAAGGGGGACACGGCCAGCAGGGCGAAAATAAATACGTATAGCACGGTGCAGGAAAAGAGCTCCCGCTCCACATAGCCCACGCTGCCGAAGCCCAGAGCCCAGCCCATCAGCAGGACCTCCGCGATGACGAGGATCATGGGCGCCACCGTGACAACGGTGCTGTAGGCCATGCCCACAAGGCTGGTCGTAATGGAATTCTTATCAAACAAGCGGTTTAACCGAACGCCGATGCCCGCCATTTACCTCGCCTCCTTCCGCTGCGCCAAAGCCAGCTGGTCCTCCAGGGGCTCCTCTTCCTCCTCCCAGTCCAGCTCCATGCTGTCCGCGAAGCTCTTGTAGATGTCCCGGTAGGCCCGCTTCATGTGCTTGAACTGATAGCCCGCCTCCACACGCCGGTATCCGTTCTCCCCCATGCGCCGGCGCATCGCCTCGTCCCGGGCCATAGCCACCATGGCCTGGGAAATCTCCTCCACATTCATGATGTGGGTGACAATGCCAGCCTCGCCGAACCTGTCGTTTTCTCCCAGGATGAGGCCCTTGCAGTTGCCCACATCTGTGGCGATCACCGGCTTGCGGGCCGCGAAGCTCTCCAGAATGGTCAGCGGCTGGCCCTCGCTGATGCTGGTGAGGACGGTCATATCCATCCGGCCCAGGTACTCCCGGATGTCCACCTTTCCGGTAAACACCACATCGGAGATGCCCATGGCCTCCACCAGATCCGCGCACTCCTGGGCGTATTCCGTCTCCTCCTCCCAGGAGCCCATAATCCAGAGCTTCAGGGCGCTCTCACGCTCCTTGGCAAAACCAAAGGCCTGAATGAGGGTCTTGACATCCTTGATGGGCGTCACCCGGAGGATGGCGCCGATGTTGATCTTTCCCTGGTCCTCCTCCGTCTTGCCGGGCAGGTCCGCCAGGGCCTCCATCCGGATGCCGTTGGGGGTCACCATGGTCTTGGACACCGGGCAGTCCAGCTCCACCTGGAGCTCCCTGGCCCGCTCGTAGAGGCTGGTGACCAGATCCGCGCTGGTGTAGGCCAGCCGGGACATCTTGCGGAACTGCTCAATCCAGATATTCTTGTACAGCCCCTGGACCCACTTGGCCTGGATGAGCTCCTCCTCCCGCTCGCGGGTGTAGATGCCGTGTTCGCTGATGAGCATCCGCCCGCCGTGGAAGTGCTTGGCCATGCTCCCCAGGACCCCGGCGTAGCCGGTACACACGCAGTGGTACAGATCCGCCTTGGGGACCTTCATCTTCATGGTGAAGAAGAGGGGCATATAGATGGAGCGCATCATCCAGAGAAAATCCGTAAAGACAATCTGGCTGTAGTTGAGCTTATAGCAGTCCTTAACCGCGTTGAAGAAGTCCTCCCCCATGAGCAGCCCGTTCATGGAGGTTTTGCGGCTCTGGGCCAGCTCGAAGAGGGCGCCCCACTCCACCTGCTGGTCCAAAATCAGGCTGCGCAGGGCCTGGTACTCCTTCTTGTTCATCCGGCTCCTGCGCCGGCGCTTCGTCCAGTCGGCGTCGTTGAGGTAGAGCTCGTGGACCTCCGTCACGTTCTCCGGCAGCTCATAGGCGTACTTCCCCCGGAGGGACCGGTCTGCCGCCACCGCCAATATGACAAATTCCTGCTTGGGAAAGGAGCGGATCAGGCTATGTACCCAGCTGGACACGCCGCCCACCACATAGGGGTAGCTGCCCTCGGCTATGATGCAAATTCTCATGGTACCCCTCCCCCTCAGCCGTAGATGTAGCGGTAGGCGTCCGCCGGCTTCAGCGTAATATACACATGGGCGTCCTCTGCCTCAATCAGATAGGCCCCATCCTCCAGCCGCGTCCAGCCGCCTCCGTCCACGTGGTCCACCGCCTCGCCCCTGGTCCGCAGAACGAACCACGCGGAGCCGGACGCGCCGGTCACATCCAGGGAGATGACGTCCCCCTCCCTGCTCTCCTCATAGTCCAGGGCGAGGAAGGTCCGGATCCGCCCGTCGCACTCCGAGAGCGTGGTCCCGGTAAAGGCGTCAAATTTCTGATAGTAGTTCTGGAGGTTCCAGCTCAGGTCCATGGACAGCTCGTTCCACACGCCGTCCTCACCGCTGGGATAGGCCACCCGGCCCATGTCCACCAGCGTGCTGCCGTATCCCAGGGCCGTCTCCACGCAGCGCACCCGGAAGTCCTCCCGGTAGGTGTAGTCCAGGGCGCTGGTGAGGATGGTCTGCCGTGTGACCCGCTCCGAGAGATAGCCCACCAGCTCGCTTTCGCCCTGGTACTCTGTCGCGACGGTCCGCACCGCCGAGAGCAGCTCCTCCTCCAATGCGGCGCGGAGGGCATCCTCCTCCAGATCGCCGCCGTAGAGGGAGGCGAACCGGTAGTCCGGAAGGGCCTCCTCCATAAACGCCTGATCCGCCGCCAGCTTCCGGTCCATGGGCGTATCCGACACGCTGACGCCGGAGAGGCCCACCTCCGCCTGCTGCTCGTTCATCAATCGCATGTAATACTGGAGCTGAGCCTGGTCCGGGAGATTGTCGTCCTCATAGTCAAACTGGGGCGCCATCATGCAGGAGAGACCCAGATCGCTGCGCTGGTAGGCCACCGACAGCTCCGGCCACACGATGTCCCGGAACACGCCCTGCATGGACTGGCTGTAGCCGCGCATCATGGCCTCGTTGTTCTCCGCCGCCAGGCCCGGGTAGTTGGCCAGCACCAGGTTCTGGGCGTTGACCACCGGATAGAGGGCGTAGCGGTCCATCTCCGCCGTCATGGCCGCAAGGAGTCCCAGCCCCGCCGCGTCCTCCATATAGCCGCCGTTTACCACAAACACGGAGGCCGCGCCGGCGGTCCTGCGCCAGATCACCGGGGGATGCTCCTCCACATCCAGGGACTCATCCGCCGGAATGCCCTTCATATAGACCTTCGTGCCCGCAGAGAGGCTGTACCAGGGGAAGGAGGTCTCCAGGTCCTGCTTCTCCTCGTTCTCCTCCTCGGTCTCCCCCTGGTAGATCACCTCGCCCCCCAGCAGGAAGCCGCCGTACAGGTGGAGGCCCTCCACCTCCGTCTCCCGGCTCACCACCGCCCGGATGCCCAGCAGCTCTTGCAGGCTCTCACTGCGCGCAATCGCCTCCGGCTCCGGCAGGCCGCAGAAAATCAGGTGGATCCCCTCGTCCGCGAGGGACCGAAGCCGCTCGATCTCCGCCTCGCTGCTCCAGCTGACGCCGCCGGGGGACAGCAGAATCATCTCCGGCGCCCGGCCCGCCTGATACTGGGACAGGGAGCTGTACGCCTCCACGTCCCGCTTCCCATAGACCGCCCAGCTGCGCGCCACGTCCCACACCGGGTCCTCCGCGCCGCCGATATACACGACCAGGCCGGAGGACAGGGACTGCCCCGCCTGGTACGCCTCGCCGGCGGGGAGCAGCGCCCCCAGCTCCTCGGCGTACCGGTTTTCCTCATAGTCATTCCAGACCTCCAGCGCCACGCTGGAAAACTGGAACAGGAAGAATATCACGAACATGATGATTGTGATCGAAAAATAGTTCCGGCGTGATACCATTTCATCCTCTCCTCGTCCTCATACCGTTTCTCAATTAAATCCTTTTTCCGTCATCGGCAGGCCGCCTCCGGCGGCTTAGAAAAGGATCAGCTAAACGTCCGGATCAGCTCCAGCGTCTCCCGGTCTATGACGACCTTGGACCCCTTCAGCTCGGCGAGGGTCCGGAAGAATCCCTCTCTGTTTTTTGCCGTAAAGTACAGCTTCAGGCGGCAGGTGTAGGCGGCCAGCTGGTCCGGGTGCTGCTCCGCCAGGCGCAGGCACCACTTCTCCGCCTCCTGAAAGCTCTGTATCTCCAGCAGGCGCATGCATACGCCCTCGTAGCGCTCCGCCGTAATTGGGGCGGGATTTTTGCCATAGAGCGTCTCCGCCGCCTCCTCCATCATGAATACGTACTTCCGCTGTTCCAGATCGGTGAAGATCTGCTGCTTGAGGACCGTGTCCATGTAGTCCAGCAGCAGCTCCTCCGCATTCGTCTGGTCCTCCTCTTCCTCCCGCATCTCCAGATAGAGCTTCTGTACAGTGAGGCGGAACTCGTTGAGCTCCCGGCTGAGCACAGAGGCCGCGTAGTGGGAGGACTCGGAGTCCTCGATATTCAGCGCCATGGCCAGGGAGGACAGGGAATTTTGAATATCACCCCGCAGGGTGTTCATCATTACCGCCCGCAGGCTCTTGTTGTCGTTGACGGCAATGGCCTCCTCCATGGGCAGCACGCCCCGCTCCCGGTCCTCGTCCGCCTTCAGCTGGGTTTTCACCCGGTCCTTCCGGAAGGTGATGTCCTCCAGGTTCATGTGGGACCAGGAGAGCAGCAGCCGGGAGATGAGAAACAGCAGGTGGGAGAAGAAAAAGAACAGGATCCCCACCACGGGGAAAAACACCATCACCAGGGCGCGCAGCAGGTAGGTCCGCCGGTTGTCGTGGGTGACCTCCGTCTCCTCCTTCTTCTCCTTGTGGGTCCGGATGGGAACCATGATCAGCGCTCCCACCAGCAGGTAGAGCACCGCAATCAGCAGATTGACAAGGACTACAGTCAGGAAGATGGTTTCCTCTCTTGTCATACCACCGCCCCCTCCCGCGGACAGCTCTCATAGCCGCAGCCGCGGAAACGCTCCATGACCCCCAGCGCCTTTTCCGCGTTGGTATTGGAGAGCAGTATGTACAGCTTTCCGTCCTCCAGAACGCCCATGTAGTCGCTCTGCCGGATGCTGCCACTGAGGGCGGCCGCCGCCCGCTCCCGGTCCTTTTGCTCCGCCTTGATCTCCAGCAGGGTGCACTCGGTGAGATCCTTCTCCCTGGCCTGGGTGAAGGCCCCCACCAGCTGGGTAAAGGCGTCCGGCGCAAGAACGTTTGTCCCCTCCATGTACCGCTGGTTGTGCAGGGCCTCCAGGTACCGGTTGGCCCGCACCACCGCGTTTTGGATCAGGTGTCCCACAATGTCCAGCCGGTTGGCCTCGGCCAAGGTCATCCGCTGCCAGGGAATGCCCCAGACCATCAGGATGAGCTTCATCTCCTCCCCCTCGTACACCGGGCAGGCCATGAGGGGGAGCCTATCGGCCATGGTCCGGTTGATGTAAACCCGGCCCTCCTTCAGCTCGGCGTACATCTCCTCCATGGCGGTATACTCAATGGAGCTGCCCAGCTTCCGCGCCTCCGGGGAGGTGGCGGAAAAGAGGCGGGCGTAGCTTCGGTTGGCTACAGTGTAGACGGCGGCGTCGTTGCTGTTCATGAGGTCGGAGACCACCTGGGCGGCGTAGAAGAGAACCTCCTCGGGCCCGTAGCCCTCGAGACTGGAGGTGATGTCGTAGATCTTCCCAAGGCTGTCCCGCTGGTTGACCACCTGGGCCTCGAAGTTCTCCTTCATGCGCACGTTGCTGTCGTTGATATCCGCGATATCGTCCAGCTTGCCGTTGAGGTAGAGGATCTCCTCCGCGTCGTCTTTTTTGATCTGGCGGAGCTGGTCGCGCATATAGCCCACCACCATGCCCAGGATGAACAGCTGCGCCATCCAAACGTAGGTGTTGTGGTCCAGCAGCACCTCAAAGCCGCTGCGCCCGCCCATCTCGTGGACGCAGTAGCCCAGTACCGCCAGCAGAGCGGAGAAAATGGCCTGCTGCTGGCCGTGGATAATGGCAAAGAGCAGCACATAGAGCAGGTAGAAGTCCAGCTTGCTGAAATATTCGCTGCCGGCGGCCATGTTGTTGAGCAGGAAAAAGGGGAAAAAGCAGAGAATGGTCTCCAGGAAAGGAACCAGCCGGCCGACGACCGTCTTGATGCTGTGCCAGATCCGCCCCATCCGTCCGCCTCCGGCATCCTCCGCGTGGATGAAGGAATCGCTGTGGCGCTTCATGTACTGGACGACCTGCTCGACGCCCTCCTCGTAGTGGGTGAAGATTTTCCGGCCAAAGTCCCTGTCGAACCGGCCCCCATCCAAAATCAGACGGTAGTTGGAGCCCACCGAGGTGTCCACCAGCTCAACGCTGGAGCCCATCTTTTCCTGGATGAGCTCCGCCAGCTGCCGCTCGTTGATCTCCTCCATGGAGGAGATGTGGTAGAGGGAGCTCTCCGGGCTAATGGACGCCATGGCCTTGTAGGAGAGCTCCACAGCGTCGTTGAGGAACAGCATGGAGAAGGTATTCCGGCTGTTGGCGGAGATTTTTCCGCTCTTGAGCGCCTCCAGACACATCCGGAAGCAGGGGGAGCTCTCCTCCTGCCCCTTGCGGGGGACGCAGTACATGTGGTCCAGGCGCAGAATCAGGGTGTCCATGCCCTGCACCTTCCGGTAGTTCTCACAGACCTCCTCCCCCTGGGCCACGGCCAGGGCCTTGAAGCCACGGGGAGAGGCGGGCTCCTGCTCCGGAACATTGCTGGTATAGGAGTCGCTGTAGACATCCTCAGAGGAGAGATAGACAAAGCGGCCCTTGCCCACCATAGAATAGGCGGAGAGAATGTTCATCAGCGCCGTGGTGTAGCGCACCGACTCCTGACGGGACCTGTGCCAGTCGAAGTTCGTATCGTAGGCGCCCATAAAAACCAGCAGTTCCGGCTTGATGCTCTCGAAGATATCATTGATGCTGTCGTTGTCATAAGCGAAGTCGTATCTCGCAAATACGTGCGGATAGGAGATGCTCTTATCCTTTTTTCCAGTCAGCAGATAGAGCCGGTGACCAGCCTTATTGAATTTACTGATCATAGCGTCCATCATCCTGCTGGGGCCGCCAACCAATAACACATCCATGTCCGTCCATACCATCCTTCCCAAATTTCCTCGCCCGCCGCAGGCCGGCGTCCTGTCCTGCTCAGGGGATCAAGCACTGGTGTTTGCTATTAGGGGAGATTGCTTTCCGCGTAGCGGAAAGCAGAAAAAGGCGTACGCCTTTTTGCGTATAACGCACGGTTTCGCTCAGACGAACGGCTGCGCAAAACCGCGGCGCTGCCTCCTCCCTGCCGGTTTGGATTGCGCGGTGCGGGTGAAGCAGATTATATGCGACATAAAAAGCCCATATAGTATACCAGATTTGAAATAAAACTGCAACTAATTTTATCGAAAATAGAACAGTCTGCCTCATTTCTCCATGTGCGCTCAAAAATTGAGGGGCAGATGCGCACGCCGGAAAATCCCAGCGCGGCTCCGCCTCCCCTATTATTTCAAGACTTTCCGGCCCCATCCGTACCGAGGTCCGCCGCTTTCATCCGCCTGCCCCCGGCAGCGCGGAGAACGGCCTGCAAAAAATTCCATAAACCATCTTCTTTTCCTACATTCTCAATATGTATTATAAGGCATAGAATATGCTATTGTCAAGAATAATACATATAGTATGTGTAGAGCTGCTATGAAGAAATTAGAGTTTAAGGGAAATAAAAATGTAATCCACCTCCAATTGAGGCGGATGAGAACCAGGAAAAACATCACACAGGAGGAGTTGGCGGCAAAAATGCAGGTACTGTCCGTCAATATCAATCAGCAGGAGATCAGCCGGATTGAAAACAACCGGCGCGTTGTCTCTGACTTCGAGCTTGTCTGCTTCTGCAAGGCGCTCTCCTGTACGGAGCGGGAGCTGCTTCGGGACTTTTATGATGAAATAGGCGCGGACGACTAGAGGAGCGCGGGCAAGCTGCCCGCGCTCCTCTTCTCAATCTCTCAATCAACCTTCCATCAAATATCCATCTGGTCCAGCAGTCCGCACAGATCCTCCGACGTCCGCTCCTCCAGGCCGGCGGCGCGGACGCGCGCTCTTATATCCTCCAGGCGGAGGCGGCAGCCGGTCAGAGCCTTCTCCAGGGCCGGGGCCAGCTGCCAGTCCATGGCGTCGGTATAGACCCGGACCTCCCGGATTTTCCCCTCCTCCGCGGAGAGGCGCAGGCAGATTTCCCCCCAGGCATACCTTCCCTCGCACTCCAGACTGACCGGCAGGTCCCTGCCGTAGAGCCAGTCCCAGCCGGCGTTGCGCTCCGCCAGCGCCTCAATCCGCCGGGTGTCAAACGCCTGCTCGCTCAGGCGCTCCGCCTTGAGGCCGTAGACCCGCTGAAAGGCCTCCTCCATTTGCTCCGCCATGGCGGCGATGGTCAGATCCGGCCTCAGCTCCTTCAGGTTCACCACCCGGGAGCGGACCGACTCCACCCCCTTGGCCTCCAGCTTGGCCTTGGAGGGGCTCAGGTACCGGCCCATGCTGGACAGATCCACGTTCACCAGCAGCGTGCCGTGGTGGTAGCTCTTCCCGCCATGCTCATAGAAGGCGTTGCCGGAGAATTTGCGGCCATTGCTGAGCACGTCGTTTCGCCCGGAGCACTCCGCCGGGATGCCCAGCAGACGGCAGGCCTCCACGATCACGCCCAGCTGCCGGGGCAGGTCATAGTCCGCCTTGTTCACCAGAAAGGTGAAGTTCAGGTTTCCCAGGTCGTGGAACACCGCCCCGCCGCCGGAGAGCCGCCGGGCCAGAAAGCCGCCGTCCGCCTCCAGCGCCGCCGTGCGGCACTCCTTCCAGGGACTCTGGTTGCAGCCGATCACCACCGTGCGGCGGTTCTGCCACAGGTAGAGGATACAGGTCTCCTCCGGAACCGTCTCCAGCAGGTACTGCTCCACCGCCAGGTTCCGGTGGGGGTTGGTGCAGTCCGTGGAAAAGATCTGGATGCGCCGGATCATCCGGCGTTGTAGCGCAGCACCGGGTTCCGGGCCGCCCCCACCTCGTCCAGACGGCGCACCGGGGTTTTTGTGGGCGCGTCGTGGAGGGCCTGGGGGTTCTCGTGGGCCAGGTCCCAGAGGTCCAGGAACACCTGGCACACCTCGTCCATGGTCTCCTGGCTCTCCGTCTCCGTGGGCTCGATCATCAGCGCCTCGTGGACGATGAGGGGGAAATACATCGTGGGCGGATGGATGCCGTGGTCCAGAAGCCCCTTGGCAATATCCATGGCGGACACGCCGGTAGCCTCCTTCAGATCCACCAGCGTCATGACGAATTCGTGCATGCAGGGGCCGGCATAGGCCATGGCGTACTTCTCCCCCAGCTTCTTCATCATGTAGTTGGCGTTGAGCACCGCGTTCTTGGCCGCCTCCGGGATGCCCTCCCTGCCCAGGGTGAGGACGTAGGTCAGGGCCCGGACCACCACAGCAAAGTTGCCGCAGAAGTTCTTCACCCGGCCGATGGAGTGGGCGGGCACTGTAAAGTGATACCCCTTCTCATCCTTTGCCACCATGGGACCGGGGAGGAACTGGGCCAGAAACTCCTTGCAACCCACGGCTCCCGCGCCGGGACCTCCGCCGCCGTGGGGGGTGGAGAAGGTCTTGTGGAGGTTCAGGTGGATCACGTCAAAGCCCATGTCGCCGGGGCGCACCACGCCCATCACGGCGTTGAGGTTGGCCCCGTCGTAGTAGCAGAGCCCTCCCGCGTCGTGGACGATCCTCGTGATCTCCAAGATGTTCCGGTCAAAGATGCCCACCGTGTTGGGGTTGGTCAGCATGAGGCCGGCGGTGTCCGGCCCCACGGCCGCCCGCAGGGCCTCCACGTCCACGCACCCGTCCGGGGAGGAGGGCACGTTCACCACCGTGTATCCGGCCATGACGGCGGAGGCGGGGTTGGTGCCGTGGGCGGAGTCGGGAACGATGATCTTGGTCCGCCCTGTGTCCTGCCGGTGGGTGTGGTAGGCCTTGATGAGCAGCAGTCCGGTGAACTCGCCGTGGGCTCCGGCGGCGGGCTGGAAGGTCATGGCGTTCATGCCCGTCACTTCGCACAGGAGCTTTTCGGACTCGTGGAGGACCTCCAGGCAGCCTTGGACCGTCTCCTCCCCCTGGAGGGGGTGGATCTGGGTGAAACCGGGCAGATTGGCCATGTCCTCGTTGATCTTGGGGTTGTACTTCATGGTGCAGGACCCCAGGGGGTAGAAGCCGTCGTTGACGCCGTGGACCCGCTTGGCCAGGGCCGTGTAGTGGCGGGTCAGCTCGGTTTCCGACACGTGGGGCAGGTCCAGAGGCTCCGTCCTGGCGTTGGAGAGGGTGACCTCCGGCACGTCGCAGGCGGGCAGCAGGGTCAGGTGCTGACCGGGCGCGCCCTTCTCAAAAATCAGCTTCATGTCAGCACACCTCCTTGATGATGGCCGCGGCCCGATCCAGCTCCTCCCGGCTCACCAGCTCCGTGACGCACCAGAGAATCCGGTCCTCTCCCAGGGGCAGGCCCCCCAGGATGCCGGCCTCGTCCAGCCGGCGGAGCA
This sequence comes from uncultured Oscillospiraceae bacterium, assembly GCA_949878425.1. GTDB lineage: Bacteria > Bacillota > Clostridia > Oscillospirales > Oscillospiraceae > Pelethomonas. The sequence goes on from CATLAL010000003.1 coordinate 96,624, forward strand.
CCTTGTCCGGATTTTTGCACTCCGTCACAAACTCGTGGAAGAACTCGCCGCTGTGGACCCGCTTCAGGCCCGCCTTCTCCAGCTCCCCGGCAAAGTAGTGGGCCTTGGAGAGGGAGAGGTTCGCGGCCTGCCTCATGCCCTGGGCCCCCATGGCGGTCATGTACACGCCGGCGGTGAAGGCGCACAGGGCCTGGTTGGAGCAGATGTTGGAGGACGCCTTCTCCCGGCGGATGTGCTGCTCCCGGGCGGTGAGGGTGAGGACGTACCCCACCTGTCCGTCCACGTCGTGGGTCTGGCCCACAATGCGGCCCGGCAGCTTCCGGAACATGGCCTTGGTTGCGGCCATAAAGCCCAGATAGGGCCCGCCGAAGGCGATGTCCAGCCCCAGAGGCTGGGCCTCCCCCACCGCCACGTCCGCGCCGCAGGCGGCGGGCGTCTCCAGGACGGCCAGGGCGATGGGGTTGCAGCCCATGATGAACTTGGCTCCGGCGGCGTGGGCGGCCTCGCCGATGGCCCGGGCATCCTCGATATTGCCGTAGTAGTTGGGCTGCTGGATGTAGACGCAGGCGGCATCCGCCCCCAATGTGACAGCGGAGAGGTCCGTGCGGCCGTCCTTTTCGGGGATTGTCTCCAGCTCCATGCCGGAGCCGAAGCAGTAGGTGCGCATCACCTCAATGGTCTGGGGGTCCGCGCAGGCGGAGACGTACGCCTTGTTCCGCTTCCGGTCCCGGCACATGGCCAGGGCCTCTGCGGCGGCGGTGGAGCCGTCGTAGACGGAGGCGTTGGAGACGTCCATGCCAGTCAGGGCGCAGATCATGGTCTGGTACTCGAAGATGGACTGCAAAATTCCCTGGCTGACCTCGGCCTGGTAGGGGGTGTAGGCGGTGACCAGCTCCTCCCGGCTCACTACGCTCTTGACCACGGCGGGGATAAAGTGGCGGTACGCGCCGGCGCCCCGGAGGACCGTGGCGTAGACCCGGTTTTTCGCCGCCATGGCGGTGACCTTCTGCCGGACCTCCAGCTCGCTGCACCCGGCGGGCAGGTCCAGGGCCTCCACCAGCATCTCCCGGGGTACGGCAGCGTAGAGGTCCTCCACGCACTCCGCGCCCACGGCGGAGAGCATGGCCTTCCGCTGGGCCTCGGTGTTGGGAATGTAGGTGCCCATAGGCTCTCTTCCTTTCTTTCCTGAGTTAGGGCATGTTTGAAAAATATCAAAACGCCCAAACAGCGGATCTTTTTTCGCCGGACCGCGTTAAAAAATCTTGAAATACACAAAGTATTCCTTCAATTTTTTGCCTTGTCCGGCAAAAAATCTCTCGCTGCCGGTCATTCTGCTATTTATCAAACAAGCCCCAGGCGTTGTATCCACACGTCACCCCCCAGGGCGGCTTAAACGCCGCCCTGGAGGCATTTTGACTGTGAGCTTACTTCGCGATAAACGCCTCGTACTCCTGGGCGGTCATCAGCTCGCCGAAGGCCGTGACATCGGAGATTTTGGCAATCCAAGCGCCATAGGGATCCTCGTTGAGCATCTGGGGCTCGTCCTCCAGCTCGCCGTTCACCTCCGCCACAACGCCGGTGCAGGGGCTCATGACGTCGGAAACCGCCTTCACGGACTCCACGTCGCAGAAGGACTCCTCCGCCGTCACCTCGTCGCCGGGCTGAGGCAGATTGATGAATACCAGGTCGCCCAGCTCGCTCTGGGCAAAGTCGGTGATGCCCACCAGCACCGTGGTCTCGTCAATGGTCTTGACCCACTCGTGGTCCTTGGAATACTTCAACTCAGCAGGAAAATTCATAGCACATTTTCTCCTTAATTATAATGATGGCATTCCTACCGTTCTTTGTGAACAAAGAACGGCAGCCAAAGAAAAACCTTTTGCGGCAAAACTGCGTTTCGCCTTATGGCATATGCCCAAGAGCAAGCGAAGCTTGCGATAAAAGTTCTTTTTGATTCTTTTTCTTTCAAGAAAAGGACTGTATGCCGTTTGCTCTCAATCAGATCCCGGACTTTTTAGCCAGGTCGTTAAGGGCGGAGGTGACGTCGTTCTCGTTGAAGCAGTACTTCATCTCGGTATAGCCGGCGCGGAGCTTAGCGATATCCTCGCCCACCTCCTTACCCCGGAGGATGCAGTCGGCCATAATCTGGGCCAGCTGGTCGAACTCCTTGGGGCCGAAGCCGAAACGGGTCATCTCGTTGACGCCCATGCGCAGCGCGCCGGAGGCGGTGAAGCCCTCCTCCTCGGGGGTAGCCTGGTAGTTGCAGATGATGCTGTTGCGCTCCAGGCGCATAGCCACCTCGGGCCCGGTGCCGTAGCCCACGTTGACGATCACCTGGTGGGTCTCGGTGTAGTCGTTGGCGGGGTCGCCGGCCACGTCCAGCCCGGCGGCCTTCAGGCTCTTGGCGAAGCTCTTCGCGTTGGACACCACAGCCTTCTGGTACTCGTCCTTGAACTGGTTCATCTCATAGGCGGCCATCAGCAGTCCCAACTGGGTGCCCAGATGGTGGTTGGAGACGCTTCCCGGGAAGGCGCGGCTCTCGATGGTCTCCCAGAGGCCGTATTTCAGGTCGCCCTTCTTGTAGTTGACGCCGATGACGCCCCGCTGGGGCCCGAAGAAGGTCTTGTGGGTGGAGCCAGTGACGATCTCCGCGCCCTCCTGGAAGGGCTTCTGGAAGTAGTCGCCGATAAGCCCCAGCACGTGGGCCATATCGTACATGATGGTGGTCTCCAGGCCCATCTCATCCACGAACTTCCGGATGGCGGCAACAGGCTCCTTGTGGAGCACCATGCTCTTGCCGAAGATGATGAGCTCGGGCCGGTACTGCGCAATGGCCTTCTTGGTCTCCTCCACGTCGATCCTGTAGATGTTGTCCTTGAGGACCGGGAAATTCACCAGGGCGTGGCGCTCGGTAACCGGGTCAATGGCAATATAGTCGTGGAGGGCGCCCATGGGCTGGGCGGAGAGGTGGCCGCCTTTGATGATGTGGTTATTCATGATGTAGCCCAGGCGCTTGGCGTCCCGCTTGCGGTCCAGGCGGTTCTTCCAGTCCATCAGGGAGGAGAACACGGCGGTGTTGGACATCTGGCCGCTGATGCAGCGGGTCTCCGCCTCCGCGCAGCCCAGGAAAGCCTTCATCTCCTCCACCAGCAGCTGCTCCACCTGGTCGATGAACTCCGTACCCTGATAGTAGAACACGTCCGCGTCGTAGAAGCTCTTCACTTTCTTGTGCTCCGCGTAGCGGAAGGAGGGATCGCTGGCGCACAGCAGCCGCACCGCCCGGGAGGCGGTCATCTCCGAGGGGATCAGGTTGACGCAGCGCTCCTGCCGCCAGACGTGGTTCTCCAGAGCCTTGCCGATGAGCTCCAGGGCTTTGGGGGTCCGGTCGCCGGAGGCGGCGGCGTTTTCCTCCTCCTCCGGACGGTAGAGGATGGGCCGGGCGAAGGGGGGCGCGTCCACCCGCATGTGGTACGGGGGGATCACAGCCTTGAGCCGCTTGCCCCGGATGTCCACCTGGACAATGTCGTCCTCCAGGGTGTCGCTGTCCAGAATGGCCAGACCGATGGACCGCTTAGCCGTCTCCTCCAGGATGACGGTCTGGAGTCCCTCGCCCTCGTGGCGGTAGTAGGGCACCATGGTGCCGCTGGTGACAAAGCCAATCTGCTTGTCCCCCTTGTACACCGGCATGCCGGCCCGCATGACGCCCTTGTCCAGCAGGGTGATGGGCAGAACGCGGCGGGGCAGCGCCGCAAGGTCGCTGAAGTCCCGGTTCATGATCCGCTTAAAGGCCTCGTACTGCCTAGTCAGGGGCTCCCGGCCGATGAAGTCGCCCTTCTGCTCCGAGAAGCTGACGGCGAACTTGGCCAGGGGCACGGCGAAGATGGGGATCTCCTTCCCCTCCGGGTCGTCGCCCATGTCGTGGCCGTAGAGGGGCAGGCAGGCCTCCAGGCGCAGGGTGTCCCGGGCGCCCAGGCCGGCGGGCTTAGCTCCCAGCTCGATGAGGCGGTTCCAGAGCCAGACAGCCCCGGCGCTCTCGATGTAAACCTCGTAGCCCAGAGGCTCCCCGGTGTACCCGGTCTTGGCCACTCGGACGGTGTGTCCCCCAAAGTCCAGGGTGTTGAGGGCGTTCTTTACCGGCTCGGTGATGGCCTCGCCCTTAGAGAGGATTTGCAGGATCTCCTTAGACTTGGGGCCCTGGACGGCAATGGCGGCCCACTCGCCGGTAATAACCGTCATTTTGGCGTCGTACGCCTTGATCTGCTCATTCAGATGGGCCAGGTCCTTGTCCGTATTAGCGGCGTTGACCACCAGCAGGTAGCGCTCCTCCTCAAAGCGGTAGAGGTAGGCGTCGTCCACCGCGCCGCCCCGCTCGTTGGGGATGATGGCGTACTGGGCCTGGTTCAGATCCAGGGCCTTGACGTTGCTGGAGAGCACGTGCTGAAGGAAGGGCACAGCCTGGGGGCCCTCCACCAGAACGCGGCCCATGTGGGACACGTCGAAAATGCCGCAGGCGTGGCGGGTGTAGAGGTGCTCGGCCACAATCTTGGTGGGGTACTCAATGGGCATCTCCCATCCGCCGAAGTCCACCATCGTGGCCCCCGCGGCCACATGGACGTCGTAAAGTTGGGTGCGCTTCAGTTCACTCATAGTACCTAAATTCCTCCTTATAAAATTTGGAGTATCCTGGGTCTTCCGGGCAGTGCGCCAGGGATTCCGGGGGATTCATAAAAACAGGGCGCAACAAGTCCCCTTGCTGCGCCTCTGTTGCTTGACCTGAGAGATTCCCGGGACGCCGAAACGGCCTCCGGTTGCCCCGCCGGCGCGCCGGACCTCGCGTTCCGGCGCTTTCCAGATTTCGTCCTGATCCAGTCCCCGCTGCCTGAGAGAGTGTGGCATTGCTCCTTCGGCGCCGCGCCCAAAGGCGCGGACTCTCCTGAATCAATCATCCGCATATGAAGTTGTAGCCCTATCGTTCCTAGCATACCAGCCGCCGCCGCCGCTGTCAAGAGCGGATTTGCCCTCTGCGCCAACTTTGTAAAAAGCTCCAAGAGAAACTGGTCGGAATTGGGGAAATAGCTACCCCTCCCCCTCCAGCATGGCGGCGAATTCCTCCTCCGTGAGCACGGGGATGCCCAGCTCGTTTGCCTTGCGCAGCTTGCTGCCGGCGTTCTCTCCCGCCACCACGTAGGTGGTCTTTTTGCTGACGGAGCCGCTGGATTTTCCCCCCAGGGCCTGGATGCGCTCCGCAGCCTCCTCCCGGGTAAAGCGCTCCAGGGCCCCGGTGAGCACGAAGGTCATGCCCTTGAACCGCTCCCCCGCCGGCTGGCGGACCGCCTCCATAGAGACGCCCGCCTCCCTCAGCCGGCTCATCAGATGCTTGGACTGGGGGCTCTCCAGCCAGGCGCGGATGTAGGCGGCGGTGACGGCCCCCACGTCGTCGATGGCAGTCAGCTCCTCCTCCGTGGCCGCCTCCAGGGCGTCGAAGGTGCCGAAGTGGGCCGCCAGCACCTGTCCCGCCTTCTGTCCCACCTGCCGGATGCCGAGAGCGTACAGCAGCCGCTCCAGCCCCCGATCCCGGCTGGCGGCAATGGCGGCCACGGCGTTTTGGGCGGACTTCTTCCCCATCCGCTCCAGAGCCTCCAGCTCCTCCGCCGTGAGGAAGTAGAGGTCCGCCGGGCTCTTCACCAGGCCCCGGTCGATGAGCTGGCTCATGACGGCGGGGCCCACGCCGTCGATGTCCATGGCGTCCCGGCTGGCGAAGTGGGTGAGGTTGCGGTGGAGCTGGGCGGGGCACTCCGCGCCGGTGCACCGGAGCGCGGCCCCGTCCTCGTCCCGGACCACCGGCGCGCCGCACACCGGGCACCGGTCCGGCAGGCGGTAGGGCTCCGTGCCCTCCGGCCGCCGGTCCCGCAGGACCTCCACCACCTCCGGAATGATCTCCCCCGCCTTCTGGAGCACCACCGTATCCCCGATGCGGATGTCCTTCTCATCGATAAAGTCCTGGTTGTGGAGGGTAGCGCTGGTCACCGTGGTCCCCGCCAGGCGCACCGGCTCCACCGCCACCTTGGGGGTCAGCACCCCGGTGCGGCCCACCTGGACCACAATGTCCAGCACCCGGCTGGATTTTCGCTCCGGCGGGTACTTGAAGGCCACGGCCCACCGGGGGCACTTGGCCGTGCTGCCCACCTGGGCCCGCTGGGAGAGGGCGTCCACCTTCACCACCGCGCCGTCCATGTCAAAGGGCAGCTCCGCCCGGCTCTCCCCTAGCCGGGCGATCTCGGCATTCACCGCCGCCGCGCCCTCCAGCACCTTTCTGGGTATCACCTGGAAGCCCTGGGCCTCCAAGTAGTCCAGGGAGGCGCTGTGGGAGTCAAAGGCCCTGCCCTCCGCCAGCTGGAGGTTGAACACCCGGATATCCAGCAGCCGCCTGGCGCAGACCTTGGGGTCCAGCTGGCGCAGGGACCCGGCGGCGGCGTTGCGGGGGTTGGCGAAGAGGGGCTCTCCCCCCTCCTCCCGCTGGCGGTTGAGCTTGTGAAACACGTTTTTTGGCATGAACACCTCCCCCCGGACAATGAGCCGGGGGAGCTTCTCCGGCAGCACCATGGGGATGGAGCGGATGGTGCGCAGATTCTCCGTCACGTCCTCCCCCACCCGGCCGTCCCCCCGGGTGGCGCCCTGGAAAAAGACGCCCTCCCGGTACTCCAGAGCCACGGACAGGCCGTCCACCTTGGGCTCCACACTGTAGGCCGTCTCCTCCAGGGCCTCCTCCATCCGCTGGGCGAACTCGGCCACCTCCTCCTGGGAGAACACGTCCTGAAGGCTCTCCAGGGGCACGGCGTGCTCCACCTGCCGGAAGCTCTCCAGGGCCTCGCCCCCCACCCGCTGGGTGGGGGAGTCGGGGGTGATCTCCTCCGGGTGCTCCCGCTCCAGCTCCTCCAGGCGGCGCAGAAGCAGGTCGTACTCCCGATCCGCCATGGTGGGATCGTCCAGCACGTAGTAGCGGTAGTTGGCCTCGCTGAGCTTCTCCCGCAGGGAGGCCATTTCACGTTGATACCCCATGATTTCTCCTTATATTGATACTATTTTTTCATTAAAGCCTTTGTCCCGCAGCCGTGGGGCAATTTAAGAATCGCAATAGGTTGCAGAGCGAAATTAAAAGAGCGTAATCTGGCTGGTGTCCGCCAGCCCCGCGAAGGCCCCCAGGGCCCGGAGCTGGTCGATGTGGGTCTTGGAGAGCTTGTTGCAGCGCATGGCAAACTCCTCCACAGAGATAAAGTCCTGCCCCTCCCGCTTCTCCACCGTGTCCAGGGCCGCCGTCTCCCCCAGGCCCCGCACGGCGGTAAAGGGCGGAATGAGGGCGTCCTCCCCCTTGGGGGTGAACCGCGTGGCCTGGGACTCGTAGATGCTGATGGGCTCGAACCGGAAGCCCCGGAGGTAGAACTCGTAGCACACCTCCAGCGTCACGGCCAGGTCCTGCTCCACGGCGGTGGCGTCCTTGTTGCTCCAAATCTCCTGGAGCTTCCGCTTCACCGCCTCCAGGCCGGCGCAGCAGTACTCCGCGTCGAAGGCCTTGGCCCGGATGGAGAAAAAGGCGGCGTAGAAGGCCAGGGGCCTATGGACCTTGAACCAGGCGATGCGGAAGGCCATCATCACGTAGGCCACCGCGTGGGCCTTGGGGAACAGATAGCCAATTTTCGCCAGAGATTCAATGTACCACGCCGGCACGTCGTGCTCCTCCATGGCCTCCCTCCACCCCTCCTCGAAGCCCCCCTTCTTCACCTTGCCCTTGCGCACGGACTCCATGATCTTAAAGCTCATCTTGGGGTCCAGGCCCTTGGAGATGAGGTAGAGCATGATATCGTCCCGGCACCCCACCGTCTGGGTAACCGAGGCCGTGCCGCTGACGATGAGGTCCCGGGCGTTGCCGATCCACACGTCGGTGCCGTGGGAGAAGCCGGAGAGCCGCACCAGGGTGTTGAAGTCCTTGGGCTGGGTGTCGATGAGCATCTGCCGGGTGAACTTGGTGTTGAACTCCGGGATGGCCACCGCCCCGGTGGGGCCCAGAATGGGGTCGTTCTCAAAGCCCAGGGCCCGGCTGTTGGTAAAGAGGCTCATGGTGTCCGGGTCGTCCAGGGGAATCTCCCGGGCGCTGACCCCGGTGAGGTCCTCCAGCATGCGGACCATGGAGGGGTCGTCGTGGCCCAGCATGTCCAGCTTGAGCAGGTTGTCCTCCATGCAGTGGTATTCAAAGTGGGTGGTGATGATATCGCTGTCCGCCGCGTCCGCCGGGTGCTGGACCGGGCAGAAGTCCTCCACGTCCAGGTCGTCCGGCACCACCACCAGTCCCCCCGGGTGCTGGCCCGTGGTCCGCTTCACCCCCACGCAGCCCAGAGCCAGCCGGTTCTCCTCCGCGTGGCCCGGGTTCAGCCCCCGGGCCTCCAGGTACTTTTTCACGTAGCCGTAGGCGGTCTTTTCCGCCACCGTGCCGATGGTGCCCGCCCGGAACACCTGTGTCTCGCCGAACATCTCAATGGCGTGGCGGTGGGCCCGGGCCTGGTACTCCCCGGAGAAGTTCAGGTCAATATCCGGCACCTTGCCGCCGCCGAAGCCCAGAAAGGTCTCGAAGGGGATGTCAAAGCCGTCCTTGACGTAGGGCACGCCGCACTCCGGGCAGTTTTTGTCCGGCATGTCCGCGCCGCAGCCGTAGGAGCCGTCGGTGATAAACTCACTGCGCCGGCACTTGGGGCAGCGGTAGTGGGGCGGCAGGGCGTTGACCTCCGTGATGCCGGACATATAGGCCGCCAGGGAGGAGCCCACGGAGCCCCGGGAGCCCACCAGGTAGCCGCTCTCCAGGGACCGCTGGACCAGCTTCTGGGCGGACATGTACACCACGTCGTACTTCCCCAGGATGCCCCCCAGCTCCACGTTCAGCCGGTCCACGATCAGCTGGGGCGGGTCGTCGCCGTAGAGGGCGTGAACCTTGTCCCACACCAGCTGGTTGAGCTCCTGCTCGGAGTTGGCCAGCCGGGGCGGGAACAGCTTCCCCTTGGGCAGCAGGTCAAAGGTCTCCACCTGGTCCGCGATGGCCCGGGTGTTGGTCACCACCACCTCCAGGGCCTTCTCCTCCCCCAAATAACTGAATTCCTCCAGCATCTCGTCCGTGGTCCGGAAGTAGATGGGCATAGGCTCATCGCAGTCGGAAAATTTCTTGGTATCCAGGAGGATGTGGCGGTAGATCTCGTCCTCCGGGTCCAGGAAGTGGACATCCCCGGTGGCGCACACCGGCTTGCCCAGCTCCTCCCCCAGTCGGACCACGGTGCGGTTGAACTGGCGCAGCTCCTCCTCGTCTTTCACCTTCCCCTCCCGCAGAAGAAAGGCGTTGTTGCAGATGGGCTGTATCTCCAGGTAGTCGTAGAAGGAGGCGATGCGCCTCAGCTCCGCCCAGTCCTTGTACTCCTCCACCGCCTGGAACAGCTCCCCAGCCTCGCAGGCCGCTCCGATGATGAGGCCCTCCCGGTGCCGGACCAGCTCGTGCTTGGGGACAATGGGGGAGCGCTTGAAGTACTTCAGGTTGGACATGGACACCAGCTGATAGAGATTTTTCAGGCCCACCTTGTTTTTTGCGATGAGAATAATGTGCCGGGGCCGGCGGTTGGCCCGGCCCTTGGAACGGAGGGCGGGCATGGCGGGGTTCACCGCCTGGAGGGTGTGGACGTCCAGCTCCTCCTCCATCCGCTTGAAGAAATGGGGCAGAAAAAGGCCGCAGGCGGCGGCGTCATCGCTGGCCCGATGGTGCTGAAAGGCGGGCAGCTTCAAGTGCTCCGCCACAATGTCCAGCTTGTACTTGCCCAGCTCCGGCAGCAGGTTCTGGGCCAGAATCAGGGTGTCCACGTAGGTGGGGTCGAAGTCCAGCCCCTCCCGGCGGCACCCCTCCCGGATAAAGCCAATGTCAAACTCCGCGTTGTGGGCGGCCAGAGGCCGTCCCCCCGCGAAAGCCAAAAACGCCTCCAGGGCCTCCCGGGGCTTGGGCGCGCCCTGGAGCAGCTGGTCCGTGATGCCGGTGAGGGCGATGATCTCCGGCGTCAGGTGGCGGCCTGGGTCCACGAAGGTCTGAAACCGCTCCCCAATCTCCCCGTCCCGGATCACCACCGCGCCGATCTCCGTGATGGCGTCCTGCTTCACCCGCAGTCCCGTGGTCTCGATGTCAAAGGCCACATACTCGTCTGTAAAGGAAAACTCCTTGTCCCCATGAACGGCCACCCGGTCGTCCAAATTGTTGACAAAATAGCCCTCCATGCCGTAGAGGAGCTTGATCTCCCCGGCGGAGTGCCATGCGTCCGGGAAGCCCTGGACCACGCCGTGGTCGGTGATGGCGATGGCCGGGTGACCCCAGGACTCCGCCCGCTTGACCAGGTTCCCCTCCGGCCCCGCCTTGGGGTTCAGGGGGCTCAGGGCGTCCATATTGGAGAAGGTGGTGTGGGCGTGGAGCTCCACCCGCTTGACCGGGGCGGTGTCCAGCCGGAGCTCGTGGGGGTAGGTGGAGATATTTTTCGGGTCCAGCAGCACGTCGCTGCCGTCCCGGTTGAGCTTGACGTACCCCTGGACCTTCACCCACATGCCCGGCTTCACCCCCTTTTTCAGGGCGTTCTTCTCCTCCTTCTGCATGTACTTGGTAACGCGCACGGAGGTCTGAAAGTCGGTCATGTCGAAGGTGAGGCAGAATACGCCGGGCCGGCGGGTCTCGTAGAGGTCGGAGAAGAACACCTTCCCCGCCACCACCACGCTGCCCATCTTGGGATTCAGCCCCGCCATGGGCTGTACCGCCCCCTTGATGGCGCCGCCCATAATCACCTCGCCTCCGGCGGACTTTTTTTCCTCCTGCCTGGGGACCGCCGCCGTCACCTGGATGCGGACCTCCTTGAGCCCGTAGGCCTCCGCCACGGCGGCCTCCAGAGCCTCCTTCCCCTTCCCCAGGTCACCCTGGACCGTGAGAGCCATTACCATTCTGCGGCTTTCGCGGATCACCTCCGCCGCCGTGAGATAGGCCCCGTTTAACGCCATCCGCAGCTCCCACGCTAACGATAATCCGGGAAATAATTCAAAAAACGGTATCTTCTGTGCCATCGAAGCCTCTTTCTTATTACCAACATGTACTAGAAGGCATACATTCTTTTTCTTGAAAGAAAAAGAATCAAAAAGAACTTTATTCGCAAAGCTATCGCTTTGCTCTCGTCTTTCTGTAGGAAAGAAATGTATAAAGGGGCCAAAATATAAGCGAAACGTAGTTTCGCGCCAAAATTTTCTTTTGATTCTTTTCTTTTTTTTAAGAAAAGAATGTATGCCGTATACCTCTATGGGAGTTTATGGATCTCCTCCATGAGTGCGTTGACCAGCTGGTCTTGGGGGACCTTGCGGAGGATCCTGCCTTTTCGGAAGAGGAGGCCCTCCCCCTTTCCGCCGGCAATACCCACGTCGGCGTCCGCGGCCTCGCCGGGTCCGTTCACGGCGCAGCCCATCACCGCCACGGTGATGGACTTTTGGCAGTCCGCCAGGCGGCGCTCCACCTCCTGGGCCATGGGGATGAGGTCGATATTGGTCCGCCCGCAGGTGGGGCAGGCGATGAGGTTGGGGCCGTCCTGCCGCAGGCCGGCGGCCCGGAGGATCTTCTTGGCCGCGCAGACCTCCTCCACCGGGTCGGCGGTGAGGGTCACCCGCAGGGTATCCCCCACGCCCAGGCACAGCAGGCCCCCGATGCCCATGGCGGACTTGATGACGCCCATGGAGGGCGTTCCCGCCTCTGTCACGCCCAGGTGGAGGGGGTAGGGGCACCGCTGGCTCAGGAGCCGGTAGGCTTCCATGGTCACCGGCACGGAGGAGCACTTGACGGAGATGCAGATATCCGTGAAGTCAAATTTCTCCAGCAGGGCCGCCTGGCCCAGGGCGCTCTCCGCCAGGGCCTGGGCGGTGACGCCGCCGTACCTGGCGCGCAGCTCCTTCTCCAGGGACCCGCCGTTGACGCCGATGCGGATGGGGATGCCCCTGGCCCGGCAGGCGTCCGCTACGGCCCTCACCCGGTCCTCCCCGCCGATGTTGCCGGGGTTGATGCGGATTTTATCCACCCCTTGGTCAGCGCACTCCAGGGCCAGCCTGTAGTCAAAGTGGATATCCGCCACCAGCGGGATGTGAATTTGGCTCTTAATGGCCCCCACGGCCCTGGCGGCGGCCAGGTCGGGGACCGCCACCCGGACGATCTCGCACCCCGCCTCCTCCAGGCGCAGGATCTGCTCCACCGTGGCGGGCGCGTCGTGGGTTTTGGTGCTGCACATGGACTGGATGGATACCGGCGCGCCGCCGCCCACCGGGACGGAGCCCACCATAATCCGGTTAGTCATACCGATCCCCCCTTAACTAAAGAGCCGGCGCACGTCGTTAAAGGTAACAAAGAGCATCAGTCCCATCAGCAGGGCGAAGAACACCATGTTGATCACCGCCTCGTACTTCACTGGCACCTTCCGCCTGAAGAGCTCCTCCGACAGGGTGGAGATCACCAGGAACAGGATGTGCCCGCCGTCCAGGGCGGGAATGGGCAGCAGGTTCATCACCGCCAGATTGACCGAGATGAAGGCCCCGAAGTAGATGATATTTTGCAGCGCCGCAGCCACGCTGGCGCTCTGGTTGCCCATGTCGTTGATGGTGGAGACAATGCCCACCGGGCCATTGAGGTCCGTCACGCCGGCGCTGCCCGTCACCAGCATCTTCAGACTGAACCAGACTGTGCGCACAAAGTCAATGGCATTGTACCAGGTATATTGCAGTTTCGCCCCCAGGGTCGCCTCCCGGACGGTCACCCCCCGGTAGAGTCCGTACCCCTCATAGGACGCCCCAGAACTGTCCGAATAGGTCCGCACGGGGAGATTTTTCAGCTCCACCTTCTCCCCATCCCGCAGAACCACCAGGTCAATGGGCTCCCTGTTCGCCAGCATCAGCAGCAGATCCACATCGCTGGCCAGGTAGACCCGGGAGCCGTTAATGGACCAGAATACGTCTCCCTCCTCCAGGGCGGCCTGGTTGACAGACTCAAACTCCGGGGCGGTCCCCGCGATCACAGGGACCGTGAAGCCGGCGGCCCGGCAGTTGAGGACCAGCAGGATGAAAACGCCCACCAGGAAATTCATAATTGCCCCGGCGGCGAAAACCCAGCACTTTTTCCAGAACCCCTGGTTGCTCAGGCTGTGGGGATCGTCGGATTCCTCCTCCTCCCCCTCCATGGCGCAGTAGCCGCCAATGGGCAGCGCCCGGAGGGAAAACTGAGTCCCCTTCTTCCCCACCTTCTTCCAGATGGCGGGGCCCATGCCGATGGAAAATTCGTGGACTGTCACGCCGCACAGCCGCGCGGCGATAAAATGTCCCCACTCGTGGGCTGCAATCAGAATGCCAAACAATAGGATAGCCAGAATAATGTACATAGTATTACCTCTTTGCTGGGTAGTTTAGCCGCGCCCTCCGGACGCGGGGGAATTGGCTTTGCGCCGTCCCTGTTCGCTCGATGGACTTTCTTTCCCGGGGCTGGCGCGTCCTCGTTCACTGCATGCGAAGCCGCCGGACAGATAGCCTCAGCCCCTCCACTGTCTTGGTCTCCAGGACCATCCGGCAGCCAAGGCTGTCTGCTAAGGCAAGATACTTAGGTATGTCAATCTCCCCCTCGCCAAGCGGGAGATGATTCTTCGGGCCTTTCCCGTCGTGAATATGAAAGTGGAGCAGGCGCTCCCGCCTCTGAAGCAGAGCGGCCTCATCCTGATAGCCCGCGCTGTGGCTGTGACCGATGTCATAGGTCAGCCCAAACACCGGACTCTGGAGCAGCAGGTCCATGGCCTCCACCTGAAAATCCAGAAAGCCGTTGGTATTTTCTATGGAGATTCTGACGCCCGCCCCGCCAATGGCAATCTCACATTTCTCCCGGAAAGCTGCCATACCGGTCAAATACGCCTCCCGGCAGAGGTCAAATAGAAACACCTTTTTACCCGGCAAGGTAAAGTATACGCCTGTGGACAGATGCATATTCAATATTGGGATTTCAAGCTCTGTGGCCAGTTGAATCGTTTCTAAGATCGTTCGGAGGTAGGCCTCTGCCACATAAGGGTTGAAGTCGCTGACATTCAGATTTTCATCCAGATGAATGGTGTAATAGACGCCGTACTCCCTGGATATCTCCCGCAGGCGGGCGGTGTCGATTCGGTCCGTCTGGTACTGGGGCAGGTTCATGTTCAGCTCAATGAATTGCAGCCCCAGCTCCCGGCACAGCTCAGCGCAGTCCGCAAGCTCCGGAAGTTCAATCAAAGTCGGCATCCCCAAATGCGTCATGGGATGGCCTCCATAACGCATTCCCGGGCTTTTTGGTCCGCCTCCAGAATATCCTCCAGCCGGGGGCTGGACCGCTGCGGCACGGCGTTCAGCGCCGCCTCCACCAGCTCCGGGATCCGGCCAAAGGCGATCTCCTCCCGGAGGAACAGCCCCACCGCCGCCTCGTTGGCCCCGTTGAGCACCGCGCAGGCGGTTCCGCCGGCCCTGGCACAGTCTACAGCCATTTTCAGACAGGGGAACGCCTCCAGGTCCGGCCTCTGGAAGGTCAGCGGCGGACAGGAGAGCAGATCCAGCCCCGGCAGCTGGGATGCCGCCCGGTTGGGCCAGGTCAGGGCGTAGCGGATGGGCAGGCGCATGTCCGGGGTGCCCAGCTGGGCCAGCACCGCCCCGTCCTGGAACTCCACCATGGAGTGGACAATGCTCTGCCGGTGGATCACCACGTCCACCTGTTCCGCCGGCAGCTGGAAGAGGTGCATGGCCTCGATCACCTCCAGGCCCTTGTTCATCAGGGTGGCGCAGTCCACGGTGATCTTCTCCCCCATGGTCCAGTTGGGGTGGCGCAGGGCGTCGGCGCGGGTCTTTGCCGCCGTCTCCTCCCGGCTCAGGCCGAAGAAGGGCCCACCGGAGCAGGTCAGCAGCAGCCGCCGGACCTCCCCGGGGTCCCGGCAGCCCTGGAGGCACTGGAAGATGGCGGAGTGCTCGCTGTCTACAGGGATAATAGACCCGCCGTACTTCCTGGCCGCCTCTGTCACCAGCGCTCCAGCACAGACCAAAGTCTCCTTGTTGGCCAGAGCCACCCGCTTGCCCTGCCGGAGGGCCGCCAGGGTGGGCTGAAGCCCCGCCATGCCCACCACGGCGGCAACCACTGCGTCGCTCTCCGGGAGAGACGCAGCCTCAATGACGCCCTCCAGGCCGTAGGCCACCTTGATGTCCAGGTCCCGCAGCCGCCGGGCCAGCTCCAGGGCCGGCTCCATCTCGTAGAGCACCGCCAGCCGGGGCCGGAACTGCCGCACCTGGCGCTCCAGGAGGTCGACGCTGTGATGAGCTGTCAAGGCATTTACCTTTATCCCCAGCGCGGCGCAGACCTCTAGAGTCTGCCGGCCAATGGACCCGGTGGAGCCGAGGAGTGAAATGGCGCTCACCACAGCCCTCCGCCCCCCTTCCGCCGTTTTCCGTTTTCTCTGAGCATTGGAAATTCCTCCCTATCCTATGCGAAAAGGGGCAGAAGTATCCCCAGCACCGGCGCCACGAAGAGCACGCTGTCGAACCGGTCCAGCACGCCGCCGTGGGCCAGGAAGATCGTTCCATAGTCCTTCACGCCGAACTCCCGCTTGACGAGGGAAAAGCTGAGATCCCCGATCTGGGCCACGACGCCGCAAAACAGTGCCAGCAGGGCCATGGACCCGTACCGGATGCTCCCGCCGAACCACCGGTTCATCACAAGGGCAAAAATAAGCCCGCAGATCACGTTGCCCGCCAGGCCGCCGAGGAAGCCCTCTACTGTCTTTTTCGGGCTGACCTTGGGGGCCAGCTTGTGCCTGCCGAGGGCCAGGCCGGTGAAGTAGGCGAAGGTGTCGCAGGCAAAGCTGAGGAGGAAGGGCAGCAGCAGGTACCCCCTGTGCCCCCCCAGGGCCTGGATGCGAAAAAAGGAGCTGAAGGAGTAGGGGATGAGCGTCGCGCCGAAGAGGCCCGCCAGCAGGTGGACGATCTTGATCTCCCCCGCCCGCCAAATTGCCACGGCAAAGGCCAGCAGGCAGTAGAGCGCCAGACTGGGCGCCAGCCACTGAGGCAGTCCCCAGCCGCACAGTATCGCCCACGCGGCGCAATACACGGTCAACCGGCACAGCAGCCGGCTGGACCGTGCGGCGCCTACACATTTCATCAGCTCATAGGCCCCCACACCGGACAGCGCCGCTAGGGCCAGGGCCAGCAGCCACTCCGGCCCCCACAGCACGACGTACAGCAGGACCGGCACGCCGATGGCCGCCACTAAAATTCTTGATTTCATGGGAAGCCTCCCCTTTTTTCTCTAAATGACCAATTTTTCAAATTCCGCCGAACCGCCGGTCCCGGCTCTGATAGGCGGCAATGGCCCGGTGCAGCTCCTCCCTGGTGAAGTCCGGCCACAGCACGTCCGTGAAGTACAACTCCGCGTAGGCGCACTGCCACAGCAGAAAATTGCTCAGCCGCAGCTCCCCGCCTGGGCGGATCAGCAGCTCCGGACTGGGAATTCCGGCGGAGTAGAGGTACTTCTCAAAGATATCCTCCGTAAGGTCCTCCGGTTTTACAGCACCTGCGGCGCAGTCTTTTGCAAACATCTTTGCCCCGTGGACGATCTCCGCCCTGCCGCCGTAGTTGATGCAGATGCTGCAAAGGCATCCGGTCAGGCGGCCGGAGATGGCGTTGCAGCGGTCCACCAGCTCCCGCAGCTCCCCGCTCAGAGGCGTCAGATCCCCCATGAACCGCAGCCGCACGTTGTCCCGCTCCATGGTCTCAATGGCCTCCAGCAGATAGCGTTTGAGCAGCCCCATGATGGTGTCCACCTCGTCCTGAGGCCGCTTCCAGTTTTCGGTGGAGAAGGCGTAGACCGTGAGATATTCCAGGCCGATGTCCCGGCAGTAGGTGGCGATGGTCCGGAAGGTCTCCGAGCCAACCTTGTGCCCGGCGGTACGGGGCAGCCCCCGACGCTTCGCCCAGCGGCCGTTGCCGTCCAGTATAATCGCGATGTGGCGGGGCAGACGGTCAAAATCCACCTGCCCCGCCGCGCTGCCACTCTTTTTCCAAAAAGCCAGCTTCATATTGACCTCACTTCAGGTACAAATAAGGCATGCTAAGGAGGCACACATAAGGCGCGCATTCTTTTTGTTTATGAAGAAAGAATAAAGAATCAAAAAGAAACACTTTTTGCGGAAAACTTCGTTTTCCTTTTATCTTTTATTGCAGCAGTCTCCAAAATAGCCGCTGTTCCTGCATAGGCCGCAGAAATCATTTTTCAAATCTCATGAAAAACAGTTGGCCGGGCTGCCCTGTTGCGTACAGCCTGGGACCGTTTTTCTCCCCGCATTGAGGGAGCACAAGCCTCCGCGGCAGCCAAGCCCAAAAGAAAGCGTGGCCAGGCCCGGCGTTGGGCCGTGTACGGCGGGATATAAGACCGTACAAAAAGCATATTGACAACTGAATTGGTTAAGCTGGATTTCCGCAGCAATCCTATTGAACCGCTTGACGCTCCTCTGGCCCCGAGCAAGCACCGTTAAAGTTCTTTTTGCTTGCTTTTTCTTTCAGGAAAAAGTAAGACCGTGCGAAGCGCACCTTGACAACTGAATAGTTGAAAAATTGATTCCCTGTACAAGGATCAGACCTCCAGCAGCTCCTTCTCCTTCTTCTCGGTCAGCGCGTCGATCTCCCTGCACATGTCGTCGGTCATCTTCTGGATGTCCTTCTCCGCAATCTTCATGTCGTCCTCGGTAATCTCGCCGTTCTTTTTCTGGGCCTTAAAGGTCTCCACCGCATCCCGGCGAATGTTCCGGATGGCTACCTTACCGCCTTCGGCGTATTTGGCGATCTGCTTGACCAGCTCCTTGCGGCGCTCCTCGGTGAGCTGGGGGAAGGCCAGACGGATAATCTTGCCGTCGTTCTGGGGGTTGATGCCCAGGTCGGACTCCTGGATGGCCTTGCAGATGAGCTTCACCGCCCCGGCGTCCCAGGGCTGGATGGTCAGGGTGCGGGGGTCCGGTGAGCCGATGGAGGCGATCTGATGGATGGGGGTGGGCGTTCCGTAGTAGTCCACCTGGATCCGGTCCAGCACGGCGGCGCTGGCCCGGCCCGCCCGCACGGCGGCAAAATCCGCGGATACGGAGTTCACGGATTTTTTCATTTTTTCCTCAAAAACCTTGTATTCGCTTTTCATTGTTGTATATCCTCCTTCACAATTGTTCCAATCTTCTCGCCCCGCAGCGCGCGGATGATGTTATAGGGATCCTTCAGGGCGAAGAGCAGCACGGGGATATGGTTGTCCATGGCGAGGCTGGTGGCGGTGAAATCCATGACAGCCAGCCGCTTGGCCAGGACCTCCTCATAGGTGATGGCGTCGTATTTTACCGCGCTCGGGTCCCTGTTGGGGTCCGCGCTGTAGACGCCGTCGATATTCTTGGCCAGCAAAATCACGTCCGCGTTGATCTCCGCCGCCCGCAGCACGGCCGCGGTATCCGTGGAGAAGTAGGGGTTGCCGGTTCCGCCGCCAAAGAGCACGACCCGGCCCTTCTCCATGTGCCGGAGAGCGGACGCGCGGCTGTAGGGCTCCGTCATGTTCCCCATGGCCGCGGCAGTCTGCACCCGGGCGGCCGCGCCATTCTGCTCCAGTACGTCCGCTACGGCCAGGCAGTTCATAACCGTGGCCAGCATGCCCATGTGGTCGGCTCTGGTACGCTCCATTCTGCCGCCGCCGTCCTTGACGCCCCGCCAGAAGTTTCCCGCGCCCACCACGACGCCCACCTGGACGCCCATGGACAAGGCCTCCCGGAGCACGCCGCAGACCGCGCCGATCATCTGGAAATCCAAACCAAAGTGCTTCTCCCCCGCCAGGGCCTCGCCGCTGATCTTCAGCAGAACTCTCTTATACTTGGGTTCCTCCATAGGCCTCTCCTCCACTCTCTTTTCGTTGGTACGCTTTTCTTATTCTAATATATTTTAGGCGGTTTGAAAAGTGGTATTTTACAATTTTTTTCCGGAGCGGCCAAAGGGGCGCTTTCACGGGGCGAAACGGCCGGCACTCCGCCTCCGGCGGCCAAGCTTTAGACACGAAATACATTTTGTCTGTTGCGGCTTTCCGGAAAACAGGCTATATTAAACGCAAGGAAGGCAGCGTACGAAGAATGGCGCTCCCCCTTCTGGGGAAAACTTTCCTTGGGGCGGCTCCCGCCGCTGGGAAGAAAGACGGAGGGATGGTAAATTCCTTATGAAAAAGACTGATTGGAAGCGCATTGCCGCGGGCCTGCCGGTCCTTCTGCTGGCTGGCCTTACGGTCTATCTGGTCTTTCGGAACCACTACCGGGAGATTCTTGCCAGCCTGCGGTCCGTTTCCCCCGCCGGCGCGGCGGTGCTCTTCGCCCTGGCGGCGCTCTACCAGGCCTTTGAGGCTCTGGTCTGCCGGGAGCTGGTCCGGGCACGGCTGGCGGAGTTCTCCTACCTGGAGGCCCTGGAGGTCACCTTTCTAGGTGTATTCGGCAATGTGGCCACCTTCGCTGTGGGCTCCATTCCCCTCCAGAGCTGCCGCCTCCATCAGAGCGGCCTTACGGTGGGCCACGGAGTCGGCATTATGACTGTGGACTACATTTTTCATAAGCTCACCATTCTGCTCTACGCCGCCGCCATGCTCCTCCTCCAGGGGCGCTGGTTCAGCGCCGCCTGTCCCGGCCTTTCCGGGTATCTGGCTGCGGGCTGCGCCATATGCGCCCTGGTGAGCGCGGCGCTGGTGCTGGTGTGCACCTGGGAGCGGGTAAAGTCCCTGGCGCTGCGGTGCATCGGCCTGCTGCCCGAGACGGAGAAGTGGGCGCAGCGGAAGGCCTCCTGGCGGGCCAACGTGGAATCCCTCTACGGGGAGGCCCAGCATGTGCTGAAAAACCGCTCCTGCTGCGGGAAAGCTCTGGCACTGAACATCTTAAAGTTCCTCTGCCTCTACGCCGCCGTCTTTCTCTCCATCCGCCTGGTGGGAGGCCCCGCCCTCCCCTTCTGGCGGGTGCAGCTGCTATCCTCCGTCATGGTGCTCATCTCCAGCGCGCTGCCCAACGTGGCCGGCATCGGCCCGGCGGAGTTCTCCTTCCTCCTGATCTTCTCCCAGTGCATGGACTACGCCCTGGCCTCCTCCGCCCTGCTCCTTTACCGGGCAGCCACCTACTTTTTCCCCTTTGCCGTCAGCGCCCTTTTCCTGCTCTGGACCAGAAAACGGATGGTCCCGGCGTAAGCCCGTTTTCCCCTTCTATCCTACTACTACAGCAATCATCAGAATACGCAACATCTTGTAGGGGCGAGCAATGCCCGCCCCTACAAGCGATTGGCATCTATTTTGAAGATTGCTATAAACGCAGTTGAGAACGAGTAAAACATCATCAGGATATTGTTCCGATAATTGCGTCAAAAATAGATTCATACATGCCGTATTGCAGTAAGGCAGGATCAGAAAGCATCCCCCGCCAGTCAGCGGCTCTACCGCTCCATAGGCATAGCGATACTCCCGGATATGGTGGCAAGGCACACTGGGACGAATCCCTTTTTCACTCCAGCAGTATTTTGGCTTGTTGATCCGCCCAAATCCAGCCTCATCCTGAACATTAACCGAACCGTCTTTCCGCTTCGGGGCATTACTTTGCGCCATCCATGTGGGTGCAGCACACAATAAATCTGCCCTCTGCTGACGGGATGATCTACGGCACTTTGATATGCTTTCGCAATCTCACTGATCTCTACCAGTTCCCCTTTTTCGGCACGCGCCTTGAACGGTGCGAGAATATCCGCTTCTCTTTCTACACTCATATTTCGATGATTGCCCCCGTAATGGTTACCAGCGATTGCTTTTAAAAAACTTCTCAAAGAGCCGCCATTTCAGGTGAAATGGCGGCTCTTGCGCTCTCTATGGGTATTAGCTATATGCGGACCTCCGCCCTCCGGTAGCACAGGGTGCTGAGGGCCACCAGCGCCAGGACCACAGCAGCTCCCACCGCGGCCCACATGGCGGGGGTAAGCAGGCGGATCACAAATACGATTCCCCGTCCGATCTGGGCGAAGAGGCTGGCGTTGCCCTCCTCCCCCGCCGCGTTGGCGGAGCTGGTAATCAGCATGGGGGCAAAGCACAGGGGGAACCAGATGGCCAGGAAGCCCTTGGTGCCGAACCGGAGCTGGAGCGCCCCCAGGCAGTAGTCTGCCACCACCACCAGCACCACCAGCAGCAGAACCCATTGCCACCGGAAAACCCCCATCAGGTCAAATTCACAGGACCAGCCGGGGTACAGCGCGCCGTAGAGCAGCAGCTCAAGTTTGCTGAGCCCCCAGGCCGCCGCCACGCCGATCAGGCAGTTCATGGCCGTAATCAGGGGATCGGCCAGCATGTAGCCCCGGCGGGTGTGACCCATGGAGACCGCCATGCGGTAGCGGACCGGCGCCCCCGCGCCCCGGAGCAGGCCGCCGAATATAGTGCCCATCAGGGCCATCGTGGAGCCAATGGCGGCGTAGTCGTTGTCCTCGTTCAGGGTGGCGTTGATGATAAGAACCATGACGATTCCCATCAGGCACAGCCCGCACTGGAGCGCCAGCATGATGAGCGTCCCGCTCCGGTTGGCCCGCAGATGTCTCAGAAAGAAGTTCATGCTCTCTCCTCCAAAGGCGAAACAGCGTTTCGCCGTAAAGTTTCTTTTGATTCTTTTCTTTTCAAAGAAAAGAATGTATGCCCCAAATGTTCGTTACAGCTTTACCTCCTGCCTCCTCAGCAGCAGCCACTGGAAGGCCACGTCCAGGGCCAGGGACACTGCCGCCGCCGCGATCAGCTGCCAGGGCAGCGCGGCCAGCACGCCGGCCAGCTCCACGGCGGCCGCCAGGTCCATCCCCTTGGTTATGTTTACGCTGGTCATGCCCACCATGCCTCCGAAGCCGCCGCAGAGGAGGATAATCACAACCGTGCCCAGCCACTTCCATTTGACAAAGAGGGTGCCAATGATGCTGCCCAAAGAGGCGGCGATGATCAGCACGCAGAGAATGGTGGGGATGCTGCTCAGGCCGATGGCGGACGCCTCCCCCGGCACCGCCAGCCAGATCAGGGCGCAGAGCGCCAAAGTTACCGAGATAATCAGCGTCCGGTAGTAGTGGAACCCCAGCAGGACGTTCCGCCGGGTCTCCCCCATGGAGAGGAGCAGGGGCACATACAGGGTCTGGGAGCCGGTGTTGATCATCAGCATGCCAATGATGGCCGCAACGCAGAGGAGGTAGGGCGCCGTGGCGGCGAGCTGCTGGAGCTGCAAATGGCTGGCCCCAAAGAGGGTGAGCAGCACGAATACAGCCGTCATCCCCAGGTTCACCTCCATGCCCTCCCAGGTGTACCGGGTCCAGAACCTGATGTTACGCTTCATGGCGCTCCTCCTCCCCGCACAGGGCCACAAAGGCCCGCTGGAGGCTCACCGGCTGGACCGACACGTCCCGGCTCTCGTCCACCCTCTCCCCCGGCTTCAGGAACACGGTGACCCCCTTGCTGCGGCCCACCACCTCCGGGTAGTGGACCTCCAGGCCCCGGACCGCCTCGTCCACCTCCTCGGCCTTGCCGCTGACGTGGCGGGCGCTGTCCACAAAGGCCTGGGTGTCCGCCTCAATGAGGATCTTCCCCTCGTGGAGGATAATTACCTCCTCCAGCACGTCGGCGGCCTCCTCGATGATGTGGGTGGAGACCACAAAGGTCCTGCCGGAGGCGGCGTACTCCTCCAAAAGCAGCTTGTAGAACTGCTCCCTGGCCACCACGTCCAGCCCCGCCACCGGCTCGTCCAGGAAGGTGTAGGGCGCCTTGGAGCACAGGGCCACGATGATGGTGATCATGGACAGCATGCCTTTATTCATCTTCGCGAAGCGTTTTTTCAGGTTCAGGTTAAAAAGCTTTACCAGCCGCTCCTCCAGAGCCTTGTCCCAGCCCTCGTAGTAGGTGGAGGCGATGCGCAGATACTCCTTGCCCTTCATGGCCGACAGGCCGCTCTCCGCGTTGGCGTTCAGCTCCCGGGAGAAGCAGATCCTGCTCAGGCTCCGCCGGTTCTCCCACACCGGCTCCCCGTCCAGCGTCACCGCGCCCCCGGAGGCCGGGTTCTGGGCGGAGAGGATGGACAGCAGCGTGGTCTTCCCCGCCCCGTTGCGGCCGATGAGGCCGTAAATCTTCCCGGGCTGGAGGTCCAGGGTGACGCTTTGCAGCACATCCTTGCCGCCGTAGGTCTTGACAATCTTCTCACAGTGCAGGCTCATAGCTCTCTCTCTCCAATCATAGTCAGTAATTCTTCCCGGGAAATCCCCAGGCTCCTGGCCTCCGCCAGCAGGGGCGCCAGGTGGTTCTCCGCAAAGGAGGCCCGCCGCTTGGCCAGGATCTTCTCCCTGGCCCCTCTGGAGACGAACATGCCGATGCCTCTGCGCTTGTACAGGATGCCGTCATCCACCAGCAGGCCCACCCCCTTCGCGGCGGTGGCGGGGTTGATGGTGTAGAGCTTGGCCAGCTCGTTGGTGCTGGGCACCTGCTCCTCCTCCAGGAGAATGCCCCGGAGGATGTCCGTCTCAATCATCTCCCCAATTTGCAGGTAAATCGACTTCTGCTCCGTCAGCCGCTCATTCAAACAAGTTCCTCCTTCCTTGATTCTTCAGTGGTCAAGTGGTTAATTGCTTGTGTAATTAACCATACAGCAAAAGAGGTAATTTGTCAAGGGGGTACCGCAAATTTTTTCAGTCCACTTTCCTGTTGCCGCCAGAGCCGGAGTGTGGTATGGTATGGTTAGGGAAATACATAAGAAAACAGGAGGAAGCTATGAAATTTGTCATGTCCTACAGCTGCGGCAAGGACAGCACCCTCGCCCTGCACAAGATGGTGGAGGCAGGCCATGTGCCGGTCTGCCTGCTGGTGATGGTCAATCAGAAGGAACATCGCTCCTACTTCCACGGGGCAGACCTGGCGCTGCTGAAAAAGTATGAGGCCGCCCTGGGACTGCCCATGCTGCTGTGCCAGTCGGAGGGGCCGGACTACCACACTGTCTTTGAAAAGGGTCTGGAGGAGGCGAAAAGCCTGGGCGCGGAGGCGGCGGCTTTCGGTGACATTGATCTGGAGGACCACCGGGAGTGGGGGGAGGAGCGGTGCCGCCGCTCCAGTCTTGCGCCCATGTATCCCCTGTGGCAGCGGGGGCGGGAGAGCTGCGTGGAGGAGCTGCTCCGTCTGGGGTACCGGTGCGTCATCAAGAGCATCCGCAATACCCTGCTGCCGGAGAGCCTGCTGGGCCGGTATCTGGACGCGGAGGCCCTCCAGGTGATGGAGCGGGCCGGGATCGACCTGTGCGGGGAGAACGGCGAGTACCACACCCTGGCGGTGGACGGGCCGGTTTTCCAAGCACCCCTGGAATTCCGGACCGGCGGAATTCTGCGCTTTGGGGAGCACTCTGTTGTTCATACTTTTTCTTGAAAGAAAAAGTATCAAAAAGAACTTTATTCGCAAGGCATGCGCCTTGCTTATGCGCATTTTCAACTCAATTACTATTATGTATGGACTCTGCGAATAGAGTAGGAAATCAAGCGGAGCGAAAAAAATCTGCGGCGGATGCGGGATGGCCAGGAAAGCGGCGGATAGATTTCATTGCCTCCAGGACAATGCAAATAAGAAACCACCAGCGAAGCCGGTGGTTTTACAGGTACGGGCAGAGCCCCTTGTTCTTCGCGGGTGCGTAGGCGCGCAGATATGGTTTGCCAGCCGCGTATGGCCCGTTATTTGCTGCCCATAAACAAGATCTTAGGCTGGATTGTCATCTGCTGCGATATGTGTATTCTAATTCAAACTACTCATACAACACCGGACTGCTCTTCCCCTTCAGATATCCCATAAAGCTTGACTGCTATCTTTGGCGGTATCTCCACCAGCATGCGGATATGGTCTGGACACACCTCCGCTTCTATAATCTGCTGAACCACTGGCCTAGCCAGTGGTTTTCTGGCTAGGCCAGTGGTTTTCTGGCTGCAAAAAAGCGGAGGCCGCAGCCTCCGCTCTAACGCATTACTCCTCCGACGCGGCGCTCTTGACCTGACGGCCGTTATAAGTACCGCACTCGGGACACATTCTGTGGGACAGACGCATCGCGCCGCACTTAGGGCAAGCGGTCAGATTGGGGGCAGACAGCTTCCAGACGGAGCTGCGCCGCTTATCGCGTCTTGCCTTTGAAACTTTACCCTTAGGGACTGCCATACTGACACCTCCTGCATATTGTCATTGTGTTTCTTCCTGATCGGTATCCTTCTTCAGAAGCTGGGCTAACGCCGCCCATCGGGGGTCCGCAGCCTTTTTGCAGGTGCAGCTCCCTTGGTTGAGATTGACGCCGCAGCCGGGGCATATCCCCTTGCAGTCCTCTGAACAGAGCGTCTTTGTATCCATCTCCAGGATAAATGCCGTACGGGCCAAGTCGCCCAGGTCCACCGTGCCGTCCTCCAGGAGAACAATATCGTCATTCTCCCCATTCTCCAGCTTCTCCGCCAGCAAATACTCACGGCGGACGCTCTTGGGGTTTTTGAAGGACTTCAGGCAGCGATCACAGACGGACTGGAGGACTGTTTCTGCCGTGAACTCCAAAAGCAGCATCCCCGCCGCATTCCGCACGCCGCCGGTTACCACCACCGGATTTCGCGCGGGATACAGGCCGCCGAAGTCCACATCGGAAAGATCCAACTGAAATTGGAAATCCATCCGCTCTCCGGGAGCGTTGATGAGCTTTTGTACGTTCAGAAGCATAGCACACCTCGTAAAAGACACAGCTGATATTATAGTAGATTCGGGACAAATTGTCAAATACTTTTTTACCTCCCGGGGCATTTTTGTTCTCCAAAAACCGGCCCCCTCCCGCCTCCTCTCAGGCCGCAGGGGCTGCCGAAAAAACGCGAGACGCCGCGAACGGTCCAGCGTCCCATAAGTCTTAATCCCTTTTTAACAATTTGTTCAAATTCCAGTCATAGCCAGTTCTTTTTCTTTGGATAATATGATGAAGTCAAAAGGAGGACTCTCTATGAAAACCACGCCCCCTTATCAGCATCAGCTGCACTATCAGATCACCCAAACCGATTACAGCGCGCTGCGCACCCGCCTGACCGCCTCCGCGCCCGCGGTCCGCAGCGCCTGCGGCATCCACATGCTCTGCTTCAGCAGCTGTCTCCCCTCCTGGGACGAGCCCCAGTTTGCCCTGTACTACTATGACAACGACCCTACCTATCTGCTTTTGGAGCGCTGGCTGGACACCAGCCGCACCAGCACCATGGTGGCGGAGGCCGAGTGCCGCGCTCTGCTCTCCGGCGAGACGGACTGGCTCCTGGAGCGCTGCAACCCTGTCCTGCGCGACTTCCACGACGGGCTCACCCAGCGGCTGCTGCTGCCCCATGTGATGCTGACCTTCCACCGAGAGGTCTACGCTCTGGATGGTCTGGATCTCTGGGTGGCTCTGGACAGCGATGTGCGCTCCTCCCTGGAGCACATGGATTTTTTGGATCCGGAGCTCCTGGCCAGGGACACCGCCGGGCAGGAGGGCTCCTGCCGGCTGGAAATCAGCTACAGCGACGCGGTTGCTATTCCGGACGAGGTGCTCTGCCTTCTGGCCGAAACTGCTCCCCGGCGCAGGCCTCTTTCCGGAACCCGTCCTATCGTCCGCCGGCAGATCGCCGCCTATACATAATCCCCTCCGCTTACCGCCCAGTCAACCATCGGGCGTCCGGCAGATAATCTGCCGGACGCCCGGTTTTTCTGTTCTATAGACTTGCTGTTTGAGCGCGTCAATATTTTAAACAAGCCCTAGTACTCCACCAAGTTAGGAATTGCAAGCTGCGCTTGGAGATGGATTTTCGCAGGGCAAGGCGGAGGATGCGGGCGGGCTGACGCCCGCCAAAGACGACAACGCAGCCCTGCGGGAATCCGGCCCAAGCCAATTGCAAGTTCCAGGCTTGGTGGAGTACTAGAGTCCGTTTGGAACTCCCGCCGCACACGGGCTTGACGGCGGATTATCCGCATATGTCGAGAATTAAACAGGTCTAAAAAGCAAGCCCCCGCAGGGCGCATAGCCGCCTCGGGGACTTGCCGTCCAGGCCAGGTGGGCACTATTCATAGAAGAGATCGTCGTCGTAATCGTCGAACTCAGGGCAGCCGCCGGACAGCTTCTTCTTTAAGCCGGCGATATTCTCCGCCAGCTTATCCCAGCAGCCGACAATTACGCAGACAATACCAGCCACCGCCAAAGAAAGGCCTACGACCTTTAACACCAAGCTCCAAGTGTTTTTCATGGTAAGAACCTCCCATATCGAAACTAAGCTATAGTATACAGCATTCCGGAGAAAATTACAATCCTTTTTTCACACTCCCTGTAAAAATGTTATCGTCGGCAGAGCTGAAGAGAAGCCAAAGGCTTCTCTTCAGCTCTGCCGGGGCAATAATCGAACAGCCGCTTCATCTATGAGAGCGGCTGCTAAAGTAAGTCCTATTTCAATTTAAATACGGAGGAATCAAGGAATCCCCCCTCTGGCTTCTCAGGCGTACCCATACAGTCCCCGTACGGACACCTCGCCGGTGCGTATGGTGGTCTTTGTCCCATCCGGCAGAAGGACCACCAGTCCAAGCTGGCTGTCTACATCCAGCGCCAGCGCCTCTATCTGGCGGTCTGTCCAAAGCAGCTTTACCTGTTTCCCCAGGGTGACGCAGTCCCTGCGGTAATGATCCACCCAGCCGCTCACATCGCCGCCCATGGTGTCTGAAAGCTGGTAGAGCTCCTCGATCATGGCGGCCGCCAGGGCGGGCCGGGATACCGTATATCCCTCCATGGCCAGGGACGTGGCAATCTCTGCCACCTCGGGCCCAAAGTCCTCTCTGCTGTGGCTGACATTGACGCCTGCGCCGATTACCAGGGTTTCCACCATTCCCGTCTCCCCTTCTATAGAAAGCTCTGTCAGGATGCCGCAAAGCTTCTTTCCATGGAGCACCAGATCATTGGGCCACTTGATCCCCGGGCGGATGCCGGCCGTGCGCTCCACCGCGTTACAAACAGCGGCGGCAGCCATTCCAGACGCCCCCAGCAGCGCCTCCGGCGGCACCTCCGGCCGGAACAGAACGGAGAGATACACGCCCCGATCCGGCGGCGAGACAAATTTTCTCGTCATGCGGCCCCGTCCAGCGGTCTGGCAGTTGGCCGTGGCCACGGTTCTATGGGACGCGCCCAGCAGCGCCTCCCGCTTCAGATAGGAGTTGGTGGAGTCCACCTCTTTCAGGCACCGAAGATCCGGGCAGTCCCGTCCCAGGTGCCAACGGATCTCCCGCTCCACCAGAACGTCCGGTGTGAAGGCCAGACGGTACCCAAGCCCCGTGCGCCCCTCAATGGTGTAGCCGTCCCGGCGAAGGCCCTCAATGGCCTTCCACACCGCCGCCCGGCTGATGCCCAGCTGCTGGCTGAGCTCTTGGCCAGATACAAACTCCTCCGGTTTCTGCCGCAGTAGCGCGTAGACCCTCTCCCTGCTCATCCTTTCACTCCTCTCATTTGTACTATAGAGACAGTATAACACCGTCCGCTCTATTTGTAAACCAAAAAATGGAAGTTACGTTTTTTGGTTGGTTTACAGCCCTGGGCGCGTCCAGCCGCCGCTCTTTTCCCTTTTAGGGGAGACCGGCCCGGCGGCTTTGTCCATTTTCGCCAGCTCAAGGCGGATCGGGGACAAATCCGGCCCGTTTTCTGGATACCCGTCCAAAATCTGCGGATAGAAAGAACGCGCCGCACGCAGGAAAACCGCACATCCCGGACGCCCCGGTGCGCACAGGGAAGGTTTTACCCGATTCTTCTTATTGAAAATAGGCGGAATCTGTTGTATAATTCATAAGGATAACACTGCGGGAGGCGGAGCATGGCCGGTTTGGAACTGGTGGTAACGGCGGAACAGGACGGACGGACCGTCCGCTCTCTGCTGAAATATGAGCTGGGCCTCTCCACTACCCGGATTAACCGCCTGAAGCGGACGGAGACCGGTCTCACGGTAAACGGCGTCCGAGTTTTTACCTCCGCCGTCCTCCGGGCCGGGGACCGGCTGGCAGTGGAACTGGACGCGGCGGAGCGGGCCACCGCCGTACCGCCTGTCCCCATGGAGCTGGACATCCTCTTTGAGGACGAGCACCTGCTGATCCTCAACAAGCCCGCGCCTCTAGCTGTGATCCCCTCCTCCCTATCCCCCGGAGAGCCCACCCTGGCAAGCGGTTTGGCCGCCTACCTGGGCGGCGGCTTTTCCTTCCATCCGGTGAATCGGCTGGACCGGGGCACAACGGGACTTCTCACCGTGGCCAAAAACGGCTACATCCACGACCGGCTGCGCCGCCAGCTCCACACCGGCACCTTTTTCCGGCAGTACCTGGCCGTCTGCGTGGGCGCGCCCCAGAGCCCCCAGGGCAGCGTGGACCTGCCCATTGGCCGGGCTCCCGGCTCCGCCATTCTGCGGCGGACGAGCCCAGACGGCCAGCCGGCCCACACCGATTACCGGGTTTTAGCGTCCGCCGGCGGATACTCCCTGGTGGAGCTGACCCCCCGCACCGGCCGCACCCACCAGCTGCGGGTCCACATGGCCGCCATCGGCTGCCCCCTGGCGGGCGACTGGCTCTACGGCCGGGAGAGCCCCGCCATCGCCCGGCCAGCCCTTCACGCCGCCCGGTTGCGGCTCTTCCACCCCGCCGCTGGGGCGGAGCTGTCCTTTTCCGCCCCTGTGCCGGCGGATATGAAAAACTTACTGGAGCGTACGATATGTCCGAACTGATTTTTCTGGATCTGGAGTGGAATACCACCTTCTACCGCAACAGACAGGGGGAGCGGCTCCCCTTCCACGAGCTGATTGAGGTGGCCGCCATCAAGGTCGAGGCCTCCTCCGGCGCTATGCTGGACTCCTTCCACAGCTACGTCCGCCCCAAGGTCAGCCGCAAAATTGAAAACCGCACCTACCGCCTGCTGCCCTACGAGCGGGAGGAGCTCCAGGAGCTGCTGTCCGACGCCCCGGGCTTTCTGGACCTGGGCCCCGCCTTCCTCCGCTGGTGCGGGCCCTCCCCCGTCTTTGTGGAGTGGGGGATGAACGACGTGGAGGTGCTGCTGAGGAACTTCGAGTTCCACCGGCTCTCCTTTGACGCGGACTGGTCCTGCGAGTACTTTGACCTGCAATACATATATCAGAAGCTGTGCCAGGAGGAGATGGGCTGCCAGCCCTCCCTGGAGAAGGCGGTGACGGAGCTGGGGATGGACACGGATCTGGACTTCCACAGCGCCTGGAACGACACCTACTACACGGTTCTGGTCTACCAGACCCTCCTGGACCGCTTCGCGGACTTCGTCCTCTTCCACCGCCCCCCCAAGCGCCACGGCCCGGTCCCCCTCTGGGAGCTGGATCTGGGGGTCCACGACACCCGCTGGGCCTGCAAAAACCGCCTGGAGGTGGCCCGGCCGGCCTGCCCCCTCTGCGGCCGGCCCCTCTCCCCGGGCCGCTGGGTCCGCACTACGCCCACCGAGCAGGTCCAGCGCTGCCGCTGCCAGGAGCACCGGCGGCTGTACCTGGCCGTCACCGCCCAGCCCCAGGGCCGCCAGTGGTCCGCCAGAGCCGCGATCTACAAGGACGCCGGCCCCATCGCCGAGCGCTTCCATAAAACCTGCCGCAAGCTCCAGGATAAGCGCCGGGAGAGACCGTCGGCGTAGGGCGGCATTTCTTGGGGCATACATACTTTTTTCTTTGTGAACAAAGAAAAACTTTGCTCAGATTATTATAGCAAGCATCAAAATTCGCAGCATCGCGCAGGGGCGGGCATTGCCCGCCCCTGCAAACAAATCCCATCTATTTTGAAGATTGCTATAAGAGCCTGTTTAACATCTCAACATGTGCGGAGTGACGAGGGGATTTTTCGCCAATCATGGCGTGAAGCCGCAGGAATACTTTGTGTATTTCAAGGCTGAACACAGATCGTGCGGCAGGCACATCGAGTGCCTGCGCACGATGGAATTCTGCACGGCCACTCGATGTGGCCGTTGCAGAATCGTCGACGAGTGGCGGAACATCCGCCGTCAAGGCGTACGTGGGGAGATGCTAAACAGGCTCTAAGGAGCTCTCCGCGGCAAAACCGCGTCTGCGGCATGCAAAAGGATCCTGGGATCCTTTTGCATGTTTCACTTTTGCCAACCAAATGGTTGTTTTTATCTCTCTTAAGTCTACCAATTGGTAGGATATATATGGGTGATTGCTGTGAAGTTTTCTCGTTTAATCGATTTACGGACCGACCGCGACCTACGCCAGGCGGACGTGGCGGAGTACCTCCACATGCACAAGGAGGTCTACGGGCGCTATGAGCGGGGGACCCGGGAGATTCCCGCCTGGGCGGTGGTCAAGCTGGCGGACTTCTACAACACAAGCACGGACTACATTCTGGGCCGCACGAACCGCCCCGGCCCCATCCGGTAGGCATGCGGCGGCTTCTGCTGTGTGCCCTGCCCTTCGGCGCCGGGACGCTGCTGTGTCAGTACCTTCTGCCCCAGAGCTGGCGGGCCTGGAGCGCCGGCGGGGCGCTGCTGCTGGGCCTGGCGGTCTCCCTCGCCCTGAAGGGGCGCAGGCGGACGGCTCTTCGCATTGCCGCCGCCGGCCTCACCCTGGGGATTCTTTGGTTTTCCGGCTATGAGGCGCTCTTTCTGGAGCCGGCGGAGGCCTTGGCGGGGTCGGAGGCTTTGGTGACATTGGAGCTCACGGACTATCCCGAGGAGGCCGGCCATAACGTCCGCTGCACTGTCCGGGTGCTGGAGCCGGCCCTGCGGGGCCGGGCGGTCTATTACGGTGGCCGGGAGCTCATGGACCTGGAGCCGGGAAACCGGGTGACAACAGCGGCAAAGTTCTACAGCGCCGCCCACCCGGGCGGCGGGGACAGCGTCTACTTCACCTCCCAGGGGATTTTCTCCCGGCTGTACGGCAAGGGGGACCCGGAGATAGACCCGGGCAGCGCCGGTTCCCTCCGCTACCTGCCCCAGCGTCTGGCCAGGCGGCTGAAAGCCGCCGCCGCGGAGCTCTACAGTCCCCAGGCGGGAGGGCTCATTGTCTCCCTTCTCAGCGGGGAGCGCAATGTTATGCGGGCCCAAAGCCGGATCGATCTCCAGGAGTCGGGGCTCGCCCACATTACCGCCGTCTCCGGACTCCACTGCGGCTTTCTCATCGTTTTTCTCAGCCTGCTGGTCCTCCGCCGCCAGCGCCTGACCCTTCTTCTGGGGTATCCGGTGCTGATTGGCTACGTTGTGCTGGCCGGCTGCACGCCCTCGGCGGTCCGGGCCTGCGTGATGACGGGCTTTGCCCTGCTGGCCCCGCTGCTGGGCCGGGAGAACGATCCGCCCACCTCCCTGTCCGCCGCCCTGCTGGCGCTTCTCCTCTTCAACCCCTTCTCCATCGCCTCTGTGAGCCTACAGATGTCCTTTGCCGCCGTGACAGGGCTGCTCCTGCCGGCCCGCAGGATTTACAGGGCCCTTAACCGCCACCGGCCCCGGCTGGGGCGGATCGGGCGGTCCGTGTGGAGCTTCTGCATCGGGACCCTGTCCGCCAGCCTGGGCGTCATGGTCCTCACCGTGCCCTTGAGCGCGGCGTATTTCGGGTCCCTCTCCCTGATCTCTCCGCTGTCCAACCTGCTGACGCTGTGGATGGCCCCGGCTCTCTTCGCCTCCGCCCTGGTGGTGACCGCCGCGACGGCGGTGTGTCCGGCCCTCGCGCCCCTGGCGGCGCTGCCGGAGCTTCTGGCCCAATACCTGCTGTGGGCGGCAAACGCCCTGGCCGGACTGCCGGGACACAGCCTCCGGTTTACCGGAACAGCGGCCTCCCTGTGGCTGGTTCTGGTGTACGTCATGCTGGCCGTCTGCGCCCTGAGCCGGGACAGGGGGCGCAAATACCTCTTTGCCGCAGTTCTCGCGGCGGTATGCCTGGCGGCGGCCCGGGCCTTTCCGGCCCTCTCCCTGGGGGACAGCGCGCTGACCGTGGTGGCGGTAGACGTGGGCCAGGGCGCGGCCACGCTGCTCCACGCCGGCGGCTCCACCGTCCTGGTGGACTGCGGCAGCCTCACCGGCGGCGCCGGCTCCGCCGTGGCGGACGTCATGGACACCTACGGCTGGAACCGGCTGGACGCCGCCGCTCTGACCCACTACCACCAGGACCACGCCGGAGGGCTGGAGGAGCTGCTGGCCCGGGTGGAGGTGGACCGGCTCCTGCTGCCCCAGCTGACGGAGAGTCCGGAGCAGGCCCCGCTCCAGGGGGAGGTCCTGGCCCTGGCGGAGGCAGGCGGCGTGCCGGTGACATACGTGGAGGAGCGGCTGGAGCTGGCGCTGGACGGCGCCCTTCTGACCGCGTACCCGCCCCTCTCCCAGGGAGACACCAACGAGGAGGGGCTGACCTTTCTGTGCACCGCCGGGGAGTTTGACCTGCTCATCACCGGCGACATGGGCGCGGACACGGAGCGCAGACTGGTGGAGACCTGGCCGCTGCCGGATATCGAGGTCCTGCTGGCGGGGCACCACGGGAGCAAATACTCCACCGCCCCGGAGCTGCTGGAGGCCCTCGCGCCGGAGGTTGGCGTCATCAGCGTGGGCGCGGGCAATACCTTCGGCCACCCCACCCCGGAGGCCATGGACCGCATGAGAAGCGCCGGTATGGATATCTACCGCACGGACCAACAGGGGAATATCCTGATCCGGGTACATAGAAAGGATGGATAGCGCGTATGACCGGCCACGGGCAGTATATCAGAGCGTCCCTGCTGGAAAAATTTGAATTTCAAAGCTACGGCCACGCCCTGGAGATCCTCAGCCAGGCCTTTCCCGTCCAGTGGGACGAGCTCCAGACCTGTCTGGAGCGGCTGTCCATATCGGCGGACGAACTCCGGGCGGCGGGCGGCAACGAGACCGCCATCCCGAAGAAGTTCGACGATGTGCTCTATCCCCTGGGCTGGCGGGAAATACGGATCACGGGGGATCTGACGGTCAAGCTCTACCCCAGACGGGCGAACCAGCGGGGGCGCTTCTCGGACGAGCCATTTGATCAGAAAACGATTACGGGGTATATCGACGGACACAATATCGACTTCATCAAGGACAAGGTGGCCTTTGATCTGGAGTGGAACAGCAAGGACCAGACCTTTGACCGGGATCTGCTGGCCATGCGGACCTATTTTGACTGCGGCCTCATCGAGGTGGGCGTCATTGTTACCCGGGCGAGGGAGCTCAACGATATCTTCAAAGAAATTACGGATAAAAACGGGAGGCCGCTGCTGTCAAAATACGGCGCCAGCACCACCTGGATGGGCAAGCTGGAGTACCGGCTGAAATCCAGGCGGAACGGCGGGTGTCCCATCCTGGCCGTAGGCATCCGAAAGCCGTGTATAGAGGGGTATTAATCGATGGAGCGCATAACGCAGACAGATTTGGAGCAGACCATAGCGGATTTCAGGGCCTATACCGCCGGCAAGCGGTATCGGACGATCTACGCCGACCCGCCCTGGCAATTTCAGAACCGGACCGGAAAGGTGGCTCCGGAGCACAAGCGGCTGACCCGGTACGAGACCATGAAGCTGGAGGAAATCAAGCGGCTGCCGGTGGCGGAGGCCGCCGGCGACAGGTGCCACCTGTACCTGTGGGTTCCCAACGCCCTTTTGCCGGAGGGACTGGAGGTAATGCAGGCCTGGGGATTTTCCTATAAAACCAACATCATTTGGGAGAAAGTGAGAAAGGACGGCATGCCAGACGGCAGAGGCGTAGGCTTCTACTTCCGAAACGTCACGGAAATGCTCCTCTTCGGCATCAAGGGGGACAACAACCGGACCCTGGACCCGGGAAGGTCCCAGGTGAACCTGGTGCGCTCCATCAAGCGGGAGCACTCCAGAAAGCCGGATGAATTTGTCTCCCTCATCGAGCGCTGCTCCCCCGCCCCCTACCTGGAGCTCTTTGCCCGGGGGGACCGGAGCGGCTGGGACATGTGGGGCAACCAGGCGGCGGCGGACTACGAGCCCACCTGGAGCACCTACGCCAACCACACGGTTGCGGAGAAGTAGAGATGGCAGGAAAAAAGAGCGCCGGCGCTTCCGCCGGCTACGACAAGCTGCGCGCGGATCTGGCGGCAGACGCCCTGGGTACGGTCTATCTCTTCTACGGAGAGGAGAGCTACCTGCGGGAGTTCTACCTGGCGGAGATGCGGAAAAAGCTGGTCCCCCCGGGCTTTGAGGAGTTCAACTTTCATAAACTGGAGGGCAAGGCTCTCACCGCCCAGCTGCTGGCGGAGACAGCGGAGGCTATGCCCATGCTGTCCCAGCGAACCATGGTCCAGGTGGTGGACTGGGACGTGTACAAGCTGAATGAGGAGCAGCGAAACGCCCTCATCGCCCTGCTGGAGGACTTTCCCCCCTACTGCTGCCTGGTGCTGGTCTACGACCAGCTGGAGTACAAGCCCAACAAGACCTATAAGAAGCTCTATGCCGCCCTGGAGAAGTACGCCCAGACGGTAAAATTCCAGGAGCAGAGCCGGGGCGAGCTGCTCAAATGGGTGGCCCGGCGGTTCAAGGCCGCCTCCCATACCATCGACGCGCCCACGGCAGAGCACCTGCTCTTCACCTGCGGCAGCCTCATGAACGGACTCATTCCGGAGATCGAGAAGATCTCCGCCTACGCCAAAAAGGAGCGAATTACCAAGGCTGACATCGACGCGGTGGCCGCGCCGGTGCTGGAGGCCCAGGTGTTCGAGATGACCGGAGCCGTCTCCAGGGGGAACTTCGACCGGGCGGCGGAGGTGCTGGGCTCCCTGCTGAAGCTCCAGGAGGAGCCCTTTCTGCTGCTGGCCCTCATGGGCAAGGAGCTGCGCAAGCTCCACACCGCCCGTATCGCGCTGGACACGGGCCGGGACAAGTTCTGGCTCATGGAGCGGTGGAACATGCGCTCCGACTACCCGGCCCGGCTGCTGCTGGAGAACGCGGGGCGGGTGAGCCGGGCGTGGTGCGCCATGGCGGTGCGGCGGTGCTATGAGACGGATCTGCGCATCAAGAGCGTCAGCGGCGCGGACGGCGCGGAGGACCTGAAGCTGCTCCTCATGGAGCTGGCCCAGGCCGGCCGGACCGGGAAAGGAGGCATATGATGTCCCGCATTACCCTACAGGAGCTGCCCTGTCCCTCCGCGCTCCTCCCCCGCCTCGACCATCGGGAGGCGGACGCCGAATTTCTCCGCTGCGCGGCGGCGGCGGACGGCACGTTCTACGCCGTCCGCGCCGGAGGGGAAGCCGTGGGGCTGGCCCAGGCGGAGCCGGGCTGGCTCTACCTCTATATCTTCCCGGAGCACCGCCGCAGGGGTTACGCCTCCGGGGCGGTCCCCCTGCTGGAGCGGCTTCCCCGTATGGCGGAGGAGGCGGAGCTCTCCACCTGCTGGAACAGCGCCGCCGGGACGGCCCTGGCGGCGTCCTGCGGGTACAGGAAAAAATTTTCCTCGGACTGCATGGTCTACTCCGGTTCCCCCTTTCCTTCGGAGGATCTGCCCATCCGGGGCTACCGGGACGCCGACTACCCCGCCGCCCACGCCCTGACCGCCCTGGCCTTCCACCGGATGCGCCTGAGCACCGGGTCCTTTCCGGACTCCGTGCCGGAGGCGGAGAGCGGCGAGATGCGCCGGCACTGGGCGGACACCGCCGGGGAGCGGCTGGTCTATGAGCTGGACGGCAAACTCGTCGGGTACGCCCACATGGAGGGCGCGGAGCTGGACTGCGTAGCCGTGGAGCCGGAGCGCCAGGGGGCCGGAATCGGGCGGGGCCTGGTCCGGCACGCGGTCAACGGCATCCTCTCCGCCGGGCACGACGGGGTCTTTCTCTACTGCGTGGCGGGGAACCGCCGGGCCCGCCGCCTCTATGACGGCCTGGGCTTCCGGACGGTATACCGGAACGACTACGGCGTGAAATCGCTCAAGCAGGAGGAGAGCCATGCGGCGCATTCGTGAGGTGATCGTGGTGGAGGGCCGCTACGACAAGAACGCCCTCAAGCAGGCGGTGGACGCCACGGTGGTGGAGACGAAGGGCTTCGGCGTGTTCAGCGACCGGGAGCGGCTGGCGCTGCTCAGGCGGCTGGCGGCGGAGCGGGGGCTGATCCTGCTCACAGACAGCGACGGCGCCGGCTTTGTCATCCGGAACTTTTTAAAGGGGGCCATCCCCAAATCCCAGCTCAAGCAGGCCTACATCCCGGACCGGTACGGCAAGGAGCGCCGGAAGGCCGCCCCAGGAAAGGAGGGCAAGCTGGGGGTGGAGGGAATGCCGCCCCAGGTGCTGCTGGAGGCGCTGGAGCGGGCGGGGGCCACGTTTTTGGAGGACTCCGGTGGCCGGGAGAGGCCGAAGCTCACCAAGGCGGACTTCTACGCCCTGGGCCTCACCGGCGGGGCCGGCAGCGCCGCCCGGCGCGCGGCGCTGCTCAAGCGGCTGGACCTTCCGGAGCGCATGACTGCCAACGCCCTATTGGAGGCGGTGAACCTTCTCTACACCAGAGAGGAATTTTTAAAGGAGGCGGGCTATGACGAATCTGGAGCGGATCGCGCCCCTCTTTGAGGGGTGGGAGGAGACCATGGTCTGGTCCTGCCTCCAGGGCGTCATGGGCCGGGCCGCGTGGAACGGGGCGGGCACTGCGGCCATGATTGCCAGCGGAGACTTCTGCTTTCTGGCCGGAGAGCCGGACGAGGACCTGCTCCGGCGGGCCGGTGGCCCCATCCTGGTGCCCCGGACGGCGGACTGGCGCCCCCTCATTGAGGCGGTATTCGCTGACCGGGCGGTTTTGGAGACCCGCTACGCCATCCGGAAGGAGGGGGACATCTTTGACCGGGAGAGGCTTCGCGGGTTCGCCGCAGCCCTGCCGGCGGGATACCGGCTGCGGCAGATCGACGAGGCGCTGGTCCCGGCGCTGCTGGCGGAGAGCTGGTCCAGGGACCTCTGCTCCGCCTTTGAGAGCCCGGCGGACTGCTGCCGGCGGGGCCTGGGCTTTGTGGCGCTGGAGGGGGACGTCCCCGTGGCGGGAGCGGGGTCCTACTGCGTCTACCGGGGCGGCATTGAGATCGAGATCGACACCCGGCCGGACCGCCGCCGCCGGGGCTTGGCCGCGGCCTGCGGCGCTAAGCTGATCCTCGCCTGCCTGGAGCGGGGCCTCTACCCCAGCTGGGACGCCTGCGACCTGCGCAGCGTCTCCCTGGCGGAGAAGCTGGGCTACCACAGAGGCAGTCCCTATCCGGTGTATTGGGTGGGCAAGGGACAAGGCCCGGGAAAAAATTTCCCCGGCGCTGTCCCCAAAGAGCCAGGTTTTGACATATAACTATGGACCGGCGGCACGGAAGCCCCAGCCGCTGGTCCTCTATCTTAAAATACAGAAAGGGAGAAACAGATTCGTATGCCGGAAAACAACACACTTTACGCCATCCTGATCGTTGCTGTCATCGGACTTGCCATCTTTATCTACATACAGCTTCGTGAACGGAAGAACAAAGCCCTGGCGGAGACAGGGGCGGACAAGGCCCATCTCAAGCAGGTGGTGGAAAAGCTCCTGCCCGGCGAAATGGGCTACCGTACCCTCTACGGCCACTGGGAGGACGTGCAGCACATGGGCCGCACCACCCGCACCACCTACTACAGCTACGCCCTGGCCTTTGACGCGGAGCGGCTGTGGATCGCGCCCCTGAAATTCCAGCAGGGGAGCATCCTGCCCGCCCAGCCCGTGCTCGTTACCCGGGAGGATCTGGGTCGGGCCGACACCGATGTCACCACGGCCAAGGACGGCGGCATCCGCCGGATAAACGTGGTTCTCTACGACAAGTCGGGCAAGGAGATCGTCCGCTTCAACGCCGACGCAGAAAACCTGCGGGAGGACCGCTTCCACCACGTCAATATCCTCCAGGAGGAGGAGTGCGGCCACTTCGCCCGGTTTATGAATACCCTATCCGGCCAGGTCCTCCAGGAAAACCAGGACCTGGTGGAGCGCATGAAGGCCGAGGCAAACGCCGGCAGCGGCAAGACCGCCACAATCCTGGCCGTTATCGGCATCTTTGTGGGATGCCTGCTGCCCATCTGCGGCATCGCTCTGGGCGTTATCGGCCTTCTCATGGCCCCCAAGCCCAAGGAAACCCTGGGCAAAAGTACGAGGCCCAGAATTCTGTGCATGGTGACCATCGCCCTGTCCATCCTGGCCGCTATTTTCCAGGCGCTCATAGCCGCGGGCATTATTTAGCGGGGGCGAGCGGCGCTCGCCCGCTTCTATAGTGACTACAGTTAAAACCCGGTAAAGTTTAGGGCCGCCGGACCGGTCGTTGACGCCGTAGGCGGAAATGACGGTCCCAAAAGGGCTATGCTCGCGTCATTGGGCCGCGCAGAGCGCGCCCACGGGACGGAGCCCAACACTCTTACTCGTTCCCAACTGCGGGTACTATAAGGGAAGATTTGCGGTATCGCAGGGGCGGGCGCTGCCCGCCCCTGCCAGCGAATGCCATCTATTTTGAAAATCGGTATAGGCGGACGGCCAACGCGCCGTTCCCTGAGAGAAAACTGAGAGACTGAGGAGGAATCGGGTATGAACGAGACCATTGATTTTCTGGCGCTCCTGCCGGACGAGTCGGTGCTGCGCCGGACCAAGGGCGCCTGCTGGGGCATGCCGGGCCACTCCGGGCGAAAGCTGGCGGGAGAAATCACTGTTACAGACCGGCGGATCATCTTTGAGGGACAGGGCTCCGTGGCCGCCTGGCGGCCCGCCTTCTCCCTGCCCTACGGGGAGATTTCGGACGCGGAGACCTGCACGGTGGGCTTCCTCTCCCCTACCGGGCTGCGGCTCTTTGTCCGGCAGGGCGGGTACTATGAGATTTCCCTGAAAAACCGCGGGGAGCTCCTCTCCCTGCTGGACAGCCGCATCCCCGCCCAGCGCCCCCGGCGCAAGCCCCTGCCCAAGGAGCTTATCCGCATTCTGATCTGCGCCGCCATCGCCGGTCTGCTGCTCTTCTGGAGCGCCGGAGACACCCTGGCCTCCCTGCGGCCGGCCAGGGACTTTGAGAATCTGCTCAACGGCGAGGCCGCTATGGGGGACCGGATTCACGGCACCGTGCTCTACGCCCTGGACTACTTCGCCACAGAGCAGACCTGGACCGAGTACGACAATGGCGGACGCAGCCCCAAGAAAACCAGCGCCTACTACTACATCATCCCCGCCGGCGACGGCTACGCGGCCATCAAGATATCCGCCGCCAACGCCAACAGCATGGCGCGGCTCTCCAACGAGACCTACGACTACCTGAGGGGCGGCGAAGCGCCCACCGCCAGCGTGCCCTTTGACGGCCGGATCAAGTCCCTGGAGAAGGAGGAGCCGGATCTCGTCTCCTACTACCGGGACGCCCTGGAGGAGTTCGGCTACTCCGGCTCGGAGATCGACGCCATGGGCCAGCCCATGCTGCTGATTCCCAGAGCCTATGGCACTATCCGGGCCTTCTGCGCCGTGGGCGCGGCGCTGGCGCTTCTGGACGTATTTTTCATCACCAGGGCCTTCCGTCCGGCCAGGACAAAAAAGCAAAAGGGAGCCTCTGGGGAAAAGGAGTGAGAAAAAGCCATGGAGTATCGGGAAAATCCTATGGAAATTGAGCGGGAGGAAACCGCTCTCTCCTATCTGACCGGCGCGCTGGGCGCACTGCTGGGCGCGCTGGTGGGGACCATCCCCCTGGTGGCCCTGGCGCTGACGCTGAAGCTGTACTCCGGTTGGGCCGGCATTCTGGTGGGCCTGGCGGCCTCCAAGGGCTACCAGCTGCTGCGGGGCGCGCGGCGGCACGGCTACGCCGTGGCGGTGGTTACCATTTTCTCCATTCTGGCGGTGCTGGCGGGCATCCTGGGGTGCGAAATCTGGGTGGCCGGCGGCTCGGAGAACGTCCGGCAGGCCGCCGCCCTGCTGGGCATCAGCCCCCTGGAGCTGGTGTGGCAGGCGATTCTGGCGGAGCCGGGGTCTATCGCGCTGTCCCTGGCCCTTCCGGTGCTGGTGAGCCTTCTGGGCGTCACCATCGGCAACCGCTCCCTGACCCCCTACACCCAGCGGGCCAAGTACCAGGCCGCGGCAAACGCCGCCCGGCAGGTGGCGGAGGAGCAGAGCGACATCCAGGTCTTTTTCTTTCAGGGGGACATCCAAAAGCAGCTGCGCCGCCGGAACCTGCCCAAGGTTCTGCCGGGGCTGCTGGCCCTGATTCCCCTCATCGCACTGATGCTGCTGCGGCCCGACGCCCTGGACCGGGTGTCAGCGGCGTCCGGAATCGGGGCGGTGCTTTTGATGCTGGTCGCCCTGATCCTGCTAATGATCGTGGCTTTCAGCAGCCTTATCATCGACCGGCCCGCCTACGACGGCGGCAACTTCTGCTTTGTCCGCACCGAGGACGGCCTGCTCTGGCGGGTGAGCCTGCCCCTGCTCAACGCCAACGCACCCTACCAGTTCGGGACCTTCTTCGGCGGCACGGTGCTCAACCTCAAGAAGGCCCCGCCGGAGCAGCAGGCCCTGGCCCGCAGCGCCGTGCTGCGGGCGGTCCGGGACATGCGCTCCGGACAGATCTTCCCCGGCAACCCCCTGGAGAAGGCCGTCATCCCCCTGCGCTCCCTGACTCTGACCCGGGACGAGCCCTGGTACTGGCGGGGGTTCTACCTGGACGGCGGCAACAGGCAGCGGAAGATCAAAATTCCCAAGTTCTATGAGGGACTGACCCTGGAGTCCGCCGGGCTCCCCTTCCACAAGCCGGCCAACCCCTGGGTAGTGGGCCTGCTGCCGGCGGCGGCGTTCCTGCTGGTCAGCGCCGTGCTGTTCCTCCCCGCCGCGCTCCAGCCCTCCCAGCCGGGCGCCCTTACCCAGCGCGAGCCCAGCCAGGACCCGTCCGCGAACCGGAGCTTTCTGGACTACCAGGTGGAGCAGGCCTCCTTCCCGGTGGATGAGCAGTGGAGCGAGCTGGAGGGGGGCACCTTCGCGGACAGCGCCCTGGGCAGCCAGTACTACATGGTGGTGACGCCCCTGGGCAGCGCGGACGAGGCCTATGTCCTGGACTCCCTCCGGGAGCTCTGGCTGGAGGACGGCCAGGTGATGCAGGACGGACTCTACCCCGCCTCCAGAGGGGAGGCCTTCCAGACCGCCTACACCGAGGACGGGGACCAGTACCGGTACTTCGTGCTGGAGGTCTCCTACGACAACGGGGTGTACGCCTGCATGGCCGGGGCCTACTCCTGGGACAAGAACCTGCTTTTGTCTGTCCAGGGCTACGCCACCCAGGCGTCGGCCTACCCCATGACGGCCTCGGAGACCATGCGGATGCTGAAGGGCATGGCCTTCCACGTGGGGGAGCGGGACTATGTCACCGGCAGCAGCTTCCTCGCCGGCGACGGCTCCCGGATGGAGCTCTCCCCGGACGGCGGCTT
Organism: uncultured Oscillospiraceae bacterium; assembly: GCA_949878425.1. Lineage (GTDB taxonomy): Bacteria > Bacillota > Clostridia > Oscillospirales > Oscillospiraceae > Pelethomonas. The sequence goes on from CATLAL010000003.1 coordinate 139,179, forward strand.
TCTCTGGTACCAGAGCGCTGAGGACCTGGAGGGCCCCCGCTACCAGGGGACCTATGAGGTGTTCTACGGCCAGGCGGCCATTGACCAGGTGTCCTCCATGGCGGACTACGGCCTGAGCGAGGCGGAGCTGGAGGCCGTCCTCACCGCCAACATGAGCGGCTACCTCCCCGGCGAGGGAACCCCCCTGGACGCCCTCTACGCCCTGGACCCGGAGAATCCCGACGACCGCCAGCGCTACCACGTCTGCAAGGATTCCTTCTACGCCGTGCTCCTCCACAACGACATTCTGGTGGATGCGGACGGCGAGACCTCTATGGGGTATGACACCCTCTATATTGGGTACTATATCCCTGAGCTGGGAATTCTCGACCTGACTAACGCTAACACGGCCAACCACGCGGTATGGACCTTTCAGGGGGAGGGCTGACGAAGGCGTCAGCCGCCGGGGGGCTCCGCCCCCCCGGACCCCGAGTGCCTGCTATACGACAATCCGGGGCCTGCGCGGCCCCGGCTGTTTTACGGGGGACTTTACGCAGTGCGCCAGAAGATCAGCGGGCGAAGCCACCGAATTACCCGCTTTCTACCGATAGAGCGATATCCACCAGCTTCGCCTGCCGGCCCTCGAAGGGGCAGAACCATCTCCCCGGAATGCCCCGCCGCCTTCGGCGGGGCCTACAAGATGGTTCCGCCCCTTAAAGAGACATCTCGGACGCGCACCCAAAGGTAGCAGAAGGACGCTTTTGTCTCAGTGGCTGAGAAGCTGAGGGCCTATCCTGGACTCCCGTGAAGTCGGGGGTTTGGGGGCGGGAGCCCCCAGGAGAGGAGGTGTTGGAGAACGGACCAAACGATGGCGGAGGATTTTGAGCGGCTGTACCGGGAGATGTTCCACCTGCTGTATATCTACGCCCAGCGGGCGCTGGACGACGCCTCCCTGGCGGAGGAGGCGGTTCAGGAGACCTTCTGCGTGGCCTGGATCAAGGCGGAGCAGGTCCTCTCCAGCGCCAACCCCAGGGGGTGGCTGATGGTCACACTGAAGCACATAGCCCGGAACATCGCCCGCAGCCGGGCAAGGCGGGAGCGGATGGAGGCCGCGCCTGTTGGGCCAGAGGAGCGCGCCGCCGCCCCGGACGGAGAGAACGTGGACCTTCTCTACAGCGATTTGGCGGATAGCCCGGACTTCCAGCTGATCAAGCTGGTGGCCCTGGAGCGGTACACGGCGGTGGAGGCCGCGGCGGATCTGGGCATCTCGGTGGAATCCTGCAAGAAGCGCCTGCAAAGGGCGCGAAAGCGGCTGCGGAAAAAGCTGAAGGACGGTTTGGACAACGGAGAAATTTAACGAAAAAAGGGGGATGGCTATGGCGGACTTTACAGCGCATCAGGACCCAAACACATTTGACACAATGAGTCTCGAACAGCTCGACGCGCTCCTCCAGGCGGACTTCCAAGCGCCGGAGGGGGACGGGAGCGGCGCGGAAGCGGTCCTCCGGATTACGGAGAGCATCGCCAGGCGGCGGCCCCCCGGTCCGGACGTGGACGCCGCCTGGCGGCAGCTCCAGACCCACTACCTTCCCCGCGTCAAAAAGCTCCGGCCAATAGGCCGGAGCAGGGCGTTCAAAACGTATCATGCCGCCGGGTCCCGGCGGCATGTACGCCGCACAACGTGCGGCGTACTGGTTATAGCGGCGCTGCTTGCCGCTCTGACCGCCACCGCACAGGCCAGCGGCGGTATCCGCAGGCTGATCGCTCGGTGGACAGACGAGGTGTTCACCTTTGTATCCGTGGGAGATCAGGAGGAAGCGCCGCCCCTTCCGGAGGACCTGTCCGCCGACAGTTACACGGATATCCAGTCCGCCCTGGCGGAGCTTGGCGTTGACACGCCCGCCGCCCCCCGCTGGCTTCCGGATGGCTTTACCCGGCTGCTAATGGAGATGGAGCCCCTGGACGTCTCCTCCGCCATTGTGTATGCCTGCTACAGACGGGGCGAGGGCTCTCTGGTCATCAATATTCTTGTAAATTCAGACGGCGGCACCTCCTGGCAGAAGGACGAGGGCGCGGCGGAGCTCTTTGAGGCCGGCGGCGTGACCCATTTCCTCATGGAAAACGCGGGGCGTCAGACGGCGGTCTGGGTGAACGGCCCGCTGGAGGTGGGCCTCTCCGGGGATATCACCCGGGAGGAGATGAAGCAAATCCTGGAATCCATCTACGGCTGACGGCCCCTCCCGGAGCAGAGGGGCCATCCCCCTACCGCGCATAGCGCTCAAAAAAACGAAACGTAACCGGCCAAACGCCTCCCGCTGTCAGAACTATTAGAAAATACCGCACCGCGTGGGCCGCGGCATGGCCGCCGAAAAGGGCCAGCAGCGGGTCCTTCAGCAGGCTCCGCACCAGCACCACCAAGGCGAGGCCGCCGGCCAGCTTGACCGCCTGTCCCCACCAGGGGGCTCGATTGGGGAACTGGAGCACCCGGTTGTCAAAGACGCTGACCACCAGCACGCCCGCTACCGCACCGGCCATAGAGTAGGCGTTTTTCACCGCGGCTGCCAGATTGGCCCCGTCCACGTCCGCCGGGAAGGGGTAAAACTCCACAAAGCCCACAAAGGCCAGACTCAGCGCCAGCATCCCGGCCAGAATCAGGTAGAGCCTTTTGGGAAACCACAGAGTGCTCTCCACCAGCGGATAGAGCGCGAATACCAGAACCAGGGCGACCACGAGGGATACCCCCACGTCCGCCGGCGTGTGGACCCCCAGATACATTCGAGAGACGGCAACCGCCAGCGCCGCCGCTATGCAGAGGACCCGCACCCACCACCTTCCGGTGAACCGGGCCACGCCCCCCATCCAGCCCACGGCGGACTGGGTGTGTCCGCTGGGAAAGCTGTAGCCCGCGGCCTCGACCCGGGCGGATTCCACGATGGTAAAATTGGGGTCCCGCACCCAGGGCCGGGGGACCCGGCAGACGATCTTCAGCCACTGGTTGACCAGCGTTCCCACAAATCCCACGGACAGCAGGTAGTAGCCCCGGCGCTTATCCACGCACCAGAACACGTACAGCGCCGCCACCATGAAAAACGTCTCCTCCCCAAGGTGGGTGACCAGGGACATGATGGTATCCAGCGCCGGACAGCGGATTGATTCAAACCAGTACAGCAGCTCCATGGCGGGACCTCCTCCACTATTTTCCTCTATTATAATATGGCCCGCCCCTGGAAACAAGCCCCTTTCAAAGGAAAAAGAGGAAACTCCCCTCTGTTTTCCATAAAACTGGCTGAGGACAGGTTATCACCCCGGATTTTTTGCCGATGAAAAAAGAGATAACCCTTTTCTGCGGACCGGCCCGTATCTTTTACAAAAAGGAGAACGCCATGTATACTGAAAAAGTCCACATTGTCAGCCATCCCCTGGTGGCCCACAAGCTGACCATCCTCCGCGACAAGAACACCTCCACCAAGGACTTCCGGGAGTTGGTCAGCGAGATCGGCATGCTTCTGACCTATGAGGCCACCCGGGACCTGCCGCTGACGGAGCGGGCCGTGGAGACCCCCATCTGCGCCACCATGGCCCCCACCCTGAAGGGAAAGAAATTTGCCGTGGTGCCTATTCTCCGGGCCGGCCTGGGCCTGGTGGACGGCGTGCTGCGGATGGTGCCCTCCGCCCGGGTGGGCCACATCGGCCTGTACCGCGACGAGGAGACCCTGAAGCCGGTAAAGTACTTCTGCAAAATGCCCAAGGACGTGGCGGAGCGGGATATCCTCATTGTGGACCCCATGCTGGCCACCGGCGGGTCCGCCTCCGCCGCCATCGGCTTTATGAAGGAGTACGGCTGCACGGGCATCAAGCTCATGGTCCTGCTGGCCGCGCCGGAGGGCATTGCCCTCATCCAGCGGGAGCACCCGGACGTGGATATCTACTGCGGCGCTGTCGACGAGAAGCTCAATGAGCACGGGTATATCGTCCCCGGCCTGGGGGACGCGGGCGACCGGATTTTCGGGACAAAATAACTCCGCACAAACCTGCTGGGGCGTTGCCCCAGACCCCACCGCCCTTTGAAAAGGTCGGCCCGAAACTTTTATCGCGAAACTTCGTTTCGCTTGTGTTTTATTTATAGTAGGGGACCTCGAGGCGTTAGTCGGTCAAAGGCCGCCACAGCCCTAGAGACGGCGGTCATTATATCCAATATTCATCCAAGATATTACTCCCAAAAAACTGGAGAGCCGGCAGGCTCTCCAGTTTTTTGGTGCCGGGCCCCGCGTCAGCGCTCCTTCGCCTGCCCCTGGAGCTCCTTCAGGCCCTCCCCCAGCTGCTGAAAGCACCCGGGCAGCTGTTCCGCCGCGTCATGCAGGGTCTGGATCTCTCCGGCAATCTGGCCCAGGGCCGCCTCCATTGTCCGGGAAAGCTGGCCGTACTGGGCCGCAGTTCTGCCCAGCCGCTCCTCCGTCTCCAGCAGCAGCGCCTCCGACCGGGCGCTGGCCCGGTCCAAAATCGCCTCCGCCTGGCTCTGGGCCTGGCTGACGGTCTCCTCTGCCTGGGCTTGAGCCTGGGCGGTGATGTTCTCCGCCTGACTCTGGGCTCGGGCAATTACCTCGCTGGAGCGCTGGCGGGCGTCCAGCTCCAGCTGTGCTAATTGCTCCTTCTGCCGGCGCAGATCCTCCAGCCGGCCCTCCAGCTCCTCCACCCGGCGGAAGAGGCGCTGGTTTTCCTCAGTGATCTCCCGGATGGTCCGGTCCCGCTGGGCCACGTCCTGGCGAAAGGACTCCTTGGCCTGGGCCTGGGCCTCCCAGTTGTTTTTCGCGTGGCCACAGCGCAGCGTCATATCCTCCAGCTGTTTGGCCAGCTCCTCCTTTTCCTGGGCGCACTCCTCCAGCTGGTGGCGGGTCTCCTCCCCCGTACGCCGCAGTTCCTCCACCTGGGCCGTCAATCCGGCAGCGGCGGCTTCCGCCTCCCTCTGGGTCCTCTCCACATATTCCATCACATCCTGGCGGTTAAAGCCCCCCAGCGCGCTGCGAAAAAAATGATTATCCATGCCGCTCTCCCTCTATGTATCGAATCTATTCTACTCTACCATAAAAAACGCCCCATGACAACTCTTTTTTCGCCGTTGTCTGGAAAAGCGGCCCCGCCCTTCCGGGGCCGCGGAACTTCTCCCGCATATCTTCGTCCGCCGCCGCATAGGCTGTACCGTCAGCCCCAGACGCAAATTTTTCGGTCAAATTGACAAATACCAATGAGGTGAAGGTACATAGTATGGAGGAAACGCGCAATCTGGTTCAGCTTCGGGGAACCGCCGCCGCCGAGGCCCAGCTGTCCCATGAAAATCACGGCCAGCGGTTCTACCGCTTTCCCCTGACCGTCCGCCGGCTCTCCGGCCAGACGGATACGCTGCATATTATCGCCACCAGCTGGCAGCTCCAGCAGGCCGCCGGCAGGCCGCCGGAGGAGGGCGGCCTAACCGGCTGCCGGCTCTCTGTGGAGGGGCAGCTTCGCTCCTTTAACAACAAGAGCGGCTGCGGCAGCAGGCTGATTATCTCTGTCTTTGCCCGCACCCTGGCGCCAACGGAGGAGAGAGACCTCAACTGCATCCAGCTCCAGGGCGTGCTCTGTAAACCTCCGGTTCTGCGGCGGACGCCTCTGGGCCGGTGCATCTCCGACATGATGCTGGCCGTTAACCGGCGGTACGGGCGGGCGGACTACCTGCCCTGCATCGCCTGGGGCCAGGTGGCCATGATTACGGGCCGCATGGCGGTAGGCGATCCTCTGGCCCTGGAGGGCCGGGTCCAGAGCCGGGTCTACACAAAGGTGGTGGAGGGCTGCGCCCAGGAGCGGGTGGCCTACGAGGTCAGTATCATGCGCCTGACAGAGGAGGCGGAGCCGTGACCAATCACGGCTCCGCCTCCTTGCCTATCAAAAAAGTCCACTGGACTTTTTTGATAGGCAAATGCCGCCGATACCTTTGCTCCGGCTATGCCGTCGCAAAAGTCCCCGCTACGCTCGCCGAACGCCGGCTTAGGGCTATGGCGGCCTTTGACCGCTTAACGTCTCGAGGTCCCCCCTGCACTCCCGGATTACATCCTAATCTTCTGAGACTCCGTGGCAAAACTCCGTTTTGCCTGATTAATCAGCAAAATCCCTACAGCAAAAACATAAGTGAAACATAGTTTCGCGCGTTTCGCGTCATTGCCGCCTGCGGCGTCAACAACTGCTCAGGCAGCGCTTTGCGCTGCCCAAGTTCTTTTTGGCTACTTTTTGTTTCAAGAAAAAGTAGCACGCATCCCCCCAAAAACCATCACACCTCCGGCGGGCGGCAGCTGTTCTCCTCCAGCCGGGCCAGAAGGTCCGCCAGAATTCTCCAGTCCTCCCCGGAAATTCCTTCGGAGAGCCGCCTCTGGAATGCCTCGTGAACCCCGTCAATCACCGCGGCCATAGCCTGGCCCGCCTCCGTCAGAAACAGCTGGTACTGCCGGCGGTTATCAATGGCAACGGCCCGCCGGATGTGACCCATATCCTCCAGCCGCCTGGCGTCCCGGGCCACACTGGTCTTGTCCACCGCGTAGAATCCGGCCACCTCCTCCTGGCTGGCCCCCGGCTTGCGCCGGATGTAGAGCACAATGAGGTGCATCCCTCCCACATACCCGTAGGGGGCCAGGGCCTGCCGGAGGGCGCGCATCCGCTGCCGGTTGATCCGCAGCAGGCTGGACAGTACGGAATCCCTCATGGCTTCAGCTGGCCTGGGGCATGGCGTCGTCCTGGGCCTCGGCGGCCGCCCGGATCTGCCCCTTGACGCGGCGGGCCAGCGGCACGGCCAGGGCCAGGGACAGCACGTCCGCAACCGCCTGGACCGCCGCCACACCTCCCCCGCCCCAGAGCCACGCCATGGGGTAGACAATGGGCAGGAAGCAGGTACCCTGCCGGGAGGTGGACAGCAGCAGCGCCCCCTTGGCGCTGCCCAGTCCCGCGCAGAGCATGTTGACCACCGCCACCCAGCCGTGGGCGGGCAGGGCCAGGCACTGGAGGCGGATGCACAGCGCGCCGGCCTCCCGCATGGCGGGGTCGTCCTTGGCGAAGAGGAGGATGAGGGGCCCCGCAAAGAGCGCCAGAGCCAGCCCCATGGCCGAGGCGCCGATGAGGGCGGTCCGGGCGGCAAAGCGATAGCCCTCCATCACCCGGTCGTACCGCTTGGCGCCCCAGTTGAAGCCCGCCACCGGCTGGAAGCCGGTACCGAAGCCCAGAATGATTCCAAAGGGGAACATCATGATCTTTGTTGACACGCCGATGCCCGCCAGGAGAGAGTCGGAGATGTCGCCGGCAATGTTGTTGAGCACAATGGCGGAAATAACCGCCAGACCGTTGCGGAACAGAGAGGAGGACCCCACCGTGACGATCTGCCAGAGGATGCTCCGGCTGGGCCGAAAGGCCCGGACGCCTACGCGCAGAAGGCTCCGGCGGGTGATATAGGGGAAGATCAGAATTGCGAAGCTGACCAGCTTGGAGATGGCGGTGGCTATGGAGGCCCCCTTTACGCCCAGATTCATAGAAAAAATGAACAGCGGATCCAGAAAGCAGTTGAGGATGCCGCCAAAGCCCATGCCGATCATAGAGAGCATGGCGCTGCCCTCCGCCCGCAGGCACTGGTTCATCACAAAGTTGGCCGCCATGAAGGGAGCCACCAGCAGCACGTAGGCGGCGTAGTCCATGGCGTATCTCTCGCAGGTGTCCGTGGCGCCCAGCAGGCGGACCATAGGCTGCATAAAGGAGAGGCCCAGTACCATCACCACAGCGCCGAAGCCCATGGCCAGGAAAAAGGCGGTGGAGAGCACCCGGTTGGCCTTCTCCTCCTTTCTGGCCCCCAGAAGCCGGGAAATGTAGCTGGCCGCGCCTACCGCCAGCATGGACCCGGCCATCATGATGATCTGGTCCAGGGAGGCGTTGACGCTGACCGCCGCCGTGGCGTTGGTGCCCAGGGAGCTGACAAAAAACGTGTCCGCCAGATTGTAGATGGATGTAATCAAAAAGGATATGATGGAGGGAACCGCCATCTTGCTGATCACCCGGGGCAGCGGCTCCGCCAACATCATGTCCTTCCTGCGCTCCTGCCTCTCCCTCTCCGCATTGGTCATAAAACGCACCCTCCGTTCCATTGTGTCACCTGCAACAGTCGCATCTGATACTGATTGTACCATAAAAAAACAGCTTGTCAATGGCATATAGGCATGGTTCTCAACAACACAGCTGATCCATGTTATAGTATCGGCAGCGGAGGCGATGAGGATTGCGAAGAAAAAACCTCCGGGGCACTTCTGCAAGGTCTGCGGGATGCGGAAGTCCAACGAGAGCTTCAGCGGCAGGGGTCATGCGGCGCATATCGCCCCTCCTCTCCCCACGCGGCCCGCTTCGCTGGGCTCGTGCAGGGGCCCCTTAGTTGCGCCGCCTGAGCGAGAGCGAGATGGCGCGGCTGAAAAATCGAACCCACGGCCACCGGCCAAAAGCTCCTGAAGTGGACGGTACACACGCTGGAGATTTTCTGGTGGGAGAGGATTATTGCGGCCCTGCCGATGTTGATCCGGAGGATGCGGAATCTCCGCTATGGAGCGCCCATGTGGAATACTCCAACGGAGAGATTCAGGATATGAGGAAACCATCGATCCTGAGTTGACCATTGAACGGGCCTTGGAAACCTATCAGAGAAAAGGATACAGCCGTGAATGGATCAACCAGCGGCTCCAGGCAATTCAGGTGCGTAAAGAGCTGGCCGATGAATGGGATGCTCGTGGTGTTCAGCGAGGTATCGAATACGCTATTCTGACCGATGAGATTTCCCGCGCATGGTCCGGTATGGCAACCAGACAGTATACGCGTCTCAAAGGCTTGAAAAAGGGAATCTCTGTGATAATATGACTACGCTGGAGTTGGTCTTGAATATGCTGGCGGAAGCGGCTACCACAGAGATCTCGAAACAAAAAGGACCTGAAACATTTGCAGAAAATGTGGTAACCGATATGATCGAGGGAGTAGCCTCAGAAGAAATCGATAAACCCGATGCAGATAAATGGCATTTGTGTAAAATCTGAAAACTGAAATCTGCAAAAAACAAAAAATATCGCCTTCAGCGGCGAAGTAGCATTGCAGCGTGCTGAGAGTGAATTTTGAAAAAGCCTGCCATATCAACGCTTTGGAGATACACGGATCTCCCACTTTTCGGATCGTGGGTTCGAAAGTGGGCACCTGCTCCAGAAAAAGAGGTCAAAAAAGATTTTTGGTGAAAAAACTGAGAGATTTCAAGACCTCAGAGGCCCTTGGATAGTGAAAATCCAAGGGCCTCAAAATTTAGATTTTTCCCCACCTCCTATTCACTCA
>CATLAL010000004.1 GCA_949878425.1 uncultured Oscillospiraceae bacterium
TGTCTGGCGGCGCTGGCGGTCTGCATGGTGCTGAAACGGAAGATGAACAATGTCCGGCAGAAAGCGCAGGCCAACGAATACATTGCCCCTGGCGGGCTGCGCCTGGCAGACAGTTACGACCGCTACACGCATACCACTAAAACCCGTACCAAAATCGAACAGAAGAGTTCGAGCAGCAGTGGCGGCAGTAGCAGCAGCTGCAGCGGTGGCGGCGGTTCGGGCCGCAGCGGGAAATTCTAAGGAGGAACAAATTCATGAGGAGAATGATAACGCGGACCGCGTCCGCCCTTCTGACGTTTCTGCTCCTGTTTGGCCTCGCCGCCTGCGGCAGTAAGCCACAGGACGGCGCCGGCAGCGGCGCGCCTGAGGGGGACCCGGAGGACGGCCAGCAGCCGGAGGACGACCCCACTAAGGAGACGCAGTCGGAGAGCCAGACCAATGACGCGCCCGCGCCGGGTTCCCAGCCGGAGCAGACGCCGGAGCCCCCTGCGGACCCTGATCCTGAGCCTGCGGACGATCCGGAGCCTGCTGCGGACCCCAAGACCGTCGCCGAAGGGCTTATCGGCCGGCCGGTCAGCGAGCTGTACGCGGCCATCGGCGAGCCCCTGTCCGCCGAGTACAGCCCCAGCTGCCTGGATCTGGACACGGACGACGGTGAGCTGACCTATGACGGATTTGTGGTCTACACGGAGGGTGCGCCGGACAACGAGACGGTCTACGACGTATTTTGATCCGGCGGAATACTGTCTGAGATGCAATAGGAGAAAACACGGACAATGAATTCCAGGTCTATGAACACAACATATAAGCGTCAGAAAAAGAGCTGGCTGATTCCAGTGATCCTTTTGGTGATCGCTCTTTTGGCCGGCGCTTTCGCCGCCGCTTACTTCTACACCCCTAATGCAGTCAGGCCCGTGATGGGCCAGGGCGACGTCCTGGTGGACGTGCTGGCCAATGGGAAGATCGACGTCTCCTGGCCGGAGGCCGAGGGGGATCAGGATATGTATCTGCTCTACATGCGCAGCGGGGAGGAGAAGGACTTCTCCTTTGCCGGGCAGCACGAGGAGAATCGGGCGCCTCTGGATGTCAGTTTAAAGGAGCCCCTCCAGCTGCGGATTCAGGCGGTTGTCTTTGCCAAGAACCTGCTGGGCATGACCCGGGAGCTGGTGAGCCAGGAGGCCATTGAGGTGACCGTGCTGCCCCAGGATATGCCGGACAGCCCCTACGTCTCCGGCGAGGCCGGGGAGGACAAGACCCTGGCTCTGCGCTGGCTGGCGGAGCCTGGTTGCGGCTACCAGGTCTGTGCGCTGAACGATGGCAGCTACACTCCGCTGAATACGGTTGAGGTGCAGGGGGGGTCCGCGGTGGTCCGCTTTGGCGCGGAGGCCGACGTGGATATGCCCAGCTATGACGCTCCGGCCCAGATTGTTGTCCGGCCCGCCTTCCACGGAGAGGGCTATATCCTCTATGGGAACTACTCCCAGCCGGTAGAGGTGGAGCGGGAGTCTCTGCTGGGCAATGAGCTGTCCCTGGAGTACATAGAGAGCGGAGAGCGGCTCTACACCCTGCGCTGGAACGAGACCAAGGGCGACTACTATGAGATTCAGGAGTGGGACAGCGAGTACAGCCAGTGGGAGACCCTGACCCGTATTGAGCGGACGGAGGACTTGGTCTATGAGACAGGCCGTCTGGGCTCCGGCTCTACCCACCGCTACCGGGTGGCCGCCTATGACCGGGAGGCTGCGGAGAGCTACGCGGTAACGGAGAACAACGGTTTTTCCGCCGAGCCGGATGAGGTGGAATTCCGGGCGTCCGTCTCTCCACTGTACGCCACCATTTGGCCACTCTCCGACTTGAAGCTCTACAGCAGCGCCAGCGGGAGCGCCAGTACCCTGGCCACGGTTCCCGCCGGGACCGCTTTGTGCGTGCTGGGGGAGACGGGGGACTGGTTCTCTGTCCGCTATAAGGACCAGTACGGGTATATTGACAGCCGCTACTGCATGATTAACCTGCCGGAGTATGTGGGCGATATCTGCGCCTATAACATCACGAACAGCTACCGGTCTGTGTTTAAGGTCCACGACTATCCCATTGAGAACATCACCTGGCAGGTGGTCCAGGGCTTTGAGCATGTGGAGATGGGGGAGGGGGAGTATCTGGCCCCCTACCTCTACCCCTGTGCGAAGAAGCTGCTCATAGCCGCCCAGGCCGCCGAGGCGGACGGGTACCGGCTCAAGATCTACGAGGCCTACCGGCCCAATGAGGCAACCCGGTTCCTGTACGACACCACGATGGCACAGCTGGAGAACCCGGTTCCGCCTCTGGATGAGGAGGGGCGGGTCATTGACCAGCGCACCGGCATGTCGGTGGATCCGGAAACCGGTTTTCTGATTGACCCGGAGACCGGGGAACTCATCGATCCTGCCACGCTTCCGGAGGAGCCTGAGGAAGAGCCGGAGGATGGCGAGAACGGCGAAACCGGCGAGGCCGGGGAAGCGCCGGACGGCGAGCCGGTATTTCCGGAGGACGAGCCTCTTCTGCCGGAGGAGGGTTCAGGTCCCCCCGTTGACCTGAACCCGAGCGGTACCGGCGGCACGGACGAGGGAGAGCTGGAGCTGGATGGAACCACGGAGCCGCCGCCGGATATCCTGACCCTGGGCCAGGTGATGACAGATGGCCGATTTAAAATCTCCAGCTTCCTGGCGGCTGTCACCTCTACCCACAACCGGGGCATTGCCCTGGATCTGACCCTGGAGACGCTGGAGGGTGCGGAGGAGCTGGAGATGCAGTCTCCGATTCACGACTTGAGCTGGTACGCGGCCACCTACCGCAACAACGACAACGCCAGGCTCCTGGAGCACTACATGAAAGAGGTGGCCGGCTTGAACGGCCTGACCAGCGAGTGGTGGCATTTCCAGGACGATGAAACCCGCAACCGGCTGAATCTGTCCTACCTCTATGGGGGCATAACTCCCGAGGGCTGGGTCAAGGACGACACCGGCTGGCGCTATCGGGACATTGACGGGACCTTCCGCCGGGGCGGCAGCATCACGGTGGACGGAAAGACCTATCAGCTGGACGGCAACGGCTATGTAGTGGAGTAGAACCAATTTATCTGGTTGATTTAAAACAGCCATAAGCAAAACGTAGTTTTGCGCAAAAAGTTTTTCTTTTTGATACTTTTTCTTTTTGAAAAAAGAAAAAGTATCTATACCAAAACGTACAGCAAGAGAGCTGGCGGACCCGGATTGGACCCGCCAGCTCTCTCTTGTGTGTTTGTTACTTCTTGTAGGGGACGTGCCAGATCCGGTCCGCGTAGTCGGCGATGGAGCGGTCGGCGGCAAAGATGCCGGAGCGGGCGATGTTCCGCAGGGACATCTGGTTCCACTTGGTGCGGTCGGCGTAGGTGGCCACCATGCGCCGCTCGGCCTCGCAGTAGGAGGCGAAGTCCGCCAGCAGCATATACTCGTCCGCCGGGGACCCGTTGCCGAACAGCAGACGCTCCACAATGTCGTCATAGCGGATGCCGTCCCGGAAGCCCTGGCTGATCTGGTCCAGAACGCGATGGAGAATCTCGTTGTGGCTGTAGAGGCGGTAGGGGTTATAGCCGGTGTCCCGGACCTCCTTGACCTCATCAGTTTTCAGGCCGAAGAGGAACATGTTGTCGTCTCCCAGCACCTCGTGCATCTCCACGTTGGCGCCGTCCAGCGTGCCTACGGTCAGCGCGCCGTTCATCATGAACTTCATGTTGCCGGTACCGCTGGCCTCCTTGCCGGCGGTGGAGATCTGCTGACTGACCTCGCTGGCGGGCATCATCACCTCGGCCATGGATACGCGGTAGTTCTCCAGGAAGAACACCTGAAGCCGGTCCTTGCAGAGGGGGTCGTTGTTGACCTGGTCGGCCAGGGAGTTGATGAGGCGGATAATCCGCTTGGCCACGGCGTAGCCGGGGGCAGCCTTCGCGCCAAAGAGGAAGGTGTGAGGCCGCAGCTCCATATTGGGGTTGTCCCGGAGCTGGAGGTAGAGGTAGGTGATATGCATCACGTTCAGCAGCTGGCGCTTGTACTCGTGAAGCCGCTTGGCCTGTACGTCAAAGATGGCGTCCGTATTGAGAAGAAAGCCCTGGGCCTTCTTGGCAAACTTGGCAAAGGCCAGCTTGTTGGTGTGCTTGATCTGCTCCAGCCGGAGAAGGACTTCCTTGTCGTTGATAAACTTCTCCAGCTTCGGCAGGGCGGCGCCGGGGTGGCGGAGATAGTCGTTGCCGCCGGCGTAGTCGCGGATGAGGCTGTCCAGGCCGGGATTGATCTCCGCCAGCCAGCGGCGGTGGTCAATGCCGTTGGTGACGTTTCTAAACTTATCCGGCTCCATTTTACAGGCATCCCGGAATACATCGTTGCGGAGAATCTCACTGTGGAGGGCGGACACGCCGTTGACAGCCATGCCGCCGGCAATGCACAGATTGGCCATACGGACCTCGTTGTCCCAGATGACGGCCATGTTCTTGACCTTGGCCTCGTCGCCGTGGTAGAAGTCAGTGACCTTGGCCTGCCAGCGGCGGGCGATCTCGCAGATGATCTGCCAGATGCGGGGCAGGAGGGTCTGCATCAGATTCTGGGGCCAGCGCTCCAGAGCCTCGGCCAGCACGGTGTGGTTGGTATAGGCTACGGAGTTGACGGTGATGTTCCACGCCTCGTCCCAGCTCAGTCCGGCATCGTCCATGAGGATGCGCATCAGCTCCGGGATCACCAGAGCAGGGTGGGTATCGTTGATCTGAATGACATTCTTTTCATGGAAGTTGGTAACAGTGCCGTAGTTCTGGATGTGCTTGCGGACAATGGACTGAACCGTGGCGGAGACGAAGAAATACTGCTGGCGCAGGCGCAGGCTCTTACCCTCGTAGTGGTTGTCCTCCGGGTAGAGCACCTTGGCAATTACCTCCGCCATGGCCTTCTCCTCGCCGGCCCGCAGGTAGTCGCCCTGGCTGAAGAGGCTCATGTCAATGGGCGTGGGGCTCTTGGCGTCCCAGAGGCGCAGAGAGTTGGTGTGGGTGGTGTCATAGCCCGCAATGGACATGTCGCAGGGGATGGCCAGGACCCGGGTGTAGTTCTCATTGACCACATGGAGGTGGTCGCCGTCCCAGAACTGGCGCAGCGTGCCGCCGAAGTGGACCTCCTCCACCTCGTCCGGCTTGGGAACCAGCCAGGCGTCACCCTGCTCCTTCCAGTCGTCGGGCAGCTCCATCTGCTGGCCGTCCACGATCTTCTGACGGAAGAGGCCCAGCTCGTAGTTAATGGAATAGCCCCGGGCGGGGATCTCCAGGGTGGTGAGGCTGTCCAGGTAGCAGGCCGCCAGACGTCCAAGACCGCCGTTGCCCAGGCCGGCGTCCGGCTCCATGTCGAAAATTCTGGAGGGCTCAAAGCCCATCTCTTTAATGGCCTGCTTCATGGGCTCCAGAACGCCCAGGTTATAAGCGTTCTTCATCAGACTGCGGCCCATAAGGAACTCCATGGACATATAGTGCACCCGGCGCATCTGCTTTTTGCGGGTCTTAACCCGGGACTCCACATACTGGGCGCTCATACGGTCGCGGAGAACCATGGCGCAGGCCTTCATCATATTGGAATCAGTGGCCTCCTCCTCGGTGCAGCCGAAGTTCAAGCGAAGCTTGTCACTGATAGCCTGCTTCATGGTCTCCTTGGTGAATTTTTCCATATAGGGACATCCTCTCTTCTATTAGGATTTGAAACCGGAGGGAAGAGCGGCACAGCCGCGCAGAGCAGGGCGGGACGTATCCAGGGGATACCCCCCGCCCTGCCCTCATTGCCGGTTTGTCAGGAACAGATGGTGCGGTAGATCTCGTTGTAGGCCTCCGCGCTCCGGTCCCAGCTGAAGTCCTCGGTCATGCCGGCCTTCCGCAGCTGCTTGAACGCGGTGGGGTTGTTGTAGTACAGGTCGACCGCCTGGCGGATCACATACAGCATGTCGCCGCTGTTGTAATCGGCAAAGGTGAAGCCGTTGCCGGCGCCGCACCAGGCCTCGTAGGGATGGACCGTGTCCTTTAGACCGCCGGTCTCCCGGACAATAGGCACCGTGCCGTAGCGCATGGCGATCATCTGGGCCAGGCCGCAGGGCTCGCTTTTGGAGGGCATCAGCAGCAGATCCGCTCCGGCGTAGATGTCTGTTGCCAGGGCCTCGTTGTAGCCCCGGTACAGTGCCATACGGCCCGGATACTGTCCCAGCTTCGCCTCAAAGAACTGCTCATAGTTCCAGTCGCCGCTGCCCAGAACCACGAACTGGCAGTTGAGGGCCATAATCTGGTCAAATACCTTGCACACCAGGTCCAGCCCCTTGTGGCTGACCAGGCGGCTGATAATGCCGATTACCGGGACGTCCGGGTCAACAGCCAGACCCATCTGCTCCTGGAGGCGGGCCTTGTTGGCGGCCTTGCCGGGGGTCACGGTGTCCTTGGAGGCGGGCTTGCCGGTCTTGGTGAGGACACTGTAGTTGGCGGCAAGGCGGGAATCGGTGGCCGGATTGTATCGGTCCATGTCAATGCCGTTGAGAACGCCGGAGAGCTTGCCGGAGTTCAGGCGCATGACGCTCTCCATGCCGTGGGCGTAGTAGGGGTAGCGCAGCTCCTGGGCGTAGGTGGGGCTCACGGCGGTGATGGCGTCGCAGGTCATCAGCGCACCCTTGAGCAGGTTGACATCCCCGTCCATGGCGATGGTTCCGTCGGAGAACCAGCCCGGCGCCAGGCCGAAGAGGTCCTCCAGGGTCTCCTTGCCGTAGCGGCCCTGGTACTCGATGTTGTGGACCGTGAAAACGGTCTTGATGCCCCGGATCTCGCTCCAGCGGACGCACTCGTCCTTGAGGTAGATGGGCACCAGGGCGGTCTGCCAGTCGTTGCAGTGGATCACCTCGGGCATAAAGCTGAGGGCGGGGAGCAGGGCGATGACGGACCGGGAGAAGAAGCCGAAGCGCTCGCCGTCGTCATAGTGGCCGTAGAGGGAGTCCCGCTTGAAATAGTACTCGTTATCCACAAAATACCAGGTGACGCCGTCTTTTTCCAGACTGAACAGGCCGCAGTAGACCCGCCGCCATCCCAGGGGGACCTCAATGCTGCAAACAAAGGACATCTGGTCCCGCCAGTTGTCCGAAACCCGCTGGTACAGGGGCAAAATCACCGCAACCTCGTTGCCGGCCTTGGCCAGCGCCTGCGGTAAGCTTCCGGCCACATCGGCCAGGCCGCCGGTCTTGCAGAAGGGGACGGCTTCAGATGTGGCAAACAGGATCTTCATAGGAAAACCTCCTTTACAATAGAAGCAGTATACCTTAATCCGTTGGATAAGTAAAGGTTTTCACCCAGCTTTGGCTGTCAAACAGCTAAAACTGTAGATTTGGATAAAAAAGGAAGGGGTTCGCCGCCGGAAATTTTCACACCTTGCTGTCCTTTGCGATGACCATCGGGTACTGGTCATGCCCCATCAGAGTGCGGGAATCCATAATCTGCACGTTCTTGTCCGCAATCACATAGTGGCACACCGCGTCCCGGCTGATCACCACGTCCTGCATGAGGATACAGTTTTTCACCTCAGCCCCCTTGGCCACGCTGACGCCCCGGAAGAGAATGGAGTTCTCCACCGTGCCCTCGATGGTGCAGCCGTCCGCCACCAGGCAGTTGCAGCAGGTGCCGGCGGGATCGATATAGGTGGAGGCGTCGTTGCGCTCCTTGGTGTGGATGGGCCGCTGGGGGTGGAAGATTTCCCGGCGGATGGCGGGATCCAGCAGCTCCATGGAGCGCAGGTAGTACCCCCTCAGGGTGCGGATCTGGGCGGCATAGCCGTCCCAGACATAGCTCTGGATGTGCAGGGAGCCGGCCTTGGCCTGGAGCACCGCGCTCCGGAAGCTGACCTGGTCGTGGCTCATGCACTCGTCCACCAGCTCCAGCAGCTTCTGCTTGGAGAGGATGTAGATCTCCAGAGAGCGGTGGCAGCCGGCGGGGTTGTTGAGGGGGTAGAGGGACTCCGTCACCCGGCCCTGATCGTTCAGGCGAAAGTAGGTGACGTCGGCGGGGCCGGTGAGGTCGCCGGTGCAGACGGCGGTGATGTCCGCGCCGGAGTCCAGATGGGCCTGGAACACGTCCTGGAGGGGGATGTTGATGATGAGGTCGCTGTCGGCCAGCACCACGTGGGACTGGCGGATGCCCTCCAGGTAGGAGCGCACGCCGGCCAGGGCCTCCATCTTGCCCCGGAACTCCCGGGCGCCGCCGGCGGTCTGGTAGAAGAAGGGGGGCAGCAGGCGCAGTCCGCCGTGGCTGCGGCTCAGATCCCAGTCCTTGCCGGAGCCCAGGTGGTCCAGAAGGCTCTGGTAGTTGCCGTGGAGCACCACGCCCACGTCGGTAATCCCGGCGTTGACCATGTCGCTGAGGATAAAGTCGATGATGCGGTAGCGCCCCGCGAAGGGGACAGAAGCGGGCATGCGCTGGGTGGTCAGCTCCCGCAGATCGTTGCGGTTCTCGTGGGAAAAGATGATTCCATGCAGGCCTTTCATCTGGACACCTCCTTGTGATCGCGGTTGAGCATTGTGTTGGGGGCAACGACCTCTCCCGGGCCCGCGCAGGCGCCGGGGCCCAGGACGGTGACGCCCCACTTGTCCGGGTCGCAGCTCTCAGGGGCTCCGCCGACACAGGCGCCGGCCTCCACCTGGCAGTTCTCGCCCAGAATGGCGTAGCGCACCACGGCGCCCCGCTTTACGGTGACGCCGGGCATGAGCACGGAGTAGGAGACCTCGGCCCCCTCCTCCACACGAGCCCCGTGGGAGAGCACGGAGTTGAGCACCGTGCCGTTAACCTCGCAGCCCTGGGTGACAACGCTGTGCTCCACCAGGGCGCTCTTGCCGATAAAGGCGGGAGGCTCGCTGGGCAGGCGGGCGTAAATGGGCCAGGAGCTCTCCAGCAGGTCCAGGTCGCCCCGGCTGAGCATATCCATGTTGGCGTCCCAGAGGCTCTCCAGGGTTCCCACGTCCTTCCAGTAGCCGTCAAAGCGGTAGGCGATCAGCTTCTCGCCGGCGTTCAGCATGTTGGGGATAATGTTCTTGCCGAAGTCGTTGCTGGAGGAGGGATCGTTTTCGTCGTTGATGAGATACTCCCGCAGCTTCTTCCAGGTGAAGACGTAGATGCCCATGGAGGCCAGGTTGCTCTTGGGCTCCTTGGGCTTCTCCTGGAACTCCACGATGTTGTCCTCGCCGTCCACGGCCATGATGCCGAAGCGGGAGGCCTCGGACCAGGGCACCTCCAGAACGGAGATGGTGCAGGCCGCGCCGGCCTTTTTATGGGCGTCCAGCATTTTGCCGTAGTTCATCTTGTAGATATGATCGCCAGAGAGGATGACCACATAGTCCGGGTCGTACATGTCCACAAACCCGATGTTCTGGTAGATGGCGTTGGCGGTACCCTTGAACCAGGTGCCCTTGTCGCCCTCCCGCATGTAGGGGGGCAGGATGTGTACGCCGCCGTCCAGCCGGTCCAGATCCCAGGGCTGCCCGGAGCCAATGTAGCTATTGAGCTCCAGAGGCTTGTACTGGGTGAGCACGCCCACGGTATCAATGCCGGAGTTGGTGCAGTTGGACAGGGGAAAGTCAATGATCCGGTACTTTCCGCCGAAGGGAACCGCAGGTTTGGCCACGTTGCTGGTCAGCACATAGAGACGGCTTCCCTGCCCGCCGGCCAGGAGCATTGCGATGCACTCTTTCTTCATAGGTTTCTCATCCTCTCTCATTCATTATTCAGCGTCGGAAGATTTTTTTCTTCTGGCGCGGGTGGGCTTTTTTTCCGGGGCCTCCGCAGCCCTGTCCTTCGCTTCCTTGGGCGCGGCCTCAGTCTGGACAGGGGAGGGCGCGGCGTCCTGGGCCTTGGCCCTGCGTCCGGTCTTCTTGGGCGCGGCCTCGATTTGGACGGGAGCGGCGTCCTGAGCCTTGGCCCTGCGGCCGGTCCTCTTGGGCGCGGCCACGGTCTGAACAGGGGAGGGCGCGGTGTCCTGGGCTTTGGCCTTGCGGCCAGCCTCCTTGGGTGCGGCCACGGTTTGGATGGGCGCGGCCACGGTTTGGATGGGCGCGGTCTCCGCCGGCTCCGGCTCGGCTTTGGCGTGCTTCGCCTTGGGCTTGGGGCGCAGCTTGCCCTGGCCCTTGAAGAACACGGCGCCGAAAGGCGGGATACGGATGGATACCGAGGACTCGCTGCCGTGGGAGGGCGTCCAGCTGACCTTGCAGGGCTCGGCGTTGGTCACGCCGGTGCCGCCGTAGACAGGGGAGTCGGAGTTGAACACCTCCACGTACTCCCGCACCGGCGCGCAGCCAAAGCGGTAGTCCTCATAGGTGTTGGGGCTGAAGTTGATGGCGCAGACGAGCTCGCTGCCGGACTTGTCCCGGCGCAGGAACACCACCACGTTGTTGCTGTTGTCGTCCGGCACCAGCCACTGGAAGCCCTCCCAGTCAAAGTCGATCTCCCACAGGGGGCGCTCCTTCTGGTAGAAGAGGTTGATATCCTGGATATACTGCTTGAGCTGGCGGTTTTCCGCATTCTCCAGCAGCTCCCAGTTCAGCTCCCGCTCATAGTTCCACTCCTTCTCCGTGCCCAGCTCCACGCCCATGAAGCTCAGCTTCTTGCCGGGGTGGGCCATGGTGTAGGCGTAGAAGCTCCGGACCCCGGCAAACTTTTGCCAGCGGTCCCCGGGCATCTTGCCCAGCACGGAGCCCTTCATGTGGACCACCTCGTCGTGGCTGAGGGGGAGGATATAGTTCTCCGAGAAGGCGTAGAACATGGAGAAGGTGATGTCCTTATGGTTGCCCTGGCGGAACCAGGGGTCCATCTTCAGATAGTGGCACATGTCGTTCATCCAGCCCATGTTCCACTTGAGGTTGAAGCCCAGACCGCCAATGTCGGCGGGCTTGGTCACCAGAGGCCAGGCGGTGGATTCCTCCGCCACCATCAGCACGTCCGGATTGACGGAGAAGGCGGTCTTGTTGAGCTGCTGGAGGAACTCAATGGCCTCCAGGTGCTCCTTGCCGCCGTTTTTGTTGGGGACCCACTGGCCGTGGTCCCGGTTGTAGTCCAGATACAGCATGGAGGCCACCGCGTCCACCCGGATGCCGTCGATGTGGTACTCCTTGAGCCAGAAGGCGGCGGAGGAGAGCAGGAAGCTCTTCACCTCGGGCCGGCCGTAGTCAAAGACCCGGGTTCCCCAGGCGGCGTGCTCGCCCTTGCGGGGGTCCTCGTACTCGTAGCAGGCGCTGCCGTCGAACTCGTAGAGACCGTGCTCATCCTTGCAGAAGTGGGCGGGCACCCAGTCCAGAATGATGCCGATGCCGGCCTGGTGCATCCGGTCGACGAAGTACATAAAGTCCTCCGGTGTGCCGTAGCGGGAGGTGGGGGCGAAGTAGCCGGTGCACTGGTAGCCCCAGCTGGGGTCATAGGGGTACTCGGTGATGGGCAGCAGCTCGATGTAGTTGAAGCCCATCTCCTTGACGTAGGCGGCCAGCCGGTCCGCCAGGTCCCGGTAGCCGATGAAGTCACCGTTCTCCTGACGCCGCCAGGAGCCCAGGTGGACCTCGTAGATGTTCAGAGGGGAGCTGTAGACCTGGTGGCTGTGGCGATAGTCCAGCCACTGGCCGTCACCCCACTGGTACCCCTCTAAGGTGTAGAGCTTGCTGGAGGTGCCGGGGCGGGTCTCGGCGTGGAAGGCGTAGGGATCGGCCTTGTAGCGCAGGACCCCGTCGGCGCCGGTAACGGCGAACTTGTAGGCGTCATAGGTCCGCCCGCCGGCCAGGAAGCCCTCCCAGATGCCGCCGGTGATCTTCTTCATGGGATTGGCTTCCAGATTCCAGAAATTGAAATCACCCACTACGGAGACAGCTCTCGCCCGCGGCGCCCAGACCCGGAACATATAGCCGTCAACTCCGTCGCGGGTGGCAGCGTGGGCACCCATATACTCGTAGGCGCTGATCGCTGTTCCCTCGTGGAAGAGGTAGGTATTTAATTCGTCTGCTTCTCTGTAGAGCATAGCATTCCTCCGTATATCGGCCGCAGAGCGCACAAATAGGCGGTCGTATTACTACTCATTATACCTTACTTGTACACCGACCGTCAAGGCGGCGGTAATCAGTTTCTACACGGCAAAAAGCACAAAAAATTTTGGCGATTCACGTGAAAATTACCAAAATTTTATGGTCTCCGGGGGAGAGGGGTGGTCATTATCTCTATGCTCCGCCAATTTCTCCAGGTTTTCCGCCGCCCGGGGTGTGGAAAGTTCTCCCTTTTTCCGGAAAGGGTGTTTACTTTCGCGGAATGAAGTGTTAAAATAACAGCATCCTGAGCGATGGAGGGGGAGCTGATGGCAAGGATCGCAAAAAAAGAAAAAAGCGATGGCCTGTACCAGGCCATCCTGACGCTGCGGACGGAGGAGGAGGTCTATAGCTTCTTTCAGGACCTGTGTACGGTTACGGAGCTGAGGGCCATGGAGCAGCGCTTTGAGGTGGCGGTGCTGCTCCAGAAGGGCATGGTCTACAGCGATATTCTGGAGCGCACCGGGGCGTCCAGCGCCACCATCAGCCGGGTGAACCGCTCCCTGGCCGTTGGCCACGGAGGATACCAGACCTTCTTTGACCGCCAGGCGGAGCGGGAAAACGGGGAGGCGGAGGAATGACGGCCTACGGGGCCCTGGCCGGCGTCTACGACGCGCTTACCGGGGATGTGGGCTATGAGCGCCGGGCGGACTATGTGGAGAAGCTGTTCCAGAAGAGCCGGCACCCGGTGCGGACCGTGCTGGATCTGGCCTGCGGCACCGGCACCATGACCGCTATTTTGACGGAGCGGGGCTATGAGCTCATCGCCGTGGACGGCAGTGCGGACATGTTGGCCGCAGCCCAGCGAAAGGCCGCAGGCCTGACGGGGGAGCCGCCGGTGTTCCTCAACCAGTCCATGGCCGAGCTGGACCTCTACGGCACGGTGGACGCGGCGATCTGCTGTCTGGACAGCCTCAACTACCTCGTTAACCCCAAAGACGTGCAGAAGACGCTCCAGCGGCTCCACCTGTTCCTTGAACCCGGGGGAGTGCTGGTGTTTGACATCAACAGCGCCGCCTATCTGCGGGACCTGGACGGGCAGATCTTTCTGGACGAGACGGAGGACGTCTACTGCGTTTGGCGGGCGGCCTATGAGAAGCGGAGCAAAACCTGCTCCTACTGGATGGATATCTTTACCCGCCGGGAGGACGGCGGCTGGAGCCGGGCCGGGGAGGAGCACCGCCAACGGGCCTACGAGGTGGAAGAGCTGCGCGCCTGGCTGCTGGAGGCGGGCTTTACCCACGTGCGAACCTATGGGGACTGCCGCATGTCCGCGCCGAGAGATGGGGAGCAGCGAATCTATTTTTCCGCCATCCGGGGAAAATAATGGGAGGGCGCCAGTTTTTTCGAGAGAAACCGGATGGTATTGGCGTGCTGCGTAGGCGTCATACAGTTTGGCAAGGTGCTCCCCGGTTTTTGTATCCATGACATTCGTCCTCCGCTTTTGAACAGTTCTATATCTCCATTATACATTAAAATCAGATAATGCCAACACTTATTGATTGATATTTTGAGGTTTTTATGCTTCGGTATAAAATAGATATTTTGCAGGCATTGAAAAAGACGGGCTATTCTACGTATCGCATACGGGCGGTGAAAATTTTAGCGGAGGGCACTATGCAGAGAATCCGCAAGGGCAACCCGGCGATCAGCGTGGAGAGCTTCGGTATTGCGTGCAATATTTTACAGTGCCAGCCTGGGGAGCTGTTGGAATGGTTTCCGGAGGAGTAAAAAAGCAACCAGCACTATTATTGCTGGTTGCTTTTTTACTGTTTGTGCATGGCCGCTGGATGCGGCCATTGCACAATCACAAGGGCGGCGGGGTCTGGGGCAAAGCCCCAGCGGGTTTGGGCAGAGCCCGGCATGTACTCGTTTTCAACTGAGTTGGCTATATCGTTTAGCGTGGAGGTTTGTATATGGATAAGAAGATATTGATAATTGAGGATGAAGCAGCCATGATTAACTTCTCCTTTTTGATAGTATTCACCACATTCCCTGGTCCCGCATGGCCTGCTCCGCCACGGACTGGATCTGCCTGCGGCCGGCTTCCCGTTCCTCCGGGGAGGCCTCCGGCATGGCCCGAGTCCAGCAGCGGGATCGGCCCAAGGGGCTGTCGAAGATCGTAAGCTCCACAATCTCCAGCAGCTCCCCGCCCACCAGCAGCTGCTGGCGGCCCACCTGCCTGGTGATGGTAAGGGGATACTCCCTGCCGCTCACCGTCTCTGTTGTTTGGATTACCGTTGTTTTCATCTTATCCACCTCACGGACAGCATACGCTGCCGGCGGCCTGTCCTATGTCTCCGCGCTCTGGATTTTGGATCCAGGGCGCGTTATGATTTATTAAGTCTTTACAGAATCTTGTAGGACGCTATATCATTCGATAAAGACTGTATTGAGGATCTTCGCTTCTACCCCACCTGCTGCGGCCAGGACGTGCTCAGCCGCGCCCAGACCGTCAAGGGCGGCAAAGCGGAACTGCTCTATACGTACATCGACGTGGAGCCCGTGGTGTTCAACCGCGGCTTCTATACGGTGGATATGCGGTTCTTCTACCGCGTAACGCTGAACGCCTACTGCACCAACCCCCGGCCCGTGGAGGTGGAGGGCCTGTGCGTCTTTGACAAGCGGGTGATCCTCTTTGGCAGCGAGGGCAACGCCAAGGTGTTCTCCTCCCGGGTCCGCATCGACGCACTGGACCGCCAGCTTCTGGAGCAGAGCAATATGCCTGTGGCCGTCGTAGAGGCCGTCGATCCCATCGTGCTGGACGCCAAGCTGGTGGAGTGCTGCGAGAATCGCTGCTGCGACTGCGATATCTGCGAGATTCCCGCCTGTGTGTGCCAGTGCTTCGGCTGCGAGCTGACCATGGGCGACGACTATCGCCGGGCCTTTGTCACTCTTGGGCAGTTCTCCATCATCCGCCTGGAGCGAGATAGCCAGCTGCTTATGCCGGTATTTGACTACTGCCTGCCGGAGAAGGACTGCACCGGCAGCTGCGGCTGCGGCTGCGAGGATCCCTGCGAACTCTTCCAGAACATCTCCTTCCCTGTGGATGAGTTCTTCCCTCCCAACAGCCTCTCCACTCCCGGAGACTACGAGGGCGCAAAGCACTGCTGCTGCCATTGAGACGGCTGAACCGCTCCAGGTGATGAAAGACCCTTGGATTTTTTGCAGTATAGAGGGGAGGCGGCTGGTATTTCCGGCCGCCTCCCTTGGGCTGTTGGAGCACTCCTTGTATTCGAGCAGCTGCTACTAGAGCCGCTCTCCAAGGGCTGTGCTGCAAGAAAAGCCCTGGACTGCCGTCTCCTACTTGACGGTGATTTGAGCCGGTGGTATGATTTTGGCATTACGGAGTTTGGAAGCGATGGAGACTGTGGAGAAAGCCTGAGATAGATCCGTGTGAAACCAATCGTCTGTAAAAAGCAGCCCCGGAGGGGTACTTCCTTACGAAGTGCCCCTCACAATTTTTGTCAAGCCAGCCGAATGTGATCGTATAGGAGGAAAATCGGTATGGAAGAAATTCGGTATATACAGATGTGTGACCAGGAATTCTGGAGCGGTCTTGACCGGCATCTGCCGGAAGGGGAGTTCGAGGAGAAGGTCCGCAGGCGGCAGGGGTATATTTTGCTGGAGGAAGGGCGGCCCGTGGGTCTGCTGCGCTATAACCTGTTCTGGGACAATACGCCCTTTTGTACGCTGCTCCTCATCAAGGCCGGTTTCCGGGGAAAGGGCTTCGGCAGAAAGCTTATGGAACACTGGGAGAAGGAGATGAAAGCCCAGGGGTACGGTATGCTTTTGACCTCTGCTCAGTCGGATGAGGAGGCGCAGCGCTTCTACAGGAAATTGGGCTACAGGGACTGCGGCGGCCTGATTGTGGATATTCCGGGGTATGAACAGCCGATGGAGCTGTTTTTTATAAAAGCGATTTGATAAAATGCGGCGGACTATGGCCGGAGGGAGAGCGGGGCTCACTTGTTTTTTTCAGCGAAGTCTGTTATAATCAAGAAACTTGGTATTTTGACGTTTTTTGACGCCGGGGAGGTGAAATGCCGCCCCGGAAAACACAGGAAAGGATGCGCGGCCTATGGAGAACAACAACCGGCAGCCGGAGGAACTGGATGCCATAATGGTATATATCAACCCGGAGGTTATGCAGAGTCTGGCGGATCTCTCCGCCCGAAAGCAGGCGGGGTTCCAGGAGCTGCTGGATGCCGCCGCCGGCGGCGATCTGGAGGCGGCCTACCAGCTGGGGCTGGATTACTACACCGGCAGCGACGGCGCGCCGGAGGACGACGAGAAGGCCTTTGCCTGGTTTGCCAAGGCGGCGGAGGGGGACCATATCGCCGCCCAGTACCATCTGGGCATCTGCTACGGCAGAGGCATCGGCACAAAAAGGGATCTGAGGAGGGCGGCGGAGCTTTTCACCGGGGCGGCGGACCAGGGCTATCTGCCGGCTGTATGCGAGCTGGGGCTGTGCTATGAGCTGGGCCACGGCGTGGAGATGGACAAGGCGCGGGCGGCGGAGCTCTACCGGGAGGCGGCGGACCAGGACTTCGCCCCGGCCCAGTGCAATCTGGGCTTTTTCTACTTCCACGGCATCGGCGTGGAGGAGGACAATCAGGAGGCGGCGATGTGGTTCGCCAAATCCGCCCAGCAGGGGTATCCCCGGGCCCAGACTCTGATGGGCGTTTGCTTTGAGAACGGCTACGGCGTGGAGCAGGACATGGAGAAGGCTGTGGCGCTCTACCGGGCGGCCTATGACCAGCACTACGGCCAGGGGACCTGCGCTCTGGGGGTGTGCTATGACCGGGGAGCGGGCGTGGAGGAGGACCATCAGATGGCCGCCCGGCTCTACCTGGAGGCGGCGGAGCAGGAGTGCTTCCGGGCCTGCTACCTGGCGGGCCGGTGCTTTGAGTTCGGCCATGGGGTGGAGCAGGATGAGGCGCGGGCGGCGGAGCTGTACCGCCAGGCCCACGAGGCGGGCTACGTCCCCGGGACCTGCGCCCTGGGCCTCTGCTATGAGACCGGCACGGGAGTGGAACAGAATCAGGCTCTGGCGGTGGAGCTCTACCGCCAGGCCGCCCAGCAGGGCTACGCGCCGGCCCAGTGTAATCTGGGCTTTTGCTGCTATCAGGGCATCGGCACGGCGGTGGACGACGGCGAGGCGGTTAAATGGTTCACTCTGGCGGCGGAGCAGGGGTATCCCCGGGCGATGAACCTTTTGGGGGAGTGCTGGGACCACGGCTATGGCGTGGAGCAGGACCAGGAGAAGGCGGCGGAGCTGTACCGCCAGGCCCACGAGGCGGGCTATGCCCCCGGAACCTGCGCCCTGGGTCTCTGCTATGAGATGGGCCGGGGCGTGGAGCGGGACAGGGCAAAGGCGGCGGCGCTGTACCGGGAGGCGGCGGAGGCGGGGGACGCCCGAGCCCAGTGCAATCTGGGCTACTGCTTCTACCAGGGCATTGGTGTCGGGATGGACGACAGCCAGGCGGCGGAGTGGTTCGCCAAGGCGGCGGAACAGGACTATCCCCGGGCCCAGCACCTTCTGGGCCAGTGCTATGAGAACGGCTACGGCGTGGAGCGGGATCTAGAGAAGGCGGTAGCGCTCTACCGGGCCTCCCGGGAGGGGGGCCATGCCCCCGGGGCCTGCGCCCTGGGGCTCTGCTACGAGCTGGGCCAGGGGGTGGAGACGGACCTCAAGCAGGCGGCGGCGCTGTACCGGGAGGCGGCGGAGGCGGGGGACGCCCGGGCGCAGTGCAACCTGGGATTCTTCTACTACCACGGCATCGGCTTGGAGGAGGACAACGGCCAGGCGGCGGAGTGGTTCGCCAAGGCGGCGGAGCAGGGCTATCCCCGGGCCCAGCAGCTGCTGGGGGAGTGCTATGAGAACGGCTACGGCGTGGAGAAGAACGAGGAGAGGGCGGTCTCGCTCTACCGGACCGCCTGGGAGCGGGGGTACGCGCCCGCAGCCTGCGCCCTGGGGGTGTGCTACGAATTTGGAACCGGCGTGGAGCGGAACCTAGCCCAGGCGGCGGAGCTGTACCGCCAGGCGGCGGAGCGGGGCTACGCTCGGGCCCAGTGCAACCTGGGCTACTGCTACTACCGGGGCATCGGTGTGGACGAGGACGACGGCCAGGCGGCGGAGTGGTTCGCCAAGGCGGCGGAACAGGGCTCCGCCCGCGCCAGGATGCTGCTGGGGGAGTGCTATGAGAACGGCTACGGCGTGGACAAGAGCGAGGCGCGGGCGGCGGAGCTGTATCGCCAGGCCCACGAGCAGGGCCACGTCCCGGCCACCTGCTCCCTGGGGCTCTGCTATGAACTGGGCAGGGGAGTAGAGGAGGACAAGGAGAAGGCGGCAGCGCTGTACCGCCAGGCGGCGGAGCAGGGCTACGCCCGGGCCCAGTGCAATCTGGGATTCTTCTACTGCCACGGCATCGGGGTCCGGGAGGATCAGAAGGAGGCGTTCCGCTGGTTTTTCCAGGCCGCGGAGCAGGGCTATGCTCGGGCCAGATTCCTTCTAGGAGAGTGCTATGAGCGGGGCAGGGGGGTGGAACAGAGCCGGGAGCGGGCCCTGGAGCTGTACCGCCAGGCGGCGGAGCAGGGCTATCAGCGGGCCCAGGAGGCCCTCAAGCGGCTGGAAAGTGAGAAGCCGCCAAAGAAGGGGCTCCTGCGCTTCTGGAAGAAATAGCGCGAACGCCCTTCAGGCGAGAATCTTAAAGAAGTCCTAAAGAGACGGACGCTACTATCTTAAAAGGTCCTGTGGTATGATATCATTAATTAACTGGAACAATAGCTCCGCTATTTTTCAGGCGTGCGGAGCCGGACCGCGTGTGAAACACGCTGGATGAGAGGTAAGACGGCGTCCATCTATGAAAACAATGTGGACGATAGGGGGAGGCCCTGTATGCAGAATATACTGATCTGCGACGATGAGCGGGATATTGTTTCCGCCCTGAAAATCTATCTCAGTTCCGAGGGCTACGGCCTCTACGAGGCCTATACGGGCCGCCAGGCCCTGGAGGCGGTGCGCAAGCACACCATCCACCTCATCCTCATGGACATTATGATGCCGGAAATGGACGGCATCTCCGCCACCGCCAAGCTGCGGGAGGAGTGCAACGTGCCCATCATCCTGCTGACCGCCAAGAGCGAGGATACGGACAAGGTGCTGGGGCTGAACGTTGGGGCGGATGACTACATCACAAAACCCTTTAATCCGGTGGAGGTGCTGGCCCGGGTCCGCTCCCAGCTGCGCCGGTATACCACCCTGGGGGGCATGGAGCAGCAGCCCAGCAGGCTGGTGATCGGCCCCATTGTCCTGGACGACGAGGCCAAGACCGTTACTGTGGACGGGGAGGGCGTGAACCTCACCCCCATTGAGTACAATATCCTCCTGCTGCTGATGAAGCACCCGGGCCGGGTTTACTCCTCCACCCAGATCTACGAGCAGGTGTGGAACGAGGCCGCCTACGGCTCCGAGGGGGCCGTGGCCGTCCATATCCGGCACCTGAGGGAGAAGCTGGAGATCAATCCCTCCGACCCCCGCTACCTGAAGGTCGTCTGGGGCCTGGGATATAAGATGGAGCCCTAGTCCCGCCGGGAGAGGCCGGCATACATTTTTTCCTAAAAAGAAAAAGAATCAAAGAGAACTTTTGTCGAAAGGCTAACGCCTTTCTCTGTATTATTTTATCAAGGAAACCATAAGCAAAGCGTAGCTTTGCGCAAAAAGTTTTTCTTTTTGATACTTTTTCTTTGTTCACAAAGAAAAAGTATGTATGCCTAAACGCATGTCCGAGCGTGCTGTACTGTGGGCCCCATGGGGAGGATAGGAGGCGCGGTATGAAGAAAAAAGTTGATTTGCGGGCCAGTCTATGGGTCAAGTGCGCCGCTGTGGCGGTGCTGCTGGCGTGTCTGGCGGGGGCTGCCTTTGGCGGCGTGGCGGCGGGCGCGCTCTCCACGGGGCGGGGCGCCTACGGCAGCTTCGAGGAGGACCCCCTCTGCACAGAGCACATGGAGACAGCGGCTCGCTACGCCCTGAACTGCGTGCTGGATGGTGGGAACGATTCCTACTTTCAGGGTGAGCTCCTCAGCCGCTACGCCGGATTTTCCGCCCGAATCTACAGGGGGGAGAGCGCCGGCGGGGAGCCGGTGGCCTACTGGTCCAAGATTCCGGAAAATTATTTGGCCCAAGGCTTCTATACCTTTTGGATTATGGAGGAGCAAGAGGGGGCGGAGCCGGAGCCGGCGGCCTATACGGTGGAGGGATACCTGACGGAGGATCTGCCGGTGGGAAGCGTCTTTCTGCGAAACTACACCGTCTACAAGACGCTCAGCTCCCTGAGCTACGGCGGCGTGGCCACCCTCACCGTCCTGCTGGTCCTGTCCGCGGCGGCGGCGCTGGTGTATCTGCTCTGCGCCGCCGGACACCGGGCCGGACGGGAGGGGATCGTTCTCAACTGGCAGGACCGGATTCCTCTGGACGCGTACCTGCTCTGCGCCGGATTCCTCTTCGTCATGGCCATGGCCATGAGCGACCGGTTCTACAGCTGGAACAGGAGCTCCTTCCTCTCCGCCCATCTGCTGCCTCTGGGGCTGTGCCTGCTGGCGGCGTGCGTTGTGGCGCTGGCCGCTCTGCTGACCCTGGCCGCCCGGCTGAAAAAGGGAAAGTGGTGGAGGAACACGGTGTGCTTCTTCCTGGCCAGCTGGTGCTGGCGGCTGTGGAAGCGGTGCTGGAACGCGGTGCTGGACTTTGCGCGGATCCTGCCCCTCACCTGGCGGACGGTGCTGGGAGCGGTGGGCATACTGGGGGCCCAGTTCCTGCTGGCGATCCTTTTCGTTGCCAGCGACACCAGCTTCCTGGCCTTCTTCCTGCTCATCGGGATGGATCTGGCCCTGGTGGCGGGCTCCGCCTGGCTCACCCGGCAGCTCCAGCAGGTTCAGGATATGGGCAAGGCCCTGGCCGCCGGCGACCTGGAGGCCAAGCTGGACGCCCGGAGAATGTACTGGGACGTAAAGACCCACGCGGAGAGCCTCAACGCCATCGGCGTGGGCATGAACAAGGCGGTGGAGCAGCGAATGAAGTCCGAGCGGCTGAAGACCGAGCTGATCACCAACGTCTCCCACGACATCAAGACCCCCCTCACCTCCATTGTCAACTACGTGGACCTGCTGAAAAAGGAGGAGCTGCCCCCGGCGGCGGCGGAGTACGTGGCGGTGCTGGACCGGCAGTCCCGCAAGCTCAAGAAGCTGACGGAGGACCTGGTGGAGGCCAGCAAGGCGTCCACCGGCAACATCGCCGTGAATCTGGAGCCCATCGTGGTCAACGAGATCGTCCACCAGGCCATCGGCGACTACGACGAGAAGCTGGCCGCCGGGAAGCTGGAGGTGGTGCTCACCACCTACGAGGGAAACATTATGGCCCGGGCGGACGGGCGGCTGCTGTGGCGGGTGCTGGATAACCTGCTGAGCAATGTGTGCAAATACGCCCTGGCGGGCACTCGGGTCTACGTGGATCTCTGCGCCCAGGACGGCAGGGTGTTCCTCACCGTGAAGAACATCTCCCGGGATCCCCTGAATGTCAGCGTGGATGATCTGATGGAGCGCTTTGTCCGGGGCGACGCCTCCCGGCACACCGAGGGCAGCGGCCTGGGGCTGAACATCGCCAGGAGCCTTATGGACCTCATGGGCGGGACCTTCTCCCTGGGGGTGGACGGGGACCTCTTTAAGGCGGAGCTGACGCTCCGGGAGGCGCTGCCGGAGGGGTCAATCAAGCTGTAAAAAGCCGTTTGAAGGCGGGGCCAGCCTCTCTCCAGAGGCGGGCCCCGCTCTTTGGCCGGTCAACCGGCGGTTGGATCGCCTCGCCGGCAAGGCCCTGGAAAAGGGCGGGGCGAGGTGGTATCCTCTCTGTTGTCGGGACAAAAATACAGCAGGAGGAGATAGGACTATGGAAATCGGAAATCAGATCAAGGCCCTGCGGCTGAGCCGGGGGATGACCCAGGAGGTCCTGGCGGAGAAGCTGGGGGTCAGCGCCCAGGCGGTGAGCAAGTGGGAGCGGGGCGCCACGGTTCCGGATGTGCAGCTGCTGCCGGAGCTCTCGGCCTACTTCGGCGTCACCATCGACGCCCTCTTCGCCCTCACCGACGAGACCCGGCTGGAGCGCATCCAGAACATGGTCTGGGACCAGCGGGAGATCAGCCCCGCCGTGCGGGAGCGGGAGGAGGAGTTCCTCCTGGAGCTGGCCCGGCGGGAGAGCGGGAACGGCAGGCCCTACGAGCTCCTGGCGGACCTGGAGAACCACGCGGCCCGGGCCCACCGGCGGCGGGCGGCGGACTTCGCCAAGGCGGCCCTGCGCCGCCAGCCGGACCGGAAGGAGGCCCACGCGGAGCTGGTGGCGGCCATGGACGGCTGGTTCCCGGACTGGTGCGAGAACAACCACAGCCGGCTCATCGACTGGTACAAGGCCTTCGTGGCGGAAAATCCGGAGTACCGGGGCGGCTATATGTGGCTGCTGGACCAGCTCATCGACGACGGACGGCTGGAGGAGGCCCGGGACTACCTGGACCGGATGGCGAAGGTGGACGGCACCTACCGTACCCCGCTGTACCGGGGACATATCGCCTGGGCCGGCGGATGCCGGGAGGAGGCCATGGAGATCTGGGAGCAGATGTGCCGGGACTGGCCGGAGGAGTGGGGCGCCCACCTGAGCATCGCCGACGCCATGACCCGCTCGGGCCGCTACGAGGAGGCCAAGGCCCACTACCGCCGGGCCAGAGAGCTGCAAAAGCCGCCCCAGTTCGTGGACGCCCTGGAGTCTATCGCCCAGATCTGCGAGATCCAGGGGGACCTCCCCGGCGCCATCGCTGCCCTGGAGGAGGAGCTGAAGGTCCTGGCCCAGCAGTGGGATACCACCACCGGCGAAACCGCCGATAAGCCCCGCCGGGAGATCCAGAGACTGCGGGAGATGCAGGCCAGACGGTAGACGCGGGATTTGCGGCATACATGCTTTTTCTTTTTGAAAAAAGAAAAAGCATCAAAAAGAAAAACCTTTTGCGCAAAACTGCGTTTTGCTTTTGTTTGACAAAGGGTTGTCTCAATGACAGCAATATACGAAATTACTGCAAAATTTCTGTAGGGGCCGATGTCCCCGCCGGCCCGTTTTGCCGGAGCTGCCATGGTCAGCCTGTTTACGGATACCGGACCCTAGGGGAAAATGGTCTTGTATTTCGATGATTGCTATAAGCCGCTGAAGCGGCACACAGAATTAAAAAGAAAAACTTTTGCGCAAGGCTTTCGCCTCGCTTTTGGGAAAAAACCGAAAGGAAAGCGGAGCTTTGCGCAAAAATTTTCTTTTGATACTTTTCTTTTTTAAAAGAAAAGTATGTATGCCCGCCTTGTAATCTCCGGCGGAATCTGGTATACTGGAGCGGAAATCCGAAGGGGGGCGGGCCATGCTGGGATACATAGGTACGTTTTGGGAACAATTCAATTGGGGCGCGCTGTTAGAAGCCCTCCAGCGGGTGCTGGGGGTGCTGCTATGTCTGACGGTCCACGAGACCTGCCACGGCCTTGCGGCCTGGGCACTGGGGGACTCCACGGCCCGCCGGGAGAACCGGGTGAGCCTGAACCCCCTGCGCCACATTGACTGGCTGGGGTTGGCCTGCATGCTGCTGTGCGGCTTTGGCTGGGCCAAGAGTGTGCCCGTGGACCTGCGCCGGTTCAAAAATCCCCGGGCGGGCATGGCCCTCACCGCCCTGGCGGGGCCGGTGTCCAACCTGCTTTTGGCCCTGGCGCTGCTCTTTGGGGCGTCGCTGACGCTCCGCGTGGCCCCGGACAGCGGCTTTGCCTGGCGTCTCGCCTCCTTTTTTATGATGACGGCTCTGCTGAGCATTGGGCTGGGGCTCTTCAATCTGCTGCCGATCCCGCCGCTGGACGGGTCCAAGGTCCTCTTCTCCCTTCTACCGGAGCGGGCCTACCTCACCCTTATGCGCTACGAGCGCTACGGCATGGCGGTCCTGCTGCTGCTGGTGTGGCTGAACATCGGGGGCAGCTACCTCTCTGAAGCCATGTACAGGGTCTACCTGTGGATGGCGCGGCTATTCTTTTAACGGAGGCAACGGAATGGACGGCCCTGTCTATAAGCTGGAGCATGTGGTCCGCAGCAGGGAGGGGATGGAGGACTTTGAGGGCCCTCTGGACCTGATTTTGTACCTGCTGAGCCGGAATAAGATCGAAATACAGGATATTCCCATCGCCCTCATTCTGGACCAGTACCTGGCCTATCTGGAGCTGCGCCAACAGCTGGACCTGGAGGTTGCCAGCGAATTTATCACTATGGCGGCCCAGCTGATGTTCATCAAGACAAGGATGCTCCTCTCCATTGAGGATGAGGAGGCCCAGAGCGAGATGGAGGAGCTGGTCAAGGCCCTGGAGGAGCGGCGCAGCGGCGAGAGCTACGCGAAAATCAAATACGCGGCCGCCCGGCTGGGCCCTATGGGGGAGTTTGGCCGCAGCATTCTGGTCCGGAATCCGGAGCCCATGGAGCGCAGCCGGGTGCTGGAGTACAGCCATGTGCCGGCGGAGCTGCTGGCGGCTCTGGGGGAGGTGGCGAACCGGGGGGAGCGGCGTCTGCCGCCGCCTCTGAGCAGCTTTCAGCAGATCGTGCAGAAGGAGCCCTACCCGGTATCCAGCAAGGCGGAGGAGATTTTGGCCCTGCTGAAGCGGGGGATCAGCAGCTTCCGCCTGCTCTTCCGGGGCAGCCGGAGCCGCAGTGAGATCGTGGCCACCTTTCTGGCGGTGCTGGAGCTGTGCAAGGCCAGGGTGATCCACCTGGCGGGCAGTGAGCGGGAGTGCACGGTGACCCCCACGGGGGAAAACGTGGATAAGCTGAACTTATAGAACAAAACCTGGATTTTGTTCAATCTTTGGAGAGACACACGAGGTAGCCATGGCACGGGAAATGAAGGAGCTGGAGGCTGCTCTGGAGGCGATTCTCTTCGCCTCCGGGGAGCCGGTACATATAGACCGCATCTGTCTGGCCCTGGGGCTGGAGCGGCAGGAGGCGGAGGGGCTGCTGCGGCAGCTGGGTGACTACTACGCCTTTGAGCGCCGGGGCATTCGGCTCATCAGCATGGACAGCGCCTGGCAGCTTTGCTCGGCCCCGGAGTTCGCGGAGACCATCCGGCAGGCCTTTGAGCTGCGCAAGACCGCCCGCCTCAGTCAGCCGGCCCTGGAGGTGCTGGCCATTGTCGCCTATTACCAGCCCGCTACCAGGGCCTACGTGGACCAGGTCCGGGGGGTAGACAGCGCCTATACCCTGGGACTGCTGCTGGACCGGAAGCTGATCGAGGTCTGCGGCCGGCTGACGGACCAGCCGGGCCGGCCCCGGCTTTACCGCACAACGGAGAACTTCCTCCGTGCCTTCCATATCCGCTCCCTGGAGGAGCTTCCACCGCTCCCCGGCGTGGACGAGGGGGGGCAGATGCGCCTGGAGGAGGACGCGGGGGAGTAGTCTATTAGGGCTTGTTTGAAAAATGTTAACATGCCCAAACAGCAGGTCTTTTTCCGACATGCATTGCCAAGTTTCCTTGCAATACATCCAGTATTCCTGCGTCAAATTGGCTTCGCCTGGCGAAAAAAATCCCTCGCTCTTGGGCATATTCCCATTGTTCAAACAGCGCCTAGGCATACATACTTTTCTTTTAAAAAAGAAAAGTATCAAAAGAAAATTGTATTCGCAAAGCTGACGCTTTGCTCTCAGGTTTCGTGCAGCAATATTCCTCAAAAAGCCAAAGGATAAGCGAAACGTAGTTTCGCGCAAAAAGTTTTTCTTTTTGATACTTTTTCTTTGTTCACAAAGAAAAAGTATGTATGCCCAAAAGTATGTATGCCATATAACGGGGGGTGGAGCTGTGGCCGCGCTGGTGATACTGGGGATTTTTGTGCTGCTGGTGGCGCTGGCGCTGGCGGTACCGGTGCGGGCGCGTTTGAGCTATGACCGGGGGGAGCTGTCGGCCTGGGCGGCCTACGGGCCGCTGCGGTTCCAGCTGTATCCCCGGCCTCCGGAGACGGAGAAGGCCAAGGCCAAGCGGGCCAGACAGGCGGAAAAACAGGCCGCGCGAGAGGCAAAACAGGCTAAAAAGGCGGAACAAGCGACCCAAAAGGCGGCAGAGAAGCAGAAGTCCGCGGAAGCGGAGGAGGGAAGCGTGGACGCGCCTGAAGCGCCGGAGTCCCAGCCGGATGCGGAGGAAAAAAAGAAATTTTCCATCAACGCCGACCAGATCCGCTACAGCCTGGAGACGCTGCCCCATATTTTGAGCAGGGCGCTTCGGCGCACGGGGCGGAGCATCCGGCTGGAGCCGCTGAAGATCCATCTGCTGGTGGCGGGGCCGGACCCGGCGGGGACGGCGGAGCTCTATGGGAAGCTGGAGGCGGCTCTGGGGGCCGGCCTGCCGGCGCTGCACCGGCTGGTGCGGATTGAGGACCAGGATATCCGGCTGTTTCTGGATTTCCAGGCGGAGGAGATGGACTGCATCGCCGATGTGGGGATCGCCCTCCGGCCTGGAGGTCTGGCGGGGATCGGCCTCCAGGCCGGAGGAAGCCTGCTGAAATGGTTGATTGGCTTTAAGAAGCTGGCGTCTCCGGCGGGGGACGGGAAAAAGAAGACCAAGGCGGCGTAAGAACCGTTTGAAAGGAGTACAGTGACATGGAGAAAAAGAATCCTCTCAGCGATATGCTTCAGGAGAGCATGGCCAAGGTGCGGGAGCTGGCGGATACCAACACCATCGTTGGCCAGCCCATCAGCACGGCGGACGGCGTGACGCTGATCCCCATCTCCCGGGTCAGTATGGGCATGGGCGGCGGCGGTGCGGCCTTCGGCAATAAAAAGGAGCTGGCGTCGGAGCAGAACCTGGGCGCCGGCGTGGGCGTTGGGGTGAAGATCGAGCCCGTGGCCTTCCTCATTGTGAAGGACGGCGCCACCCGGGTGATGCCGGTGGCCGCGCCGCCGCTGAACACGGTGGACCGGCTGGTGGAGATGGTGCCCGGCGTGGTGGACCAGGTCAGCGGCCTTGTTGCCAATTTCAAGAAGAAAACGGAAGAAGAGGAGGAGGTCTGCTGAAAGGACCTCTGACGCAGGGCTCCGGCAATGGGCGGCACAGCTTCTCAGCCCCCGGAATTCTTTTCAACATGACAAAGATTGCCGGGGCTGAGCGGACCATTTTGCGGCATACTAGGCGCAGTGACGAAACAACGGGAGGTGCGCCGGTATGTACAAAATCTGCCGCAGAGGGCTGTGCGCGGCGCTGGCGGCGTGGGTTCTGGCCTGCGAGGCCGGAGCTGTGGGCACGTCCGCCTCGTCCGCCATCCTCATCGAGCAGGAGAGCGGCCGGGTGCTCTATGCCCAGAACGCGGACGAGGAACGGCTGATTGCCAGCATTACCAAGATTATGACCGCCGTGGTGGCCCTGGAGCACGGGAAGCCGGATATGCTCTACACGGTGACGGCGGAGGATATGGCGGAGGGGTCCTCCATGTACCTGAAGCCCGGCGACCAGCTGCGGCTGGAGGAGCTGCTCTATGGCCTCATGCTGGTCAGCGGCAACGACGCGGCGCTGGCGGTGGCCCACTGCGTCGGCGGCAGTGTGGAGGCCTTTGTGGAGCTCATGAACGATACGGCGGAGGAGCTCGGTATGGACCACTCCCACTTCATGAACCCCAACGGCCTGGACGCTGACGGCCACTACTCCAGCGCCCGGGATATGGCTGTGCTGACAGCCTACGCCATGGATAATCAGGACTTTAAGCGGATTGTCTCCACTGCCTCCGTCACCATCGGGGAGCGGTATCTGACCAACCACAACAAGCTGTTGCGCCGCTGTGAGGGCTGCATCGGCGTCAAGACTGGCTTCACCAAGGCGGCGGGCCGGACCCTGGTTTCCGCCGCCGCCCGGGACGGCATGACCTTGGTGTGCGTGACCCTCAACGACGGCGACGACTGGAATGACCACATGTCCCTGCTGGATTACGGCTTCGGCTGCTGCCGCATGGAGACTGCGGTTCCGGCGGGCCGGACGGTGGCTTCGGTGCTGGTCCGGGGAGGGAGCGTGCCCTCGGTTCCGCTGGCCGCGGAGTCGGACCTGCGCTACCCCCTGAAGGAGGGGGAGCGGCTCCAGATTACCGCCCGCACGCCGGTTTCGGTGGACGCGCCGGTGGTTCCGGGCCAGGCGATTGGAGAGCTGTGCGCCTACCTGGACGGGGAGGAAGTGGCCAAGGTGCCCCTAGTGGCCGCGGCCCCCTCCGCAGACGCGAAAAACCTGCCGCTGTTCTTTAACCGGATCTGGGGTTTACCTTCTTTTTCTTGAAAGCATCGCTTACGGCGCCCGTTAGGCGCCGGCGAGCCTAAACCGCCTTTCAGGCGGTCCAAGCAAAAAGAACTTTATTCGCAAAGCTATCGCTTTGCTCTGGTCTTTCTGCAGGGAAGAAATGTATAAAGGGCCCCCGATATAAGCGAAACGTAGTTTTGCGCAAAAAGTTTTTCTTTTGATACGTTTCTTTGTGAACAAAGAAACGTATCAATCCCCCCACACAGGAGGCACCCCCATGGAGGCGCGTTTACAGAAGATACTGTCCGCTGCGGGGGTGTGCTCCCGCCGGGAGGCGGAGGAATACCTGCTGGCCGGTCGGGTGACGGTAAACGGCCTGCCGGCCGTGCTGGGGCAGAGGGCGGACCAGGACCGGGACCGGATCGCGGTGGACGGCCGGCCGCTGGCCCCGGCGGCGGGGAGGCTCTATCTGATGCTCAACAAGCCCAGAGGGTACGTCACCACCCTCTCCGACGAGCGGGGCCGGCCCACGGTGGCGGAGCTGACGGCGGACTGCGGCGCCCGGGTGTACCCGGTGGGGCGGCTGGATATGGACTCCCAGGGGCTGCTGCTGCTGACCAACGACGGCGATTTTGCCCAGCGGGTGAGCCACCCCAGCCACGGCCTGGAGAAGGAGTACCTGGTGACAGTTACAGGCCGTCTTACCGGATGCCGGGAGCGGCTGGAGGCCCTGCGGCGGCTGGAGGACGGTTCGCTCATCGCTCCCGCCCGGGTGGCGGTGCGCCGCCGGGGGCCGGAGGGCTGGATCCTCTCCGTCACGATTACCCAGGGGCTCAACCGGCAGGTCCGCCGGATGTGCGCCCTGGCGGAGCTTCAGGTTCGCCGGCTGGAGCGCATCCGGGAGGGGCCCCTGGAGCTGGGAGATCTGGCGGAGGGGCGCTGGAGGTTCCTGACGGACCGGGAGCGCTCTGATATCCTATAGTCAACCGAGTGTGGAGGCAGCTATGGCCAAGGACGTGCTACATACCATTCAGGAGAATCTGCCCAAGTTCTCTAAGGGGCAGAAGCGGATTGCCGCCTACATTCTCTCCGACTACGACAAGGCGGCCTTTATGACCGCCAGCAGACTGGGCGTTCTGGTGAACGTCAGCGAGTCCACGGTGGTCCGCTTCGCCTCCTCTCTGGGCTATGACGGCTATCCGGCCATGCAGAAGGCGCTCCAGGAGATGGTGCGCAGCAAGCTCACCTCCATCCAGCGCATCCGGGCCTCCAATGACCGCTTTTTCAGCTCCGACGTGGTAACCAACGTCCTCCAGACGGACATGAACAAGCTTCGGGTGGCTGTGGAGGAGGTGGACCGCGCCGCCTTTGCGGCGGTGGTGGATAAGCTCATTGCCGCCCGGCACATCTATATCCTGGGGGTCCGCTCCAGCTCCTTTCTGGCTGGATACCTGCATTTCTATCTCCACCTGATCTTTGAGAACGTCACTTTGGTCACCAGCAACAGCGCCGGGGACATCCTGGAGAGCATCCTTCGCATCGGCCCAGGGGACCTGCTGGTGGGCATCAGCTTTCCCCGCTACTCCCGCTCCGCCGTTAAGGGCGTCCAGTTCGCCCACGACAGGGGGGCGGATGTGGTGGCCATTACCGACAGCGCCATGTCCCCGCTGTACGCCATGGCCTCCTCGTCGCTTCTGGCGTGCAGCGACATGATCTCCTTCGTGGACTCCCTGGTGGCCCCCTTTAGCCTGCTCAACGCGCTGATCGTGGCGGCCGGACACCGCAAGGACGCGGATATTGCCCAGATCTTTGACCGCCTGGAGGGCATCTGGGACGAGTATGGGGTGTTCGATGAGCCGTGATGTGATTGTCGTCGGCGGCGGCCCTGCGGGGATGATGGCCGCTATCGCCGCCGCGGAGCAGGGGGCCTCCGTCTCCCTCCTGGAGCCCAACGAGCGGCTGGGAAAAAAGCTGAACATTACCGGCAAGGGCCGGTGCAACTTGACCAACAACTGCGGCCTGGAGACCTTTTTGCAGAATGTTCCCTGTAACGGCCGATTCCTTTACAGTGCTTACACCCACTTCGACAGCGCCGCTGTCATGGACTTTTTCACCGGTCTGGGCCTGCCGCTGAAAACGGAGCGGGGCAATCGGGTGTTCCCGGTGTCGGACCGGGCCTTCGACGTCAGCGGCGCCCTGGAAAGGCGGCTGAGGCGGCTGCGGGTGGAGCTCATCCGGGACCGGGCCCAGGCCCTGCTGGTCCGGGAGGGACGGCTGGAGGGGGTCCTGGGGGCCCGGGAGCGCTTCGAGGCGGCCCGGGTGGTGGTGGCCACCGGCGGCGTCAGCTACCCCCTCACCGGCAGCACCGGGGACGGCTACCGGCTGGCGGAGTCCGCCGGACACACAGTTCGGGAGCCTCGGGGCTCCCTGGTGCCGCTGTGCGCGGCGGGGGACCTGTGCCGGCGCTCCCAGGGGCTGAGCCTGCGCAACGCGGCGGTGCGGGTCTATGAGAACGACAAAAAAATCCACAGCGACTTTGGGGAGATGCTCTTTACCCACTTTGGCGTCAGCGGACCTATGGTGCTCACCGCCTCCGCCCACATGCGGCGCTTCGGGGAGAGGCGCTACCGGCTGGAGATCGATCTCAAGCCGGCCCTGGACGAGGGGGCGCTGGACAGGCGGCTGGTCAGCGAGTTTGCCGCCCGGTCCAACAGCGATTTTGTCAACGCCCTGGACGGCCTTCTGCCGAAAAAGCTGATAGATCCCTTTGCGGACCTCACCGGGATACCGCCCCGGCAGAAGGTCCGGGACTTGACCCGGGCCCAGCGGCGGCGGGTGCTGGAGCTGCTCAAGGCGCTGCCAGTCGAGATCATGGGCCCCAGGCCGGTGGAGGAGGCCATCGTCACCTCCGGCGGCGTCTCAGTCCGTGAGGTGAACCCCTCCACCATGGAGTCCAAGCTGCTGCCGGGGCTCTACTTCGCCGGAGAGGTGTTGGACGTGGACGCCTATACCGGCGGGTTCAATTTGCAGATCGCCTGGTGTACCGGACACCTAGCCGGCACAGCGGCGGCTCAGGCGCTGAAATAGCGTGTCCCGCGCCGGTCCGGCGCGGTAATAAGAACCTGTATTCATAAGCAAAAATGCCGGATGGACAAAAGACCCGGCCAGAGGGCTGTTTGAGATTGTGCATACAGGATCTAAAAGAAGCTTAACAAAGAGGAGAAGTGGAAACGCCATGAAAAACTACGCAGTCGCAATCGACGGCCCCAGCGGGGCCGGCAAGAGCACTCTGGCCAGGGCTGTGGCCCAGGAGCTGCAATTTGTCTATGTAGACACCGGCGCCATCTACCGCACGGTGGGCTACCGGGTCTGGCAGACGGGGACAGTGCTGAAGGAGGAGGCCGTGGCGGAGATTCTGCCAGGGCTGGAGATTGCGCTGGCTTACGATGGCCAGGGGCTTCAGCGGATGCAGGTCAACGGGGAGGATGTGACGGAGAAGATCCGATTGCCGGAGGTGTCCATGTACGCCTCCCACGTGGCCGCCATGCCGGCGGTGCGCTCCTTCCTGCTGGAGATGCAGCGGGATATGGCCCGCCGCAGCAGCGTTGTGATGGACGGCCGGGACATCGGCACCGTGGTGCTGCCGGACGCGGACGTGAAGGTCTTTCTCACCGCCAGCGCGGAGGAGCGGGCCAAGCGCCGCTTCCGGGAGCTGAAGCAGCGGGGAACCCCCCAGGACTACGGCGTGCTGCTGGTGGAGATTGAGGAGCGGGACTACAACGACTCCCACCGCTCCGCCGCTCCCATGCGCCCGGCGAAGGGGGCGGTGCTGCTGGACACCACGGAGCTCACCTTTGAGGAGAGCCGCCAGCGGCTTTTGGAGATTATCCGGGAGCGAATCGCCCTATGAACCGGTTTTATCGGGTGGTATACACTATCATCGCCCCTTTTATCCGCTTTTTCTTCCCCCGCCGGGTGGTGGGACTGGAAAACCTGCCGGAGGGCGGCGCCCTGCTGTGCGCCAACCACGCCAGCGGCTGGGACCCCTTTGTCATCGCCATCGCGCTGCCGGTGGACTCCCGGCTGACCATCATGGCCAAGGACTCCCTCTTCCGCATCCCGGTGGTAGGCTTCCTGCTGCGCAAGGCGGGGATCTTTCCCGTCAAGCGGGGGGAGAGCGACCTGGCGGCCATGAAGACCGCGATCAGGGCCCTGAACGACGGCAACCGCCTGCTGGTGTTTCCGGAGGGGACCCGGGTGGACGCCCAGGGCGAAACGGAGGCCAAGGGGGGTGTGGCCGTTATGGCCATCCGCACCAGGACGCCCATGATCCCCGTCTACTGCGGCCCAAAGCACAAGCTGTTTCGCCGGACCACCGTGGTGTTCGGAGAGCCCTACACCCCCGTTACCGCCGGCAGGCGGGCCACGGCGGAGGAGAACCGCCAGGCGGCGGAGGAGATTCTCCGGCGCATCTATGCCCTCAGCGGGGTGGACGGATGGAAGTGATTCTGGCCCAAAGCGCCGGGTTTTGTTTCGGGGTAGCCAGGGCCGTGCGCATGGCGGAGGAGCTGGCCGCCTCCGGGCAGCCGGCGAAGATGCTGGGCCACATCATCCACAACGACCACGAGATCAGCCGCCTGGCGAAGCTGGGCCTTACCGTCATCTCCTCGCCGGAGGAGGCGCGGGCGGGGGACCGGGTGCTGCTGCGGGCCCACGGAGCGGCCAGGTCCGTTTATACCGCTCTGGAGGAGCGGGGGGCGGTCCCGGTGGACGCCACCTGCCCCAAGGTGGCCCGGGTCCAGCGGATCGTCCGCCAGGCGGAGGCGGAAGGCCGCCAGCCGGTGATGATCGGCGATCCCGGCCATCCGGAGGTTCGGGGCGTAGGGGGATGGTGCGGCAATTTAAAGGTATTTTCTGGACCGGAGGAAGTCTCTTCCTGGCTGAAATCCCTTGAAAGCGCAACAAATCTGTCGGTTACCGTGGTTTCCCAGACGACCCTCCGCCGAGAAATTTGGGAAAGTTCTTTGAAAATTCTAAAAAAACAGTGTACAAATCTAAAAA
This sequence comes from uncultured Oscillospiraceae bacterium, assembly GCA_949878425.1. Taxonomy (GTDB): domain Bacteria; phylum Bacillota; class Clostridia; order Oscillospirales; family Oscillospiraceae; genus Pelethomonas. Next base: position 33,495 of record CATLAL010000004.1, read on the forward strand.
TATTTGATACAATATGTAATGCTACGCATATGCGCCAATCAGAAGCGGCTCTCCTCGCCGCCAAAGTGGACGCAATGGTGGTGGTAGGCGACCCCAAAAGCGCCAATACGAAGCACCTGACGGAGATCTGCCGCTCACACTGCGCCCGTGTCTTTCAGATCGAAAGTGCGGACGAGCTGCCCTGGGAGGGGGTGTCGGGCTGCGGCACAGTTGGTCTGACCGCTGGGGCCTCCACGCCGGCGAGCATCATAAAGGAGGTCAAAAAGACGATGAGCGAAGAAAAAATCCAGGGCGAGGGCACGGAAAATTTTGCCGAATTAGTTGAGCAGTATACCAATACTTTAAATACAGGAGATAAGGTAACCGGTGTGGTCACGGCCATTACCCCCACGGAAGTCCATGTGGACCTGGGCTGTAAGCAAGCCGGCTACATCCCTGTGGACCAGCTGACGGACGACCCTACCATGAAGCCGGAGGACGTGGTGAAGGTGGGCGACCAGGTGGACCTGTTTGTCATCCGGGTCAACGATGTGGAGGGCTACGCGACTCTCTCCAAGAAGCGGGTCGACGCTGTCAAGGTTTGGGAGAACATCGAGGAGGCCTGCAGCAGCAAGGAAGTGATGGAGGGCGTCATCACGGAGGAGAACAAGGGCGGCATTGTAGCCAGCGTCAAGGGCGTGCGCGTGTTTATCCCGGCCTCCCAGTCCGGTCTGCCCCGGGGGGCGGATATGTCCGCCCTGGTGAAGCAGAAGGTGAGTCTGCGCATTACTGAGGTCAACCGTGCCCGCCGCCGGGTGGTAGGCTCCATCAAGGCGGTGCAGCAGGAGGCCCGTCAGGCCGCGGCGGCGGAGGTCTGGAGCAACATCGAGGTGGGCAAGCACTACACCGGCACGGTGAAGAGCATGACCAGTTACGGCGTGTTTGTGGACATCGGCGGTGTGGACGGCATGGTACATATTACCGACCTGAGCTGGAGCCGCATCAAGCACCCCAACGAGATCGTAGCCATTGGCGACACCCTGGAGGTGTACGTCATCTCCTATGACCCGGACAAGAAGCGCATCTCCCTGGGCGTGAAGGACCGCAGCACCAACCCCTGGCAGGTATTCATGGATACCTACAAGGTGGGCGACGTGGCCAACGTACGCATTGTGAAGCTGATGAGCTTCGGCGCCTTTGCGGAGGTAGTCCCCGGCGTGGACGGCCTGATCCACATCTCCCAGATTGCGGACCGCCGCATTGAGAAGCCGGAGGACGTTCTCAAGGAGGGCGAGACCGTGGAGGCCAAGATCACCGCCGTGGACGAGGAGAAGAACAAGATCTCCCTGTCCATCCGGGCTCTGCTGGCCCCCACCCCCGCTCCCGCTGACGACGAGGAGTAAGCGATGTAAAAAACGCGGACAGTGGCAGACTGTCCGCGTTTTTTCCGACTTTAAAGTTTGGAAAAAATACGTTTGACTGAAGCCGTTTTGCCCGCCGATGTAGACAGCGGCAACCGCAAAACATGGCAGCTATTCCTTCCGGCCTTTCCGTTCGGAAGGAATCATCGACCCGGCGCCGCGGATGAAGCGGGCCGGGAAAAGGGAGGAAAATGCAGTGGGAGAAAACCGGTATGACGACGAGGTGTTCTTCCAAAAATACGGCGGGATGCTCCGCTCGCGGAAGGGATTGGCCGGCGCGGGGGAATGGCCCGCGCTGGAAAAGCTCCTTCCGGATTTTTCCGGACAGCGGGTTTTGGATCTGGGCTGCGGCTATGGTTGGCACTGCCGGTATGGGGCGGACCACGGCGCGGCCTCCGTCCTGGGGGTGGATCTCTCAGAGCGGATGCTGAACCGGGCTGCGGAGCTGAACAGCGCTCCGGGGATTACTTACCGCCGGGCCGCGATGGAGGAGCTGGATTTTCCGGAGGACTCCTTTGACATCGTCCTCAGCTCCCTGGCCTTCCACTATATCAGGGACTTCCCCCGGCTGATCGGCGGTATCAGCCGTTGGCTGCGGATGGGGGGAGCGCTGGTTTTCTCTGTGGAGCATCCTGTTTTCACCGCCTATGGAAGTCAGGACTGGTACTATGGGGAGGACGGGGAGATCCTCCACTTCCCGGTGGACCGCTACTATATCGAGGGAGAGCGGGAGGCCGTCTTTCTCGGGGAGCGTGTGACGAAATACCACCGGACCCTAACCACCTACCTGGATACCCTGCTGCGGGCCGGCTTTGCGCTGAGCCGGGTGGTGGAGCCCCAGCCTCCGGAGGAGATGATGGAGCTTCCGGGTATGCGGGATGAGCTGCGCCGGCCCATGATGCTGCTGGTTTCCGCAAGAAAGGGGCAGCGGCCAGGAGTTTGAGCGGAATCTGCGCGCAAAAGGAGGACTTCCGCGGCGGAAAAATCGCTGCGGAAGTCCTCCTTTTGCGCCTGTAGCCGGCGCAGTATGCTATTTTCCTTCGGCCTTCTCCAGCTCGGCCAGATACTCCAGCATGCTGTGGGCGGCGGTGTTGCCCTCGCCCGCGGCCTTGCTGTACTGGTAGGGCCGGCCGGTGCAGTCGCCGGCGGCGTAGATGCCAGGCAGATTGGCGGCCATGGTCCGGTCCACGGCGATGTGACCGTTTTCCACGGCCAGTCCCGGCAGCAGCGTGGCCAGGGCGACGGACTCCCGCAGGCAGAATACGCCGTCCACGGCCAGCGTCTCCCCATTTTTCAGCCGTACGCCGCTGACCCGGGCTTCTCCCTCAATGCCAACCGCCCGCTGGGACATGACCTCCACATTTTCCCGCTCCACGGAGGGGGAGGCGTACAGGGGGAAGTAGTAGACCTTGCCGGCCAGGCCCGCCAGATAGAGGGCCTCATGCTCAAACCGGGCCGCGCCGCAGATGACGGCAATGGTCTTGCCTCGGTAGAGGTTCCCGTCGCAGGTGGCGCAGTAGCTGACGCCCTTGCCCACCAGAGCGTCCTCTCCGGGGAGAGTCCCCGCGCTGGCCGCGCCGGTGGACAGCAGCACGGTTTTGGCCTCGTAGAACTCGCTGCCCGCCATCAGGGCGTAGTGCTTTCCCATGGAGAGGATGGAGTTGACCATCTCCTCCACAATGGGGATGTCCATGGATTGGATGTGCCGGAGGAAGGCAGCGGCCAGCTCCGCGCCGGAGACGTCCGGCAGGCCCAGGTAGTTGCGCACCTGCTCCGCCTTTTGGATCTTGCCGCTGAGGGATTTGCTCCCCAGCAGAATAAAGCTCTTCTCGTGGATTTTCAGGTTCAGCGCGGCGGACAGGCCAGCCGGGCCTGTGCCGATAATGGCGGCGTCGTAGATCATACGGTTTCTCCTCAAATCTTCAAAGAATGAAATGCTGTATCACCCTGAACCGGGACGGCGCTCACATGACGCCCAGCCCCCGCGCCACCAGGGTGATGAAGTCCTGCACATTGCCCACAATGGTGGTGGCGGAGAGGCTGCCCCGGTCCACCAGCTTGTTGACCACGAACTCGTCGGCATCCACGGCGTAGAGGAACAGGGGGCGAATCTCCCCGTCCGGCATCACCCGGAAGGAGGGGGTCATGTTTCCGGCGGCGATGGTGTGGAGCATGGTGGCCAGGCAGATAATCGTGGTGCACTTGCGCACCAGGCGCCGCATCTGGGTCTGCCCCTCGTAGGCGTCGGCAATCACCTCCGGCAGGGGGCCGTCGTCCCGGATGGAGCCGGTCAGCACGAAGGGTACGCCCTTTTTCACGCAGCTGTAGATGATTCCGTTGTCAATGCTGTACTCGTCGATAAAGGCGGGAATGGAGCCGGAGCGGCGGACCTTGTTGATGACGTCCAGATGGTGGTAGTGGCCGTTGGGCTGGGAGCGCTGGGTGTAGATATCCTGGCCCAGGGCGGTGTGGAGCAGGGAGCCCTCCAGGTCGTGGGTGGCCAGGGCGTTGCCCGCCAGGAGGCCGTGGGCGTAGCCGTTTTCCACCAGAGACTGCATGGCCCGGCGGGCGTCGGCGTCAAAGGCGAAGGCCGGCCCCATCACCCAGAGGATGTTGCCGTGGTCCCGCTCGTGGCGCAGCAGCTCAAAGAGCTTGTCATAGTCCCGGGCAAAGGAGGTCTCCCGGCTGCGGCCCTGGCGAAAGACAAACTGGTCGTCCAGGGCGCACTCCTCCTCCTGGAAGCCGGTGCAGTGCATGTAGACGCCCTCCTCGCCCTTCTCGGTGCGGCCCAGGATCACCTTGTCCCCAACCTTCAGGTTCCGGTTTTCCACCACGTCCAGCTGCCCGCTGTCTCGCAGCACCACGCTGGAGTCCATGCGGCTCTCCTCCGCCAGGACCCACCGGCCGTTCAGCTTGAAGTACTCCGGGTACATGGAGGTGCTGTGGTAGCCCTCCGGGGCTACGCCGTCCTTGACCACAGTCTCATATTTGGCGTCCGGCGCGCTGCGCAGGGGCTCCTGGGTGAAGTCCGGATGGCGGTATTTCGGCATGACAAATGACATCTCTATTTCCTCCTCTTGGCGCAGGTTCTTACCGAAGGGTAGCGTAGATGACGGCCTTGATGGTGTGCATGCGGTTTTCTGCCTCGTCAAAGACCACGGACCGGGGGGACTCAAAGACCTCGTCTGTCACTTCCATCTCCGGCAGGCCGAACTTTTTGGCGATCTCCGCGCCGATGGTGGTCTTGGTGTCGTGGAAGGAGGGCAGGCAGTGCATGAAGATGGCGTCCTTGTCCGCGTTGGCCATGGCGGCGGCGTTGACCTGGTAGGGCCGCAGCAGCTTGATGCGGGTCTCCCACACCTCGTCCGGCTCGCCCATGGAGACCCAGATGTCCGTGTAGATCACGTTGGCGCCCCGGGTACCCTCGGCCACGTCCTCGGTGAGGGTAACGGTGCAGTGGTTCTCGGCGGCGATGGCCTTAGCCTTCTCCACCAGCTCCGGGGCGGGAAAGAGCTCCTTGGGGGCGCATGCGGTGAAGTGGATCCCCATCTTGGCGCAGGCCACCATGAGGGAGTTGCCCATGTTGTTGCGGGCGTCCCCCATGTAGGTGAAGCGCAGGCCCTTGAGGTACCCGAACTTCTCCTCCATGGTCAGAAGGTCCGCCAGCATCTGGGTGGGGTGGAACTGGTCCGTCAAGCCGTTCCACACGGGGACGCCGGCGTACTGGGCCAGGGTCTCCACCAGGTCCTGATCAAAGCCCCGGTACTCGATGCCGTCGTACATGCGGCCCAGGACCCGGGCGGTGTCGGCGATGGACTCCTTTTTGCCCATCTGGGAGCTGCCGGGGTCCAGGTAGGTGACGCCCATCCCCAGGTCGTGCCCCGCCACCTCGAAGGAGCAGCGGGTCCGGGTGGAGGTCTTTTCAAAGAGCAGCACAATGTTTTTCCCCTCCAGGTAGCGGTGGGGCGTCCCGCTGCGCTTGAGGCGCTTGAAGTCCTTGGCGAGGTCCAGCAGGTAGCGGATCTCCGCCGGGGAGTAATCCAGGAGCTTGAGAAAGCTTCTTCCTCTCACGTTGACTGGCATGGCAATAATCCTCCTATAATAAAAAAATGATATTATGTGGGAGTCGCGATTTGACATACCGGAGGCGCCGGCTGGCTACACCGCCTCCCGGACCAGGGGCATGGACATGCACCGGGGACCGCCCCGGCCCCGGGAGAGCTCGGAGCTGGGCATCTCCAGTACCTGGACGCCGTGGCGGCGCAGGATGTCGTTGGTGATGTAGTTGCGGTCGTAGACCACCACGGTGCCGGGGGAGAGGCACAGGGTGTTGGACCCGTCGTTCCACTGCTCCCGCTCCGAGGCCACCCGGTCCTTGCCGCCGCAGCAGATGAGCTCCACAGCGTCCAGGCCCAGCTCTTTGGCCAGGATGCCGGAGAGGGGTCCCTCCAGCTCCGAGGCCTCCAGGCCGCCGGAGCCGTCCAGGGTGAGGCGGTAGACCCGCAGGCTCCCCAGGATCTCCGGGTGGATGGTGAATTTGTCGTAGTCGATCTGGGTCATCACCGTGTCCAGGTGCATATAGGCCCGGATGCTGGGGATGTCCAGGGCCAGAACCGTGGAGATCTGGCAGGCCGGGTCGGCGAAGAGGTTGCGGGAGAGCTGCTCGATGCCCTCCGGCGTGGTCCTCTGGGAGATGCCCACCGCCAGGACCTGGCTGCTGAGGTTGAGAATGTCGCCCCCCTCCACGCTGAAGGGGTAGGAGCGCTGGTAGTAGAAGGGCACCTGCCCCCGGAAGTCCGGGTGGTGCTCCAGGATGTACTTGCCGAAGAGGGTCTCCCGGCGGCGGGTCTTGGCGTACATGCGGTTGAGGCTGACGCCGTTTCCGATGCAGGCAAAGGGGTCCCGGGTGAAATAGAGGTTGGGGATGGGGTCCAGGAGGAACCGGGAGCGGCTCTTCACCAGGTCCACCAGGGGGGTGGCCTCCCCCGGGCCCACCTCGCCCACGGCCACGCCGGCCATGGCCTTCAGCACCAGGTCCCGGTTGTCCGGGATGGAGAGAAACAGCTCCTCCAGCTGGGGCCGGAACCGCCGGGCCAGAGTGCCGCCCTCCTCCACCAGCTCCGCCACAAAGGAGCGCCGCAGCTCCGGACAGGCCCCCAGGGTCTGGGCCATCAGGTCCTCCAGGTACACCACCTCCACGCCGCGTCCCCGAAGGATGCCCGCGAACATGTCGTGCTCCTGCTGGGCAGCCCGCAGATAGGGGATGTCGTCAAAGAGCAGCCGCTCCAGCTCGCCTGGGACCAGGTGCTCCAGCTCCTGGCCCGGCCGGTGGAGCAGCACCTTTTTCAGCTTGCCGATCTCGCTTTTTACTTCAATGGCCATAGCGTTCCTCCTGGCAGATGATTGTGTATTGATCCGGCGGCGCGCTCAGGCTCCGCAGATGAACGGCGGCAGTGCGGCAAAGGGCAAAATTTGGAAGAGGCCTTTTGTCCGGACCTCCCGGTGCCGATAAGAGATAAGTAAAGAGAAATAACTGGGAAGAGGGGGGACCACCATGAGCGATATGCGCATAGACGGCGGCAGTCCGGTTTACCGGCAGGAGGCGCCGGCCCGGCCCGCAGCCGCCCAAGAGGGGGAGAGGGCCGTTCAGGCGACGGAAACGCCGGAGCTCCGGGAGCGGGAGGATACCTGTACGCTGCGCTCCCAGGGGGAGGAGCTGGGGGAGCTGATCGGGGACGCCAAGGAGCGGATCGAGGCCCACAAAAAATCCCTGGAGGCGTTTCGCAAAAACACCCGGAACACCCGCTACGGGGACGCGCCCATGGAGGCGTACTCCCGTCTGGCCCGGGCGAAAACCAGGGGCCAGGTCAGCGCGGCCTCCGGCTACGCCCGCCGGCGGCTGGCCCAGCTGAAGGCGGCGCTGCGGGAGGACGCTGACAACGCCCCCGCCATCCGGGGGGCCATTAACCAGCTGCAAAAGGCCGTCAGCCGGGCGGAGAAGAAGAAGCGGGAGCTGGCCCAGGAGGAGCTGCTGGAGGGCCGGCGGGCCAAGAGCCGGGAGAAGCGCCGGCAGGCCAAGCGCCTGCGCCACGCGCTCCAGCGCCGCCGGACCCAGCGGACGCTGCGGGAGTCGGGCTATCTGCGGGAGGCGGCAGTCAGCGGCCGGCTCCACGCCCAGCTCACCGCCTCCCAGCTGGAGCTGCGCCAGCAGGCCCAGCAGCTCCAGAGCGCCGCCAATCTGGACGGGACGGTCCGGCAGTACGCCGCGGCGGCGGAGGCCCCGCCCGCGCCGTCCATCAGCGTGGAGGCGTAGCGGCGAACCGCTCCCGGTCCCGCTGAATCTGCTTGGCGTAGCGCTCCTCCTCGGAGAATACGCAGCCGCAGTATTTCTGCAGGTACAGCCCAAGGGACCGGGCCTCGGCCTGGCCCTGGCGGAAGCCGGGGCGGAAATCCCGGTACAGAAAGGACACCCCGTAGCGCTCCGCCAGGTCCTCGGCCCTCCGGCGGATGGCGTCGTGGTCCTGGTAGGGGCTGACCAGCAGGGTGGTGGAAAAGCAGTCGAAGCCCAGCTCCGCGGCGGAGCGGGCGGTCTCCTCCAGCCGGCAGGCGTAGCAGTGGGCGCACCGGCCCGGGATGTCCCCGGCCACCGCCTGCACGAACCCCCGCAGGCCGTAGTCCTCCCGGACGATGAGCTCCATGCGGATGGAGGCGGCGTAGTCCACGAGGGTGTCCCGGCGGGCCTTGTACTCCTGATAGGGGTGGATGTTGGGGTTGAACCAGAAGCTGACAGGCTCCAGCCCCTCGGAGCGGAGGCTGGAGACGCAGTAGACGCTGCACGGCGCGCAGCAGGTGTGCAGAAGAAGCCGCTCCATCGGTTTACCCCCATCTCAAGCGGAATACGGTATATGCATATTAGCACAGCGGACGGCTTTTGTCAAAGGTGCGGAGGCAGGAAAGCGGGAAAAGGCGGCGAGAGAGGATTTTGAAGATACGGAAAGGGGGAATCCGCACCGGGGAGCGCCGCTCTCCGGTGCAAAACTGTTTTTTGTCCTGCCCCGCGGCGGAAATCCTCCCCATCAGACAGGATGGGACATTTTCCGCATTTCTCAAGAAAAACATAAGGAAAAAGAGAAAGAAAAGAGGGCTTGCTCCGTGGACAAGCCTCCAAAATTGTGTTATACTGTCCCAACGGCAATTACTGGAGAGGAGGCCGGCTATGCGGATTGAGATTTTAGGCGTCGGTTTTGACAATATCACTGTGGATCAGGCGGAGGCGGAGGGCGTACGCCTGATGGACGCGCCGGGGGTCCACTATGTCGTCACCCCCAACCCGGAGATCGTGGAGGTCTGCCGGGGCGACCCGGAGGCCATGGAGGCCGTGGGGGGGGCGGACCTGGTGCTGGCCGACGGCATCGGCATTGTCTACGGCGCGAAAATTCTGGGAACGCCCTTAAAGGGCCGGGTTCCGGGCATCGTTTTTGCCCAGCGGCTCATGGGCCGAATGGCCCAGAGCGGAAAGACGCTCTTTCTCCTGGGGGCCAAGCCAGGCGTAGCGGAGCGGGCGGCGGAGAGGCTGAAGGGGGAGTATCCCGGACTGCGGATCGCCGGAACCCACGACGGCTACTTTCAGGACGACGCGGCGGTGGTTTCCGCCATCCGCTCCAGCGGCGCGGACGTGGTGTTCGTGTGCCTGGGCGCGCCCAAGCAGGAGAAGTGGATGCGGCGCAACGGGGAGGCCTCAGGCGCCCATCTCCTGGTGGGGCTGGGCGGGTGCCTGGACGTATTCTCCGGCCAGGTGAAGCGGGCTCCGGCGGCGTTTCAGAAGCTGGGCCTGGAGTGGCTCTACCGGCTGGGGACCAATCCCAGCCGTATTGGCCGGATGATGAAGCTGCCGCTGTTTCTCGTCCACGCGGCGGGGGAGCGGCGCAAATGAGGGGAAAGCTGATTGTAATTGAGGGCACCGACGGCAGCGGCAAGGCAACCCAGGCGGGGCTGCTGGCCGGCCGTCTGGAGCGGGAGGGGATACCCTGCCGGGAGATCGATTTCCCCCGCTACGGCAATCCCTTTGCTGAGCCGGCGCGGCTCTATCTGAGCGGGGCCCTGGGGGAGAAGCCTGGGGACGTGAACGCCTACGCCGCCTCCGCCTTTTTTGCCGTGGACCGCTGCGCCTCCTACCGGGAGGACTGGGGCGGCTTCTATGAGGCGGGGGGGCTGATTCTGGCCAACCGCTACACAACCTCCAATGCGGTCCATCAGGCCTCTAAGCTGGAGGAAGGGGAGCGGGAGGCGTTTCTTGCCTGGCTCTTTGATCTGGAGTACAGGCGGCTGGAGCTGCCGGAGCCGGACCTGGTGCTCTACCTGGACCTGCCGCCGGAGCTTTCGGAGCGGATGCTGCGGCGGCGGGAGGAGCGGACCGGCGCGGAGGCGGACATCCACGAGCGGGACGCCGGGTACCTCCGCCGCTGCCGGGAGAGCGCCAGGCAGGTCGCCCGAGGCCTGGGCTGGCGGGTGGTGGACTGCGCCCGAGAGGGGGCGGTCCGGCCGCCGGAGGAGATCCATGCGGATCTCTGGGAGCTTGTCCGCCCCCTGCTGGAGCGGTAGGGACAGGCATCCGGTGGGACGCCTGCCCCCGCGCCTCTGGCTATGTAGCCTCAGCAGCAGCAGCTGTTGCCGCAGCAGCAGTGATTGCAGCAGCAGTTGCAGCAGCCGCCGCAGTTGTTGTTGCTGCCGCAGCTGCAGCAGCAGCCGCAGTTGTTGTCGCCGCCAACGCCGCTGTTGCCGCCGCAGCAGCAGCACAGCAGGATGATGATCAGGATGATCCACAGGCAGCCGGAGTCGTTACCGTTGTTCCACATGTCTTTCACCTCACTTGTCGGTACTGAGCTATCCTATGTGGCGGCGGGGCGAAAGGCAGCTTGACCGATAAAAAAATTTTTCCGCCGGACAGTTCCGGCCATTCCATAAGGCACATGAAGGAGGAACGCTCCATGAGCAGCAGCAAGGACGATCGCAACCACACCACCAGCTGGGATGCCGGCGAGGTGCGGCGGGAGGCCCATCAGGAGAGGGAAATTCGTCCCAAAACCCAAAAACGGAAAAAGAAGCGGCGGATTCATCCGCTTTTAGCGGTGGTCCTCTGGGCGGCCATTGTGGCGGCCTCCTCCATGGTCCTGGCCGGCGTGGGCTGGCTCCTGGCCAACGACTTCGCCGCCCTCAACAAGCCCATGAAGGAGGTCAACTTCCAGGTGTCGGAGGACTGGGTCAGCTCCACGGAGACCGACGAGAAGGGCAATGAGATCACCCACTACGATATGGGGAAGGTGGCCGACGCCCTCAAGGAGGAGGGGCTGATCGAGTACCCCTGGTTTTTCCGCATCTTTTGCAGGGTCTACCATGCGGATGAGAAGATCACACAGGGGACCTTTACCCTGAATACGGACATGGACTACATGGCCCTGGTCCGAAACATGCGCTCCAGAAGCGGTTCCGCCGTGACGGTGGATGTCACGATACCCGAGGGATACTCGGTGCAGCGGATCATTGAGCTGCTGGCGGAAAACGGCGTGGGCTCCGTGGAGGACCTGACCGAGGCCGCCGCCAGCTACCCCTTTGAGGACTACGACTTCCTCACCGGGGAGACCGGCAGCGCCAGCCGTCTGGAGGGATACCTGTTCCCGGACACCTACAACTTTTATGTGGGAAGAAAGCCGGAGCTGGCCTTCAGCGCCATGCTGACGAACTTCAAGACAAAGGTCTATGAGAACGAGGACCTCCTGGAGCTCTTTGAGGAGTCGGAGTACAGCTTCTCCGACATCATCACCATCGCCTCCCTCATCGAGCGGGAGACCGACGGCACGGACCGGGAGAAGATCGCCTCCGTCATCTACAATCGCCTGGAGAACGCCGGAGAGACCAACTTCCTGCTCCAGATCGACGCGGCCCTGGTCTATGCCGCCGGACGGGATATCACCCAGACGGACTACACCACCCTGGACAGCCCCTATAACCTCTACCTGCACCCGGGCCTGCCCCCCACACCCATCGCCAACCCGGGCATCGCGGCCATCCGGGCGGCCCTCCAGCCGGAGGAGACCGACTACTACTTCTATGTCCTCAATCCGGAGGACAACAAGCACATCTTTAACGAGACCCTGGCGGGCCACCAGGCCACGCTGGCGCAGCTTGCCGGCTGACGACATGGGTGAGAGAAGAACGCCGGAGCTCCTGGCCCCGGCGGGGGACATGGAGCGGCTGAAAATGGCGGTGCTCTACGGGGCGGACGCGGTATATCTGGCGGGCGAGAGTTTTGGGATGCGCTCCTTTGCGGGGAATTTTTCCCCCGAGGAGCTGCCCCAGGCGGTCCGGTTCGCCCACAGCCGGGGCGTACGGGTCCACGCGGCGGTAAACGCCATGCCCCGCAACGAGGAGGCAGAGCGGCTTCCGGCGTGGCTGGAGCGGCTGGACGACGCCGGGGTGGACGCGCTGATTGTGGCGGACCTGGGAGCCTTTACCCTGGCGGAGCGGTACGCTCCCCGGTGTGAGCGCCATATCTCAACGCAGGTGAGTGTGGCAAATTACGCCTGCGCCGCGGCCTGGTACGGTCTGGGAGCCAAGCGGGTGATCCTGGCTCGGGAGCTGAGCCTGGAGGAGATCCGGGAGATCCGGGCGCGGGTTCCCGCGGATTTGGAGCTGGAGGCCTTTGTCCACGGGGCCATGTGCGTCAGCTACAGTGGCCGGTGCCTCCTCTCCAACTACATGACCGGCCGGGATTCCAACCGGGGCGCCTGCGCCCAGCCCTGCCGGTACCAGTACTGCCTCGTGGAGGAGAAACGGCCCGGGGAGTACTTCCCTGTCTTTGAGGATGAACAGGGGACCTATATTATGAACTCCCGGGATATGTGTATGATCGACCATATCCCGGACCTCATGGAGGCAGGGCTGGACAGCCTGAAGATCGAGGGCCGGGCCAAGAGCGCCTACTACGCCGCCATTGTCACCGGGGCCTACCGCCACGCCATTGACGCCGCCCGGGAGGGCCGGCCTCTGGACCCCGTCTGGCGGGAGGAGGTGGAGCGGGTGAGCCACCGGCACTACGCCACAGGCTTCTACTTCGGCCCGCCGGGCCAGTACACCGAAAATGCCCGCTACATCCGCCGGTGGCAGGTGGTGGCCCTGGTGACGGACTGCGATGCCGGCGGCCTGGCCACCCTCTCCATGCGCAACAAGTTCTCCGCCGGCGACACCCTGGAGCTGGTGGGGCCGGATGTGAGGCCCTTCTCCTTCCAGGCCCCCATGGTGGAAAATGAGGAGGGGGTCCTTCTGGCGGAGCCGAACCGGCCCGGGATGGCGGTCCGGATGCAGCTGCCACGGCCTGTCCCGCCCTACAGCCTCCTGCGCGTCGCCCGGGACCTGTCGGAGAAATCCTGAGGCATAGTTTGGACATACACTGTTTTCTTTGGGCATACATTCTTTTCTTTTGAAAAAGAAAAGCGTCGCTTCGCGAGCCTAAGCCGCTAAAGCGGCCCACGGAATCAAAAGAAAACTTTATTTTAAAGGCTGCCGCCTTTCTCTGCTGCTGGTTAAAAAAATTGCGCGTGGCAATGCGGCTGGCCGGTTTGACAGAGATTTTATGGGGGATGAATCCATGGACGATGCGGGGCGCAGGCGGACTGCGCGGAGACAAATTTTAAAAGTTTTGCTGTGCGTGCTGCTGGCGCTGGTTCTGGCGGCGCTGGCCTATGTGGCCTACGTATTCCTCTCCTGGTACCGGGTGGAGGATAACCAGCCCCTGGAGGTGGACTGGCCGGACGTGGACTGCGTCACCGCCAGCGTGGAGCGGGAGGAGGGTCTGCGCGTGGTCTCCTACAACATCGGGTTTGGGGCCTACAGCGACGACTACAGCTTCTTCATGGACGGCGGCAAAGAGAGCCGGGCCCGGTCGCCCCAGGCTGTCCAGGAGAATGTGGGCGGCGCCATGGGGGCGGCCATGGGCCTGCGTCCGGATTTCCTCCTGCTTCAGGAGGTGGATGTGGACGGCACCCGCAGCTGTCACGTGGACCAGCTGGCCCTGGTGAGAGAGGCCTGGGAGGCCGCGTCCGGCCGTCCGGCCTTCTCCACCTTTGCCCAGAACTACGACAGCCCCTATCTCCTCTGGCCTCTGCTGGAGCCCCACGGGGCCAACCGGGCGGGCCTGGCGGTGCTCTCGGCCCACTGCATCAACTCCGCCCTCCGGCGGCAGCTGCCCATTGAGGAGGGACTGATGAAGCTGGTGGATCTGGACCGGTGCTACAGCGTGCAGAGAATCCCCCTTGCCTTTGGGGAGGAGAAGGAGCTGGTGCTCTATAACCTCCATCTCTCCGCCTACACCTCTGACGGGACCATTGCGGAGGAGCAGCTGAAGATGCTCTTTGCCGATATGCTGGAGGAGTATGAAAAGGGCAACTGCGCCGTGGCCGGAGGGGACTTCAACAAGGACCTGCTGGGGAACTCCTCGGAAATTTTCGGCGTGTCCGGTCCGGCCTACACCTGGGCCCAGCCCATCCCGCCGGAGCTGATCCCGGAGGGACTGGGCATCGTGGCTCCCCTTGACGCGGAAAATCCGGTTCCCTCCTGCCGCAACGCGGACCGGCCCTACGGACCGGAGAACTATGTGGTGACGGTGGACGGCTTTATTGTCTCAGACAATGTGGAGGTGCTGGGCAGCGGCGTTTTGGATACCGGCTTTCGCTGGAGCGACCACAACCCGGTGTATCTGGACTTTCTGCTGAAGTAGCGCCGGGGCCTGGACGGACTTGAAAAACGGGGCGGGAGATGCCGAAGCGGCCTCCTGCCCCATTTCGTATTCTATAGAATTTCTCAATTATTACAGTTCTTTATAGAATCAAGAAAAAAGAATGAATACCCCCTTGACTTCGAGCCCACTCCAGGTGGTAGGCTTACAGACAGGGGGAAATACCGATACTATTTCTCGACAAGATTCTGTATTTTGCTATCGTGTGAAAATCTAAGAATTACAGCGGTTTGAAGAGCGAAACTAATCTTTTTCATACTTTTTCTTTGAAGAAAAAGTATGACATCATTCGAGGAGGAGAAAAGCGACATGCAATACCGTACATTGGGCCGAACCGGCCTCCAGGTAAGCGAGATCGGCATGGGCTGCGAGGGCTTTGTGGACAGAAGCGCCGCCGAGGTCCGGGAGATGGTGGACCTTATGGAGTCTGCGGGAGTTAACTGCATTGATCTCTACACCCCCAACCCGGAGGTCCGGACCAGCCTGGGGAGGGCCCTGGAGGGCCGCCGGGAGAAATTTGTCCTACAGGGCCACATCTGCTCCGTCTGGAGAGACGGCCAGTACAAGCGCACCCGGGACATGGCGGAGGTAAGGGAGGGCTTTGCCGAGCAATTGCGCCTGCTGGGAACGGATCATCTGGAGGTCGGCATGATCCACTATGTGGACGCCATGGACGACTGGGAGACTGTGCTGAAAACCGGCATTCTGGACTACGCCCTGGAGCTGAAGGCGGCAGGGGCCATCCGGAGTGTGGGCCTCTCCAGCCACAACCCGGAGGTATCCCTGGCAGCGGTGAACACGGGGAAGATTGACGTGCTCATGTTCTCCGTCAACCCCTGCTACGACCTCCAGCCTGCCAGCGAGGATGTGGAGGAGCTGTGGGCGGAGAAGAACTACGCCCAGCCCCTGGTGAACATGGACCCCCAGCGCCAGGCGCTCTACGAGACCTGCCAGCGGCAGGGGGTGGGCATTACGGTGATGAAGGCCTTTGGCGGCGGCGACCTGCTCAGCGACCTGGGGCCGGCGGGGAAGGCCCTCACGGCGGTTCAGTGCCTCCACTATGCTCTCACCCGCCCGGCGGTGGCCAGCGTCATGTGCGGGGCCCGGTCTATGGAGGATCTGCGCGGCTGCATCGCCTATGAGGACGCCTCCCAGGAGGAGCGGGACTACGCCGCCGCCTTTGCCGCCATGCCTAAGATCAGCTGGAAGGGTCACTGCATGTACTGCGGACACTGCGCCCCCTGCCCCCAGGGAATCGATGTGGCCGCCGTGACGAAATTCCTGAACCTCTGCCAGGCCCAGGGGGAGATCCCCGAGACGGTGCGGGAACACTACGCCGCGCTGCCCCATAAGGCGGGAGAGTGCGTGGCCTGCGGAGCCTGCGAGAAGCGGTGCCCCTTTGCCGTGGCAGCGGTGGAGAACATGAGGCGGGCGGCGGAGCTCTTCGGCGCGTAGCCGCCGGGTGACGGAATGACCATTACCGAGGTGAGCAGAAAGTACGGCGTTACGCCGGATACGCTGCGCTATTATGAGCGCATTGGCCTGATTCCGCCGGTCCCCCGGACCAAGGGTGGCGTCCGGGACTACGACGCGGAGTCCTGCGGCTGGGTGGAGCTGATGAGGTGCATGCGCTCTGCGGGGGTGCAGATTGAGGCGCTGATTAAGTATGTGGAGCTGTTCCGGCAGGGGGAGGAGACCATAGAGGCCCGCAAGGCCATCCTGCTGGACCAGCGGGACCAGATTGTGGAGCGCATGGCGGAGATGCAGCGGTCTCTAGACCGGCTCAACGCCAAGATCGAGGGCTATGAGCAGGGGCTGCTGAAGAAGGAGCGGCAGCTGCGCAGAGAGCAGAAGCCGTAAGAGGTGGAGGAGCCGCACTGTATCGCGCGGCTCCTCCACCTCTTATAGTCAGCGCAGCTGAAAATGAGTACATGCTGGGCTCTGCCCAAACCCGGCAGGGGCTTTGCCCCTGCACCCCACCGCCCTTGTGATTGTGCATGGCCGCATCGAGAGGCCATGCACAATTCAATTTTGCACGGCCACTCGATGCGGCCGTTGCAAAATCATAAGGGCAGCCCGAAGCGTTACCGCTTTTGAACTGTGGATACAATATTATACTATTCTTCAATTAAAAGCTTACCTCCGTTACCGGGCAAAAATCTAGGAATAGCAGTGGGTTTAGGCTCGTATTAAACGGCCAGCCATAGAAGCCGCTCCTCCCGGAACACCGGCTCCAGCCGGCCGCTGTCCCGGAGGAAGGCCAGATAGGAGCGCACGGTGCTGCCCACCAGGGCGTACTGCTCAAAGCTCATGGACAGGCCGAAGTGCCGGAACACCCGCTGCAAAATCGTCTCAAAGGAGCTGGGCTCCCGGCAGAGCGCCGTGAGCAGCTCCGCCGCCTGCTCCACCTTTTTCCGGTTGATGCGGACCAGCTCCCCCGCGTCGGCGCAGGCGTCCGCGTGGGCAGGGACGAAGAGGGCGGCCTCCATGGCCTCCACCCGGTCCAGGGTTTCGCGGTAGGCCGCCACGTCATAGAGAAAGGTGAGGGCGTACTTCTCCAGAGTGGCGGGGCTGGCTACGCAGTCGGCCAGAAAGACCACGCCGTCCGGCGTGCGGAAGCCCACCTGGCTGAAGCAGTGCCCCGGCAGGGGGACGGCCTGAATCTCCCCGGGGAAGTCCGGGTCCGAGAGGGGGGAGACGCGGCTCTCCTGAGCCACGAGAAACTTGCGGCGCAGGTCCTTTGGGGGATAGCCGCCGTATAAAAAGGCGGGCTCCAGAATAGGATAGGCGGCAAAGGCGGACTCGACCCCGTGGGCAAAGACCTTGCAGCCAGTCCGGTCCTGCAAATAGCGGCAGCCGCCGATGTGGTCGGCGTGGGCGTGGGTGGCCAGAATCCCCAGCAGGGGCCAGCCGTTCCGCTCCAGAATTTTCAGGACCTTCTTCCCCGCGTCCCTGTCGTTCCCGCTGTCGATGAGATAGACGCCCGCCCCGGTACGGCAGATGCCGATCTTGGAGGGGCAGTCGATATAGTAGGTGTTTTCGCCGGCTTGGATCAGCTCGTACATGGCGGCCTCCTGGCTGTATGATGTCTATTTTGCTACCGCAGCAGCTTCCGGCAGGCCCGGACCAGCTCGTCCAGGGTGCCGCACGGCAGCATCTGGGAGAGCGCGGACGTGGTCTGGATGCTGCGCACGTAGGGCCACTTCCGCTGGGGGATGGGGTTGAGCCAGAGGACCTTCCCGGCCTGCCGCCGGGCCTCCGCCAGGGCCCGGGCCGCCCGGGGGACGTCGATGGTCTTGGTGTCGGAGAGGATCAAAAGCGTGGCCGAGGGCCCCAGGGGAGCCGGACGGCGGCGGCAGAGGACCTCCAGGGCGGACCCCAGATCGGTCCCCCGGCCGTAGAGTCCGGAGGAGCGGACGTAGTCCCGAAAGGCGTCCATATTTTGCAGGGCGAAGGGGTCCACCAGACGGACCTCCTCGGAGAAAAGGAAAATCTGGGAGGACTCGGAAAAATCGGACATGGACTTGATAAACCGCAGGGCGAACTCCGAAAATTGCAGCATGGATCCGGACACGTCGCACAGCAGCACCAGCCGCCGCTTCTTCTGCCGCTTCCGGCGGTAGCTCAGCCGGTAGAAGCTGCCGCCGGTCTCCAGCCCCCTGCGGATGGTGCGCTTGAAGTCCAGCTGGCCGCCGTGTCCGCCGGCTTTGCGCTGGCGGGTGAGCTCGGCGTCCAGCTGTCGGGAGATGGCGGCGATCAAGGCCGCTGCCCGGGGGATGTCCGCATCCTGAAAGCGGGAGATGTCCCGGTACAACAGGGCCAGATCCGGGTCCGAGGCCTCAGCGCCCACGGCGGCGTCCTCCATGGTCATCTGCTGCTCCAGCAGAAAACGCATGAAAACCGAGCGGATGAAATTGCCGTAGAGCCTGTCCGGACTGCGCTCCATGGTGCCCCGGGTCCGCTCCAGCATCTGCCGCAGCTGCTCTCGCTTGTCCTCGCCCATGGCGATATAGACCTCCCGAAGATCCTCCCGCAATTCGATGGGCCGGCCCCGCACCTGGAGCTCCCGCTCTGCCTGGGCCCGGCGGCGGGCCAGCTCCATGGCCTCCGCCTGGCGCTGGCGGCGGATGGCGTCCCGCCGCTCCGCGCTGACAAAGAAGCCGTCAAAGGCCCGCTGAAAGGCGGATTGCTCCTCCCGGCTCTTGGCGTAGACCGCCTGGAGCGCCCAGCGAACTGTCTCCCGGTCCGCCAGGTCCAGCTGGGAGAGGATTTCGCAGGCGTCCGCCGTCTCCTGCACCCCCACCGGCAGGCCCTCCTGGCGGAGCAGGGCAGAGAACTCCGAGAGCTTCTCCAGATAGACGGCGCCGCTCATCGGCTGCCGCCGTCCTCGCGGCCGGAGCTCTCAGCGCAGGCGCCGCAGTGGGCATGGTCCTGGCCGCACCCGCAGTCCTGAGGGCCGGTGAGGAGGCTGCCGGCGGCCTCCTGGTCCTCGCTGCTCTTGAGGACAAAGCCGATGGTCCGGCGGGCCGCCTCCTCCGTCAGATCGCTGATGCCCAGGGCCTCCAGGGCGGAGACCCAGTCCAGCGTCTCGGCGATGGAGGGCTTTTTCAAAATGGCGTCGTTCTCCCGCAGATTGTGGATAGCCTGGGCCACCTGGACGGCCAGGTGCTCGTTGACGTTGGGCAGCTTGGCGCGGATGATGGACACCTCCTTCTCCACATCCGGATACGGGATATAGAGATAGGCGCACCGCCGCCGGAGGGCCTCGCTGAGGGGTCGGGTCCGGTTGGAGGTGAGCACCACGAAGGGAATGGACCTGGCCCGCAGGGAGCCCACCTCCGGGATGGTGATCTGCATCTCGCTGAGCAGCTCCAGCAAAAAGGCCTCAAATTCCTCGTCCGCCTTGTCGATCTCGTCGATGAGCAGCACCACCGGCTCCTCGGACCGGATGGACCGGAGGAGCGGGCGCTCCAGCAGGTACTCGCCGCTGAAGAGGGATTTCGTCAGCGCGTCCGGGTCCTGGCGGTTCATCTGGATCTGGATGCTCAAAAGCTGCTTCTGGTAGTTCCACTCGTAGAGGGCCTTGCTCTCGTCCAGCCCCTCGTAGCACTGGAGGCGCACCAGCTCCCGGTCTAGGGCCTGAGCCATCACCTTGGCCACCTCCGTCTTGCCCACGCCGGCCGCGCCCTCGATGAGCAGGGGGCGACCCAGCTTGAGGGCCACCAGCAGGGTGGTGGCCAGAGCGCTGTCGTGGATATAGCGGGCCTCGTCCAGCTTTGCCTGTAAGGAAGAGAGATCCATAGACGTTCTCCTTTGTTGAGATAAAGTGTGCCTGCACTATAATAGCAACCGCAGTTGAAAATTGACAAATTGCCAATTTTCAACCGGCGGACCAATGGTCCGCCGGCGCGCAAAGCGCGTGTGCGTTTGTGCCGACTATACCATATTCCGCCGCAAAATGCAATCGCATCCGGCAGCTGCGGAGGCCCTGTTCCGGGGCATTTTCGGTCCAAAGTAAAAACCGCCGCTTGACAACCGGGGCCGGGACCTTTATTATAAGAACCAAATGAAGTGGGAACATCAAGATAGGCCGGACCTTTTTGGGGCCGTCCGCCGGAGAGAACAGGAGGGTGCTCCATGGCCGAGCGCATCACCAGCCGCGCAAATCCCCTCATGACCCATATCCGCAAGCTGAGCGCCTCCCGCTCCTACCGCCGGGAGGCGGGGGAGTACCTGGGGGACGGGGTAAAGCTGCTGGAGGAGGCGGTCCGCTGGGGCGCGGAGCTGACGGCGGTGGTCTACACGGCGGGCACGGCCCTGCCGGCGCTGCCGGAGGGAGCGCGCCTGGCGGAGGTGCCGGAGGACCTGATGCGGTCCGTCAGCCCCATGGAGGCGCCCCAGGGGGCCCTGTTCCTGGCCCGGATTCCCCACAGGAGACTGCCGGTCCAGCTCTCCGGAAGGCGCTACCTGGCCCTGGAGGGGGTCCAGGACCCGGGGAACGTGGGGACCATCCTGCGCACCGCCGACGCCTTTGGAGCCGACGGGCTGCTTTTGCTGCCCGGCTGCGCGGACCTCTACAGCCCCAAGACGGTGCGCTCCTCTATGGGGGCGCTCTTTCGCCTGGAGGCTTGGAGCTGCTCCCTGGAGCAGCTGGGCGTTCTGGCGGAGGCGTCCGCGCTGCCCCTGGTGGGCAGCGCCCTGCGCGCGGACGCCTCGGACGTCCGGCGGGCGAAGCTGGACCGGGCCGTGCTCCTGGTGGGCAGCGAGGGGAGAGGGCTGAGCGAAGAGGCCCTGGCCCTGTGCGGCCAGACGGTCCGCATCCCCATGGCGAAGCGGTGCGAGTCCCTGAACGCGGCCGTCGCGGCGGCGGTGCTGCTGTGGGAGGGCGCCCGCCGGGAGGAGTACAGTCAACGCGCTTGAGAAAACGCGGCTTGCGCTCTCTCAAAGGGCAGGCCGCGGGCCTGCCGGCGCGCTGCGGCGATCAAGAGCCCGCCCCTGGGGCGGGGGAGAGGAGTCCCCATGGCAGAACGGAAATACTGGCTGTGGCTGGCCAACCTCCGGGGCGTCAGCGGCGAGATGAAGCTGGCGCTGCTCCGGCACTTTGAAAACGACCCGGAGGCCGTCTACTGGGGCGAGAGCGGTGAGTACCGCCTGGTGGAGGGCATGAGCCGGTCCGCTCTGGAGGCCCTGGAGAACAAGTCCACCGAGGCGGCGGACCGGATTCTGGGCCGCTGCGACGAGATGGGGCTGCGGATTCTCGCCATCCGGGATACCGACTACCCGGATCGGCTGCGCAACATCTACAATCCGCCCCTTCTCCTCTACGTCCAGGGGCGCATGCCCCAGTTTGACGAGGAGGTGGCGGTGGCCATGGTGGGCTCCCGGCGGATCTCCGCCTACGGCTTGGAGGCGGGAGAGCGGCTGGCCTTTCAGCTGGCGAGTTTGGGGGCCGTGGTGGTCTCCGGGCTGGCGGCGGGAGGCGACAGCGCGGCCCACCGGGGCGCTCTGCGTGCCGGAGGCCTTACCGTGGGCGTCATCGGCGGCGGCCACGACATTCTCTATCCCCGGGAGAGCCGCTGCCTCTATGAGGACCTGGCTGTCCGGGGAGCGATCCTCTCCGAGTACCCGCCGGGGACGGAGCACCAGGCCGCCCACTTCCCGGTACGCAACCGGATCATCAGCGGCCTGTGCCAGGCTGTGGTGGTAATCGAGGCCCCTGAGGCCAGCGGCGCCCTGATCACTGCCAGCCGGGCCCTGGACCAGGGCAGGGACGTATTCGCCCTGCCGGGACAGGTGGGGGATTGGCACTGTGTGGGCAGCAACCTGCTGCTGCGGGACGGCGCGGGTCTGGTAACGGACGCCTGGGATATCCTGGTCCACTACAAGGACCAGTTCCCCCACAAGATCCGGGACATGCGGCTGGAGGAGCCCCAGCGCTTCGGCGGCGGGCCGGTGGAGGAGAAGCCGCCAAAGGCGGCAAAGCCTCCCAAGGGCCAGAAGGCCAAGCGCCCAACCTTGAGCCTGTCCGGGGATCACGGGCTTACCGACGACCAGATCCGGGTGGTAAAGGTCCTGCGGGGCCGGACCATGCAGGTGGACGACATCATTGAGGAGACCCAGGTGCCCGCCCGGCGGGTCCTCTCCGCCCTCACCATGCTGGAAATCGACCGGATAGTGAGCCAAGACAGCGGCAAGCGGTTTACACTGGAGGTTACCCTCCTATAAGTTAAAATGCAAAAATACAGCAATTTACGCCGTATACGGCGCTATCACCGTGAATCGGCACGTAATCCAGGAGGAAATCATGGCAAAAACGAGTCTCGTGATCGTTGAGTCTCCCGCCAAAGCGAAAACCATCGGAAAATATCTGGGGCCCGGCTACCAGGTGAAGGCCTGCATGGGACATCTGCGGGATCTGCCCAAGAGCACCTTGGGCGTGGATATTGAAAACGGCTTTGCGCCCAATTACCGGCCCATCAAGGGCAAAGAGGACATTATCAGCGACCTGAAAAAATCCGTCAAGAGCAGCGACATGGTCTATCTGGCCACGGACCCTGACCGGGAGGGGGAGGCCATCAGCTGGCACCTCCAGACCCTGCTGGGGCTGGACGGCGGCAAGGCCCGCCGGGTGACCTTCAACGAGATCACCAGAAAGGTGGTCAACGAGTCCATCGCCGCGCCCCGGAGCATTGACCAGGACCTGGTGGACGCCCAGCAGGCCCGGCGGGTGCTGGACCGGATCGTGGGCTATCAGCTCTCCCCCCTGCTGTGGAAAAAGATCCGCCGGGGGCTCTCCGCCGGGCGGGTTCAGTCGGCGGTCACCCGGATGGTCTGCGACCGGGAGAAGGAGATCGCGGACTTTAAGCCCCAGGAGTACTGGTCCCTGGAGGCCAGGCTGAGCACCGACGGCACGGAGAAGCTGAGCTTCTGGGCCAAGTACTACGGCGAAAACGGGAAAAAGAGGGAGCTGAGCTCCGCGGAGGAGGTGGCGGAGGTGCTGGCAGCCGTAGAGAAGGCGGCCTTCTCCGTGGGCAGCATCAAGCGGCAGGACAAGTACCGCTCCCCCTCGCCCCCCTTTACCACCTCAACCCTCCAGCAGGAGGCCAGCCGCAAGCTGAGCATGAGCCCCCGGCGCACCATGGCCATTGCCCAGCAGCTCTATGAGGGCGTGGATATCTCCGGCGAGGGGGCGGTGGGCCTTATCACCTACATGCGTACCGACTCCCTGCGCCTGAGCGACGAGGCCCTGGACGCGGCAAAGGGCTTTATCCTGGGCCGCTACGGCCAGGACTACTACCCCGGCAAGGCCCGGACCTATAAGACCAAATCCGGCGCCCAGGACGCCCACGAGGCCATCCGGCCCAGTGACGTCAACCTGACCCCGGAGCGGGTGAAGGGTGATCTGACGGCGGACCAGTACCGGCTCTACCGCCTCATCTGGAGCCGGTTCGTGGCCTGCCAGATGTCCAACGCCGTCTTTGACAGCGTGTCCGTGGAGGCGGAGGCGGCGGGACACGCCTTCCGGGCCTCCAGCACCAGCATGAAATTCTCCGGCTTCACCGCCGTCTATGAGGAGGGGAAGGACGAGGAGAAGGAGGAAAAGGAGGCGAGGCTCCCGCCCCTGGCGGAGGGCCAGAGCCTGCGGCAGCTGGGCTTCCAGCAGGAGCAGCACTTCACCCAGCCGCCTCCCCGGTACACCGACGCCAGCCTCATCCGGGCCATGGAGGAAAACGGCATCGGCCGGCCCTCCACCTACGCCCCCACCGTCACCACCATCCTGGACCGGGAATACGTCATCAAGGACGGCAAGTATCTGCGCACCACCCCCCTGGGGGAGACGGTCAACGGCCTGATGCGGGATAAGTTCAGCGATATCGTGGACACCAACTTCACCGCCCGCATGGAGAAGGAGCTGGACGACGTGGAGCGGGGGGATACCCAGTGGCAGGAACTCCTTAAGCGGTTCTACGGCCCCTTTAAGGAGGAGCTGGACCAGGCGGAGAAGGATCTGGAGGGCGTGCGGCTGAAAATTCCCGTGGAGGAGTCGGAGGAGGTCTGCGACCTCTGCGGCAAGCAGATGGTGATCAAAAGCGGCCGGTTTGGCCGGTTTTTGGCCTGCCCCGGGTATCCGGAGTGCACCTTTACCAAGCCCCTGGTGGTGGTGATGCCGGGGCGCTGTCCCAAGTGCGGCGGACGGCTGATGAAGCGCACCGGCACCAGCAAAAAGACCAACAAGCAGTACACCTACTACTGCTGCGAGTTCGCCGGCAGCAGGGACGAGAGCAAAAAGTGCGATTTTATGACCTGGGACGTGCCGGTGGCGGACGACTGCCCGGTGTGCGGCCAGACCATGTTTAAAAAGTCGGGGAAGGGGTTCAAAAAACCCTTCTGCATCAACGAGGGGTGCGAAAACTTCACCCCGGAGGACAAGCGGGGCGGCTGGAGGAAGAAAACTGACAGCGGCGGGGAGACCGCCGGAGCGGAGGAAACGGCCAGCGGGGAGCAGGCGGAGGCAAAGTCCGCGGCCGCGGAGAAGCCGGCGGCCAAGAAAACGCCCGCCAAAAAGCCGGCGGCAAAGACCTAAAGGCGGGAGAGCTCCAGGCCCATGGTCAGACCGGCCCGGAACATGGCGTCCAGCTCCAGGCCGCGAAGGAACTCCTCCTCGCCGGCGCAGTTCTCCAGGCGGAGCCGTCCCTCCTCGCTCAGCAGGCGGCGGAGCGCGTCGCAGTTTTGCCGCGCCATGGATTTGCTCTCCTGATACTGGGGGATTTCCGCCAGATAGGCGGGCAGGCGGCGGTCGCGGGCGTAGCCGCAGAGCAGCTGAAGAAGGTCAGTCATAATGGAATCTCCTTTTATGTATGAATTATTCGTACTGCCAGTATATACGAATAAAACATGCGTGTCAAGGGGATTGGAGAAATTAATGATTATTTTGCAGCAGAGGCTAAAGGAACTAAGAAAAGAAAAACATTTGACGCAGAAGGATGTGGCAGACCATTTGGGAATCAATCTGCGGACGTATCAGTATTATGAGGGCAGGGACGACAGGGCACACCGCCCGGATCTGGAGACGCTGGTGATTCTTGCGGACTTGTTCAATGTTTCGGTAGACTACCTGATCGGCAGGACGGACATCCGGTAAACTGCAAGGGGTGGAACCATCTTGGACGCGCGCCCGGCGGTAGATCTGCCCCTTCAAAAAGCCGGTAGGCGGAGCCGGACGAACGCCAAGGTGGCAGAAGGACGCTTTTGACTCAGTGGCTGAGCAGAGTAGTTTTCCCCAAGACTCCCGTGAAGCAAGGGGGTCCAGCCCGTAGGGCTGGCGCTTTTTCCGGCCGCTTTTTGGCGTCAAAAAGCGGCCCCGCGCCGGGGCGCGGAACCTCCCCGGGGGTCCGGGGGTAAAACCCCCGGAGCTGCCATGTAGATAGGCACTCACAGCCTTCGCAACAAAGAAAAGGAAGTATAAACTCTATGCATGCAACAGTAATCGGCGCGGGTCTGGCGGGGAGCGAGGCGGCCTACCAGCTGGCGGAGCGGGGGGTACAGGTGGCGCTGTGGGAGATGAAGCCCCACAAGATGACCCCGGCCCACGTCAGCCCCCTCTTTGGGGAGCTGGTGTGCTCCAACTCCCTGCGGGGCGCGGGGCTGGAGAATGCGGTGGGCCTTTTGAAGGAGGAGCTGCGGCGGCTGGGGAGCCTCATCCTCCGGGCGGCGGACGCCACCCGGGTGGAGGCAGGAGGGGCGCTGGCGGTGGACCGCCAGGGCTTTGCCGCCTATATCACGGAGGCCGTCCGAAGCCACCCCAACATTGCCGTTCGGGAGGGGGAGGCTGCCTCCCTGCCGGAGGGGGACGTGATCGTGGCCACGGGCCCTCTGACCAGCGAGGCGCTGGCGGAGCACCTGGGGGAGCTGATCGGCGGTGGGGCGGGTACGCTCCACTTCTTCGACGCCGCCGCGCCGCTGGTGACATACGAGAGCATCGACATGTCCAGGGCCTGGTTTGCCTCCCGCTACGACAAGGGAACCGCTGACTATATCAACTGCGCCCTGAGCCAGGAGGAGTACCGGGCCTTCTGGCGGGAGCTGTGCGCCGCCCAGGAGGCGGAGGTCCACGGCTTCGAGGACAAAAACGTCTTTGAGGGCTGCATGCCCGTGGAGGTGATGGCCCGCCGGGGGGAGGATACCCTGCGCTACGGGCCTCTGAAGCCCCGGGGCCTTCGGGACCCAGCCACGGGGAAGGAGCCCTACGCGGTGGTGCAGCTGCGCCGGGACAACGCCGCCGGGTCCATCTACAACCTGGTGGGCTTTCAGACCCACCTGAAGTTCGCCGAGCAGCGGCGGGTGTTCTCCATGATCCCCGCCCTGCGGGAGGCGGAGTACGTCCGCTACGGCGTGATGCACCGGAACACCTACCTGGACTCCCCCCGGCTGCTGAACCGCTACTACCAGCTGCGGGCCATGCCCCGGGTGTCTTTCGCCGGACAGATGACCGGCGTGGAGGGCTACGTGGAGTCCGCCGCCTCCGGGTTCCTGGCGGGGGTGGAGCTGGCCCGGCGGTTGGCGGGGCTGCCGCCGTTGGATTTCCCCAGGGAGACCGCCATTGGGGCCCTGGCGCTGTACGTCTCCGACGAGTCGGTGGCCCAGTTCCAGCCCATGAACATCAATTTCGGCATTATTGAACCCCTGGACCACCGGGTGCGGGGGAAGAGAAATAAAAATCTGGAGATCTCCCAGCGGTCCCTGGCGATTCTGGAGGGTCGGGGACTGTGGGGCGGGGACAAGGAGGATGGGAATGAAGATCATCGTTGACGCTATGGGCGGGGACCATGCGCCCCAGGAGATTGTAAAGGGCGCGCTGAACGCCGCCAAGGCCCGGCCGGATCTGGAGATCGTCCTGGTGGGCAGGGAGGAGGCAGTCCGCGCCGCCGCGGAGCAGTGGGGCGGTCTGGGGGAGCGCTCCGGCGTGGTGAACGCCCGAGAGGTGATCGACATGCACGACGACCCCGCCACGGCCTTTAAGGTCAAAAAGGACTCCTCCATCACCGTGGGGCTGAACCTGCTGAAGGCGGGGGAGGGGGACGCGTTTGTCTCCGCCGGCAGCACCGGCGCCCTGCTCAGCGCCGGCACCCTGCTGGTCAAGCGGGTCCGGGGCATCCGGCGGGCCGCTATGGCCCCGGTGCTGCCCACCGCCGGAAAGGGCCTGGTGCTGGTGGACTGCGGGGCAAACGCGTCCTGCACGGTGGAGTACCTGGTGCAGTTCGCCTACCTTGGCAGCTTCTATGCCGAGAAGGTGCTGGGCATCGAGAGGCCCCGGATCGGCCTCTTGAACATCGGCAGCGAGGACTCCAAGGGGGACCAGCTGCGGCTGGACACCTATCCGGTCCTCAAGGAGGCCGGGGAGAGAGGCGAGCTGAACTTCGTGGGCAACATGGAGGCCAAGGAGGCCATCAAGGGGGGCTGCGACGTGCTGGTGACCGACGGCTTCTCCGGCAACGTGATGCTGAAAACCGTGGAGGGCGTGGGCTCCTTTATGGGCAAGGAGCTCAAGGGCATGTTCCTGCGGAGCCTGAAGAGCAAGGTCGCGGCCCTGCTGGTCAAGGACGGCCTGGCGGCCTTCAAGGACCGGCTCAACCCGGACACCATCGGCGGCACCCCCTTCCTGGGCCTCCAGAAGCCGGTGATCAAGGCCCACGGCGGCAGCGGCGCCCGGGCCATCGAGAACGCCGTCTACCAGGCCGCCGCCGCTGCGGAGGCGGATCTGGCCTCAGAAATCCAGGCCCATATCCAGCACATGAGGTAGAAGCGCTGCGCGGTTTAGGAGGGACAGGGAAAAAGAGGAAAATCCCTATTGACAGGCGGGGCGAAAAGTTTTATTATTCCAGATGTAAACCCCATAGGATTCCCTTGGGAAAGGAGGAGGAAGTACATGCAGGATGTTTTTGAGCGGATGCAGAGGATCATTGCGGATCAGTTCTCCGTGGAACCTGACGAGATCACATTGGAGACGGCTTTTGAGGCGGATCTGGGCGCCGATTCCGTTGACCTGGTAGAGCTGGTCATGAGCATGGAGGAGGAGTTCGATATCGGCGAGGTACAGGAGGACGAACTGGCGGCCCTCTCTACCGTAGGCGACTGCGTCGATTTCCTGAACAGCAAGCTGGACAGATAATTAATCAGAGAGCCTCGTCTCAGAAAGGACGGGGTTCTCCTTTTTGGAAAGGGGAGATCCGAATGGAATCTCTGGAGAGGAAGCTGGGATATTCCTTCCAAAATCGGGAGCTGCTCAGCGAGGCCCTCAACCACAGCTCCTATGCCAACGAGCACAAGCAGGGACTGGGCAGCAACGAGCGGCTGGAGTTCTTGGGCGACAGCGTACTGGGTTTCGTGGCGGCGGAGTTTCTCTTCAAGCGCCACGGGAATCTGCCGGAGGGGGACCTGACCCGGATGCGGGCGGCCCTGGTCTGCGAGCAGAGCCTGTACGAGGTGGCCAAGGAGCTGGAGCTGGGCGGTTACCTGCGGCTGGGCCGGGGCGAGGAGGCCGGCGGCGGCCGGGAGCGGCAGTCCATCCTGGCGGACGCTACGGAGGCCGTGTTTGCCGCCGTGTACCTGGACGGCGGCATGGAAAAGGCCAGGGAGCTGATCGGGCGGGTGCTCCTCAGCCGGGCCCCCCAGGCGGAGGAGCGCCGGGACTACAAGACCACGCTCCAGGAGGTGGTCCAGCGCAAGAGCGGACAGGCCCTCACCTACCATATGACCTCCCAGCAGGGACCGGACCACAACAAGACCTTCTATTTCGAGGTCCGCCTCAACGAGGCGGTGGTGGGCCGGGGGGAGGGCCGCAGCAAGAAGGAGGCGGAGCAGGACGCCGCCCGGGACGCGCTGGAGCATATGGAGTCCTGACGGTCAAACCACATGGCGGACGCGTGCGCGGACCATTTCTTTTGCGCTTTCGCCGTAAAAAATCAGGAACAGGGAGAAAAGGTCGGATTCGAAAAAAGGAGACGCTATGAATTTTCAGCTGAAGCCCGGCATGCTGCTGGGAGCCGCCACCGCCGCCACTCAGATCGAGGGGGGCGATACGAACAACAACTGGTACGACTGGTACCGCCGGGGCTATATCAAGGACAACGCAGACCCCTCCGTCGCCACGGAGCACTTCAGACGCTGGCGGGAGGACCTGGACCTCATGAGCGATATGGGACTCCAGTGCTACCGCATGGGCGTGGAGTGGAGCCGGGTGGAGCCGGAGGAGGGGCGCTTTGACCAGGCGGCCATCGCCCGCTACCGGGAGGAGCTCCAGGCCCTGGTGGATCGGGGCATCCGCCCCCTGCTGACGCTGCACCACTTCAGCAACCCCATGTGGCTGGAGAAGAAGGGCGCCTTCGCTGTCAGCGACAACATCACCTATTTCCTCCGCTTTGTCCGCAAAATGGTGGAGGGCGTGGGGGACCTGGTCAGCGAGTATCTCACCATCAACGAACCCAACGTCTACGCCTTTAACGGCTACCTCACCGGCTCCTGGCCCCCGGGCCGGCGCAACCCCCTGGAGGCGGCCCGGGTGCTGACCAACCTCACCGCCGCCCACATCGAGGCATACGGCCTGATCCGCAAGACCCGGCTCCAGATGGGCTTTCGGGACACCCGGGTGAGCTTTGCCAACCATCTGCGGGCCTTTGCGCCCAAGGACCCCAAAAATCCCCTCCACTGCTTCTGGGCCGGCCGGGCGGAGGAGCTCTTCCAGGGGAATCTCACCCGGGCCATGTGCACCGGCCGGACCGCCTTCCCCATCGGGAAGCACCCGGCCATCGTGCCGGGGCGCTACTGCGACTTCCACGCGGTCAACTACTACGCCCGCTCCACCATCAGCGGTCCCGCCGACGGCGTGGCCCAGGGGGCGGCGGTGAACGACCTGGGGTGGGAGATCTACCCCCAGGGCATTGTGGAGGTGTGCCGGAAGGCGTACGGCGTTCTGCCACGGCCCATCTATATCACGGAGAATGGGACCTGCGACAACGCCGACCGCTTCCGGGCCCGGTACATCGCCGAGCATTTGGAGGCCCTGTGCGCCAGCGACCTGCCGGTGGAGCGCTACTACCACTGGTGCTTCTGCGACAACTGGGAGTGGGTGGAGGGCAATTCCGCCCGCTTCGGCCTGGTCCACGTGGACTATGAGACCCAGGAGCGGACCGTGAAGGACAGCGGGGCCTTCTACCGGGAGCTCATCGCCCAGGGCGGCGTCAGCGGGGAGCTGTATGAGCGCTGCTGCGGCGGCTCCTATCCGACAAACGGGGAAGGGAACGGCTGATGGAGTGGTGGAAGGACGCGATTATCTACCAGATCTACCCCCGCAGCTTCCAGGACTCCAACGGCGACGGCATCGGGGACATCCCCGGCATCATCAGCCGCCTGGACCACCTCCAGGAGCTGGGGGTGGGGGCCATCTGGCTGAGCCCGGTGTACAAGTCTCCCAACGCCGACAACGGCTACGATATCAGCGACTACCGGGAGATCAACCCGGAGTACGGCACCATGGAGGACATGGAGCGTCTCATCGCCGAGGCGGCCAGACGGGGCATCCGGATTATCATGGACCTGGTGATCAACCACACCTCCACGGACCACTACTGGTTCCGGCGGAGCCGGGACAGGACCAGCGAGTACGCGGACTACTACTACTGGGCCCACGGCGGCCCGGACGGGGCGTTGCCCAACAACTGGACTGGCTTTTTCGGCGAGGACTGCTGGGAGTTCGACCCGGAGCGGTGCGAGTACTACCTGCACCTGTTCGCCAAGAGCCAGGCGGACCTGAACTACCACAACCCGGCGGTGCTGGAGGAGGTCAAGGACATTCTCCGGTTCTGGCTGGACAAGGGGGTGGCGGGCTTCCGGTGCGACGTCATCAACATCCTATGGAAGGACAGCCTGGACAGCTCCAAAAAGCGGCTGGCCCTGACGGGGCTGGACCACTACCTGTCCCTGGAGGGGACCCACGAGATCCTCCGGCAGCTGCGAGCCGTGCTGGACGAGTACAACGCCTTTACGGTGGGGGAGACGGTCTTTGTCACGCCCCAGATGGCCCGGGACCTCTGCGGCCCGGACCGGCGGGAGCTGGATATGGTGTTCTCCTTCCAGCACATGGAGTGCGACCAGTACTTTATCAAGTGGTTCAAGCGGAAATTCCGGCCCAAGGTGTTCTTTGACTGCCTCATCCAGTGGCAGAAGGAGCTGGACTGGAACGCCGTCTACCTGGAGAACCACGACCAGCCCCGGTCCATCCCCCGGTTCGGCAGCCGGAAGTACTGGAAGGAGAGCGGCAAGCTGCTCTCGGTCCTGGCGCTGACCCTGCGGGGGACGCCCTTCCTGTACCAGGGCCAGGAGATCGGCATGATGGACTTCGACTTCACCCGCATGCGCCAGCTCAACGACGTGGAGAGCAAAAACGTGGAGCGGGTCCTCCGGCGCTTCCACGTCCCCCGGCGGCTTCGCTGGAGCCTCATCTCCCGTACCAGCCGGGACAACGCCCGCACCCCCTTCCAGTGGGACGGCTCGGCCAAGGCGGGCTTTACCACGGGGAGGCCCTGGCTGGGGGTAAACCACAACTGCCGGGAGATCAACCTGGCGGACCAGGAGGGGGACGCGGACTCCATTTGGAGCTGGTATAAGGACCTTGCCGCCCTGCGGCGGGAGCGGGACGTGCTGCGCCGGGGGGACTTCACTCCTTTGGAGGCGGGCAGGCAGGTCTTTGCCTATCGCCGCGCACTGGGGGAGGAGCAGCTCACAGTGGCGCTGAATTTCAGCAACAGGCCGGCCAGGGCGGACTACAGGGGGAAGCTGGTGCGGTCCAACTATCCCCGCCGGAGCTTCGACGGGACGCTCCAGCCCTGGGAGGCTGTGATTTTGGAGTAAGGAGGCCGCGCTATGGACAGACGCAATCAATACTGCTTTGGCCTGGGGACCGTGGGCCGGGATATGTTCTACTCCCTGGAGAGCATGTACCTGCTGTTCTTCCTCACCGAGGTGCGCCGGCTGGACGACGCCATGCTGGCCCTGGTGGGGGGCACGCTGACCGTACTGCGGATCCTGGACGCCTTCAACGACCCCATCACCGGGGTGATCATTGACAACACCCACACCCGCTGGGGCAAGTTCAAGCCATGGATGCTCATCGGCGCGCTGGTGAGCTCTGCTTGCCTGCTGCTGATGTTCGCGGACCTGCCCCTGGAGGGAGGGGCCTACATGGCGGTGTTCGCGGTGTGCTATATTTTGTGGGATATCTTCTACGGCGTCAACGACATCGCCTACTGGACCCTGCTGCCGGCCCTCAGCCTGGACCAGCGGCAGCGGGAGCGGATGGGGGCCTTTGCCCGCATCTGCGCCAACATAGGCATGTACGCGGTGGTGGTGGGGGTCCTGCCCGTCACCGGCGCGCTGACGGAGGCCTTTGGCGGCGACGGCCAGCGGGCCTGGTTCGTCTTTGCGGCGGCGGTGTGCGCCCTCATGATCGGCTTCCAGCTCTTCACCCTCCTGGGCGTCAAGGAGCAGCGCCGTTTCAAGGAGGAGGGCACCTCCCTGCGGGACATGGTCCGGGCCCTCTTCCAGAACGACCAGCTGCTGTGGACCGCCGTCAGCATGGCCCTCTTCATGATCGGCTACAGCACCACCACCAGCTTCGGCACCTACTATTTCAAGTACGCCTACGGGGACGAGGGGATGTACTCCGTGTTCGCGGGGGTGCTGGGGGTGAGCCAGCTGGCCGCTTTGCTGGTGTTTCCCAAGCTCTCTGCCCGGCTCAGCCGCAGAAAGCTCTACTCCGGCGCCACCGCCCTGGTGGCGGCGGGGTACGCCCTCTTTTTCTTCGCGCCGGTCAACATGGTCCCCATCGCCCTGGCTGGGGTGCTGCTCTTTGTGGGGCAGGCTTTCATCCAGGCCCTGATGCTGATGTTCCTGGCGGACACCATCGAGTACGGCCAGTGGAAGCTGGGCAAGCGCAGCGACTCGGTGACCTTCTCTATCCAGCCCCTCATCAACAAGCTGGGCGCGGCTGTGGCGACGGGAGTGGTGACCGTTACGCTGCTGCTCTCCGGCATCAACCAGGCGGAGACCGCCGCCGACGTGACGGCTCAGGGACTGCTGGTTTTAAAAATCGCCATGATGGCCCTGCCCATGCTGGCCATCGCCGTGGGGTACTTCGTGTACCTGCGCAAGTACCGGATTGACGGGGCCATGTATGAGAAAATCGTCTCGGACCTGCGGGAGAGGGGCGACATCCGGTGAGCGGGGCCGTCTCCTATGAGCTCATCCGCTCCGGCCGCCGCACCCTGGCCCTGGAGGTGACGGCGGACTGCCGGGTGGTGGTCCGCGCCCCCCGCCGGGTGAGCCAGAAGCGGATTGACGCCTTTGTCAGCGCCAACGGGGACTGGATCGAAAAGCACCTGAACCTCCAGCGCCGGCGGCGGGAGAGCCGCCCGGAGCCCACCGAGGAGGAGCGGGAGGCCTACATCCGTCTTGCGAAGGAGGTCCTGCCCGCCAAAACGGCCCAGTACGGGGACCGCATGGGGCTGCATCCCGCCGGCGTCTCCATCACGGGGGCCAGAACGAGGTTCGGCAGCTGCAGCGGCAAAAACCGCATCTGCTTCTCCTGGCGGCTGATGCGGTATCCGGAGGAGGCCATTGACTATGTCGTGGTCCACGAGCTGGCCCATATTCTGCACAAGGACCACGGCCCGGCCTTCTATGACTGCGTGGCCCGGGTGCTGCCGGATTGGCGGGACCGCCGGGCCCTGCTGAAGGAGTAGGGGAGAGGCGCGTCCCGTCTGCCGCAGAAATTGCAAAAGCCGGCGGAGCGTAGCGCTCCGCCGGCTTTTAAAGAAAGTTGGGCTCCGCCCAAACCCGCTGGGGGCGTTGCCCCCAGACCCTCACAGCCTTTTGAAAAAGGCTGGCGAAAACTCTTATCGCGAAACTTCGTTTCGCTCAGGCGCTGTTTGGGCATGTTGCCGGTTTTCAAACAGACTCTAGGAATAGCAACAACTTTAGGCTCGTTAGGGCCGTCGTTGTCCAAGTTCTTTTTGATACTTTTTCTTTCAAGAAAAAGTATCAGCAGTTTTCAAACAAGCCTTAAAACCGCATGTTCATTGCGAACTTATGCCGGAAATCCGGCAGACTGGCCAGCTCCAGAAACTGGATTTTTTTGACCAGCTCGTCTGTGCGGGCAAACTCCCTTCTGTTGCACGCGGCCAGCTTCGCGCCGCTGCCCGCCGCGTTGCCCACAGCCTGTATTTTCCCCAGCAGCACGGGAGGCAGGAGGCCGATCCGGCAGACGCTCTCCGGCTGGAGGAAGCTGCCGAACGCGCCTGCCAGCAAGACCCGGTCAATCTCCGATACGGGCGTGCCCAACTGGTTTGCCATCAGGGTGATGCCGGCCGCAATCGCTCCCTTGGCCATCTGAACCTCCCGGATGTCGTTTTGGGTAATGTAGATGGTATCCGTCAGACGGACAACGCGCTCGCCGTCGATATGGTCCGAGGATGCCGCCAGGCGGCCCCGCATGTCGACAAGACCCAGCTCAAGAAGGTGCGCGATGGCATCGATCAGGCCCGAACCGCAGATACCCTTTGCCGGTTCGTCCCCGATTACACTGACGTGCAGCGCTCCGCCGCTGAGGCGGACATGGTCAATAGCGCCGGGCGCGCCGTGCATGCCGAACTTGATGCCCGCTCCCTCCAGCGCCGGGCCCGCCGCTGTGGAGCAGGCGACCATGCGGTCCCGGTTTCCCAGCACCATTTCGCCATTTGTGCCGATATCCACCATCAGCGTCAGCCGCTCATCCTCATACATGCGGGTGGCGAGCACGCATCCCACCGTGTCCGCGCCCACATAGCCGGAGATGTCCGGCACGGTCAGCAGGAGGGCGTTTTCCCAGAGAGGCAGCACGTCCTTTGCCGGACAGACAGAGGACATTGTAATAACCGGCGCGAAGGGCACCGAAGCCAGATTCTGGGGCAAAATGCCCAGGAAGAGCTGCTGCATACAGGGGTTGCCGACCACCGATACAACGCCGATTTGATCCGCCGGGATCCCCGCCTTCCGGCAGACTTGGATCGTCAGCTCCTCCAGCCCGCCGCGGATGCAGCTGGTAAGGCGCTCCATGGTCCCACTGAGGGCGTGCTGTATACGGGAAATCACGTCCGCGCCGAAGGGCGCCTGGGGATTGAGCATGCCGGCCGCCGCCAGCTCCGTTCCGTTTTCGTCCAGCAGATAACAGACGATGGTTGTTGTGCCGATGTCGAAGGCGAGCAGATAGCCGGGACAGATGGGGTCCATCTCCGACGAAACACCGCAGCCGGAAACCAGCACGCTGGCCCGCCCGCTTTTTTCCGGGAGCACAACGGTCATATCCCCTTTGACAGTGGTCCGGCAGGCCAGCTGCTCTATGCCGTCTACAGCGACGGCGCACTTTTTGCAGCTGCCCCGGCCCCCGCAGGGAGCCTCGGGCGCAAGCCCCTCGTGCCGCAGAATATCCAGAAGGTTCGCTCCGTCCGCAGCCTGGACCGCCAGTCCGAGATTTTTAATCCATATTCTATGTACCATCCCTACCGCCCTTTCCGCCGGTCTGCGGACCAGCTCTATAAAAAGACCGCATCCATTGCTGATTGCTCCTTTTGGGCGCAGCCCTACTCCGGCCCGCTGAACTTACAGGTCATGCGCTGTGCCGGAATATGCTACGATCCTGCCGCACATAGGGTGAAGATATTGCTTGCCGTAAACCGCAACCTGGTCGTTTTCATCCATCAGATAGCGATAAACGACAAGCACATGGGTTCCCTCCTCGATCCCCAGCAGTTCGGCAATTTTTTTATCGACAGCCTCATGGCCGATTTCCATTTTTGTGGAGAGCAGGAATTCCGAGAATTTGTTTTTCGCTAAATACGGAAATTCCGCGTATTGGATCTCCTCTTCCACAAGAGGCATGCCCTTCCGATAGGGGATATAGACCTGATCGCAGACCAAGCCGCCCAGCTGCTTTTTTTGCAGCGTGCGAAGAATAGCGACAATCCAGTCGTTCTTGTCCCGATTCAGCGCCTTTTGCAGCTCTTCCGTGGGCTTTTCCAGCATGATGCTGCGGATGGTGCAGTCCATTTTTTGGATATGGTCATCATAAATTAAGGTATAGCGCTGGTGCTCGGGGGCATTGACAAAATACCCCTTTCCGTGGTGGGAGTAGATGATATGCTGACTCTCCAGGATGCTCAAGCTTTTGCGGACCGTAACGCGGCTGGCGTGGAATCTGGCCGCAAGCTCGTTTTCGGACGGCAGGATATCTCCTGGCTTGATCTCACCGTAGAGGATCTGGTTGCGGATGCTCTCATAAATCTGCTGGTACTTCTTTTCAGCCATTGGCATCTCCTGCCTGTTCAAGCCAGCGCTTGCAGAGCGCAACCCCGCTGACAAAATCGCTGGAATAGCCGTCCGCGCCCGCCTGGTGCGCCGCCTCCTGGTAGATCCCGCTTCCGCCCAAGAGGATCCGGACCTGTCCGCGCAGGCCCGCCCGCTCAATCGCCTGGATGCTGCGGCGCATGGACTCTGCGGCAAAGACCATGGTCCCTTCCATCACCACAATGGACGCGTGATACTTTTTGATGCCCTCCACAAATTTTTCCGGCGATACGTCCACGCCGAGATCAATAATGTCCATCTCATTCGCCAGCAGCATGCTGGAGAAAATGTCCTTTCCAATGTCGTGGATGTCGCCCTCTACCGTTCCGATCAGGATGTCCGTATGCAGCGCGCTGCGGCCCTTTGATAAAACAGAGATTCCCTCCGCCTCCGTCAGCCCGAGGACGCTCCGAAAAATGATGCCGGACATAATGAGATCCGCGATGAAGTACTCGCCTGACTCGTAGCGCAGGCCGATCAGACGCATTCCAACCAGGAGCATGTCCACCAGCTCCAGCCGGCTGCAGCCCTCGCGGCGCAGTTCCTCCGCCAGCGTGAGCAGCTTCGCTTCATCCAAATTGCTCATTGCGTTGATAAAATCTTCCCGACGGGACACCTGCTTACACGTCCTCTCTGCGCGCCGGAGCCGGCGCCATAAAACGGGTGTGCGCGCCGCATCGAGCGGCGCACTGCCGGGAGACCCCTACGGCCCCCGGGTCGCCCTTACATTGGTAATAGTATAGCATATTTGCCCGAAAAAGTAAACCGGCAGAAGGGGAGGAATCAACGCCCTCCGCGCCGTTTACTTCCTCACGCCGATCTTTCCCTGGCGATAGGCGCGGTTGTATTTCCGGCCGCCCCTGTCGGCCATGCACAGGGCCTCGCAGGCGTAGATGGTGCTCATCATGTCCACGTTGCAGGGGTCGAGGATGGCGGAATCCAGCCCCGCCCGGATGGCGTAGGCCATGCAGTTGGCGTTGATGTATTTTCGCGCGGGCATCTCAAAGGAGATGTTGGAGATGGCGCCGGTGACCTTGACCTGGGGCGCGTAGGCGTGGATGCCCTCGATGCAGGCCTCGAAATCCTTCATGGAGCTGGGCATGGTGGACAGCGCCATCACGCAGGGGTCGATGTGGAGGTTCTCCAGCTTTACGCCATAGCGGTCGGCCTTATCAATGATGCGCTTCGCGATATCCAGCTTTTTCTCCGGCTGGGCGGGAATCCCGTCCTGGTCGCAGGTCAGGCCAAGCACGTTCCAATCCGTTCCGGCAATCAGAGGGAAGATGGTCTCGCACTTGTCGCCCTCCTCGTTGACAGAGTTGACCATCCCGGCCCGCCTACACAGGCCCTCCTCAAGAACCCGGGCCAGAAGGCGGGCGTTGGGGCTGTCGATGCAGATGGGCAGGTCGGCAGCCTCCTGAATGCAGGAGATGAGCCAGCACATGGCGTCGTACTCCTCCGACGGGGCCGTGGACGGCGCGCAGTCGATATAGTGGGCGCCGGCTTCCGCCTGCATGACAGCCCGCTGGCGGATGACTTCCCCGTCCCGGGAGGCAATGGCGGCCTTGACTGCGGGGATTGCGCCGTTGATCTTCTCACCGATGATAATCATGTCTTGTCCTCCGTTTTAGTTTGTAGTTGTGGATGGAATCTGTTATGCTAGGAAGAAAAAGTATTACCAGTGTGTCAAACAAGCCCTAATGTGCAATCCGGGAATAAGCAGGGGAGCTCGAGGCGTTGGCGGCCAGGGGCGGTTTTGGCCGCAAAGATGCGTGCTGCGCCTGTTGGTACAGCTTCTAAGTATTACATATCGTCGAACCGGCCCTCGCCCACACGCTCCATCCCCCGCTGGGACATGTCCCGGTGCATCTGGGCGATTTTCCTTTCGCTGAGGGGATGCAGGCAGGCGAGCACGGTGGCCGCCAGGAAAAACAGCCCGGGAATCAGAAGGACCAGATTCTTGATTCCCGTAATTTGGGCGGTGGTCATCACTTCAGCTAGGGGATTGTAGCCGATCACATCCAGCAGAATGCCGATGACGATGGTGCTGATGGCGATGCCCACCTCAACGGGCAGAACATACATGGACATAATGAAGCCGTGGGCCTTTTTGCCGGTTTTCCACTGGTAATAGTCCGCGGCCTTGGAGTACATGACAATGCCCACGCAGACCTGGAGGGCGGAGCCGAAATATCCCAGGCAGATGCAGACCGTGTACACCACCAGATTTCCCTCAAAGAAGAAGCGGGGAAGCAGCAGGCCCGCCGCGAAGAGCCCCATGGCCAGAATGGACGTATTCTTTTTCCCCAGGCGCGCGCTCAGCCAGGGGGCCAGCAGGGAGCTGGCAAAGCAGACCGCCGTGGATGCCGTGGTGACGGTGGTCAGCGCGGAGAGGTCGCCGATGACCCACTTGAAGTAGTAGGCCATGGTGGAGACATAGATCATAAAGCCCAGGTAGCGGAAGAGCTCGATGAGCATGGAGCAGATCATGGGCGGATTTTTAACAATCGCCTTCGCACACTCCTTTGCCGGCAAAGTGTCGGCAGCGGCGTTCTCGGAGTGCCAGTCCTCGTAGTAGATGTCATAGTCCTTGCCGGCGTGGGCGGTGGCGAAATAGGTGACCAGCCCGATGGCGGCGAAGATGCCGGCGCTGATCTGGAAGCCCCTGGCCTCGCTGCCCGCGCCGAAGAAGGCCACCATGGGCAGGCAGACCAGAGAGAACACCACGTTGCCGATCTGCTCAAACTGGGCGGTTCGCGCCGTCAGCCGCATGCGCTCGCTGTCGTCGCTGGCCATCCGGGTCATGAGGGCCCGCTGGGCCGCGCCGGGCTTGTCGGAGAGGCCGTAGGCGATCAGGTACATCAGCGCGTAGTAGAGGGCCACCCAGTAGGGGTTCCCGGTGATCTTTGTGAAGCAGAAGATGGTGAACAGGGACGTGATGGGGACCAGATACAGGATCCAGGACCGGTATTTTCCGTGCTTGAACTTGCCGTTCTGAATAAAGCCGGCGATAATAGGCGTACAGCAGAAGTCAAAAATCCGGGTAATTGTAAAGACAAGTGCCATAATACCCGCCGGAACCAGGGCTACATCGGTTGCGAAGTAGATGAAGTAGGTGTTTGCCAGACTGAACGAGAGCCCCACGCCGAAGGAGCCGAGGGCAAACTCGGCCACTTTCCAGGAGGAGAGTCTGGTTTTTGTGCAGGTTTTCGCTATAGGAGTGGCGCCGCCTGCTCCTTCATGTGCCATTTGTCATATCCCCTTTCCTATGTTTCCTTGCTTCCGGTAATTGAGCACCGCGCTATAAGCCGCCGCCTTTTCAGAAAGAGCCTTGACTCTTTCTGATTCCGGGCCTATAATGGGACAGGCGGGAACGGCTTATATTTACAAGTTGGTATGAGCATAGCACACTCCGCGAAAAATGTCAAATTCAAATTGGAGGGCCCGTCCAGGCCGGCTGTCGGCGCGGCGGGATGCCGGAAGGCTTGAAGGAGGAGAAGAAAAATGTATAAACTTACAGCATCCAGAGGATTTTCCAGCGACAACTGCTCGGCGGTCCATCCCCGCGTCATGAAGGCGCTGGAAGCGGTCAATACCGGCCATGTGCCCGGATACGGATACGACTGCGTCACGGCGGAGGCGGACCGGACCTTTGACGCGCTCTTCGGCCGGCATGTGGAGGTCTTTTACACCTTTAACGGCACGGGGACAAACTGCGCGGCCCTGGCCCATCTTGTGCGTCCCCACCACGGTATTGTCTGCGCGGACACCTCCCATATCAACTCCGCGGAGACCTGCGCGCCGGAACGGATCGCCAACGCGAAGCTGCTGACGCTGCCCTGTCCGGACGGCAAGGTGCGCCCAGAGCAGCTGGAGGAGCTTCTAGGCGGCTGGCAGAGCGAGCATGTGCCCAAGCCGTCGGTGCTGAGCCTGACCCAAGTGACGGACGAGGGGACGGTGTACCGCAGGGAGGAGCTGGAGGTCCTCACGGGGATCGCCCACGAGCACGGCATGACGGTCCATATGGACGGGGCGCGGCTGGCCAACGCCGTGGCCGCCAACGGAAACGACCTGGCGGGAACGGTCTGCGGCGTGGACGTGCTCAGCTTTGGCGGGACCAAAAACGGCATGATGTTCGGGGAAGCGGTGGTGTTTCTGACCCCGGAGCTGGCGGGGGAGTTCGCCTACACCCGAAAGAGCTGCGGGCAGCTTCCCAGCAAGGCCCGCTATATTGCCGCCCAATTCCTGGAGGTGCTCCATGACGGCCTGTGGCTTGAGATGGCCAACCACGCCAACCGGATGGCAATGCTCCTCTATGAGCGCATGGGGGCGCTGCCCTGCTTCCGCGCGCCCTTCCGGCCCCAGGCCAACGAGGTGTTTGCCCATGTGGACGGCAGGATCAAGTGGGTCCTCTGCGAGGAGATGCCCTTCCAGCACTTCGGTCCGGAGCCGGACATCTCCCGGTTTGTCACGTCCTTTGATACAACGCCGGAGGACATTCAGCGGCTGACGGACCGCGCGATGGAACTTTATTCAAAAATAGAGGAATAACTTGCATATTGGACGATTTCTCGATGAAACTCTTTCTTTTGCCTTTGTGCGGGAATCTAATGAAGCTGTACCAATAAGCGAGGGATGCAGATTCGCGAGGAAAAATTGCCGCTGGCAGGGCAAATGCGATTCCACAGCGACCCAGTGGGCCGGCTTCCGCCGGCCAAACGCCATCGAGGGGCCGTTTGGAATGCAATCGCGCATGGGCGCCCGTTGCGCGATTTAAGCAGGAATACTTTGTGTATTTTAAGTTTTTTAACGCGGACAGGGGCAATTTTTGCCATAAAGATGCGTGCTGAGTATGGGTACAGCCTCTAAAAGAACTGCAGCGGTTTGAAGAGCGCCGGACCTGCCATAGGAGGCCCCCGGCAGGTCCGGCAGCGCAAGCGCTGCCCAAGCTCTTTATTGATCCCTTTTCTTTAAGAAAAAGGATCAATTGCCGGGCGCGCCTCCAGCCTCTTGGGGCTGGAGGCGCTTTTGCTTTCTCCATAATCGACAATTTTGCCGAATGTTCCTTGGCTATTCCTACGAAAAACTTTTCACGCCTTGACAATGCGAAAAAACCAATGTATGATTGCGGTATACTTGTATTTACAAGTAAAACCTTAAAAAGCGAGGCAAAGGGGGAATTCCAGATGATTGACTTGAAGAACCTTCAAGAGGCTATGGGCGATCTTGAGGAGGATACGGTAAAGGAGATCCTGCGCAAGGTGATGGAAGAGGGCGGCGCCCAGGCCCAGGAGGCTCTGGGCGCGTGCCAGGGCGGTATGGATATCGTGGGCGCCAGGTTTGAATCCGGGGAATACTTTGTGGGCGACCTGATTTATGCCGGCGAGCTGATGACCGACGCTGTCGAGATCCTCGGAAGCGCGCTGGTGGCGGAGGAGGCCAGCAGCGGTGGCAGTAAGAAAAAGATGATTCTCTGCACGGTGAAGGACGATCTTCACGATATCGGAAAGAACATTGTCCGGGCCATGCTTCAGGCGGCGGGCTTTGATGTGATCGATCTGGGCATTGACGTGGCGCCGGAGACCATCGTGGAGAAGGCGAAGGAGGAGAACATCAAGATTGTCGCCCTCTCCGGCGTTCTGACGCTGGCTCTGGACTCCATGAAGGCCACCGTGGACGCCTTCCGTCAGGCCGGCATGGACGACGTGAAGATCATCGTCGGCGGCGCGCCGGTTACGGCCGACGCCTGCGCCATCACTGGCGCGGACGAGTGGGCGCAGAATCCGCAGAAGACCGTCAACGTCTGCAAGGCCTGGGCGGCTGAGCAGTAAGAGAAGGAGGGAGCGCGTATGACACCTGATGAACTGCGGCAGTACCGGGTCAATCTCTTCCGGGACGCCACCAGCATGGAGCGGAAGCCCGACCGGATTCCCCATCTGTCCAACTTCTGGACCTGGCAGGTTTTGGACATGGGCTACAAGTTCAGCCAGGCCACCCACGACTACGACGTGATGGAGAAGGTGATGCTGGGCTTTCACGAGCGCTACGGGTTCGACGCCTATCAGGAGACCGGCATCCGCAATCCCCAGAGGGTTACGGAGACCCTGGGGGACAGCATCTACGTGATTGACGATGAGAAGGAGCTGTTTTTTCTCCAGGACCACTCCTACTTTGAGACCGGCGAGTACGACGAGCTGATCGCCAACCCCAGCAAGTTTGTCTGGGAAAAAGTCCTGCCCAGAAAGTTCTATAAGTTCCGTCCGGATATGGACCCGCAGCTGATGGTGGACTGCGTCAAGGAGAACCAGCTGTTCTGGACAAAGTCCTTTGAGCGCAACAATAAGCTGGCTGAGATGGGCGTCCCCGGGCTGATTTCCCCGAAAAACGGCTTCGCCTCCCTTGGTATCGAGTACCTGTTCTCCGGCCTGCGGGGGATCCGGGGCATCTCCCTGGACATGCGCCGGGTGCCGGAGAAGGTCCAGGCGGCCTGCGACGCCCTGGATACCATCAGCGCCGAGCCCGTGGTGCAGAGCCTGATGCGCGACGTTCCCGGCCCGGACACCGGATACTGCTTTGACATGCTGGTGGCCATTCTGGCCCACACCATCCTGAGCATGAAGCAGTGGGAGATGTTCTACTGGCCGCCCCTCAAGCGGATTATTGACGAGGTGGTGGCGAAGGATAAGACCATTCAGCTCTTTATCGAGGGATCGTTCCTCCGTTTTGCGGACTACTTCAGGGACTACCCCAAGGGCCATATCGCCATTCAGATTGAGAGCGACGATATTCTGGAGGTGCGCAAGGCGTTCCCCAACTGCTGCGTGATCGGCGGCATGACCTCCAAGCTGCTCAGCCAGGGCACAAAGGAGGAGTGCGTGGACCGGGTCAAGTATCTGGTGGACGAGCTGGGACCCAAGGGCTTTATCCTGGGGCAGGACAAGATGATGTCCTACCGCGTGGACGCAAAGCCGGAGAACGTTCTGGCTGTTTGTGAGTACATGCAGAGCATGAAGCTTTGACGAGGAGGTGTTTCCAGTGGAAGAAGCGAAGAAAAACACGGAGGCCGGGAAGCCCATTGACTACACGAAATATCCGGAGGGCTTTGACGCGATTGTGGATATGCTGGATTTTATCCCAGAGGAGCGCCGGAGGGCCACCATGCTGAGCCTGATCGACAATCTGGGCCGCCGCTGAAGAAAGGCAGACGCGTATGAACAATTATGTGTACCACAATCCCGGCAAA
The DNA here is from genome assembly GCA_949878425.1 of uncultured Oscillospiraceae bacterium. Classification (GTDB taxonomy): domain Bacteria; phylum Bacillota; class Clostridia; order Oscillospirales; family Oscillospiraceae; genus Pelethomonas. Next base: position 76,861 of record CATLAL010000004.1, read on the forward strand.
ATTATTTTCGGCAGGGAGACGGAGCGGAGCGTGGGCCAGGAGATCGCCAAGTACGCCTCCAGCTGCCTGATCGTCCTCGGCGGACCGTTCATCAAGGAGAACGGCCTCTATGACACGGTGGCCTCGTCCCTGCGGGAGGCCGGCGTGGCCTGCTACGACTTGGACAACATTGTGCCCAATCCCCGGCTGGCCCAGGTCTACGAGGGGATTGCGCTGTGCAGGGAGCACGACATCGGCTTTGTGCTGGCCATCGGCGGCGGCTCCGCCATCGACACGGCCAAGGCCGTGGCCGCCGGCGTCAAGGCGGAGGACGACATCTGGAGCTACTTCGGCACCTTCAGCAAGTTCATCACCGACGCGCTGCCCAGCGGCGTGCTGCTGACGCTGCCCGCCACCGGGTCCGAGTCCTCCAACTGCGCTGTGATCACCAACGGCGAGAGCGGGCTCAAGCGCAGTCTGTTCTCCGACGCGGTGATTCCCAAGTTCGCGATTTTGAACCCGGAGATGAGCTACTCCCTGCCCCCCTATCAGACGGCCAGCGGCAGCGCGGACATCCTGGCCCACCTGATGGAGGCGTACTTCTCCCTGACGCCCAGCACGGATCTCACCGACCGCCTGCTGGAGGGCGCCATGACCACGGTGCTGCACTACGCGCCCCTGGCCATGGAGCGGCCCCGGGACTACGACATTCGCGCGGAGCTGTACCAGGCCGCCAATATCACCAACAACGGGGTGCTCATGGCCGGTCGGGTGGGCGACTGGGGCAGCCACAACATTGAGCACGAGATCAGCGGCATCTACAATATCGCCCACGGCGCGGGGCTTGCCATCGTGTTCCCAGCGTGGATCCGGTACGTCTGGGCCAAGTTCCGCCCGGACTGCCTGGTGAAGTTCTTCAGCCGGGTGTTCCACGTGGATTTCGGCAGGGACCGGGAGGACGAGACCGTGGGCCTGGGCGTGGCAAAGCTGGAGGCGTTTTACCGCTCCATCGGTTTGCCGGTGCGCCTCAGCGAGGCGAAGATCGGTGACGACCGGCTCCAGGAGATGGCGGAAAACGCCATGATCGGAACGGACGCGGTGGGGATGGCGTTCCCGCTCCACGCGGACGATATCCTGGAGATCCTGAAGCTGGCTGCGTAATATTACTTCCGAACCGAAAGGCCGGACAGGTCCACACCTGGAGGGAAGCAGAGTTTTAAAGAAAGAAATAGGGAGGAGAATTTATCATGACAGAACAGAAAAAGCTGCCTGAAAAAATAGTCAGCATGTTCGCCATGGGAACCTTTTGCTCTGGTATCTACTACAGCCTTGTCAATAGCTATTATAACTTCTACTGCACGGATGTTGCGATGGTACCGGCGCAGACCCTCGGTACGGCGAGCTTTATCGTTCGCCTGATCTTCGTCTTTTTGACGCCCATGCTGGCGGTCCTGGTACAGAACGGCCACTCCAAGTTCGGCAAGTACCGTAAGTGGATTTTTGTGGGCGTGCCCATCACGGTAGTGACCACCATCCTCACCTTTACCAAGTTCAGCGGAAGCGGCGTGTTCCTGGCGATCTTCTACTCCATCACCTACACCCTCTCCTCCGGCAGTAGCAGCCTCTGCGGCAACGCGCAGATGTCGCTGATGAACGTCATTACGGACGACCCCACCCAGAGGAGCCGCCTATCCACCCGCCGCTCCCAGTTCCAGGATGTCTCCAAGATTCTCTTCTCCGCCACCTTCCTGCCGCTGGTGGCGCTGCTGGGCGGCGGAAGCGACGCCAAGGGCTATTTTTGGGCCGCAGTGATCATCGCCGTTCTGGCCGGCGGCGGCTACCTCTGCACCGCCTGGTCCGGCAAGAAGTACGACATCTATGACACGGACGGCCACGTGGCGGAGGCCGCCGCCAAGAACAAGATGACGGCCAAGCAGATGTTCGACTGCATTGTCAAGAATCCGCCCCTGCTCTGGATGCTCCTCTCGGAGACGCTGAAGTTTACGGCGTACATGGTCTTTATTTCTACGTTTGCCTACTACTACCAGTACGTTCTCTTTGACTTCTCCGCCATCACCATCACCACCACTGTGGCCTCTGTTGTGGCGCTGGTAGCCAGCCTGGTTTCTCCCGTCATTCTCAAGCAGCTTGGGCCAAAGAACGCGAATACCATCGCCATGCTCTGCTACGTGGTGGGCATGCTGCTGCCCCGCTTCCTGGCGCCCAGCGCCATGATTTTCGGCGTCGGCTTCTGCATCATCTATTTCGGCATGTCCCTCAACTGCTGCTCCGCGCCCCTGGAGTTTGTCAACGCCTCCCTGGCCTATCAGGCCAAGACGGGGATGGACACCACCGGCTTTACCATGTCCCTGTACGTGTTCCCCATCCAGCTGGGCATCGCCGTTTCCTCCGGCCTGGCCAACTGGCTGCTTGCCGGCATGGGATATGAGGCCGGCATGGCGCTGAGCGCCGCTCAGACCGTGAGCCTCCAGAACATCATTCTGCTCATTCCGGGCCTCATGTGCCTGGCCGCCCTGGCTGCCAACGTCCTGTATCCCCTGAGCCAGAAGAAGATGGGCGAGGTCTACGGAGCGCTGAACAGCGGCAAGTAATACGTTTTCTTGAAAGCGTCGCTTTCGGCGTCCGCTGGACGCCGGCGAGCCTAAACCGCCTTTCAGGCGGTCCACGGAAAAAGGATCAAAAAGAACTTTAATTTCGAGACTAAACTGTTTGCAAATCCTAAATTTTTGCCCGGTAACGATAGTGCGGTTTTAATTGAGGAATACTATAATAATTTGCGCCGCCCTCCGGGCAACCGCATGAAATCGCGAAAAAAGTCCAGCAGGCACTGCCTACTGGACTTTTTTTATAGGAAATGGTATAGTAAATGAGCTGTAAATGCGAGATAGGCGCTGTTTGGCCGTGGGCTGAAGCAGGAGGAGTAAAAGCGATGAAAACTGAGATTGTCTGCTGTGAAACGATCAGAAACGAGCTCTGCGCCGCCATGGAGAGCAGCGGCGCGCGCTACCCGGTCCACTGGCTCCCCGCGGGGCTCCACAACGTGCCGAAGGACCTTCACAGAACCCTTCAGACAATTTTTGACCAGATCTCCTGCGGCCGGCTCCTTCTGGCCATGGGCCTCTGCGGGAACGCGATATCCGGTGCCTGGACGCGGGACTTTGAGCTGATCCTTCCCCGGGCGGACGACTGCATCTCCCTGCTCCTGGGGCAGGAGCGCCGCCTGGCCCTAGGCCGGGAGAAGCCGACCTACTACCTGACCAAGGGCTGGCTGGACGGGGAGCGGAATATCTGGGCGGAGTACCAGTACGCCATTGAAAAGTACGGTCCAAAGCGGGGAAAAATGATCAACGACATCATGTACGCCCACTACCGCAGGCTGGGCGTTGTGGATACAGGGGGATACCAGCTCTCGGAGATTGAGCCGCTGACCCATCAGATTGCCGATACGCTGGGGCTGGAGCACGAGATTTTCCCAGCCGGCGTGGAGCACATCTGCCGCCTTCTGACCGGCCCCTGGCCGGATGATCTCTACTACCGCTTTCCGCCCCAGACGCGCATACAGATTTACGCGCCCAACGCCAATTTACAGTAGGGGGAGCCGCTGCCGGCGGAGGAAGGAGAACTTGGTTTCGCTGCACACCACCGCCCCAAAGATGAGGCAGAATCCCAGGGCCATCTGGACGTTCACCTGATCCCCGGCAAAGAGCACCGAGCAGAGCACCCCGAACACCGATTCCAGGGACAATATCACCGACGCGGAGGCCGGATCGGACCACACTTGCCCCACGTTCTGGAACAGCAGGGCCACCGTGGTGGCCATCACGCCCAGGTAGGCCAGAGGGCCCAGCACCTCCGGCCGGGCCAGCTGCGCGGCGGGGAAGGTCTCGGTAAGCGCTCCGCCGGTCCACGCGAAGAGGCCGGCAAAGGCGAACTGGAGCACCGTCAGCAGGGAGATGTCCCGGTTTGGCGAGACCTTGGCCACGGCTACAATGTGGGCCGCGTAGAATACCGCGCAGGCTAGAGTGAGGGCGTCTCCCAGGTTCACCGATAGATCTCCCTTGAGGCTTACCAGCCCCACCCCGCCCACGCACAGAACCGCCGCCAGGAGGTTGTACCGGTCCGGGCGTATTCCGGCGAAAATCCAGTACAGAAAGGGGACCAGTACGCAGTAAATGGAGGTGAGGAAGGCGTTTTTGGAGGGAGTCGTAAGCGCCAGACCATAGGTCTGGATGGAGTAGGCCAGGTAGAGAAAGGCGCCGGTCAGGACCCCCGGCCACAGGTAGCCGGCGTTGAAGCACCGCCACCGCTTTCCGCACAGGAGTCCCAGCAACACCGCGCCTGTGGTGAACCGCAGGGCCAGCAGGTACTGGACCGGCAGGGCGTCCAGAGCGTTCTTCATAACAAAAAAGGAGCTGCCCCAGATAAAGGCTGCGGAAAAGAGCATGGGCTTGGCCAGTTTTTTCTTCAGTGCGTCGGACATGGCGGATTCTCCTTTTGATCGTTTGGTATCTGCGGCGTACATGGCATACATACTTTTTCTTTGTGAACAAAGAAAAAGTATCAAAAAGAAAAGCTTTTTGCGCGAAACTACGTTTCGCTCATGGTTCAGTATTCCCGAAATGCGCGGCAATTCGTAGAGCCCCGCCGGCGCGCGTCCAAGATGGTTCTATCCCCTCCAGGGCCGGTAGGCGAAATTGGTAGATATCCATTCTATCGGTAGAAAGCTTCTCGTTCGGTGGCTTCGCCCGCTGCTCTGGAAGGGCACTCCGTAAAGTCCCCTCGTAAAACAGCAGGGGTCCGGCGTTAGGCGGCCTTTGGCCGCCCCAGCCTAAGCCGGCGGCCCCGGTGCTGCCGAATAGATCGGCCCCCCGGAGAGCGAAACTCCCCCGTCCGCCGGACATCCCTTTGAAAACCAATTTAGTGAATTTCTGAAAATTGCTTTCTCTGATTTTTCTTGCTCCGGAATTGCAAAACAGCGGGAAAGCTGGTAGAATAGGGGAGGGGCGACCTCTCCCCGAATTTTGGCCCATAGGAGAGCCGCGTATGCTGATATTTGATCTGGACGGAACTCTCATCGACTCCAACGGCGTGTGGCTGGAGGTGGATAAAACCTTTCTCGCCCGACACGGCTACGCCTACAGCCAGGCGTACCACGACGGGGTGGCCCACTCCATTCTGCCCAACTGCGCCCTGTTTACAAAGAACTTTTTCCACATGGAGGAGTCCTGCGAGGAGATCATGGCGGAGTGGATGGAGCTGGCCAAGGACGCCTACCACAGCGTACCGCTGAAGCCCGGCGTGCGGGCGTATCTGGACCGCTGCCGGGAGGCGGGACACCGGATGGCGGTTTTCACCGCCTCCGTGCCGGAGCACTGCCGGACCGCCCTGGCCCGCCACGGCCTGGAGGACTGCTTTGAGCGGGTCATCTTCGCCCAGGAGCTGGGGGCGGATAAAAAGTCTGCGGCTGTATTCCGCCAGGCGGCGGAGCTGCTGGGGGTATCGCCCCGGGAGTGCGTATTTTTCGACGACTCCCTGTCCGCCTGCAAGGGGGCCAAGGCCGCCGGCATGACAGTGGTTGGGGTGCGGGACCCCTATTTCCACGGCTCGGAGGCGGACATGCGGGAGCTCTGCGACCAGTATATCAGCGGTTTTGAGGAGCTGCTTTAGCGGCAGGGGAGAGGGCCGCGCCGGTTTGGCGCGGCCCTCCTGATTTATTCAATGCCCAGCTCAATCCAGAGGTCCGTGTACAGGGCCAGGGTTTCCGGCGGAAGATTCTCATAGGCCTCGCACCGGGCCAGGACCTCCGGCGGGGCGGCCATGACCTCGTAGAGCGCCGGGTCCATGGGCTCGCCGTTTTGCTCCTCGTAGTAAGAGGGATACCGCTCCAGGGCCTCCCGGTTGGGGGAGGCGTACCAGATATAGTCCATGTTGGCCAGGCACGACTCCGTCTTGCAGATGAAGTTGATCCACGCCTCTGCCTCCTCCTTGTGCTCCGCGTCCTTGAGCACGCACATGGCGTCCACGAACCAGTTGCTGCCCTCCTTGGGCACCACGTAGCGTAGATCCGGGTTGTTGCTGTACATGGTGAGGAAGTCGCCGGCGTAGTAGGTGCAGATAGTGGTCTCCCCGGCTTCCATCTTGTCATAGAGCTGGTCCATGAAAAAGCCCTGATACATATTCTGGCTTTTTGCACTGCTGAGGAGCTGGCAGGCCTCCCGGATCTCCGCCTCGTCGGTGGTGTTCACCGAGTAGCCCAGGTACAGCAGGGCCGCGCCGATGGCGTCCCGGGGGTTGCCGATCATGCCGATCTGCCCGCCGTACTTGCCGCTGAAGAGGACGCCCCAGCTGTCGATCTCCTCCTCCACAAGGGAGGAGTTGTAGATAATGCCCAGGGTGCCCCAGGTGTAGGGAACCGTGTACTTGTTCTCAGGGTCGTAGCTCAGATTTTTATACTGATCGTCGATAAGGGAGAAATTGGGGATATTGTCGTAGTCCAGCTCCGCCAGCATCCCCTCCTCAATCATCTGCCCGATCATGTAGTCGCTGGGCACGATGACGTCGTAGTCCGCGCCGCCCTGCTTGATGAGGGCGTACATGGTCTCGTTGCTCTCCGCGGTCTGGTAGTTGACCGTGATGCCGGTCTCCTCCTCAAACTGCTCGATGAGGTCCGGGTCAATGTTCTCCCCCCATCCGCATACGTTGACAACGCGTTCGCCGCCCCCGCCGCCGCACCCGGCCAGACAGAGAGCCGCGCTCATCATGAGCGCCAACAGCATGGCAACAGTCTTTTTCAATGCTCGATTCCTCCAGAAAAAATAATATAAGGCATACATTCTTTTCTTGAAAGAAAAGAATCAAAAGAACTTTAACGGTATCAGATTGGCTGCTGGAGCGTACCGTATCTTCTGAAGAGCCAGGATTCGAAAAACCTTGTCAAACAAAAGCAAAACAAAGTTTTGCGCTAAAATTCTTTTTTGATTCTTTTTTCTTTTAAGAAAAAAGAATGGATACCCAGTGGATACCGCTACAATTTCCGCTCCTCCAGCGCTTTCTCCTGCCGGGCCTCCCGGACGTTGACCACGATGAGCAGGGTGAGCACCGTGACAAACAGCAGGGAGGAGATGGCGTTGATCTTGGGGCTGATGCGCCGTTTGGTCATGCCGTAGACCACCATGGCCAGGGTGGAGGTGGCGGAGCCGGCGGTAAAGTAGGAGATGACGAAGTCATCCACGCTCATGGTGAAGGCGATGAGGGCGCCGGAGACGATGCCAGGCTTGATCTCCGGCAGCACCACCTTCCAAAAGGCCTGCATCCAGGTACAGCCCAGGTCCTGGGCCGCGTCGATGAGGTTTTTGTCCATCTGGCGCAGCTTGGGCATGACGTTCAGGATGACATAGGGGATATCAAAGGTGAGGTGGGCGATGAGCAGGGTGCCGAAGCCCATGTGGAGCCGGGTGGGCAGGTGGACGAGGCCCTGGAGGCTGTTGAACCACCGGGTGAAATCCCCCCATCCGGCGAAGAAGGCCACAAAGAGTAGGCACAGGCTCACGCCAGTGACGATGTCCGCGTTGGTCATGGGAATGTTGTTCACCGTCAAAATAGGCCCCCGCCACCGCTTCTTCATGTTAAAGAAGCCCACGGCGGCCATGGTCCCCGCCACAGTGGCGATGGCCGTGGCCAGCAGGGACACCAGCAGGGTGGTCCACAGGGCGCTCATAATGGCCCGGTCCTGGAGCAGCTCCACGTACCAGCGCAGGGTGAAGCCCTGCCAGACGGTGCGGCTCTGGGAGTCGTTGAAGGAAAAGACGATGAGTACGAAAATCGGCGCGTAGAGGAAGAGGAACACCAGCGCCATGAGTACCCGGTTCAGCCGGGAGGGCTTTGCGCTCATAGCATCACCGCCTGTTCCTCGCCCTCGCCGAAGCGGTTCATGACGGCCATGCACACCACCACCACCACCATCATCACAAGGGCGATGGCGGAGCCCAGGTGGGGGTTGTAGGCCGTGCCCACGAACTGGGTCTCGATGAGGTCGCCCAGAAGAAGCTCGTTGCTGCCGCCCAGCAGCTTGGAGATGGCGAAGGTGGACACCGACGGCACGAACACCATGGTGACTCCGGAGAGCACCCCGGGGAGGCTCAGCGGCAGGATCACCTTCCGGAACACCCGGGCGGAGCCGGCCCCCAGGTCCCTGGCCGCCTCAAGGAGGCTGGCGTCCATCTTCTCGATCACCGAGTAGATGGGCAGGATCATAAAGGGCAGGTAGTTGTACACCATGCCAAGCACCACCGCCCCCTGGGTGTTAATCATGGGGAAGTACTCCAGATTGGCGCCGGTGAGGGCGTTGATGAGCCGGAAGAGGCCGATGGCGGAAAAAAGCCGGTTCAGCAGCCCCGTGTTCTCCAGAATGGACATCCAGGAATAGGTCCGCAGCAGGAAGTTCATCCACATGGGCAGCATGATGAGCATCATGGCCACCCGCTGGAACCGCTGGCTCTCCCGGGAGATCATATAGGCCACCGGATAGCCGATGAGCAGGCAGATGAGGGTGGCGGCAAGGGCCAGCTTAAAGGACCGGGCGAACACCACCGCGTAGGCGCCCATGCGGGAGAAGTTCTCCAGAGTGAAGCCGCCGGCGGCGGAGGAGAAGGCGTAGAGGACCACCATCACAATGGGGGCCACCACGAAGAGGGCCAGCCAGCCCACGTAGGGGACCGCGAACAGCGCGCGCCTATTCTTCATCGCCGGACCCCTCCTCCGCGCCGTCCATCTCCTCGTACTCCTCGGAGTAGGAGCTGTAGTCGCCGAACATGCCGGAGTACTCGCTCTTGCGCATGATGTGGATGTCATCCGGATTGAGGACAATGCCGATGGTCTCCCCCTCCGGGTGGTAGTCCGTGGTTTGGATGAGCCACTTGAAGCCCTTGAAGTCCACGATGGTGTCGTAGTGGACGCCCTTGAAAGTGACGGCTGTCACCGTCCCCCGCAGCTGGCCCTTCTCCACGGGCACGATGTCGATGTCCTCGGGCCGAATCACTACGTCCACCGGCTCCATGGGGGCAAAGCCGCTGTCCAGACACTTGAACTTCCGGTTGAAGAACTCCACCACGTAGTCCTCATGCATGATGCCGTCGAGAATATTGCTCTCCCCGATGAAGTCCGCCACAAAGGCGTTCTTGGGCTCGTTGTACACGTCCTCCGGGGTGCCGATCTGCTGGATCCTGCCCTGGTCCATGACGACGATGGTGTCGCTCATGGCCAGCGCCTCCTCCTGGTCGTGGGTGACGTAGATAAACGTGATGCCCAGCTGCTGCTGGATCCGCTTGAGCTCGCTCTGCATGTCCTTGCGCAGGCGCAGATCCAGAGCGCCCAGAGGCTCGTCCAGCAGCAGCACCTTGGGCCGGTTCACCAGGGCCCGGGCGATAGCCACCCGCTGCTGCTGGCCACCGGAGAGCCCGGTGATGCGCCGGTGCTCAAAGCCCTTGAGGCTGACCACCTCCAGCATTTCCAGTACCCGCTGGCGGATCTCCGGCTCCGGGAGTTTGATTTTTCTGCCCCCCTCCCTCCTGGGGACCCGCAGGCCAAAGGCCACGTTCTCAAACACGTTCAGGTGGGGAAAGAGAGCGTAGCGCTGAAAGACGGTGTTGACCTGCCGCAAATTGGGGGGAATATCATTCATCCTCACATCATCGAACAGCACTTCTCCCGAAGTGGGCGTCAAAAAGCCGCCAATGATGCGCAAGGTGGTGGTCTTGCCGCAGCCACTGGGTCCGAGTAATGTGAGGAACTCACTGTCATTAAAATATAGATTGATGTGATCGAGAACCAGCTCGCCGTCAAACGCCATGCAGCAATCTACAAGGCGAATCAACTTTTTGGACATTATCCTCCCCCGTCCTTTTTCCATAGAGTATACCCCGCCCCGGCGGGGTATAGAAAAATTGCTTGCTTTCCCCTGAGCATTTTCCTCCGGGGAAAGCAGGCAAAGTAACTATAGCTTTTTTGTGTCGAATTGTCAATAATAAAAGGCCCAGTATTGAAAATTTTTCTGTTCCCAGGGGCTGGGAGGAGGCGCTCAGCCGGTTTGGAGGAACCGGAAGGGGTCGGCCAGGCCGGGCCAGAGTTCCCCCGCCCGGCGGGTGAGGGCCCTGGCGTGAATCCGGTCGTGCCACAGAAACCGCCGGAGCACCTTCCGCAGGCTCCAGAGCTCCCCATAGCTGCCGTCAAAGACCGGGTTTCCCAGGAAATTCTTCCGCTCCTCCAGCCGGGAAAAGCCCTCCTCCCGGCAGCGGAGGATGTCGGGGCCGTTGGGGGCCTCCACCCCGATCTCGCCAAAGTAATAGCTGTTGACGTTCTTCGAGTGCTGGTACATCTCCTCCGCCGTGGAGGGGACGGGGCCGTAGAAGCTCTCCCGGGCGGGGGAGAGGGGCCGGTCCTTCTCCGGCACGGCCCCGTAGAGGGCGAGAAAATCGGCCGCGGACCGCAGGCACAGCGCCCGCAGAGCCTCGTACTCCGCCCGGTCCAGGGGCGCTCGCTCCCTGTCAAAGAGCACATCGCTGTCCGCATCCTCCACGTGGAGCTCACTGCGCTTCTCCTGGACGATCCGGACGGCGCACCGGGGGGCGTCCGTGCCGTCCCGCCAGCGGAGGTAGGCGGCCAGCTCCCGGTCCCACTTGCCCATGGCCTCCGCCAGGGAGGCCCCCCGAACGTAGGCGCCGGGGAAATTTTCCGCGTAGAGCAAAAATCCCTTGCCATTGGTCTCTAAAACCGCCCTGACTTCCTGTTCCATATGAGCCCTCCTGTTTTGACAGCGCGAAACACGGTTTCGCGCCAAAAGCTATTCTTTTGACACTTTTCTTTGTTCATAAAGAAAAGTATGTGTGCTTCAAAGTATGTGCGCCTAAAAAATGTGCGCCTACCTGCCGGCTCCCTCCGGCAGCTGCTCCGTGCCGGCCAGGAAGCAGGCCTCGTCCTGGAACTCGGTCATGGTGTCCCAGTAGCGCTTAGGCATTTTGGACATACGCAGCTTGGGGTTGCGGCGGGCTTCGATCTCGATGGTGTCATAGAACCGCTTCCAGAGCCGCCGGTACTGGGCCTCCGCCGCCGAGGGGGCGGCCATTTGGAAGGACTCCAGGGGCACAATGGCCCACTGGCCCGGACGGTGGACCAGGGCCTCCCGGTGGGTGCGGTCGTAGAGCAGGAACACCTCGTTGTACATCCGGTCGCAGAAGTGGGGCCGCAGCAGGGGCAGCACCCGGTTTTTGGGCCGGATCTCCCCGGCGAGAGTCCCCTCAAACTCGGAGAAACGCACAAAGCCCCGGAGCAGGTGGACCTCCCCGTCCAGATGGCGCACCGCCTTCAGCACCGGCAGCACCGCCTCGTGGCTGAGCTGGCGCAGCAGAGGCTGGCCGATGTCGTAAAGGGCCCGGATAAACGTATAGAGCAGCCGCTCCCGCTCCGGCGCACAGGTGAGAAAGCCCTTGACCGCCAGCTCCCTGGCGTAGGGGTCGATCTTTCCCAGGCTCGCCAGCACCCGCTGGGCATGGCTGTGGTCCGTGCCCACCGATCGGGAGGGGAACAGGGAGCCGGCCAGGTGGTCCGGGTCCTGAAACTGGATGGGGTATTCCTGATAGACATAGCTGTCAAACACGCAGCACAAAAACCCCTCAAAGGTGCCGTCGTAGCGGTAAATTGCCTCCATAGCGAATCACTTCTGCCTCCTCTTCCAAAGCAGCCGCTCCCGGTCCAGAACCGCGGCCCGTTCCCGCTCCAGCAGCTGGCCGCAGGGGAAGTCCCCGCACAGTGTGCAGAAGGATAGGCCCCGTTTCTCCACGCAGTCCCAGGTAAAGCGGTCCCCCGGGCTGCGGGCGTCCCGGCAGCGCTTTGCCCGCGTTCAGCGCTCGCCGCTGTTGGGCCAGAGGACCGCCGCGTCCTCCGTAAAAAACGCGGCCATCCCCGCCCCGTCCTGGGCCGCCACCGCCTGCCACAGGGCCCGTATCCTCTGCTCCCGATCCATTTCGTCTCCCGCCTTTCCGCGATCAGCTTCCGCATTCATCCGGCCTGGCCGAACAGGCTCAGCTGCTCCGCCTCCGCCTGGGGCAGGGAGGGGCGTTCCGCGGCGATCAAATTGCGGAGAATGCTGTCCTGCCGCAGCTTCAGTCCGTCCAGTAATTTTCCTTTACAGGTAAGGAAATACTGGGCTCGCTTCATGACAACCCCCAGCTTTTTCAGGTCAGAATGGTCCAGCTGCCGGGCCCGCCGGGCATAGAGAACCCGGCCCACCGACTTCACCCCCATCCCCGGCACCCGCAGCAGCTCCTCCCGACTGGCGGTGTTCACCTCCACGGGGAAGAATTCCGGGTGGCGAAGGGCCCAGCCGCATTTGGGGTCCACCAGGGTGTTGAAATTGGGCTCCGATTCGTCCAGCAGCTCCTCCGCCCGGAAGCCGTAGAACCGCAGCAGCCAGTCCGCCTGGTAGAGCCGGTGCTCCCGGAGCAGGGGGGGCTTGGTATCCAGGGAGGGGAGGAGGGTGTTCTCCGCCACCGGCACATAGGCGGAGTAGAATACCCGCTTGAGCCGGTAGCGGTCGTAGAGCGACTGGGTGAGGGAGAGAATATGCCGGTCCGAGTCCTCCGTTGCGCCGATGATCATCTGGGTGCTCTGGCCGGCGGGGGCGAAGCGGGGGGTGTGGCGGTACTTGACCAGCTCCTCCCGGTTCTCCAGCAGGGTGTTCTTGATGAGCCCCATGGGGCGGAAGATGGCCTTCCGGGTCTTGTTGGGGGCCAGGGCGGCGAGGCCCCGCTCCGAGGGCAGCTCAATATTCACGCTGAGCCGGTCCGCCAGCAGACCCAGCCGGGTTACCAGCTCCGGGCTGGTGCCGGGGATGGCCTTGGCGTGGATGTAGCCGTTGAAGCGGCGGCCCTCCCGCAGAAGCTCCAGGCAGCGGATCATCCGCTCCGTGGTGTAGTCCGGGCTCACCAGCACGCCGGAGGAGAGAAAGAGCCCCTCGATGTAGTTGCGGCGGTAGAACTGGATGGTCAGCTCCGCCAGCTCCTCCGGGGTAAAGACCGCCCGGCGGGTGTCGTTGGAGCAGCGGTTGACGCAGTACTTGCAGTCGTAGACGCAGCAGTTGGTCATGAGCACCTTCAGAAGCGTCACGCACCTCCCGTCGCCGGAGAAGGTGTGGCAGCAGCCGGCCACGGAGGAGGAGGTATTGCCTACATAGCCGGGGCGGCGCCCCCGCTGGGCGCCGCTGGAGGTGCAGGCGGCATCGTATTTCGCGGCGTCGGTGAGTATGGTGAGCTTCTCCATCACGTCCATGGGGCCGGCCTCCTAAAAACATTCGTTCTATGAACAATATAGAACATTTGGACTAGAATGTCAAGAAAAATTTTTTAATTCACCCTTGACAAAGCGAACGACTGCTAGTATACTGCGCACTAACAATCGTTCGTTTTCTGAGGAGGGAAAACCGGTGGATACCAGGGAAAGAATCCTTTCGGAGGCGCTGGAGCTCTTCTCCCAGCAGGGCTACGGCGGCGTTTCCGTGCGGGACATCGCCCGGGCGGTGGGGATTCGGGAGAGCTCCCTGTACAACCACTTCCGGGGCAAGCAGGCTATCTTCGACGCCATTGTGGAGCGGTGTCTGGAGCAGGCGGAGGCCTATTTCCACGCCGCCGGGCTGCCCTTTGACGTGGGGGACGACCCGTCCCGCTACCGGGGGGCCGGCCTGGAGCAGCTCCAGACGCTGATTGAGGAGACCTTCCGGTTCTTTTTTGACGACCCGCAGAACGTCCGGTTCCGCCGCCTGCTGCTGGTGAGCCAGTTCTCCGACAGCCGCTGCCGGGACCTGTACCGGGCGCTGTACCGGGACAGGTGCGTCCGGGTGCAGTCGGACATCTTTTCCCGGCTCATGGAGGCGGGGGAGCTGCGGCGGGAGGACCCGGAGGCCGTGGCGGCGGAGTTTCACGGGCCGATGTTCCTGCTGTTCCACACCTGCGACAGCTTCGCGGAGGCCCGGCCCGCCGTCCGGGCCCACGTGGAGCAGTTCTGGAAGAACTACGGGCAAAACACCTGAGGAGGGATTGGCTATGACAAATTTTATCGTTCTCTACCGCAGTAAGACCGGCTTCTCCCGGCGCTACGCCCAGTGGCTGGGGGAGGCGCTCCGCTGTGAGGCGCTGGACTGCCGCCGGGCCGGGGACCTGGGGGCCTATGGCGGCGTGATCCTGGTGGGCGGGCTCTACGCCGGGCGGATGGCGGGGCTGGGCTGGCTGAAAAAACAACGCCTGGAGGCAAAGCGGACCGCCGCCGTGGCGGTGGGCTGCGCCCCCATGGACAACCCCGGCCTGGAGGAGAGCATGGAAAAGCTCTTCGGGCCCCTGCCCCAGATTCGGGGCTTCTACTGCCAGGGGGGACTGGACTATGAGCGCATGGGCCGGGTGGACCGGGCCATGATGGCGGCCCTCCGGGCCTCCCTGCGGAAAAACCCGGAGCGCGCGGAGATGCTGGAGGTGATCTCCCGGTCCTTCGACGCCTCCAGCCGGGCCTACCTTGACCCGGTGATCGCCTGGGCGGAGGAGGGCTGAGGCTCCGGAGGCACAGAATAGGGAAGGAGTTCTAATGGAAATCGTATTTATCAATCCCGGTGCGGAGGATATGATCCGGCAGATCATGGAGTTTCAGGGGGAGGGGGAGACGGCCTTTTGGAGCGATTCCCTGTACCATTTCTTTCCGCAGCTGGACCGGGCCCGGGCGGACGCCCTGCCCTTCCCGGAGAGGAAGCAGTACATCGGCGGCGTCCTTCGCCGGGTCTACGGGGAGCTGGAGGACGTCATAGACGAAAAGGCGGCGCTCTACTCCCGGCACTGGAGCTCTTGCAGGGCGCAGATCAGCGAGGCCCTGTCGGAGGCCTTCGAGGTGGACTGCGGCGCTCTGTTCAACGACCTGCGCTGCCATGTCAGCCTGAATCCCATCGGGCCCCGCTTCCTGCGGGAACACAGATTCGATGTCTTTTACCTGAACAGCGAGAGAGGGGCCATCGGCGTCAGCATCCATGAGCTCATACATTTTGTCTGGTTTTATGTGTGGAACGACCTGTTTGGGGACAGCTACGACGAGTATGAGCGGCCCTCCCTGAAGTGGATCCTCAGCGAGATGGTGGTGGAGTCCGTGATGAGAGACCCGCGGCTCAGCTCCATAAATCCCTATTTCCCAAGGGAGCACGGCGGCTGCGTGTATCCATACTTTTTTGATATGGCGGTAAACGGTTCTTGGATTCTTGATACCCTTGACAAACTGTACCGAAGCCAGAATATCCGGGAATTTATGAAGACCAGCTATGCCTATTGCCAACAGCATGAAGCGGAAATCAGAGCCCACATGGAACAGTCTGAAAACAAATAACAGGAGCTTGAAAAAGACTGGCGAAAGCTTTAAGGGAGGCGGCTGATTTTATCAGCCGCCTCCCCTTTGCAACAGAACGCTATCGTCGGCGCAGTTGAAAAGAAACCCAAAGGATTCCTTTTAGCCGCGTGGATATTTTTGGTACTGCTTCCGGTAGGCGGAGGGCAACAGGGCGAAGTGCTCCTTAAAGGCGGCGGTGAATTTGCTCTGGCTGTCATATCCAACGGCCTGGGCAACTGCGGCGATGCTCAGCTCGGATTCCCGGAGCAGCTTCGCGGCCTGCTCCATGCGGTGCTCCTTGATGTGGGCCGCCAGGGAGGTCCCATAGACGGCCTTGAACGCGGCCTTCAGGGTGGTGGGATTGATGAGGTACTGTCTGGAGAGCTCGTCAATGGTAATCCGCCGCTCCATGTGCTGGAGGAGCTGGTCGTGGATCTCCCGGACGACCTCCAGCTGCTCCGCCTGGTATTCCGCCAACCGGTTCTGGGGGGCAAGCTCCACTTTGGAGAGGTACAAAAGCAGCTCCAGGACCTTAATTCGTTGATAGGGGAGCCGCAGTCCTGCCGGCTGGCCATATAGGGCGGAGAAGATGGATTCCGTCTGCTCGTTTCCCGCGAAAAACGCGGCGGCGCCACTGCGGAAGAGATTTTTCTCCAGCAGCGCCTCAAGGACGCCAGCCCCCTCTATCGGCTGCGGGGGATGGAGGGACGCCTCCTCCGGATCGATAGACACCGTCAGCCCCCGGCAGCGCCCTGCCGGGAAGCGGAGGGAGGCCCCGCGGCAGGCGGCGGAATCGTGGAGCAGAAAGTCCCCCGGATTCAGATAGATGCTGTTGCCGCGGTCTGTCTCCCACGCGATCTGCCCGCTCCTGCAATAGCTGATCCGGACCGTCCGCTCCGCGCCGCCGCAGGCTGGAGCGGGGGCGTCCAGTTCCCAGTAGGACAGCTGGAGGCCGGGGTAGAGGGGGATCCGATCCCACTGGCCGGGACTCTCCGGCGCTTCTTTTACGTCATATACCATCCCGCTCGCCTCATCCCCATAGATCCGGACATGTGATTTCCATGACCTGCTCGATCATCTTGTGGAGCAGACGGCTCTCCTCCGAGTCAGCCGCCCGGTAGTAGACCTCTTTTCCCACCCGGCGGCTGACGATCAGACCGCTGTTTTTCAGCGGCCTGAGGTGGTGGGATACGGCCGGACTGGACATTTCCAGCAGAGAGGAAATATTGAGAACGCACTCCTCGCAGTGGCAGAGGAGCCAGAAGATCCGGATTCGAGTGGTGTCATCCAGCTGCTTGAAAACATCTGCGACGGTTTGAAAATGCTCCACGCGGTTCAGCTGCTCCCGGATAGAGGGAGCCTCCCGCCCCTCGCCACGGCGGTAGGGCAAGCCGGCTTCGGTCATCGCGCGCGCCTCCTTTCTTTCGCCCAAACAGAAATTTCTTTCGCCCGTTTAGCAGGGAATCGGCCGAAGGGATTGACTTGGGCGGCTGACTAGATTATACTGCATTCAGGAGGGTTAAACAAGTGCTTAATTATTAAATTTTTAATTATTTAACCCGCCCTGTACTTCTATAGCAATTATCAAAAATAGCGGCAGCTGCTGTAGGGCGCGACGGCCCGGCGCGTCGTGTCGGTTTGCAGGGCGTGCCCAAGCGGTCACGCTCTGCGAGCTGGCGTCAGTAATTTTGCATATTGCTATAAAAGGGGAATTTATGTTTTTAAGGAGGACTGCCCCGATGAAAAAGACGTATAAAATTGAAGTAGACTGCGCCAACTGCGCCAACCTGATGGAGGACGCCGCCCGCAGGACCGCCGGCGTGCAGAGCGCCACCGTCAACTTTATGACCCAGAAGATGATTGTGGAGTTTGCCGAGGGTCAGGAGCCGAGGGCGGTCATGGAGAGCGTCCTGGCCGCCTGCAAGAGGGTGGAGCCGGACTGCGAGATCTTTTTGTAAACGGCCGGAAGGCGGGCCCCCTTAACATGCGCTGCGGCAGGTTTAAGGGGGTCTCCTCTGTGAAGTTCATATCAACGATTAAGCAATTATAGAATAGAGAGGTGCCTTCCTATGCAGGAAATTGTGGTAAACGGGCTGCTTGCGGCCGTGGTTTTGACAGCGGCGATTCTTCGCTTTGCTGTGGGCGCGCGCTCTGGCAGCGGTATGACCAAAAAGCAAAAGACCATGCTGCTTCGCATCCTGTCCGCCGCCGCTGTGCTGCTGGGCCTCCAGTTCCTCCCAGCGGAGGCCTTTTCCCGGCTGGACGGATATCTGTTCCCCTCCGCGGGGCGCTGGGCGCGCTTTGCCCTGTATCTGGCCGATTACTTTTTGATTGGCTATGACATCCTGCGCAAGGCCGGCAAGGGCGTCCTGAACCGGCGGGTGTTTGACGAAAACTTTCTGATGGCTGTGGCCACGGTGGGAGCCATGGCTCTGGCGGTTTATGAGAACGGCGATTATCTGGAGGCCATTGCCGTCATGCTGTTTTACCAGGTGGGCGAGTGGTTCCAGAGCTACGCCGTGGGCAAGAGCCGCCGCAATATCAGCGAACTCATGGACATTCGCCCCGACTATGCCAACGTGGAGCGGGACGGCAAGCTGGAACAGGTTGACCCGGATGAGGTTGAAATCGGCGGAGTGATCGTGGTCCAGCCCGGTGAAAAGGTCCCCATTGACGGGATCATCGTGGAGGGAAGCTCCAGTCTGAACACCAGCGCCCTCACCGGCGAGAGCCTGCCCCGGGAGGCCAAGGCGGGGGACGAGGTCGTCAGCGGATGCGTCAACATGACCGGCGTGCTGAGGATCCGCACCACAAAGGAGTTTGGGGAGTCCACGGTATCTAAAATTCTGGATCTGGTGGAGAACGCCAGCTCCCGCAAGTCCAGGTCCGAGGATTTTATCTCCAGGTTCGCGAGGATCTATACGCCTGCCGTCTGCTACAGCGCTTTGGCGCTGGCCGTCCTGCCGCCCCTTGTCCGTATGCTGGGAATGGGGCTGCCCGCGGACTGGGGAACCTGGCTCTACCGGGCGCTGACCTTCCTGGTGATCAGCTGTCCCTGCGCGCTGGTGATCAGCATCCCCCTGAGCTTCTTTGCCGGAATCGGCGGGGCCAGCCGGGAGGGGATCCTGGTAAAAGGCTCCAACTACCTGGAAATTCTCTCTCAGACCAAGGTGGTGGTCTTTGATAAGACGGGAACGCTGACCCAGGGCGTCTTTGAGGTAAACGGCATCCACCACAATGAGATGGAGGACGCAAAACTGATTGAATACGCGGCCCTGGCGGAGAGCGCGTCCTCCCACCCCATCAGCAGGAGCCTGCAGCGGGCCTATGGCAGGGAGCCGGACCGCGCCCGTGTGAGCGATATCCAGGAGATCAGCGGCAGCGGCGTGATCGCCAAGGTGGACGGCATGGAGGTAGCCGCCGGCAACGACAAGCTGATGAGGCGCCTGGGCATTCCCCACATCGACTGCCATTCTACCGGCACCATTATCCATATGGCCGTCAACGGGGCCTACGCGGGGCATATCGTGATTTCCGACATTGTGAAGCCCCGCTCCAAGGACGCAATTTCCTCTCTGAAAGCGGCAGGCGTGGAAAAAACCGTCATGCTCACCGGGGACGCAAAGAAGGTGGCGGATCAGGTAGCGGCGTCTCTGGGCGTCGACCAGGTGTACAGCGAGCTACTCCCGGCGGACAAGGTGTCCAAGGTGGAGGAGCTGCTGGAGAGGAGGAGAGGGAAGCTGGCCTTTGTGGGGGACGGGATTAACGACGCCCCGGTGCTCTCCCGGGCCGACATCGGCGTGGCCATGGGGGCTATGGGGTCCGACGCCGCCATTGAGGCGGCGGACATCGTCCTGATGGACGACGACCCCATGAAGATGACCAAGGCCATTAAAATTTCCCGGAAGTGCCTGGGGATCGTCTACCAGAACATCGTCCTGGCCCTGGGCGTCAAGCTGGCCTGCCTGCTTCTGGGCGCTGTGGGCGTCGCCAATATGTACCTGGCGATTTTCGCGGATGTGGGGGTTATGATTCTGGCGGTGCTCAACGCCATCCGCTGCCTGTTCGTCAGGAAGCTGTGAGCGGGGGAGCGCCCGGCGATTGAGGGTTGACTTTTCGGGAAAACTATAGTATAGTCTCCATGGTCCCCAAAAAACCTCATATTCGACCAGCCGGCCCGCGCCGCTTTCCGCTGAAAGCGGGTGGAGCACGGTCTGGGGACAGACATTTTGCAGAGAAGCTGGGTGAGAATCCCACGCGGTCCCGCCACCGTGATGCACATCCTTAATTGGTGTGATAAGCCGGGTCGCTGCGTCTGTCCCGTACAGCTTCACGATGGATGAAATTGTGCGCAGCCCGGCGGCGGGGGAGACCCTCCGCCGTGTGCTTCCTTGCTGCAAAAGCCGCCTCTTCGTGAAGAAGGGGCGGCTTTTTTGCTGGAAAAACCGGGGTTCTGCCGCGGCTTTCCCATATAACACAAGCTACTTTTATCCTGAAGGAGGAACAATCCCATGCAACAGTTCATGAAAAAGCCCATCTCTCTGCTGGTTCTTCTGGCCCTGCTGCTGAGCCTGGCCGCCTGCGGCGGAAACAACGCCGCAAACGGCCAGGGGGAGGACGGCCCCGGAGGCGGTCAGAGCGAAAACAGCGGCGGGTCCGGCGATCCCACGCCGCCCGAGGAGCCGGAGGGCGCCGCCCTGCCCACCGAGGACCCCAGCGGGGCCCCCATCTCCATCCCTGAAACCATTGAGTCCATCGTGGTGCTGGCCCCCTCTCTGGCGGAGACGGTGGTGGACCTGGGGCTGGGCGATAAGATCATTGGCTACGACCTTCAGAGCGTGGGCCTGGCGGGCCTGCCCGAGGGGGTGCCCACCTTTGACATCATGAATCCGGATGTGGAGCAGCTGGTGGCCCTGGCCCCCGACGTGCTGCTGGTCTCCAGCCTCTCCCTTAGCGACCAGGAGGCGCCCTACCAGCCCCTGATCGACGTGGGCGTGTGTGTGATGTGCGTTCCCACCAGCGTCAGCATTGAAAACGTCCGCACGGATATCCAGTTCCTGGCCGCAGCCCTGGGCGTGCCGGAGGCGGGGGAGGCCGTCCTCGGCGAGCTGAACGCCCAGCTGGACGATCTGGCGGCCATTGCCGCCACCATCCCCCAGGAGGAGCGTAAGAGCGTATACTTTGAGATCTCCGCCGCGCCCTACATGTACAGCACCGGCTCCAACACCTACCTGGATGAGATGATCCAGTGGATCGGCGGGGAGAACGTCCTGGCGGACCAGGAGGGCTGGATCAGCGTGGAGGGGGAGACCGTGGTGGCCGCCAACCCGGACGTGATCTTCACCAACGTAAACTACATTGACAACCCCGTGGAGGAGATCCTGGGCCGGGACGGCTGGGCTGGTGTTGCCGCCGTGGCCAACGGCCAGGTCTACAGCGTGGACAACATGTCCTCCTCTCTGCCCAATGAGAATATCATTACCGCCATGACCCAGATGGCCCAGGCGCTCTATCCTGATTACTACACCGCAGGATGAAATCCGCCGCGAGGATGACCGCGCTGCTTCTGGCCGCCCTGGCGGCGCTGCTGCTGGGGGTGGGCATCGGCAGCGTCTATGTGGCTCCGGGGGACATTCTGGCCATTGTGTCCGGCCGTCTCTTCGGCACGCCGCTGCCGGAGGGCATGCCCCCCAGCTACTCCGCCATGGTGCTGGGTATGCGCCTGCCCCGGGTGCTGCTGGCCTTTTTCACGGGCGCGGCCCTGGCGGTCAGCGGCACGGTGATGCAGTCGATTCTGCAAAATCCCCTGGCCTCCCCCTTTGGGCTGGGGGTGTCCTCCGGCGCGGGGCTGGGAGCGGCGGCGGTGATCGTGCTGGGCCTGGCCGGCTCCCTGGGCGGAGCGCTGCTGCCGTTGGTGAGCCTGGGGTGCGCCCTGGCCACGGTATTTATCACGGTGGCTGTAGCCGCCAGACTGGACCGGGGCATGTCCAATGTCACCATCATCCTGGTGGGCATGGTGCTCTCCCTCTTCTGCAACGCCATCATGAGCATGCTGGCCAGCAGCTCCCCCACCTACTCCCAGCGAGTCCAGCTCTGGCAGCTGGGCAGCTTCTCCATGAAGGAGTGGAGCGCGGTGGGGGCGGTGGCTCCGGCCGCGGCGCTGGGGCTGGCGTTCTTCTTCCGCTTTGCCAGGGAGCTGGATGTGATGACCTTTGGCGAGGAGCAGGCCCAGGCCATGGGGGTGGACCTGCTGCGGATCAAGCGGCTGCTGCTGGGGGCGGTAGCTCTCCTCACCGGCATGGCGGTGGCCTTTGCCGGTGTGATCGGCTTCGTGGACCTCATCGCCCCCCACGTGGTGCGCCGTTGGTTCGGCGCGGCCCATCGGAGGGTGCTGCCAGCCAGCGCCCTTTTCGGCGGCGCCTTCATGGTGCTGTGCGATCTGGCCGCCCGGACGCTGACGCCCCCCCACGAGATCCCCATCGGCTCCATTACGGCCCTGCTGGGGGCGCCCTTTTTCCTCTATGTCTTTTTCGCCGGACGCAAAAGGAGGTGATGCCATGCTGCGGATAGAGCATCTGGTCTGCGGCTATGGCGGGGAGAGCGTGGTCCGGGACGTGTCCTTCCGGGTAGGGGAGGGGGAGAAGCTGTGCATTCTGGGGCCAAATGGCTGCGGCAAGACGACGCTGCTGCGGGCTCTGGCGGGGCTGCTGCCCAGCCAGGGAAGGCTGGAGCTGGAGGGCGGAGACCTGCGGGCTCTGCCCGCCCGGCAGCGGGCCCAGCGCCTGGCCCTGATGAGCCAGTTCTCCCCGGCCTCCTTTGACTATACCGTCTACGAGACGGTGATGCTGGGCCGCTACGCCCACCAGCGGGGGGGACTTCTGGCGGCGGAGAGCGGCGCGGATCGCCGGATCGCGGAGGAGAGTCTTAGGCGCACCGGCGCCTGGGAGCTTAGGGATCGGCTTGTGACGGAGCTCTCCGGCGGGCAGCTTCAGCGGGTGTTTCTGGCCAGGACCTTTGCCCAGGAGCCCCGGGTTATCCTGCTGGACGAGCCTACGAACCACCTGGATCTGCGCTACCAGGTGGAGCTGATGGACACGCTGCGCCAGTGGGCCGCCGCCGGAGGGCGGTGCGTGGTGGGGGTGCTCCACGATATCAACCTGGCGCTGTCCTTTGCGGACACGGTTTTGCTGCTGGAGGAGGGACAGGTGATGGACTGGCGTCCCATGGCGGAATTCGACCTGGGGACGCTGAACCGGCTCTACGGCATGGACGTGGGCGGACACATGCGCGCCGCCCTGCGCCGGTGGTCCTAGGCGGCCGCCGGACCGCTCGAGTGGCTGTCTGCGCCTTTCCGGCGCAAAGGACGCGAGTTGGGCGAAGCCCAGTGATGGCCCCGCCCGAGACCCTAACCGGTAGTACTTTATCAGCCGCGGAGGCTGTATTCACGGGAGGAACCATATGGATCTATATCACAGCCCCTACGAGGCGTACCCCTTTTTAAGCGATGAAAGCGACGATCTCCGCTGTGACTTTGAGCTGCTGACAGACGAGCTGACCAGCGCCGCCGGCCTTCTCCGCGCCCAGGTGGCGGACGAGGCTCTGAGGGAGGAGCTCCTCTGGGTCGCGGAGATCATCTACCACATCAACCCGACCCTACGTACCCGGCTGACGGTTACGGAGGAGGAGACCGCCCGCCTGGCCGCCGCTGTGGAGCGGCTCCAGGGGGAGTGCGGCGTCCGGGGCTTTGTCCTGCCCCAGGGCTGCCCCGCCGCCTGCATTGCCCATCTGCTGCGGGTGCGCTCCAAGTGCCTGGTGCGCCTGGTCTACCGCCACATGCGCCAGGGAAACCCGGCGGAGCCCCGGCTGGTGGATCTCTGCAACCTGCTTTCCGGGTACTTTTTTGCGCTGGCGCTGAAGCTCAATGTCCTGGCCGGCGTGAAGGAGACGCCCTACGTCAGCCGGAACTACAAATAGGATATAGTCAGCGCGGTTGAAAACGAGTACACGTTGGGCTCCGCCCCGTGGGCCGCGCTCTGCGGGGCTTAGGCTGGGGCGGCCTCTGGCCGCCTAACGCCTGCACCCCACCGCCCATTGAAAAGGGCGGCCCTAAACTTTACCGGTTTTGAACTGTGGTCACTATAACGACGGGCCCGAAAGGCATAGGAGCGCTGGATTTTCCAGCGCTCCTATGCCTTTCTTCCGGTGAGGGGGATTAGGACTGCTCCTCCTGGCCGCAGAGGAGGGCAAGGATCGCGGCATAGATACCCTCCGCGTTGTCCCGGAACCGGTTCTGCATCTCTTTGGCCAGCTCCCGGCGGGTTACCAGCAGGCGCAGCTCCATGAGCTGATCCAGCTCATCGCTGAGGGAGAGCCTGACGGCGTATCCGCCCTGCCCGCGCTCCTCCACCTGGGCTCCAACCAGAGCCTGGCGGCGAATGCGCTCGTTCCAGTCCACCAGGTTCTGATCCACCTGGCCGCGGACAGAGAGGGGCAGACTGCTCTCACAGATGGCGCTGTTGCGCCGCCCCTTGTCCGTAATGGCGTAGAGCCCCTGGCCGTCCAGGGTTAAGTGCTCCGTACGCACCAGGTCCGCCAGGCACGCCGAAAAGCCGAAGTAGTCCACCCCGCCGTCGCACATAGCCAGATCCTGAAGAGTCTCGAAGGGGACGGAGCCCGCCACCCGGGCCGCAATATAGAGGATAAGGAACTTGATTTCCAGTTTATCGCTGATAAAGCCGAACTCCGGCATAGCACACCACCTCACCTTTATTATAGCCGCTTCGGACAAATTTGTACAGCCTGTATTTTTCACACTCCCGGCCTGGGTGCATAGACTGGGAATGAAGGCGGACGCCTTCCAGCCGCTCCGCTGGGGCGGCGGCCCGCACTCCCCGGGGATGCCCCGGAGAGACGTGGGGCCCAATTCATACCCGATTCTTTAGGAGGTCCATTATGCCTGAACGCATCGTACCCGGCCCGGTTTCCGCCGTAAAGGACAACTGCGAGGCCGTTTGCATCCATACCAAGAAGATTTATGACAGCTGCCGCGAGGAAGATATAGCGTCTTAGATACTTTTTGTCAAAAAGAAATCAGAGGGATGGCGGGGCGGGGAAAAGGCAACAAAAAGGGCTGCAGCAACGAATGCTACAGCCCTCTCGGGGTGTCATTATTCAAGAGACATCATGCGCGTCTTAGAAAGGACGTTATCAGTGATCCCTACTTAATCATAGAGGCGATCTCGGCGGCAAAGTCCTCCTGCTTCTTCTCAATGCCCTCGCCCTTCTCAAAGCGCACCGCGTTCTTCAGGGCGATCTTCACGCCAGCGGCCTTGGCGGCGGCGGCCACATACTGCTCCACGGTCATGCTGTTGTCCTTGACGAACTCCTGCTGGAGCAGGCAGTTCTCCGCGTAGAACTTGTTCATCTTGCCCTCTACGATCTTCTCCTTGACCTGAGCGGGCTTACCGGCCATCTTGGGATCGTTGTCCATCTGAGCCAGCATGATCTTTTTCTCCTCGGCCAGCACGTCCTCGGTGACTTGGCCCTTGTCCAGGAAGCGGGGATTCAGGGCGGCGATCTGCATGGCCATATCCTTGCCGATCTCCACCACCTTCTCGGAGGCCTCGCCCTCCACGTCCAGATTCACCAGGACGCCGATCTTGCCGCCGGCGTGGATATAGGGGACGGAGACGCCGTCGGCGAAGCGGGCAAAGCGGCGGACCTTGATGTTTTCGCCAATGACCAGCACCATCTCCTGCTGCTGCTGGGTGACGGTGCTGTCGGTCCCGTTAAACTTGCAGGCCATCAGGGCGTCCAGATCAACGGGGGCCTCGCTGGCTACGGTGGCGGCAACGCCCTTGACAAAGTCCACAAACTTCTCATTCTTGCCCACGAAGTCGGTCTCAGCGTTGACCTCGACCACCACGCCCACGCCATCAATAACGGCGGCGTAGGCCATACCCTCGGCGGCAATGCGGCCGGCCTTCTTGGCGGAGGCGGCAAGGCCCCGCTCCCGCAGGTACTCAACCGCCTTGTCCATGTCGCCGTCCGAAGCGGCCAGCGCCTTCTTGCAGTCCATCATGCCCACGCCGGTCATCTCGCGCAGGTTCTTTACATCAGCAGCGGAAAAAGCCATAGTTTCTTTCCTCCAGTATTTTTATGAAATGTGAATGAGAAAGAGGGGCGGGGACTTTGCCCGCCCCTCTGTGTTGCGATTTTACTCGGCGGCGGGGGCCTCCTCTGGCTCCTCGTTCTGCTCACCCTGCCGGCCCTCGATCATGGCGTTGGCCATAATGGAGGAAATCAGCTTGATGGCGCGGATTGCGTCGTCATTGCCGGGGATGGGGTAGTCAATCTCATCCGGATCGCAGTTTGTATCGGCGATGGCCACAACGGGGATGCCCAGCTTGTGGGCCTCGGCAATGGCGTTGCGCTCCTTGCGGGTGTCCACGATGAAGAGGGCGCCAGGCAGCTTCTTCATCTCCTTCACGCCGCCCAGATACTTCTCCAGCTTGGCGATCTCGCCCATGTGCTTAATGACTTCCTTCTTGGGGAGCATGTCAAAGGTGCCGTCCTCCTGCATGCGCTTGAGCTGGTTGAGGCGGTCGACCCGGGTGCGCATGGTCTTGAAATTGGTCATCATGCCGCCCAGCCAGCGGGCGTTGACAAAGTACATGTTGCAGCGGGCGGACTCCTCCTTGATGGCCTCCTGGGCCTGCTTCTTGGTGCCCACGAAGAGCAGGGACTGGCCGTTTTCGCTGAGCTGGCGGACAAAGTTATAGGCCTCCTCCAGCTTCTTCACCGTCTTTTGCAGGTCGATGATATAGATCCCGTTGCGCTCGGTGTAGATATAGGGGGCCATCTTGGGGTTCCAGCGGCGGGTCTGATGTCCGAAGTGGACGCCCGCCTCCAAAAGCTGCTTCATCGATACGACGCTTGCCATGTTGTATACTTCCTCCAAAATTTAGTTTTACCCTCCAGCTCCATCTACTGCGGGGCCAACCGCCTATGGGCGGCACCGGCCCTGCATCCGAAGCTGTGTGGAATGCTGAAATATAATACCACAGCCCTTAGGAAAAAGCAAGAAAAATTTCATTCGGTTTCCGCAAATATTTGCGTGAATTTCCTTGTTGACAGCAGGCGTACGCTCTTGTATAATAAAAAAGATAAAGATTTTGCCATTTATCTCGGGCTGGCTGCGAGGGAGGTAGCTGTGATGGAGCGTATTCTGAGAAACGCCACGATTTGGCAGGAGGGCCGCTTCCGTTTGGCGGATATCGCTATTGCGGAGGGCCGTATTCTTTCTATTTCCAACGCTGCTGGCGCGCAGGACTGCGCGGATGCCGCCGGTATGGACCTGCATGGCGCCGCTGTTTTTCCCGGTTTCGTGGATGTGCATGTGCATCTGCGCGAGCCGGGTTTTTCTTATAAGGAGACCATCCGCACGGGGACCCTGGCCGCCGCCCGGGGCGGCTACGCCCACGTGTGCCCTATGCCCAACCTGAACCCCGTGCCCGACAGCCTGGCCCATCTGGAGGAGCAGCTGGCGCTGATCCGGCGGGACGGCGCGGTCCATGTCCACCCCTATGGAGCCATCACTGCGGGGGAGGAGGGGGCGTCCCTGGCGGACATGGCGGACATGGCCCCCTATGTGGCCGGCTTCTCCGACGACGGCAGGGGGGTTCAGGACCGGGAGCTGATGCGCGAGGCCATGGAGGAGGCGAAGCGGCTGGGGAAGCTGATCGCCGCCCATTGCGAGGACAACCGGCTGCTCCGGGGCGGCTATATCCACGACGGGGACTACGCCCGCGCCCACGGACACCGGGGCATCTGCTCGGAGAGCGAGTGGGGCCCCATCGCCCGGGACCTGCGCCTGGCGGAGGAGACGGGGTGCGGCTACCACGTCTGCCACGTCTCCGCCAAGGAGAGCGTGTCCCTCATCCGCCAGGCCAAGGCCAGGGGGGTGGACGTCACATGCGAGACCGCCCCCCACTACCTGGTGTTCAGCGACCAGAACCTGCAGGAGGACGGACGGTTCAAGATGAATCCCCCCATCCGGTCCCAGGAGGACCGGGCGGCCCTGATCGAGGGCCTGCTGGACGGGACCATTGACATGATTGCCACCGACCACGCCCCCCACAGCGTTCAGGAGAAGAGCCGGGGGCTGGAGAAGAGCCCTATGGGCGTGGTGGGGCTGGAGACGGCCTTTGCCGCCCTCTACACCCACCTGGTTAAGCCCGGCGTGCTGCCCCTGGGGCGGCTGGTGGACCTGCTCCACACCAACCCCGCCCGCCGCTTCGGCTTCGGCACGCCCCTGGCGGAGGGCCAGCCGGCGGACCTGACGGTGTTTGATCTGGAGCGCCCCTATCGGGTGGACCCGGCGGCGTTCCAGTCCATGGGCCGGGCCACGCCCTTCGCGGGGATGGAGCTCCTGGGCGTCTGTATGCTGACCATGGTGGGCGGAGAAATCGTCTGGAGGGAGGAGCTGGCGTGAAACAGGGACGTTATACCGTGGAGGAGAACCGGCCTCTGACAGCGGACGTCTGGGAGATGCGGCTGTCCGGGGACACAGGGTCCATTACAAGGCCGGGGCAGTTTATCAACATCGCCCTGGAGGGCCTCTTTCTGCGCAGGCCTATCTCCGTCAGCGACTGGGACGGGGAGACCGCCACCATTGTCTACAAAATCGTGGGAAAGGGCACGGCGGCCATGGCCGGGTTCCGCCCAGGGAAGCGGCTGGACGTGCTCTGCGGCCTGGGCAACGGCTTTGAGGTGGCCAAGTGCGCCGAGCGCACCCTGGTGATCGGCGGCGGGGCGGGAGTCCCCCCCATGTACGGCCTGGCAAAGGCCCTGCTGGCGGCGGGAAAGACCCCCCTTGCCATCCTGGGGTTCAACCGGAGGGAGGAGATTTTCTACGAGGAGAAATTCCGGGCCCTGGGCGTTGAAACGGCTGTCACCACTGTGGACGGCAGCTGCGGGATCAGGGGCTTTGTCACTGACGCCCTCCCGGAGCGGTACGGCTACTTCTGCGCCTGCGGCCCCCTGCCCATGCTGAAGGCCGTCTGCCGCGCCTGCCCAACCTCCGGACAGCTCAGCCTTGAGGAGCGGATGGGCTGCGGCTTCGGGGCCTGCATGGGCTGCTCCTGCGAGACCAAATACGGCAGCAAGCGCGTCTGTAAGGACGGCCCGGTGCTGGAGAAGGAGGAGATTCTATGGTAGACCTGCACGTCACCCTCTCCGGCGTCCGGCTGGACAACCCCATTATCCCCGCCAGCGGGACCTTTGGGTATGGCTACGAGTTCGCGGAGCTCTACGACATCAACTGCCTGGGGACCTTCTCCTTTAAGGGCACCACCCGAGCCCCCCGCTTCGGCAACCCCACCCCCCGCATTGCCGAGGCCCCCTCCGGGCTGCTCAACGCCGTGGGCCTCCAGAACCCAGGAGTGGACAAGGTGATCGCCCAGGAGCTCCCGAAATTAAAGGAGGTCTTTCACAAGCCGGTGATGGCCAACGTCAGCGGCTTCTCCGTGGAGGACTACGCCTACACCTGCGCCCTGCTGGACAAAGAGGAGCAGGTGGGCTGGCTGGAGGTGAACATCTCCTGCCCCAACGTCCACAGCGGCGGCATGAGCTTCGGCACCAGCCCCCAGGCCGCCGCCGAGGTGACGCGGGCGGTGAAGGCAGTGACGAAAAAGCCGGTCTATATGAAGCTGAGCCCCAACGTGACCGACATCGCCGCCATTGCCAGGGCCTGCGAGGACGCCGGGGCCGACGGCATCAGCCTTATCAACACCCTGCTGGGGATGCGGCTGGATCTGCGGAGCAGAAGGCCCCTGCTGGCCAACACCACCGGGGGTCTCTCCGGCCCGGCGGTGTTTCCGGTGGCAGTGCGGATGGTGTACCAGGTCTATGAGGCCGTGGACATCCCTGTCATCGGCATGGGCGGCGTCAGCACGGCGGAGGACGTGCTGGAGCTGATGCTGGCCGGGGCCACGGCGGTGGAGGTGGGAGCCGCCAACCTGGTCAACCCCTTCGCCTGCCGGGATATTCTCGCCGCCCTGCCGGAGGCCATGGAGAAGTACGGGATCAACAGTCTATCTGAAATCATAGGAGGCGCGCACCATGGGTAAGGACGTT
Source organism: uncultured Oscillospiraceae bacterium (assembly GCA_949878425.1). Lineage (GTDB taxonomy): Bacteria > Bacillota > Clostridia > Oscillospirales > Oscillospiraceae > Pelethomonas. Next base: position 106,402 of record CATLAL010000004.1, read on the forward strand.
ATCATCGCATTAGATTTTGACAGCCGGGAGAAAACCCTGGCCTTCCTGGACCGGTTCACCGGGGAGAAGCCCTTTGTGAAGATCGGCATGGAGCTCTACTACGCCGAAGGGCCCTCCATCGTCCGGGAGATCAAGGCCAGGGGCCACAAAATTTTTCTGGATTTAAAGCTCCACGATATCCCAAATACGGTGAAAAAGGCCATGGCCGTGCTCTCCGGTCTGGGTGTGGACATGCTGAACCTCCACGCTGCCGGAACCAGAGCCATGATGGAGGCGGCGCTGGAGGGCGTCGCCCACCCCGCCGGAGGTTCCTCCGCCGTCCGGCCCCTGCTGATCGCTGTCACTCAGCTGACCTCCACCAGCCAGGAGCGGATGGAGTCGGACCTCCTGATTGAAAGGCCCCTGGACCAGGTGGTGCTGCACTACGCGAAATGCGCCGCCCAGGCCGGACTGGCCGGCGTGGTCTGCTCCCCCCTGGAGGCGGAGGGGGTCCACCGGGCCTGCGGAGACGGCTTCGTCACCGTCACGCCCGGCGTCCGCTTCGCTGATGGCGACGTGGGCGACCAGGTCCGGGTCACAACGCCAGCAAGGGCAAAGGAGCTGGGCAGCGACTATATCGTGGTGGGCCGGCCTGTCACCCAGGCCGAGAACCCCGTGGCCGCCTACCGGAGGTGCGTGGAGGAATTCGTGGGGTAGGCATACATTCTTTTCTTTTGTGAACAAAAGAAAAGAATCAAAAGAAAAAACTTTTTGCGCAAAGCTACCGCTTTGCTTATGGTTTTTATCGCGGAGAGCGCCCGCCATCCTTTAACACAAAAGCGAAATGCAGTTTCGCGTAAAAGTTCTTTTTGATACTTTTTCTTTTAAGAAAAAGTATGTATGCCTAAAAAGGAGCACTGTATGTGGAACACGATCTTATTTGATTTGGACGGCACGCTGACCGATCCCAAGGAGGGCATCACGAAAGCGACTGCCATTGCTCTGGAGCACTTCGGGATTCACGAAGATCCGGAGAATCTGACCCACTTCATCGGTCCGCCGCTGGACGAGTCCTTCCCGGAGTTCTACGGCTTTGACCGGGAGCAGGTCCTTGTGGCCACGGAAAAATTCCGGGAATACTATGTCCGCCAGGGGTGGCTGGAGAACATCCCCTACCCGGGCATGGGGGAGCTTCTGCGGGATCTGAAGGCGGCGGGGAAGCGCCTCCTGGTGGCCACCTCCAAGCCGGAGGTGACGGCGGTGCGGATTCTGGAGCACTTCGGCATGGCGGAATATTTTGACCGCATCTGCGGCGCGCCCCTGGACAACCAGGAGGGGGCCAGAAAGGCCAACGTCATCCGCCGGGCCCTCAGCTGTGCGGAGGCCCCGGCGGTGATGGTGGGCGACCGCCGCCACGACGTGGCCGGAGCTCACCAGGCGGGTCTGGCCTGCATCGGCGTGCTCTACGGCTACGGAAGCCGGGAGGAGCACGAGGCGGCGGGCGCGGACTTCATCGCGGAGGATTTGACCCAGCTGCGCCGGCTTCTGCTCCATGCAGGCCCTCCACAGTGAGCTGGACGCCCAGGCGGTAGCCGCAGGTGAAGCTGTCCAGGCAGTCCGCCTGCTCCATTTCAGCCACAGCCGCCCAGAGGCGGTCCAGCTCCGCCTCCGTCAGCCAGGGGAGGACAAGCCGCTCCACGGCGGCCATGGCCCGCTTCTCCGCCTCGGATTGCAGGGTGGGCTGTGTTGACCAGAATAGTTTTTCAATGATTGAACTCATTGGATGATGCCTCCTTACAAGCTGTAGGATTTAATCACACAACCAGTATATAGAATTATATCCTACATGTCAAGATATTTCGGAGGAAATATGGCAGATTTTTCGGAAAGAATTAGGAGTTTACGCCTTGAGCGTGGCATGACACAGGAAGAGGTGGGAAAAATTATTGGAGTCAAACGCTACTCCGTGTATGGCTATGAAAAGGGCCAGAATTATCCGGATGTACCCGGGCTTATTGCTCTGGCGGAGTGCTTTGAAGTGTCGTTGGACTATTTGGTGGGACGGACGGATGATCCAAAGGTAAATCGCTAGAAGGGGCGTTCTGCGCTCTGGTGGGCCGCGTTATGAAGAAGCGGTCCGATGAGGACATCGGGCCCTACACAGCGCCGTGCCCTGTAATTTGCTGCTTGCCATCGACACCCACCCGACGGAGGGTCTGCCCCTTCCTTTGGGCCATCATTGGGCTTCGCCCAACGACAGGCCCGGCGGTTTTCAACCGCCTATGGCCGGCAGGCGGAGCGAGACGAACGCCAAGGTCGCAGAAGGGCGCGTTTGTCTCAGGGGCTGAGAAGCCGAGGGCTTATCCTGACTCCCGTAAAGCCGGGGGCTTGGGGGCGGGAGCCCCCAACGGCGCTTTGGTTACTTTGCCGCTGGTGGCAAAGTAACCGCGGGGCCCGGGGGTGCGTAACCCCCGGAGCTATCGAGTAGATAGGCACTCCCTGCATACAGCGGGGGTCCGGGGGTGAAACCCCCGGGGCTGCCGTATAGATAGGCACTCTCTCCAAACAAAAAGAAAGGATTACAGCTATGGAAAACATCTCCCAACTGATTGCGAAGGATCTACTAAAGATCAGGGCCGTCTTTTTCCGCCCGGAGGAGCCCTTCACCTGGGCCAGCGGCATCAAGAGCCCGGTCTACTGCGACAACCGCCTGACCCTCACCGCGCCAGAGGTCCGAAACCATGTGGAGAACGCCCTGGCGGAGACAGTGAGAAGGGAGTACCCGGAGGCGGAGGTCCTCATGGGCACCTCCACCGCCGGTATCGCCCACGCCGCCATTACCGGCCACATTCTGGGCCTGCCCATGGGCTATGTCCGCTCCGGCAGCAAGGACCACGGCCGGCAAAACCAGATCGAGGGGGCCCTGGAGCCGGGGCAGAAGGTGGTGGTGGTGGAGGACCTCATCTCCACCGGCGGCAGCGTCATCGAGGTGGTGAACGTCCTCCGGCAGGCCGGGGCCCAGGTCCTGGGCATCGTCAGCATCTTTACCTACGGAATGCGGAAGGGCCTGGAGCGTCTGGCGGAGGCCGGAGTGCGCAACGTCAGCCTCACGGACTTTGACACCATCGCCCAAGTGGCGGCGGAGGAGCGCTATATCCGGCCGGAGGACATCGCCCGGCTGCTGGCGTTCCGGGACAACCCCTCGGACGAGACATGGATTAAAGGGAAGGAGTAAGTTATGGAAAATGTAAGAAGCCTGATCGACATTCTGGAGCTGAGCGTGGAGGAGATCGACGGTCTGGTGGCCACGGCCACGGACATCATCGCCAACCCCGCCGCCTACGCCCACAAGTGCGACGGCAGAATCCTGGCAACCCTGTTTTTCGAGCCCTCCACCCGCACCCGGCTCAGCTTCGAGTCCGCGATGCTCAGCCTGGGGGGCCAGGTGCTGGGCTTTTCCGAGGCCGCCAGCTCCTCCGCCGCCAAGGGGGAGAGCGTGGCCGACACCGTGCGCACCGTCAGCTGCTACAGCGACATCATCGCCATGCGCCACCCAAAGGAGGGCGCGCCCCTGGTGGCGTCCATGCACTCCACGGTCCCGGTGATCAACGCCGGAGACGGCGGCCACAACCACCCCACCCAGACCCTCACGGACCTGATGACCATCCACCACGAGAAGGGGCGGTTCGAGAACCTCACCATCGGCTTCTGCGGGGACCTGAAGTTCGGCAGAACCGTCCACTCCCTCATCAGTGCCATGAGCCGCTACCGGGGCACCCGGATCGTGCTGATCTCCCCGGAGGAGCTGAAGCTGCCCAGCTACGTGAAAAAGGAGGTCCTCCAGCGCTGCGGCATTGAGTATATCCAGACCACGGACCTGGAGGCGGTGATGCCCCAGCTGGATATCCTCTACATGACCAGGGTGCAGCGGGAGCGGTTCTTCAACGAGGAGGACTACCTGCGGCTGAAGGACAGCTATATCCTCACCGCGGAGAAACTCTGGAACGCCAAGGAGGACCTGAGCATCCTCCACCCCCTGCCCAGGGTCAACGAGATTTCCGTGGCCGTGGACAGAGACCCCAGGGCCGCCTACTTCAAGCAGGTGCGCTACGGGCGCTATATCCGCATGGCGCTTATCCTGAAGCTGCTGGGAATCAACTAGAGGAGGGAAACGGACCATGATTATCGACGCCATCAAAAACGGAATTGTGATCGACCATATTGCCGCCGGAAAGGCCATGGAGCTCTATCAGATTCTGGGACTGGGGGAGCTGGACTGCTCGGTAGCCATTTTGAAGAACGTGGTCAGCGGCAAGCTGGGGCGGAAGGACATCATTAAGATTGACCGGGATTTAGACCTGGACTGGGATATTATTGGGTATGTGGATCCCAACATCACCGTCAACATCATCAAGGACGGGGAGCGGGTGGAGAAGCGGCAGCTGAAGATGCCGGAGACCATCACGGGAGTGATCCACTGCAAGAATCCCCGGTGCATTACCTCCGTGGAGCAGGAGCTGCCCCAGGTGTTTAAGCTGACGGACCGGGCCAACCGGGTGTACCGCTGCCGCTACTGCGAGGCCAAGGCGGCGAAGAGCGGCAATCTCTGATCCTATAGCGCTGGAAAATAGAAAGGCCCGGCGGGGGAAGATTTTTTGCGTGATGTGAAAAATCTTCCCCCGCTGCTTCGTGTTATAGGTGACGCGGTTGAATGGCCGATTTTCAACTGCGCCGACTATGTGGGTGAAGGGAGTGAGGAACATGGCCCCATGTGGTACCGATGAGACCATCAGCCGCATCGTCAGGGAGTACAGCGGCATGCTGTTGCGCCTGGCCTGCACCCGGCTGGCCTCCGCCGCCGACGCGGAGGACGCGGTGCAGGAGGTGTTTTTGAAGCTGCTGACCGCTCCCGTTGTGTTCCGGGACGCCGGACACGAAAAGGCGTGGCTGATCCGAACCACCCTTCACCGCGCAAGCGACATCCGCTGTCAGACGGAAAAACGGAACGTCCCTCTTGAGGAGGCGGCCCAGACCGCCGCGCCGGAGCCGGGAAACGACCTGCTGCGGGCTGTACAGGCTCTGCCGGAGAAGTACAGCGCGGTGCTCCACCTCCACTACTACGAGGGATATTCCATGAAGGAGATCGGGAAACTGCTGGGCCTACCCGCTGCCACAGTGGGTACCCGTCTGGCACGTGGCCGGGAGCGGCTGCGGCAGATGCTGAAGGAGGAGATTACATGAATTGGGGCGACTACCGAAAGGCCATGGATGCCCTCCCCTTTTCTCCGGATTTTCAGGAGCGGACCGAGAAGCTGCTGCGCCTGAGCGCGCAGAACGAAGCAGAAAAGGAGCCTTTTGCCATGAAGAAAAAACTATTCCACAAGATTGCGGCAGCTGCGGCCGTACTGGCGCTGCTCACTGCCAGCGCCTACGCGGCGGTGAAGCTGCTGAGTCCCTCCCAGGTGGCGGAATTCGCCCAGCAGCCTCTGCTGGCGGAGGCATTCCGGAGCGAGGACGCCCTGGTACTGAACGAGACTGTAGAGAGCGGCGGCTACCGGATGACCCTGGCGGGGCTGGTATCCGGCGCCGTGCTGGACAGCTGGGACCAGGACGTGGACCGCTCCCGCACCTACGCCGTAGCGGCCCTGGAGCGTCTGGACGGCCAGCCCTTGGATCAGCAGTCCGTCTCTCTCTCTGATTTCATTCTCACTCCCCTGGTAGCCGGCTATACCCCCTGGTCCGTAAACAATTGGACCCTGGATGCCGCGGTCTGTGGTATAGCGCAGGACGGCGTATTCTATTTCCTGCTGGACGTCCAAACGCTGGAGATGTTCGCGGACCACACCGTATACCTGGCGTTTTACGAGGGCGGCGTGCCCTCCCGGGAGATCTTTGTGATGAACGGGGATGGCTCCATCCAGTTTGCCGGGGACTTTGCAGGCCCCCACGCCCTCTTTACCCTTCCTCTGGATGCCGGGAAGGCGGACCCTGCCGCCGTGGAAGCGTTCATTGCGGACAGCGGTTTTGACCTGGATTGGTTTACCGGCAGCACGTCTCAGTCTGAGGAGCCCTCCTTCACCGGCCAGGGGGACGGCGAGCTGGCGGAGGCCCCGTCCGTGGAGCTGGAGGAGATTCCGTCCGGAGAGACCTGAGGCCGGCCCTAAAATTCCCCGGCCAAGCCGCTGAAAATTTCTCCATTGTCCTGAATAAAAACGCCTCCAGCCGCGCACAATGTGGCTGGAGGCATTTTCCGTCTCCCAACAAAAGGGGGGCTGATCAGGACCCGTGGGGGACGCCCTGGGGCGGATCTCCCGGCGGACTGCCGGCGCCTAAGATGAAAGGAAGAAATTGCATGGAAAACAGAGGAAAGCGGCAGGCTTCCTCCATTTTCGGCGGCATGGGCTTCTACATAGCCCTGCTTGTCTGCGTTCTCGCAGCCGGAGTGGTTGGCTATTTTGCCCTGCTGAACAACAACACAGCGATCCCTGAAGATGACATCGTCCAGCCTGTGGACCAGACGGACCCGGGCCCGTCCCAGAGCGTAGGCGCCAGTGACCGGGAGCCGGCCCAGGAGGTGCTGGCGGAGGAGCCTGTGGTGGTGCAGCGCCCCACAGTGACGCCGGACACCGGTGTGAGGAGCGACCCGGAGGCTCCCGGCAGCGATGAAAGCGCCCTTGCCCCCGCTCCGGAGGATGTCCCCGCCCAAGAGCCGGTGGAGGTCGTTTCTCCGCTGGCAGGGGAGACGGTGGCGGTATTCTCTGTGGACCAGCTGGCCTATGACGCCACCCTGGGCGATTGGCGGACCCACGACGGCGTGGATATCAAGGCCCCGGCGGGATCGGCTGTGGCGGCGGCGGCTCCCGGAACCGTCCTCTCCGTGGAGGAGGACCGGCGGCTGGGCACCACAGTGGTGGTGGATCATCACGACGGCTACGTCACCACCTACGCCAGCCTCCAGCCGGACCCCATTGTCCTGGCGGGGGACGAGGTCACTGCCGGTATGGTGATCGGTACGGTGGGCAACACCTCCCTCAACGAGGCGGCCCTGGGCGCCCACCTGCACTTCAGCGTCACTAAGGACGGCCAGGCCGTGGACCCCGCTGCATTCCTGGGCCAGTAGCCGGGGGAGACGAGTATACTTTTTCTTGAAAGCATCGCTTTCGGTGCCCAACGGGCACCGAAAGCGATGCTTTCAAGAAAAAGAATGAATACCGACAAAGAATGAACTCACCAGACTGCCGTTGCGAAGTAGTCCTCCGGGGTTTCGGCCCGGCGGATGAGTGTGATGGAGCCGTCCTCCCGCAGCAGGATCTCCGCGGAGCGGAGCTTTCCGTTGTAGTTGTAGCCCATGGAGTGGCCGTGGGCCCCGGTATCGTGGATCACCAGCAGGTCACCCCGGTGGAGCTCCGGCAGCATACGGTCCACGGCGAACTTGTCGCAGTTCTCGCAGAGGGAGCCGGTGACATCATACATATGGTCCGCCGGGGCGCTCTCCCGGCCCGCTACCGTGATATGGTGGTAGGCCCCGTAGACGGCGGGGCGCATCAGGTCCGCGGCACAGGCGTCCACGCCGACATATTCCTTATAGATGTGCTTGAAGTGGAGAACCCGGGTGACGAGGCAGCCGTAGGGCCCCAGCATGAACCGGCCCAGCTCGCCGCAGAGCTCCACGTCGCCCATCCCGGCGGGGACCAGGATCTCCCGGTACTTCTGCTCCACGCCCGCGCCGATGACGGCGATGTCGTTGGCCTCCTGGTCCGGGCGATAGGGGATGCCGATGCCGCCGGAGAGGTTGATATAGCGGATATGGCAGCCGGTCTCCGCCTTCAGCTCCGCGGCCAGGCGGAAGAGGATGCCCGCCAGCTCCGGGTAGTATTCGTTGGAGATGGTGTTGGAGGCCAGAAAGGCGTGGATACCGAAGTGCTTGGCCCCCTTGGCCGCCAGGCGTCGGAGGGCCTCCGCGATCTGGGGGCGGGTCATGCCGTACTTGGCGTCGCCGGGGGTGTCCATCACCTGGAAACCCTCCTTGCTCTCCCCCAGGGTAAAGACGCCGCCGGGGTTGTAGCGGCAAAAGACCGTCTCCGGGACATGGCCGATGGATTCCTCCAGGAAGTCCACGTGGGTCAGATCGTCCAGGTTGATAAAGGCCCCCAGCTTGTCCGCCAGCCGGTACTCCTCCGCCAGGGTGTTGTTGGAGGAGAACATGATCTCATGTCCCCGAAAGCCGCACCGCTCCGCCAGCAGCAGCTCCACCAGGCTGGAGCAGTCCGCGCCGCAGCCCTCCTCCCGGAGGAGCCTCAGAATGGTGGGGTTGGGGGTGGCCTTGACGGCGAAGTACTCCCGAAAGCCCGGGTTCCAGGAGAAGGCCGCGTTGACGGCCCGGGCGTTGGCCCGGATGCCCCTCTCATCGTAGAGATGGAAGGGGGTGGGGTAGGTTTTTATAATTTCATCCAGCTGAGACCTGGTGATGAAAGGCATTTTCATTTGTGTTGACCTCGTTTCAAAGGTTGCAGAAATTGTTAATTTATGGTATGTTTAGTTTGCTGCCCCTACATTCTGGCAACAGAAGGGGGGCAGTTGGACGCACTAGTCGGCTTTTTGGTGCCGGTCGCAGCAGGTGTAGTTGTCAGCTGCATCTGCAAGTGGCTTGACCGTCACAGCAAAGGACAGTAAGAACCTGTACTTATAATCAAAAATGCCGGATGGGCGAGGGACCTTGTTCGCCCTGCAAGGCAAAAAATCGCGGGAATACTTTGTGTATTTCAAGATTTTTTAACGCCGCAGGGCTGCAAAAGATCCGCCCAGGCGGCCGTTTGAGATTGTGAATACAGGGTTCTAAGCACGTTTCAAACGGATGCCCCCCGGAGAGAGCCAACCTCTCCGGGGGGCATTTTGCTGGGGTGAGCATAATGGGTACACTAATCGACGTTCTTAGTATACCACATTCCCGCACTGCTGACAAGAGATAATTTTATTTCCCCTGCCCCCGGAGCCCTATTTAAAAGTCCGCCGTGCCCACGGTCCTGGGGTGGGGCAGCACGTCCCGGATGTTGCTGATCCCGGTGAGGTACATCACCATCCGCTCAAAGCCCAAGCCGAACCCGGCGTGGCGGCAGGAGCCGTAGCGCCGCAGATCGCAGTACCACCAGTAGTCCTCCGGCTTCATGCCAAGGTCCTTGATCCGGGCCTCCAGAATGTCGATGCGCTCCTCCCGCTGGCTGCCGCCGATGATCTCCCCGATGCCGGGGACCAGGCAGTCCGCGGCGGCCACGGTCTTCCCGTCGTCGTTGAGGCGCATGTAGAACGCCTTGATCTCCTTGGGGTAGTCGGTAACAAAGACAGGGCGCTGAAAGACCTGCTCGGTGAGGTAGCGCTCGTGCTCCGTCTGGAGGTCGCAGCCCCAGTCCACCTTGTAGTCAAATTTGTCGTTGTTCTTTTTGAGGATCTCCACCGCCTCGGTGTAGGTCACCCGGCCGAAGTCGGAGGAGGCCACATGCTCCAGACGCTCCAGGAGCCCCTTGTCCACGAAGCTGTTGAAAAAGGCCATCTCCTGGGGGCACTTCTCCATCACCGTGCGGATGATGTGCTTGATCATGGCCTCCGCCACGTCCATGTCACCGGCTAGGTCGCAAAAGGCCATCTCCGGCTCAATCATCCAGAACTCGGCGGCGTGGCGCTGGGTGTTGGAGTTCTCCGCCCGGAAGGTGGGGCCGAAGGTGTAGATGTCCCCAAAGGCCATGGCGAAGTTCTCGCCGTTGAGCTGGCCGGAGACGGTGAGGTTGGCCCGCTTGCCGAAGAAGTCCTGGCTGTAGTCCACCTGGCCGTCGGGGGTGCGGGGCGGGTTGGCCAGGTCCAGGGTGGTCACCTGGAACATCTCCCCCGCGCCCTCGCAGTCGCTGGCGGTGATGATGGGGGTGTGGACGTAGACAAAGCCCCGGTCCTGGAAGAAGCAGTGGATGGCGTGGGCCGCCACGCTCCGCACCCGGAAGGCGGCGGAGAACAGGTTGGTGCGAGGCCGCAGGTGGGCGATGGTGCGCAGATACTCCACGCTGTGGCGCTTCTTCTGGAGGGGATAGTCGGGGGAGGAGGGACCCTCCACCTCGATGCGCTCCGCCTTCACCTCCAGGGGCTGCTTGGCCTCCGGCGTGAGGACCAGCTTCCCGGTGACAATGAGGGCCGCGCCCACGTTCTGCCCGGCGATCTCCCGGTAGTTCTCCAGCGCCCCGGCGTCCATCACAACCTGGAGGTTGCGGAAGCAGGAGCCGTCGTTGAGCTCGATAAAGCCGAAGGTTTTCATGTCCCGGATGGTGCGGGCCCAGCCGCAGACAGCGACGGTCCTCCCGTCCAGCTGCTGGCTGTCGGCGTAGAGGGCGGCGATTTTGATTCGTTCCATAGTGCGTTCACCTGCAATTCCTAAAATTGTTAAATCGGAGTATTTATTCAGAATAGATGTATTATACCGCCGGAAAGGCCGTTTTACAAGAGGTTTTTGTATATCCTGGGAATTTGTTATTTCTCACAAATATTTTCGCCCTTTTGGGAGGCCTCTTGACAATCTCCCCCATGGTTCTCCTCTATTCCCCGGAGAAGGGCCCGCAGGGCGGACTCCAGGGGGATATTCCGGGCTCTGGCGGCCTCCGCCAGGGGCTCGTACTCCGCCTTACGCTTGGTGAGGCCGAAGCCGGAGCCGGTCTTGCAGGGGAGCGCTCCCAGCTCCGTGGGCACCGTCCGGCATTCCGGCGTCAGGGCGTAGCGGGGGCAGTCCGTGCGCCGCACGCCGAAGGTGGAGGTGTACCGCAGCAGCTCCCGGGCCAGGGCGTCCGCCTCCGCCGGGCGGCACAGGCAGGTCAGCAGTACGCCGGGCCGGTTCTTCTTCATCTGGAGGGGCAGAAAGCTCACATCCAGGGCCCCGGCCTCCAGCAGCCGCTCCATGGCGAAGCCCAGAGCCTCGCCGGTCATGTCGTCTAGATTGGCCTTCAGCTCCGTCACCAGGTCGTTGGGGCCGCCGGAGGACCCCTCCGTCTCCAGCAGAAAGGCCCGCAGGCAGTTGGCCCGGGGAAAGTCCTTAGTTCCGCAGCCGTGGCCGCAGTCCAGCAGGACGCCCGCCGGCATGGGGCCGAAGTCCTCCGAGAATTCTCGCAGCAGGGCGGCCCCGGTGGGGGTGCAGAGCTCGCAGGCGATGTCACCCGCCGCCACCGGAATGCCGGTGAGGAGCCGGGCGGTGGCCGGGGCCGGCACCGGCAGGAGGCCGTGGGCGGTATGTACTGTGCCGCTGCCAACAGTGACAGGGGAGGCGGCTACCGCCTCGGGCGAGAGCAGGTCCATGAGAAGGCACACGCCGGTGACATCCATCACCGCGTCCATGGCCCCCACCTCGTGGAAATGGACCTCCCCCACGCTGACGCCGTGGGCCTGGGACTCCGCCTGGGCGATGCGGCCATAGACCCGCTTGGCCCGCTCCCGGACAGACTCCGGCAGGGGAAAGCCGTCGATGAGGGTCTCAATGTCCTCCAGGGAGCGGTGCTCGTGCCCATGATCGTGGCCGTGCCCGTGTCCATGGTCATGCTCATGGCCATGGCTATGGTCGTGCTCATGCTCATGGCTGTGCCCATGCCCCTCCTCCTGGCCGTGGATGCGCACGCGCATGTGCGTCCCGGCAATGCCCTGGCGGAGGACCGGCTCCGCCTCCAGGAAGACGCCGGGGAGCAGTTGGTTCATCTCCGCTAGAAACCGCTCCTTCTCCGGGCACAGCTCGTAGAGCGCCCCCATCAGCATGTCCCCCGCCGCGCCCATGGCGCATTCTAAATACAGCGTTTTCATAGGTGACTCCTTTTTGAGGCATACATACTGTTCTTTGTGAACAAAGAACAGTATCAAAAGAAAAACTTTTTGCGCAAAGCTTCGCTTTTCTTATGCTTTCTTTGATAAATAATACAGAGAAAGGCGTTAGCCTTTCGAAAAAAGTTGTTTTTGATACTTTTTCTTTCAAGAAAAAGTATGTATGCCTTACTGTATCCCTTCCATTTGATTAATCCTATGGGCCAGGAACCCGGCGCCGAAGCCGTTATCGATATTGACGACGCTGACGCCGCTGGCGCAGGAATTGAGCATACTCAGCAGTGCGGCGAGGCCCCCCAGGCTGGCTCCGTAGCCCACGCTGGTAGGGACGGCGATAACAGGGCAGCTCACAAGGCCCCCCACCACGCTGGGCAGGGCCCCCTCCATACCGGCCACGGCCACGATGCACCGGGCCCGCTCCAGGACCTCCAGGGAGGCCAGGAGCCGGTGGAGGCCCGCCACGCCAGCGTCATAGACCCGCTCCACTTTGCTGCCCAGGGCCTCGGCGGTGAGGGCGGCCTCCTCGCAGACCGCCAGGTCGCTGGTGCCGGCGGACACCACGGCCACGGATCCTGTGAGGGGCCGCTTTGCCGGATTGGCCACCGCCAGCTGGGCTGCCTCGCTGTAGCGGCAGGGGAACCGCCCCCGCAGCAGGGCCTCCTTCTCCGGAGAGAGCCGGGTGATGAGGATATTTTTCGTGCCCCGGTCCATCATGGACCGGACGATGCCGGCGATCTGCTCCGCCGTCTTGCCCTGGCCGAAGATTACCTCCGCCGCGCCCTGGCGCTGGGCGCGGTGGTGGTCCACCCGGGCGTAGCCCAGGTCCTCGTAGGCCGGGCTGCCTATGAGCGCCGCGGCCTCCTCCGGGGAGGCCGACCCGCTTCGGACCCGCTCCAGCAGGGCGAGAAGTTCTCTTTGCTCCATATCCGCGCTCCTTACCGTATCCGTATCAGTCAAAGAATTTTCCCTTGAAGAAGTTCTCGTTCCCCAGCTTTCTGGCCGTTAGCCGGAACACGACGCAGCCATCCGGACAGACCACGGTCTTGCTGTACGGGCTGTCGCCGCCGATGTTCTCCAGGTCGCCCCCGCTTCGGATCGCCTCCATAATAGGGAAGAGGACCAGCATCAGCTTGGAGCAGATGCCCTGTCCGTCCCGGTTGACCGGACAGCCGTAGGTACAGGTATAGGTGTCCCCGATTTCCTCGCCATTGCGGCAGTACTGCTCCGTGCGCTCCCCCCGGAGAAATCCGACCACCTCAACGGTGAACTCGTACTCCTCGTCGTACCACTTTTTCATACCCTGCTCCTTTCTCAGCGGCTGAACTGGTACAGGCCGCATTTGATCATGCCGTTGTAGAGCTTCCGGTTCTTCGCCGCCCTCCGGCCAAAGAACCGCTCGAACTCCGGGTGGCTGGTGAGGACCAGCACCCGCCACTTGGGCGGAATCCGCCGGTAGACTTCCCCGAACATCCGGTAGAGGGCTTCGGCCTCCTCCTTTTCCAGCAGCCGCTCGCCGTAGGGCGGGTTGGTGACCAGCTGGCCGTACTCCCCCTGGCAGCGGAGGGCGGAGGCGTCGGCCCTGTCGAAGCGGACCAGGTCCTCCACGCCGGCCTTCCGGGCGTTCTCCCGGGCGATGGCCACGGCCTTGGGGTCGATGTCGCCGCCCCAGATGTCGTAGCTGCCGGAGAACTCCTTGTCCAGGGCCTCCCCGGCGGCGTCCAGCCAGAGGCGGCTGGCCACGCAGCCCCACTTCTGGGCGTCAAAGGACCGATCCAGGCCCGGGGCTCGGTTCTTGGCGATCAGCGCCGCCTCGATGGGGATGGTGCCGGAGCCGCAGAAGGGGTCCCGGAAGGGGTCCTTGCCCCGGTAGCGGCTCAGGAGCACCAGCCCGGCGGCCAGGGTCTCCCGCAGGGGAGCCGCCACGCCCACCGCCCGGTAGCCCCGCTTGTGGAGCCCGGGCCCGGTGGTGTCCAGATACAGGGCGCACTGGTCCTTCAGAATGGAGAACTGGATCTGGTACTTGGCTCCGGTCTCCGGCAGCTGCTCCAGGCCGTAGGCGCGGCCCAGCCGGCCGGCGGCGGCCTTCTTCACGATCCGCTGGCAGTCCGGGACGGAGTGGAGCTGGGAGTCCAGGGCGTGGCCCTTTACGGGGAACTGGCCGTCCCGGGGGATGAAGTCCTCCCAGGGGAGGGCCGCCGCCCCCTGGAACAGGGCCTCGAAGCTGCGGGCCGGAAAGGTCCCCAAAAGGAGCAGCACCCGCTCCCCACAGCGCAGATTGAGGTTGAGCCGGGGCAGGTCGGCCATGGAGCCCTGACAGAGGACGCGGCCGTTTTCCACCTGGACCGCCTGGAGGCCCAGGCGGCGCAGCTCGTCCCCCACCAGGCCCTCCAGACCGAAGAGGCAGGGAACCGCGAAGGTCAGCATGCAGGTCACCTCGTTCCAAGAAGGAATATCTAAGATAAGCGGCCTTATTATAACAGAGATGGAGAAAAAAGGCAAGTTGGAGCGCCTCCAGGGGCGTTTTCGTCAAAAGCGGGCAGAGCACGCCTGTCTCACCAATTAAATTTCAGCAGAAACAGGAGCGTTATAGAGGGGCCGATGGGGCGTTAGGCCGGCAAAGCCGGCCTAACGCCCCAAGCGGACCGTTGGCCCGCCCACGGGAGCCCTACTGCGGCCTCTTTATAATACCAGCCAGTACGCGGTGCAGCGTCAGCGCGGCTGAAAACCGGCAGATTGCCGCTTCGCGCGCCGAGACAGCTTGATCCCCCAGTCCAGGGCCTTTGCCTGCGGCTGGGGGAGTTTGCGGGGCGATTGGTACGGCTCCTAAATCCGCCTGGTCCCCACGCACCGGTTAATGGGCGCGCCGGCGGCGTAAAACTTGGCCTCGTAGTCGGTCATTACGCCCTGGGGGCCGCCGCCGTGGAGGTCCCTTGTGACCTCGCTGAGGTCGTAGCCCGCCTCCGGAAACTCCAGAAGGGAGAACTCAAACAGGGGCTGGTTGTCAGTTTTGAAGTGGACCTGCCCGCCGGGCCTGAGCACCTTCCGGTAGGTCTCCAGAAAGCCCCGGTGGGTCAGGCGGCGCTTGGCCTGGCGCTTGGGGGGCCAGGGGTCGCAGAAGTTGATATAGATGCGCTCCACCTCGTCCTGGGCGAAGTAGTCCGGCAGCAGCGCCGCGTCTCCCACTACGAAGAACACGTTTTTCAGCTCCATGGCCACAGCCCGCTCCATGGCCACCACCAGGGCGTCGGGCACCTTTTCAATGGCGATGAAGAGAATGTCCGGATTCTGTCTGGCCGTCTCCGCCGTGAAGCGGCCCTTGCCGCAGCCCAGCTCCAGATAGAGCGCCGCCGCCTCCGGCATCAGCTCCTGCCGCCAGCGGCCCCGCAGGGCGAAGCCGTCCCGGACGTGGCAGGCGGCGCACCGCTCCATCCGGGGGATCAGATTTTTTTTCTTTCGCATGCGCATGGGGAGTACCTCCAGGGTCGTTTGACCAGATTGTACCACGCTGCGGGGGAAAAAACAAGTGGGGGGCCGGCGCACCCTAGAGTCTGTTTTAAAACCGACGCTACAGCAGCTGCCGTTATTTTTGATGATTGCTGTATTTTGAAGCTTGCTATAAAAATTGCATTTGGAAAAAGAATATGGTATACTAGCTCCAGTACAGCCTGTATACCATATTCCGATAGGAGCGGCGAACATGGAGTATATATCCCACAGCGAGGCGGAGACCGAGGCCCTGGGCGAGGCCCTTGCGGCCAAGCTCCGCGCCGGTGACGTGGTGGCCTACTCCGGCGGCCTGGGCGCGGGAAAGACGGCGTTTACCCGGGGCCTGGCCCGGGGCCTGGGGTACCGGGGACGGGTTACCAGCCCGACCTTTGCCATTGTCAACGAATACGAGGGGCGTCTGCCCCTGTTCCACTTTGATATGTACCGGCTGGGAGGGGCGGAGGACCTCTTCGACATCGGCTGGGAGGACTATTTGGACCGGGGGGGCGTGTGCGCCGTGGAGTGGAGTGAGCGGGCGGCGGGAGCGCTGCCGGCGGACGCGATTACGGTGGATATCTGCCGCTGCGGGGAAAATGAGGACTGGCGGCGCATCCGCGTGAAAGGAGCAGAGCGATGAGGATTCTTGCCCTGGAGAGCTCCGCCAAGGCCGCCTCCTGCGCGGTGCTGGCGGAGGGCGTTCCGATTGCCTCCGCGTGGCAGTGCACGGGCCTGACCCACAGCCGGACCCTGCTGCCCATGGTGGAGGACATGCTGAGAAACAGCGAGCTGACCATGGGGGATATAGACGCGGTGGCGGTGGCCGCGGGGCCTGGCTCCTTTACTGGACTGCGCATCGGCATCTCCGCGGTAAAGGGGCTGGCCTGGGCGGCGGACAAGCCCTGCGTCGGCGTATCCACCCTGGAGGCCATGGCCTGGCCCCTGGCCCATCTGAATGGGACGCTCTTCTGCGCCATGGACGCCAGACGGCGGCAGATCTATAACGCCGTGTTCCGGTGCGGGGACGGCGGACCCGTCCGCCAGCGGGAGGACCGGGCCATCTCCCTGGAGGATGCCGCCGCCGATCTGGCGGGGCTGGAGGGCCCTCTCACCCTGGTGGGAGACGGCGCGCAGCTGTGCCGGCAGGACTTTGAGGCACGGGGAATCCCCTGCCGGCTGGCGCCGGTCCATCTGCGGATGCAGAGCGCCGTAGGCGTGGGGCTGGCGGCGTCGGCGCTGTGGCCCCGAGGGGTGGTGTCCGCTCAGAAGCTCTCGCCGGTCTATCTCCGCCTGAGCCAGGCGGAGCGGGAGCGGCTGGAGCGGCTTAATAGGGAAGAGCCGCCTCCCCGGCCATAAAGTCCAGAACCTTCTGCCGCTCCTCCTCATCCGTGATGGGGGCGGGCTGCCAGTTGTTCACGTCGCCGGTATACACGTAGCAGGGGATGATCTCCGTGGACTCCGCCGTCACCTGGCCGTCGCACACGGTCAGCACCAGCTTGTAGATAATGGTCCGGTTCTCCGGCCTGCGGTGCCCGCCGTAGCAGAAGTTGCCCAGGGAGTAGACGATTGGAACCCCCTTGTACTCCTCCATAGGCTGCAATACGTGGGGGTGGTTCCCCAGCACCAGGTCCGCTCCCGCGTCCACCAGGCGGCGGCTGGCCCGGATCCTCCAGTCCTCCGGCGCATGGGTCCCCTCCGTGCCGCCGTGGTAGAACACGATCTGATAGTCGGAGCGCTCCGAGGCCTCCTTGATCCGCCGGACGATCTGGGAGGCCTGCCCCTCGTTCCACAGGCCGTTGCAGATAACGGCCACGGTAAAGCCGTTTTTCTCCAGATAGATGGTCTCCTCGTTGGTGCCGTAGGGCAGGCCGGCCTCCTGTATGGCGGCGATGGTGTCCGCTTTTCCCTTGGCGCCGTAGTCGCCGGTGTGGTTGTTGGCCAGGGAGACGGCCTCCACGCTGCCCGCCGTGAGAATTTCCGCGTTACGGGCGGGGGCCTTGAACCAGTAGGCGGGGGTGGTGGATTTCTCCTTGGCCTCCAGGGGCCGGTCCGTGAGCACGTTCTCCAGGTTGACAACGGTAAAATCGTCGGCGCTGAAGATGTCCCAGACCTTCTCCAGGAAGTAGGCGGGCTCCTCCCGGGAGGCATACCAGGCGAAGGAGCCCCGGTAGCTCTGGCTCTTTTCGGTGGCCAGGAGGCAGTCCCCCGCAAAGGACATATCGATGGTAAAGGACTCGCCGGGGAGGAGAGGCTCCTCCTCATAGACGGCCTGGGGCGCGCTCGGCTCCGCCGCCGGGAAAGCCGGGAGGCAGAGTCCGGCCGCCAGGGCCATGGATAGCGCCAGGGAAGCGATGCTCATAGGAACCACTCCTGTCCAGTAAAATGGGGCTGGGATGATTATATCAGATCCCGGCCGTTCAATCAATCGA
Organism: uncultured Oscillospiraceae bacterium; assembly: GCA_949878425.1. GTDB lineage: Bacteria > Bacillota > Clostridia > Oscillospirales > Oscillospiraceae > Pelethomonas. The sequence goes on from CATLAL010000004.1 coordinate 124,131, forward strand.
AATCTGAGAGGTAGAAATCATGCCTCTCCTTTCTTTTCTTTGCCCAGAGAGGCGGGCCGCTATCCCTGTCGGAGTCTTCCATAAAACCGCTTGCAATTTGTCCCGGGCTGTGGTATTATTTCCGAACTATAGCAAGGAGAAATCGACATGGGAACTGCCAGTCAATCCCTGCCTCCGGAGGAGGCGGGGTGCTTCGCTCTGCTGGCGGAGGCGGAGCGGGCCAACGAATACCTCTACCACGTGCTGGATATCGGCCAGCACATGCTCCAGTGCGGCGGCGAGGTCAGCCGGGTGGAGGACAGCATCCAGCGGCTGTGCATCGCCTACGGGGCGGAGCGGGCCGACGTGTTTACGATCACATCCAGCATTGTGGTCACTATCTACTCCCACAAGTTCGGCGCGCTGACCCAGACCCGCCGGATCTCCGGCCAGCAGTACGACCTGCACCGGCTGGAGCTGCTCAACCAGCTGTGCCGGCGGACCTGTGGGGAGCGCCTGAGCCTCCAGGAGATGAAAAAGGGCCTGGAGGAGATTCTGGCCGCGCCCCAGTACGGCTTTGGGGTGCAGCTGATCACCTACGCCCTCGTATCCTCCTCCTTCTCCCTGTTCTTCGGGGGGAGCGCTCTGGACGCCGCCGCCTCCGGCGTGATTGGCGTGATGCTGAAATTTTTGGACCAGGCCATCCGCCGCACGGAGGCCAATGCCTTTCTCTCCGCCCTGCTGTGCTCCTGCCTGGGGGGGCTGCTGGCAGGGCTGGCGGTCCGATTCGGCCTGGGGGACAGCGTGGATATGATCAGCATCGGCAACATCATGCTGCTCATTCCGGGCCTGGCTCTGACCAACTCCCTGCGGGATATGTTCAGCGGCAACACCATCTCCGGGCTGATGCGGTTTATTGAGGCCACTCTGCTGGCGCTGACCATTGCCTGCGGCTTCGCCCTTGTGGCGGGCCTGCTGTAAGGAGGCGGGAAGATGCAGTATGCGGTTGAGCTGATTACCGCCTTTCTGGGCTCCCTGGGATTCGCGCTGCTGTTCCGGGTGCGCCGGGAGAAGCTGCTGCTGGCCAGCCTGGGGGGACTGCTGGCCTGGGGGATTTATCTGCTGATGGGCTTTGCGACGGACCAGGACGTGGTCCGGTACTTTGCGGCGTCCGTGGTCCTGACCGTCTACGGGGAGATCATGGCACGGGTGGTCAAGTGCCCGGCCACCCTGTTTATCGTCACGGCCTCCATTCCGCTGATTCCCGGCGGGTCGCTGTACCACACCATGCAGTACTTCATGCACAACGACCTGAGCGCCTGCCTGGCCCAGGCGCTGACCACCGTGCTGCTGGCGGTGTCCATCGCGGTGGGAATGCTGTGCCCCACGGCTGTTTTCCACCTGCTGCACCGGAGAGATTATCTGAGAAACCAGAGAGAGAAACGGTCATAAAACGGTCATAAATCGGAGGAACGCGGCCCGGACAGGGCCGCGTTTTTTCCGTCATATTTCCGGCCAGGCCCTCATAGAGTAGAGGCAAAGAGTTCCAAACCTCCCGAAACGGAGGTCAAAACGTTCTTTTTGATACGCTGGCGTCATCGGGCGGAGCTTCAGGAATCGCAGTGGGCCCGGGGCAGGAGCCCGCCATTGGACCTGGACCGGGCATCTCACAAATTGCGGTATTCTCTTGAAGCCGCTTGACGCTCCTCTGGCCCCAAGCAAAGACAGTTAAAATTCTTTTTGATCCTTTTTCTTTTAAGAAAAAGGATGAACAACCAAATGGGAGGCTGCTATGACAAATACCGATCTCTATCAGGACATCGCCACGCGCACCGGCGGGTCCCTGTTCGTTGGGGTGCTGGGGCCGGTCCGCACGGGAAAGTCCACCTTTATCAAGCGGTTTATGGAGACCTGCGTTATCCCCAACATTGAAAACGTGTACCGCCGGGAGCGGGCCATTGACGAGCTGCCCCAGTCCGGCAGCGGCCGGACCATCATGACGGCGGAGCCCAAGTTCGTCCCCGAGGAGGCGGTGGAGGTGACGCTGGAGGGGGGCGCGGCCTTCTCCGTGCGGCTCATTGACAGCGTGGGGTACATGGTCAAGGGGGCCATGGGGCAGTTTGAGGACGGCGAGCCCCGTATGGTAATGACGCCCTGGATGGACCACGAGATCCCCATGGCGGAGGCCGCGGAGATCGGCACCCGGAAGGTGATCGAGGAGCACTCCACCGTAGGCATCGTCATTACCACGGACGGCTCCATTACCGACATCCCCCGGGAGGACTACCTGGAGGCGGAGGAGCGGGTGATAAGCGAACTCCAGGAGCTGGGAAAGCCCTTTGTGGTGCTGCTCAACTCCGCGGAGCCCCACAGCAGCCGGGCTGCCAGCATCAGCCGGGACATCTCCAGCCGCTTTGGCGTCCAGTGTCTGCCTGTAAACTGCCTGGAGCTGGGGGAGGAGGCCATCACCTACATCATCAAGAGCATCCTCTACGAGTTCCCCCTGCGGGAGATGCGGCTGTTCCTGCCCGCCTGGGTGGATGCGCTGCCCATGAGCCACCCCATCAAGCAGGCGGTCTACGGCGTCATCCGGGAGGGGGGCGAGAAGCTCTGCCACATCCGGGAGGTGGAGCCGGTGGTGAAGGAGATGGGTGAGCAGGAGAACATCTCCCTGAGCCGGGTGCTCTCCATCGACCTGGGCCGGGGAATCGCCTCGGCGGAGCTTCAGCTGCCCAGGGAGCTGTTCTACGAGACCCTCTCCAGCCAGTCCGGGTTCACGGTGGCGGACGACGGGGATTTGATGAACCTGCTGACCACCCTGGCGGAGGTGAAGGCCCGGTACGACAAGGTGGCCGACGCCCTCAGCAACGTCTATGAGACCGGCTACGGCATCGTCATGCCCACCATGGAGGAGCTGCTGCTGGAGGAGCCGGAGGTCATGCGCCAGGGGGGACGCTACGGCATTAAGCTGAAGGCCAGCGCCCCGTCCATCCACATGTTCAAGGTGGATATCGAGTCCACCGTGTCCCCCATCGTGGGCAACGAGAAGCAGAGCGAGGACATGGTCAACTACCTCATGGACAAATTCAGCGGCGACCCCACCCAGATCTGGGAGAGCAACATCTTCGGCCGCAGCTTCCACGAGCTGGTCAACGAGGACTTGCAGGCGAAGCTGTACCGCATGCCCATGGACGCCCGGCTGAAGTTCCAGGAGACCCTCCAGCGGATCGTGAACGAGGGCAGCGGCGGGCTCATCTGCATCATTCTGTGAAAAATTGGCGTCCGGTACAGTCCTTGTACCGGACGCCCTTTTGCGGGACGGGGGAGTTTTATTCGCCCGCAAGTGCCTATCTACTCGTCAGCCCCGGGGCCTGCGCGGCCCCGGACCCCGCGGATACTTTTTGTGCGGACAAAAAGTACCCAAAAAGCCGCCGGGGGCTAAGCGCCCCCCGCTGGGCCGTCTGCGGCGGCCTTAGCGCTAAAAGCGCCGCTTTGCGGCGCTCCACGGGACCCCTGCTGTTTTACGAGGCGATTTCACGCAGTGCGGCAAAAAATCAGCAGGCGGAGCGAGACGAACGCCAAGCTGGCAGAAGGGCGCTTTTGACTCATTGGCTGAGAAGGATAGCTTCCCTCCATGACTCTCGTGAAGCAAGAGGGTCCAGCCCGTAGGGCTGGCGCTTTTTCCGGCCATTTTCCCCCTTGTTTTTTCTCCCCGCCCATAGTACAATAGGGGGAACGAGAATCCCCCACAGGGAGAAGAAAAAGGAGAACAGCCATGGAATACGCAAGCATGAGCAGAGCCCAGCTGGAGGAGGAGTACAGCGCCGTAGCTGGGCGGTTCCAGGAGCTCAAGGGAAAGAACCTGAAGCTGGACATGTCCCGGGGCAAGCCGGGCAAGGAGCAGCTGGACCTGGTCAGCGACATCCTCACCGTGCTCAGCCGTCCGGAGGACTGCGTGGAGGACGGACTGGACGTGCGCAACTACGGGGAGCTGGCGGGCCTGCCCTGCGCCCGGCGGTACTTTGCGGAGATTTTGGGGTGCAGGCCGGAGGAGTGCTTCATTGGCGGCAACGCCAGCCTGAATCTGATGTACGACACCATCGCCAAGGCCTACACCCACGGCCTGCTCCACAGCGAGAAGCCCTGGGCCAAGCTGGACCGGGTGAAGTTCCTCTGCCCCTCCCCGGGCTATGACCGCCACTTCAACGTGACGCAGTCCTTTGGCATGGAGCTCATAACCATCCCCATGACGGAAACCGGTCCGGACATGGACGCGGTGGAGGAGGCGGTGAGGGATCCGGAGGTCAAGGGCATGTGGTGCGTACCCAAGTACTCCAACCCGGACGGCATCATCTACAGCCAGGAGACCATTGACCGCATTGCCCATCTGCGCCCCGCCGCGCCGGACTTCCTGCTCATGTGGGACAACGCCTACTGCATCCACGAGTTCGAGGGCGACTACGTGCCCTTCCCGGACATCCTGGCCCTGTGCCGGGAGGCGGGGAACCCGGACATGGTCTTTGAGTTTGCCTCTACCTCCAAGGTCACCTTCCCGGGGGCCGGTATCTCCGTCATGGCCTCCAGCGTGGACAACATCAAGTACATGATCGGCCTTCTCACCTTCCAGACCATCAGCCACGACAAGGTCAACCAGCTGCGCCACGTGCGCTATTTGAAGGACAAGGCCCACACCCTGGAGCTGATGAAGAAGCACGCCGCCATCCTGGGGCCCAAGTTCCGCACGGTGCTGGACGCCCTGGACCGGGAGATCGCCCCCCTGGGCATCGCCTCCTGGAAGCGGCCCAAGGGCGGCTACTTCGTGAGCCTGGACACCATGGACGGCCTGGCCAAGCGGACCCTGGCCCTGTGCAAGGAGGCGGGCGTGGTGATGACCGGCGCGGGGGCCACCTTCCCCTACGGGAAGGACCCCAGGGACCGAAACATCCGCATCGCCCCCAGCCTGCCCCCGGTGGCGGAGCTGGAGGCGGCCATTGACGTGTTCTGCGTCTGCCTGCGCCTGGCGGCCCTGGAGAAGCTGCTGGGAAAGTAGGGGAGGCATAATCCCGCAAAAACCAATGGGGGAGTGACCTATTGTGACATTACAGGCGTATCTGCGCTCCCTTGCCAGGAAATCCGTGGCCGTCATCGGCGTGGGCGTCAGCAACCGGCCGCTGCTGGAGCTGCTGCTGGAAGCGGGGCTGGACGTGACGGCATGCGACAAGAGGAGCGATCTGGGGGAGCTGGGGGAGGCGCTGGAGCGCGCCGGCTGCAAGCTCCGCCTGGGGCCCGGCTACCTGGAGGGGCTGGATCAGGACGTGATCTTCCGCACCCCCGGTCTGCACCCCCGGTATCTGGAGGAGGCCCAGGCCAGAGGCAGTGTGATTACATCGGAGATGGAGATCTTTTTTGAGGTCTGTCCCTGTCCCATCCTCGCTGTCACCGGCAGCGACGGGAAAACCACCACCACCACCCTCATCGCCCGGCTGCTCCAGGCGGCGGGGCACACCGTCCACCTGGGGGGCAACATCGGCAGGCCCCTCCTCAGCGGGGCGGACGCCATCGCGAGCACGGACTGGGCGGTGGTGGAGCTGAGTTCCTTCCAGCTCATGACCATGGAGCGGAGCCCCCATATCGCCGTGCTGACCAACCTGGCGCCCAACCATCTGGACATGCACACGGATATGGAGGAGTACGTCCGGGCCAAGGCGGCGGTGCTGCGCTATCAGGGATGCGGGGACACGGCGGTCTGCAATCTGGACAACGAAATTACCAGGAGCCTCTCGGAGGAAACGGCTGCAAAGCGTTTATACTTTACACGGAATAGCGTCCCGGAGCGGGGCTGTTTTCTGCGGGGAGAGGCTATCTGGTATAGGGATGAGACGGGGGAGCGGCAGGTTCTGCCTCTGGCAGACATCCTGCTGCCCGGCGTCCACAACGTGGAGAACTACATGGCCGCCATCTGCGCGGTCCAAGGGCTGGTTCCGGACGGGACGGTCCGGGAGTTTGCCCGAACCTTCGGCGGGGTGGAGCACCGCATTGAGCTGGTGCGGGAGCGCCGGGGCGTGCGCTGGTACAACGACTCCATTGCCTCCAGCCCCAGCCGCACCATGGCGGGGCTCCGGTCCTTCCCGGAGAAGGTGGTGCTCCTTGCCGGCGGAAAGGACAAGGGCGTCAGCTACGCCCCCCTGGGTCCGGTGATCAACGACCACGTGAAGCTCCTGATTCTCTGCGGGGCCACCGCCGGCGCTATCCGCCGGGCGGCGGAGGAGGCGGAGAACTTCCGGGGGCTGGAGATTCTGGAGGTCCCTGACTATCCGGCGGCGGTGGCCCTGGCGGACAGCCGCAGCGGGGAGGGGGACGTGGTGCTGCTCTCCCCGGCCAGCACCTCCTTTGACCGGTTCAGGAACTTCGAGGAGCGGGGCCGGGTGTTTAAGGATCTGGTGAATGGGCTGCCGGAGTAAAAATTCTCCTCACGGCTGGAAATTTCTTTTGTAAAAAACTTGCAAAATCGGCGATGTTGTTGTAAACTATATGTGCGATATCAACTAAACCGCTGAGATAGGAGGCGCTTTCAATGAAAGAGTATGAGATCATCAAGCAGGTCTACAGCCCCTGCGCGCCGGACACCCAGGAGTTTTTGGAGGCGGAGCTGGAGAGCCCGGAGGAGTACGTCCGCAGCCTGTTTAAGAACGACGCGTCCGCCGAGTTCGACGTGACGGAGAAGGACGGCACCACGACCATCGAGGTGGTCTGTCAGGCCGGACAAAAACATCGGTATACATTTAACGAGATTTGATTGCACAGCAGGGGAGGGGGGACCGGCATTTGCCGGTCCCCCCTCTTGTAATCGCCGCTGATTTTGCCAATCACCAATCCGCGTACATTATAGTGGCCACAGTTGAAAAGCGGTAAAGTTTAGGGCCGGCCGGGCGGCCCAACGACCGCTCGGGCGGCTTTCCAGCCACCTAGGCAACGCCCCAGCGGGTTTGGCGTTAGGCGGCCAGAGGCCGCCCCAGCCTAAGCCGCGCAGAGCGCGGCCCACGGGGCGGAGCCCACCACGTACGCGTTTTCAACTGCGTTTACTATATATTCAGCGCAGAGCCGCCCGGTGAAAGACCTTCTTGCCCTTTTTGATGATGACGCCCTCGCCGGCAAACATCTCCGCGTCAAATTTCTGATCAATGTCCGCCGCCTTTTCGCCGTTGACGGACACGCCGCCCTGCTGGACCAGTCGCCGGGCCTCCCCCTTGGAGGGCGCCAGGCCGCAGGCTACCAGCAGATTTATGATGCCGATTTTGCCGTCCTCAAAGCTGGCCTCTGTCAGCTCCGTAGTGGGCATGTCGGACTTGTCGCCCCCGCCGCCGAAGAGAGCCCTCGCCGCCTCCTGGGCCCTGTCGGCCTCCTCCTTGCCGTGGACCATGCTGGTCAGCTCCCAGGCCAGGATCTCCTTGGCCCGGTTGAGCTGGCTGCCGGTCCAGCTGTCCATCTCGTCGATCTGTTCCAGGGGCAGGAAGGTGAGCCAGCGGATGCACTTCATCACGTCCGCGTCCTCTACGTTTCGCCAGTACTGGTAGAAGTCATAGGGGCTGGTCCTGTTGGGGTCCAGCCACACGGCGTTGCCGGCGGTTTTGCCCATCTTATTGCCCTGGGAGTCGGTGAGCAGATTGATGGTCATGGCGTGGGCGTCCCTGCCCAGCTTCCGGCGGATGAGCTCCGTGCCGCCCAGCATGTTGCTCCACTGGTCGTTGCCGCCGAACTGCATGTTGCAGCCGTAGTGCTGGAAGAGGTGGTAGAAGTCGTAGGACTGCATAATCATATAGTTGAACTCCAGGAAGCTGAGCCCCTTCTCCATGCGCTGCTTGTAGCACTCCGCCCGGAGCATGTTGTTCACGGAGAAGCAGGCCCCCACCTCCCGCAGAAGCTCCACATAGTTCAGACGTAAAAGCCAGTCGGCGTTGTTGACCATTTGGGCCTTGCCTTCGCCGAATTCAATAAAGCGCTCCATCTGCCGCTTGAAGCAGGCGGCGTTGTGGTCGATGTCCTCCTTGGTAAGCATTTTCCGCATGTCCGTGCGGCCGGTTGGGTCGCCGATCATGGTGGTGCCGCCGCCGATAAGGGCGATGGGGCTGTTGCCCGCCATTTGCAGGCGCTTCATGAGGGTCAGAGTTACGAAGTGGCCCGCCGTCAGACTGTCGGCGGTGCAGTCAAAGCCAATGTAGAAGGTGGCCTTGCCCGCGTTGATCATGTCCCGAATTTCATCCTCGTTTGTGACCTGGGCGATGAGGCCCCGGGCCACCAGTTCGTCGTAAATGGTCATAATTGTTTCTCCTTTTGTTGTCTTTTGTAGAGCTCCCAGGCCATTTTCATGGACCAGGATTGATATTCCAGGTGTGTGTCGCGGCAAAATTCCTCCACCGGCACCCAAGCCAGGATATGGTCGTCCTCCGCCGGCTCCGCCACCCTTTCCCCCAGTTCGATCAAATAGATGTGCTGGATCGGATGGAAGGGCTCTCCCGTCTGCCGTATGGTGGTATACCCCTCGCTGGAACAAACCTTGTCCCCCACTGTGACGATATAACCCGTCTCCTCCATGGCCTCCCGGCGGAGGCACTCCACCTCGCTCTCCCCCGGCTCCATGCCGCCCCCCAGCAGAAAGCGGCCATAGCCCGCGCAGGATATCACCGCTGCCCGGCCCTGGCCGTCAAAGGCGATGCCATAGGCCCCGGGGCGGTCCCGGTATTCTATCCCCGGCCGGGGTGCTCCAAACACCTTGTGTCCCATATCATTTCCCTTTCCGCATCAAAACGCCCCCTGTCCCTTCAGGACAGAGGGCGAAAGCTCGCGGTACCACCTCTGGTTCGCCGCCTCCTCGCGAAAGCGGCCTCGCGAGGTCCCCAACAGGACCTCTGCGCTGTACCGGGCGCGCCCGGCGGAGCCTACGCACACCCTTCAGGCGCTTCGGTCCGCTGCTCAGGGATGTATTCGCGCCGCCGCCCTCTCCTCCTTCCACCGGCCGGAGGCTCTCTGCGCAGGAAGAGCGGCGCTACTGGTTCCCATCATCGCGTTGAGGGTAGTATAGCCTGAAAACAGGAATTTGTCAATGGGCGGGAGCAGAAAAACCGGGGGGTTCTCGGACCCTCCCGGCTTCTGTCCCCGTTCCCACCCTCGCCATACCGGTCAACGCGTGGTCGTGCGTTTTGCTGGGTTATCATGCGGCTGTTACTGTGCTGGGCATATCTGTGCAGCGGGGATTTGAACCTCGCCCCGCAGGCGCCCCGGCCCGCGTCCACTATGTTGTCCCTCTCAGGACGGCGCCCGGCTCCGCCAACTCGGCCGGGAGAGCCCCCGTTCGCCCCGGTATGGCTAACCAAAATACTGCGGTTACAGCAGCTCCGTAGTCCAGTTGGCGGCCTGAATAGCGCTGTCCGTCTCCCGCAGCTGGCGGGAGAGGGCGTCCGTCCGCTTCCGGTACTCCGGCACGGAGACCGCGCTGAGAATTTTGATCTCCGACCGGGTGGCCCGCCGGGTCAGGCTGCTGGCGGAGGTGAGAAAATTCCGGTAGGTCTCCACCCGTTTTTTCAGGCAGTCCCGCCGGGCCAGCAGCTCCGTCAAGGAGCCGCCCTCGGTCGTGGTCTCGCTGTTGGTGCGGTTGATGCGGGTGATCAGCTCCTCCAGCTCCGCCGCGCAGCTGTCATACTCCGCCAGCAGCTCCGCCGGGTTCTCGGCGGGGGACTCCCCCTCCTGCACCGTGGCGTTGTCGCACAGGCGGCCGGAGAGCTGCTCCATCCGCTTTTGCAGGTCGCTTCGCAGCTGTAGGGCCTCCGCAAGTTTCATAGCTGGGGACCTCCTCTCTCTGTTTGGGCCCAGTATAGCAGAAGCGCGGTGGAACGTCAAGCGGTCAGCCGTTGTTGATGGAGTACTCGAAGGCGTCCTCCTCAACGGGATTTCCGGAGTCAAAGTAGGTGTAGGTGTCCGGCACAGCGCCTACAATGACCGTTTCCGCCACGGAGAAGGAGTTGGAGACCTCGGTGCTTGTGCGAAAACCGGGCAGCAGGATGCTCATGGATACGTCCACGCAGAGCAGGATGCGGTGGGTGGTCTGGTTGATGCCCGCCTGGTCGAACTGGTTTTCAAAGTGGGCCGAGCAGCTGCCCACGGACTGCATCTTTACCCGCACGCTGGGCCCCCGGCCCACCAGCAGCGCGGAGCCGGTGAGAGTGCCGATGGGAAGGGTCAGGTCCGTGTCCGACACCTGGTCCAGCCGGGTGAGCACGTCCTGGGTGATGGCGGCCTGGAGGCGGTTGAACTCCGCCATGTTGCTGTGAAGGGCTGTGATGCTGCCGTCGGACCCCTTTTCCAGGGTGATGAGGTTGTTGTACTGAATTTCTCCGCTGGCCAGTGCGTCTGTGACAGCGGACGTAACCACCTGACCGACCATGTTGGATACCCGGGTTACCGCCAGATTTCCAAGCAGGGAGCGCAGATGGGTGGTGGCCACCAGGGCCAGCGTGATGAGCAGTACGGCGAAAAGGAAGCAGAAGGCTCTGGCCTTCTGGGCTCCGGTCATTGGCGGTCGGTATCTGCGGCGCATGGTAATTCACCTCTCCGCCATGGTATGCGGCGACGGCTTTTCCCTATGACAGCGGGGCACAGCTGGTGGGATTTTCTTTGGCGGCGAAAAAATCCTTGCAAATTTTGAGCGCATCCTGTATTCTGTTCCCGGAAGGGAGTGATAGGCAGCATGGACGAGAGAGCTTTTGCCCCGGAGAAACTAGTGGCCTGGTCCCAGCTGGAGGGCTCCGGCGGACTGACGCCTATATGGGAGAAGGATAGGAGCTGCCCGGACGGCGTTTGAGGCCGTGAATAGGGCGTTTAAAACGGATAAAAAAGGAAGCGGTCTTTCTCTAAAAGAAAGACCGCTTCCTTTTCCGCCGGTCCTGATAGGGCGGACGGCGTTCCGGGGGCTTGTCGATAAGAATGATGTCATCCCCAATCTGCTTGATGCAGTCCCAGGGAATGTAGAACTCCTCCCCCTTGCCAAAGAGACCAAAGAAGCGGCAGGGACCCGGTACTACCAGCGCCATCACTCTTCCGTCCGGCAGCATCACTTCCACATCGCCCACAAAGCCCAGTCTGCATCCGTCGCAGATATTGATGACCTCCTTGCAGCGGAGCTCCACCATTCTGCATTGCATGGCCCACATCGCCTCCCAGAGTAGTCTATCATCAAGCAATTTGACTATATGAGAGGAGGGGACTGTCCTATACGTCCCTCAGATATTCTTTTTGATGGATTTCAGCGCGTTTTTCTCCAGCCGGCTGACCTGGGCCTGGGAGATGCCCACCTCGGCGGATACCTCCATCTGTGTTTTGCCCTCGCCGAAGCGCAGGGCGAGAATGTGCCGCTCCCGCTCTCCCAGCCGGTCCACGGCGTCCTTCAGGGCGATCTGCTCCAGCCAGCGCTCGTCCGTATTTTTTTGGTCCTTCACCTGGTCCATAACGCATACGGTATCCCCGCCCTCGGAGTAGACCGGCTCAAAGAGGCTCACTGGGTCCATCACCGCGTCCATGGCGAAAATCACGTCCTCCCGGGGAATGTCCAGCTCCCGGGCCAGCTGCTCCACCGTGGGCTCCCGCTGGGACTGGCCCATGAGCCGCTCCCGGGCCTGCATCACCTTGTAGGCCGTGTCCCGCATACTGCGGCTGACCCGGATGGCGCTGTTGTCCCGGAGATACCGTCGGATCTCTCCTACGATCATGGGTACGCCGTAGGTGGAAAAGCGCACCGGCTGGCTGATATCAAAGTTGTCGATAGCCTTGATGAGCCCGACACAGCCCACCTGGAAGAGGTCGTCTGGATTTTCGCCTCTCCCGGAGAATTTCTGGATCACTGACAGCACCAGCCGCAGATTCCCGCTGATGAGCTCCTCCCGGGCCTGCTTGTCCCCCTCCTTGGTCCGGCGCAGCAGCTCCATGGTCTCCTCATTGCGCAGCACCTTTAATTTTGAGGTGTTCACTCCGCAGATCTCCACTTTGCCCTGCACGTTCCTCATCCCCCTTTGCGGCCGCTCCTCTTCAAAAGCGGCACATTGGCATTGTGTCCCTGGACCGGGGAGAATATACGGGAGGAAAAAGCGGAGGTTTTGTCATAGGCGGCGCTTTGCGCCGCCCGAGCGGTCGTTCGCCGGAACGGCGAATGACGCGGGTACAAGCGGTCATAGGCGGCCGCCGGCCGCCGGCCCGGTCGTTGACGGCGGAGCCGGCAATGATGGGATTGGCCGAAGCCGGCAGCGGCGCGGGTACAAGCGGCGCTTTGCGCCGCCCGAGAAGATCGCTATAATTGCCGCCAAAGCATAAAAAGCGGCGGCTTTGAATCGTCAAAACCGCCGCCAGAAATAACGTTTGAATATGGATAATTGCTCTGCCCAGCAGCGGTTTTTTCCGCCGCTGGGCAGATGGAAGGTGTATCAGCAGGATCACCGGGCACGAATTCTCTTTAGTAGAACCCCACATGCGATAAACGCTATGAGGAAAATACCGAGCAGGGGGCAGAGCGTTTGCAGAGAAAACGCAGAGTCAGTCATCAATTGATATCCCCATGTTGCAGGAAACAGTTTTCCAACAATGGCAAATGCCTGCGGAAGCATTTCGCTCGGAAACATAATTCCCGACAGCATAGTGGACGGGATAAAAAGCAGGATGGAAAACATGGATGTA